>JBIKMH010000005.1:0-138049 GCA_044359355.1 Planctomycetota bacterium | reverse complement strand
CGTCGAGCCAGAGGGCGGGGCTGAGCGCTGCGGGGCTCCAGCCGGCGGTGGTGGTGGCGGTGGGGCTGGTGCCGGCGGTGTTGGTGGCGGTGATGGTGGCGGTGTAGGGCTGGCCGGGGGTGAGGCCACCGATGGTGCAGGTGTTGGTGGTGGGTGCGTCGAGGAAGATGCCGCTGATGACGCCGTTGCTGGTGATGGCGGTGGTGGTGATGGTGGCGGTGCCGCCCGCGGGGACCGAGATGGGGACGTCGAGCCAGATGCCGTTGGTGTAGGTACCGGCGTCGAGGGTGATGGTTTGGGTGGCGGCGCCGACGGTGACGGCGACGGTCTGGACCCGGTTCGCGCCGAAGTCGTGGGCGTAGATGCGTAGGGTGCGGTTGGCGGGTTCGGCGAAGCGCAGCGTCTGGGTCATGGTGGTAGGCGTCCACCAGCCACCGGCGGTGCGGGTGGTGCGGGAGGGGTCGGCCAGGTAGCTGGTGTCGCTGGTGTTGGTGGCCCACTGGTTGCGGTTGGCGTCGGTCGTGTAGGTGACGTCCGCGGGGAGTACGGCGCGGTCACCGCTGGGGGTGTCGTAGGCGGCGAGGATGTGGCCGTGTTGGCCGTAGTTGTTGGTGTTCCAGTCGCCGTTGGCGCCGGTGGGGTTGGTGGTGCGGGTGGTGATGGTGCCGACCGCCGGTCGATTGGCCGCGCTGACGTTGGTGGTGGTTGCGCTCGCGCCGCCCGGCGTAAGCGTCACGGTGTAACTGGTGACGGGCACGCCTCCCGTGCTGGCCGGCGGATCCCAGGACACCAAGATCTCACCGTTGGTCGCAGCCGTCTGGAGGCTGGTGGGTGGCCCGGGGGGCGATCCCGAAACGGTGAGGCTGGTGCTGGCGGAGAGGCCGGAGCCGGTGTCCGTGGCAGTGATGGTCGTGCTGCCCGTGGTCGCGCTCGTGGCGAGGCCGTTGGAGCCCGCAGTGTTGCTGATCGTCGCCACACCGCTCGAAGACGAAGACCACGTGACGGATGTCGTGAGATCCTGCGTCGCGCCGTTGGTGTAGGTTCCCGTAGCGGTGAACGACTGGGTGGAGCCCACGGTGATGCTGGGGTTGACAGGTGTCACGCTGAGCGAGACGAGCGTGACGGCGGTGACGGTGAATGTCGTGCTTCCGCCGACGCCGGAGCCGGAGTGCGAGGCGGTGATGGTGGTGCTGCCGGCAGCGACGGTGGAGGCGAGGCCCTTGGATCCGGAGGTGTTGCTGATGGTTGCGATGCTCGTCGAGGACGAGTACCAGGTGACGGAGGTCGTCAGATCTTGAGTGGAGCCGTCGGTGTAGGTGCCCGTGACCGTGAACTGCTGGGACAAGCCCAGCGCCTTGGAGCTGTTGGCGGGCGTGACGCTGAGCGAAACCACTTCAGCGGCCGTGACGGTGAAGCTGGTGCTCGCGGTCACACCCGAGCTGGCGTGCGTGGCGGTGATGGTCGTGCTCCCGATAGCGAGGCTCGTCGCCAAACCTCTGGTGTCCGCCGCGTTGCTAACGGTGGCGATGCTGGTCGCAGAGGAAGACCAAGTGACCGAACTGGTGATGTCCTGTGTCGTGGCGTCGGTATAGGTGCCCGTGACCGTGAACTGCTGGGTTAGGCCAAGAGCCTTGGAGCTGTTGGCGGGAGTGACGCTGAGGGAGACCAGTTCTGCTGCGGTTACTGAGAATGTAGTGTTCGCTGTTACGCCGGAGCTGGCGTGCGTGGCGGTGATGATCGTGCTCCCGATAGCGAGGCTCGTCGCCAAACCTCTGGTACCCGCCGCGTTGCTGATCGTGGCAATGGAAGTCGACGAGGAAGACCAGGTGACCGAGCTGGTGATGTCCTGTGTCGTGGCGTCGGTGTAGGTGCCCGTGGCGGTGAATTGCTGCGTCAGGCCTAGAGCCTTGGAGCTGCTCGCCGGAGTGACGGAGATCGACGTCAGATCCGCCGAGGTGACGGTGAAGATCGTGCTGCCGAAGACTCCGGACGCCGGATGCGTGGCGGTGATGTTGGTGAAGCCGGTGCTGACGGTGGTCGCGAGGCCCTTGCTGCCCGCCGCATTGCTGATCGTCGCGACGCTGGTGTTGGCAGAGGCCCAGGTCACGGAACTGGTGATGTTCTGGGTGGAGCCATCGGTGTAGGTGCCGGTGGCGGTGAACTGTTGCGGGATCCCCAGCGCGGTCGTGGCGTTCGAGGGCACAAGCTCCATCGAGACCAGTGTGGCGGTGCTGACCGTGAAGCTCGTGCTGGAGAAGATGCCGGAGGCCGGATGGGTCGCCGTGATAGTCGTGCTGCCGGTGGAGGACGTTGAGGCAAGGCCCTTGGTGACGGCTGCATTGCTGATACTGGCGACGCTGGGGCTGGAGGAGGCCCAGGTCACCGCCGCAGTCAAATCCTGCGTCGTCGCGTCGGAGTATGTGCCGGTGGCGATGAACTGCTGGCTGAGGCCCAGAGCCTTGGAGCTGCTCGCCGGCGTGATCGCGATCGACACGAGGGCAGCCGAGGTCACGGTGAAGCTCGTGCTTCCCGTAACTCCTGTGCCCGGCTGCGTCGCGGAGATGGTCGTATTGCCGCTGGAGACGCTGGTCGCGAGTCCCTTGCTGCCGTCGGCGTTGCTGATCGTGGCGACGCTCGTCGCACCCGAGGACCACGTGACCGCGCTCGTCAGATCCTGCACGGAGTTGTCCGTGTAGGTGCCCGTCGCCGTGAATGACTGTGCCAAACCCAGCGCTACCGTCGGGTTGGCGGGCGTGACGTCGATCGAAACCAGAGTCGCGGGGCTGACCGAGAAGCTGGTGCTGGCCGAGATCCCTGAGCCGGCGTACGTCGCGGTGATGGTGGTGGTGCCGGTGCTGGCGGTGGTGGCAAGGCCCTTCGTACCTGCCGCATTGCTGATCGTGGCGACGGTCGTGCTCGAGGAGGACCAAGTGACCGAGGTGGTGAGGTTTTGGACGGAACTGTCGGTGTAGGTGCCGATCGCGGTGAAGCTCTGGGTCAGGCCGAGTGCGACGGAGGGATTGGAGGGCGTGATGTCGATCGAGACCAGCGTCGCGGCGCTGACGGTGAAGGTGGTGCTGGCCGAGATGCCGGAGCTGGGGTGGGTCGCACTGATCGTCGTGTTGCCCGCGCTGACGGTGCTGACGAGACCCTTGCTGCCGACGGCATTGCTGATCGTGGCGACGCCGATGGAGGAAGAGGCCCAAGTGATCGAGCTGGTCAGGTCCTGCGTCGAGCTGTCGGTGTAGGTGCCGGTCGCGGTGAACTGCTGGCTGAGACCCAGTGACTTGGAGCTGTTGGTGGGGGAAATCTCGAGCGAAACGAGCGTGGCGCTGGTGACGGTCAGGACCGTGCTCGCGGAGACACCGGAAGCGGGGTGGATCGCCGTGATCGTCGTGGTGCCCGCGCTGAGCGTCGTCGCGCGTCCCTTGCTGCTCGCCGCGTTGCTGATCGTTGCGATGCTGGTGGCCGAACTGGACCAAGTGACCGCAGTGGTCAGGTCTTGCGTCGTGCTGTCGGTGTAAGTGCCCGTCGCTGTGAACAACTGCGCCAGACCCAGCGCCACGGTCGGGTTGGAGGGCGTGATGTCGATCGAGACGAGCGTCGCGGCGCTGACCGTGAACGTGGTGGCGGCGGAGACACCCGATCCGGGCTGCGTCGCCGTGATCGTGGTGGAGCCTGCGCCGACGCTGGTCGCGCGGCCCTTGGTGCCGGCGGCGTTGCTGATCGTCGCCACGCCCATGGACGACGAAGACCAAGTGACCGAAGTCGTGAGGTCCTGCACCGAGCTGTCGGTGTACGTACCCGTCGCCGTGAACTGCTGTGCGATGCCGAGCGCCACGCTCGGGTTGGAAGGCGTGATCTCGATCGAGACCAGCGTCGCGGATCCGACCGTCAAGTTCGTCGTCGCCGAGATGCCCGTGCCCGGCTGGGTCGCGGTGATCGTGGCACTGCCGACGCTCAGCGAGGAGGCTCTGCCCTTAGTGCCGACGGCATTGCTGATCGCCGCCACGCTGTTCGCCGACGAGGACCAGGTAACCGACGTCGTGAGGTCCTGCACCGAGCTGTCGGTGTAGGTGCCCGTCGCGGTGAAGGCTTGCGCGACACCCAGCGCCACACTCGGATTGGACGGCGTGATATCGATCGAGACCAGCGTTGGGTTGGTGACGGTGAAGATCGTGCTGGCGGAGATCCCGGAATCGGCATGCGTCGCGGTGATCGTCGTGCTGCCGATCGCGGCGCTGGTCGCGCGTCCCTTGCTGCCGGAAGCATTGCTGATGCTCGCCACGCTGCTTGCTGAGGAGGACCAAGTCACGGCACTGGTGATGTCCTGCACCGTGGCGTCGGTGTACGTACCCATTGCCGTGAAGCTCTGGGTGAGTCCCAGCGCCAAGGACAGGCTGGTGGGGGTCACATCGATCGAAACCAGCGTCGCGGGCGTGACTTCGAAGTTGGTGCTGGCGGAGACTCCGGAGTCCACATGCGTCGCGGTGATCGTGGTCGTGCCGACGCTCAGCGAGCTCGCGAGTCCGCGAGAGCCGCTGTCGTGGCTGACCGTCGCGACGCCCAGCACCGAGGACGTCCACTGAACTTCTTCCGTGAGATCCTGCACCGTGCCGTCGGTGAACGTGCCCATGGCCGTGAATGGCTGATTGAGTCCCAGCGGCAGCGCCGGATGGGTCGGCGTCACCTCGATGCTGACGAGCTCGGCATCGGTGACCACCAGCACAAGCTCCGCAAACCTCCCGCTGGTCGGGACCGTGGCGCGCAGCATCGCGGTGCCAACCCCCAGCGTCGTGACCCTCCCGGGCGTCAACGGATCGCTGAACACCGCCACCCCGGCGTCCGAGCTGCTCCACTGCACGCTGCCCGTCACATCGCGCGTCGTGGCATCGCCGAGCACCTCGGTCGCCTGCAGCTGCGTCGAGGTCCCGAGCGCCAAGGCCGGCGCCGGCGGGCTCAGCTCGAGTGTCGCGCTCTCCGGATCCACAGGGAACTCCCAGTGGCACGCAAGTACCAATAGAAGCGCCAGGATCGGCACCTTTTTCCAGAGGGGGGACATGTCTTCGTTGGCGCTATCGGCAGCCATGGCTGCGCAGCTGAAACGGGCGATGGTCCCTCGGGGGTCTCGTCCGGGCTGGGCTCCCGCAGCAGCTGCACCGATGGTTGGAAATAGATTCCCCGCCGGAACGCAGTGGGAGCGTTCTCAGGATCCCTGCGAACCATCCCCCCATCCCCAAGCCCGAATCATGCCTTCCACCTCCCTGATCGCCTGCGGTCTGGATGTACTCCAACGACTGGCGCTGGCCACACTTGCGGCCCTGTCCCTGCTCTCGATGGCAGCCTGCTCGGCGACTGTCCTTGATGGACCCAAGGCCAAGGGGGCGGTGCTGTCCTCGGTCGAGGGGGCACGCTCGGTGAGCGTCCGCACCGAGAATGGCCGGATTGAACTGATCCAGGATCCCCATGCGACGAAGCTCGAGATCACGGCTGACGTGCTCTGTTTTGGCGACACGCAGGAGGAGGCGGACTTGCGTCTCCAGAAGGCCGAGTTGCTGGCCACCCCGGATGCGCAGGGGCTGGTTCGGGTTTCCGTCCAGCTTCCGGCCCGAAAAACGAAAGGCTGGTTGAGCCGAAGTGACTCGATCGCCATCACGATCCGCGCCGCGGACCTTTCCGGAGTCGAGGCCGTCTCCTGCAACGGGGCGATCATCGCGGGCGGGTTCCGCGGACCGGCCAAGTTCGTGACCATCAACGGCAGCATCCGTGTGCAGGGTCATGCTGGATCTGTGGCGGCGGAAACGACCAACGGGGCGATCCAGGCGCAACGAGTGGAATCGATTCAGGCGAAGACGACGAACGGCAGCATCACCGCGGAGCTCTCGGAGGGCGCCGTCGAGGACGTGAGCCTCGAAACCACCAACGGATCGGTCTCGTTGGTGCTGCCCGCCTCATGGAAAGGGCAGATCCGCGCCGAGACGAGCAACGGTCAGGTGCGAATCGACCATGGTGGTGTTGTCACCAAGGGCGGCGACTCGCAAAGCGTGAATCTGGAAGGTGGCAAGGCCAAGGCCCGGGTCGAAACCACCAACGGCAGAGTCGACATCCGCATCGCCAAGAACTGAGGTCTTGGCGGCGGGCCTGGGCATCTGCGATGCTGTTCGGGGCATAGCGCCCATGTCCATCACCATCACTCTCGATCCCGCCCGAGCCGATCTCGATGCCATCCATCGGATTCTGGCGGGCACCTACTGGTCTCCTGGCATCCGGCGCGAGGTGGTCGCCGAGGGGCTGCGCAACAGCATCACGGCGCTGGCCATCGACGACGAGAGCGGCGCCACGGTCGGGTTGGCGCGGGTGGTCACGGATCGCGCTACCTTCGCTTGGCTGTGCGACGTGTTCGTGGAGGAACGCTTCCGAGGCCAAGGCATCTCGCGGCGACTGATCGAGGCACTCGAGCACCATCCTGAACTCCAGACCGTGCGCCGATGGTGTCTGGTGACGCGTGATGCCGACGGGCTGTACGCGAAGCTGGGCTACGCACGCATCCCGCCTGAGCGCTTGTGGATGGAGAAGCAGGGCCCGAAGGAGCGCTGGCAGTCGCCTGCGGAGCAGGGCAGCTGAGTCGGATGCCGCTTTCCCATGGAGGGCATCGGTGGGCCTGAGGCCCTGCGAGCCCAGAACATGGGAGGAGCGCAGGGTGGCCCCGGTCCGTGTGGCGTGTGGAAAGGCATGTCAGGCAACAACTTAGGGATGGGCTGGTCGCGGCATGGGTGCTGTCTTGGGCTCCAGCAATCCAGTCGAGGCAAGCCGGGAGTCGACCTACCCTGTCAGCATGAGAGCCTGGCGAAGCGGACGGGGACTGTGGTGCGCTCTGCTGATGTGGCTCGGAAGCGGTTGCGGCTTGGGGCACTCGGACGAGTCCGTCCTGCGTCAGGAATTCTCGATCCCCTCGGATGCCAGGCTCATCCGCTCGCACGTGTCGCCGGAGCAGTCCGGCTGGTTCGGTCGCGAGGGGCTGCGGATCGAGATGGTCTTTCAACTCGAAGCGGGAGACTGGAGCGAGTACGTGGCGCGCGCGCGCGCCTCCGATCGATGGAAGCCGCTGCCGATCCCGGAGCTTTTCCTGCGGCGCATGGCCCGGATCGAAACGCTCCGTGAGTACTACCTGCGAGCCGGCGAATCGACAGGCCAAGCGGTCCCCGCGGAGGGCGCTCCCGGAAATCCGACCGAGGCGCAGTTGCTGGAGTCCTTTCAGGAGTCTCTGCCGCCGCAGCCAGAAGCCGGCCTGTTCCAGATCCGCTATTCGGGGACGGGCATCATGAGCCAGCCCAAGTCTCTCTTCGAATCGCCCGACCGCGATCTCAGCGACTTCATGCTCGCGATGCTCGACGAGCGTCTGCAGCAGATCCTCATCAAGGTCAGCACGTCGTATTGATAGGCGCCGCAGCGCCCGCTGGACACCGACCGCGGCTTGAATGGGGCGCTGTCTGCCCCGGATCACGGCGAATTCGAACTGATTTCGAGAGACGGACTCGTCTAACTTCCCGAGAATGTACAGCGGGCATGTCCGCAAGTAAGCTCGCGCGTTCACCGAGTGACACGAGCATGATTCAGCGCCTGCCGAAATGGGTCGAAGTCGGGAGCTTCGTGCTCGCCCTGACCGCCGGAATCGTCAATGCGATCGCGCTGGTTGGATTCACTCACCAAGGCGTCTCTCACCTCTCAGGCAGCTCAACGTTGATCGGCGTGGAACTGGCCGGCCACCATGGCCGCGAAGCCTTGCACCTTCTGGGCGTCATCCTGTGTTTTCTGGCGGGAGCTGCCGCGAGCGGAGTCATCATCGCAGGCGAGTCGCTGAAGCTCGGCCGGCACTACGGCGCGGTTCTGGGCATCGAAACACTGCTGCTGGTCTTGTCGATGCTGCTGCTTCACCAGGGCTCGGCGGCGGGGCACTACCTGGCTTCGGCCGCCTGCGGTCTGCAAAATGCGATGACCACGAGCTTCGGCGGTGCTGTGATTCGCACCACGCATGTGACCGGGCTCTTCACCGATCTAGGCATAACCTTGGGCTTGAAGCTGCGAGGGCAGCCCGTCGACAAGCGCCGAGTCGTGCTCTACGTCACCATCATCGCCGGTTACCTGTGCGGAGGGTGGGTCGGCGCACTTCTGTTTGTTTGGCTGGGGTTCTACTCCATGGGAGCGTCGGCCGTGCTTACCGGGGTGCTGGCCGTGGCCTACCTGTTCTACGGGCGGCATGCACAGGCCGAAGGCGGCCGGCTGCTCGGCCGGCACACGAACGAAGCCTCCTGAGTTCCGTCAACCTCCGCGGAGCGCACGGGCTGTGACCTGCGCCCCGTCCCTGAAGCCGAGAAGCCCGCCTGCTACACTGCGCGCTTCGGTGACGACCCCGCCCCCCAGCTCCTCTGGTCCGGCTTCCGGCGAACAGCGCCTGCTCGAGCGCCTTCTCGCGGGCGACAAGGGCGCGTTGGCGCGGCTGATTTCGTGGGCGGAGAACTCCGACGCGCGCTATCCAGGCCTGATGCGCGCGCTGCAGCCGCGCCTGGGTCAGGCCTGGCGCATCGGCGTCACCGGGCCCCCGGGCGCGGGCAAGTCGACGCTGGTCAATGAACTGACGCGCGAGCTGCGCCGGCGGGAGCGCCGGGTCGGCGTGCTCGCCGTGGATCCTTCTTCGCCCTTCACGGGCGGGGCGCTGCTCGGCGATCGCATCCGCATGGAGGAGCGCACGATCGACGCCGGCGTGTACATCCGCTCGATGGCCTCGCGCGGCTCGCATGGCGGCATCGCGCGAGCCGCCGTCGATGCCTGCGATTGCATCGATGCCGCCGGCTATGCCGAGGTCGTGCTGGAGACGGTTGGAGTGGGACAGGCCGAGTACGACGTGGTCACGGCCGCCGACACGGTGCTGGTGGTGCTGTGCCCCGGCGCTGGCGACGGGATTCAGGCCATGAAGGCCGGGATTCTGGAGGTCGCGGATGTGTTGGTTGTCAACAAGAGCGATCTGCCCGGTGCCGAGCGGCTGGTGCTCGATCTGGAGGAAGCCGTGCACATCCGGGCGAACTCGGGCCTCGCGCGCAGCGGGGATGAGTGGTCAGCTCCGGTGGTGGCCTGCAGCGCCGGCACCGCGCGCGGGCTGGAGGACGTGCTCGCGGCCATCGAAAGCCATCGCGCGTGGCTGCGCGCAGGGCGGCTGGATGCGGCGCGCGCGGCCAAGCGGCTGGCGCATGTGCGCCGGGTCGCGCACGAACAACTGGATGAGGAACTGTTCGTGAAGCGCGGCTGGGAGACGCGCGCCCGGCAGGAACTGGCGGTCGGCAAGGCTCCATGGGACGTGGTCGAGGGGCTGCTGCGCTCCCTCCGGGAACAGGCTTGAGCTCGGCTGTGCCGAGAGCCTCGAGCGGGGCGTACATCCGAGGCCTCCTTGGTGTACACTGCTCGTTCGGTCAGGACTGAAGCAAGCGCCCAAGCTGGCCCCCAGAAGACGAGCACTTGAGAGCACGATGAGCAAGAGCACGAGCCCCGTGGAGCACTTTGACCCGCGCGCGGAGTGGGAGCGGCTGATGGCGTCCGCCAAGCTGCGCGATGTCGAGTTCACCTCGCTGTCGGGCTCCCGGCTGAAGACCCTTTACGGGCCGGAGGATGCCCCGATCGACCACGATCGGGATCTGGGCTACCCGGGGCAGTTTCCGTTCACGCGCGGCGTGCACCCGAGTATGTACCGCGGGCGGCTGTGGACGATGCGCCAGTTCGCGGGCTTCGGCTCCGCGCGCCAGACCAACGAGCGCTTCAAGTTCCTGCTGGCGCACGGCCAGACCGGACTTTCGACGGCTTTCGACTTCCCGACGCTGATGGGCTACGACTCGGATCACGAGCGCAGCCTGGGCGAGGTCGGTCAGGTGGGCGTCGCGATCAGTTCGCTGGCCGACATGGAAACGCTGTTCGACGGCATTCCGATGGCCGAAGTCTCGACCTCGATGACGATCAACGGCCCCGCGCCGATCATGCTCGGCTTCTACATCGCCTGCGGCGAGCGTCAGGGCGTGGATCCCGCCAAGCTGCGCGGCACGATCCAGAACGACATTCTCAAAGAATATCAGGCCCAGCATGCCTGGCTGGTGCCCGTCGAACCGGCCCTGCGCATGATCACGGACGTGATGGGCTACTGTGCGCGGCGCGCGCCGCAGTTCAACACGATCTCGATCTCCGGCTACCACATCCGCGAGGCCGGCTCCACCGCCGCGCAGGAGCTGGCCTTCACGCTGGCCAACGGCATGGAGTACGTGCGCCGCGGCAAGAACGCCGGTCTGGATGTCGACGAGTTCGCGCCCCGCTTGAGCTTCTTCTTCGACAGTCATCTCGACTTCTTCGAGGAGATCGCCAAGTTCCGGGCGGCTCGCCGCATCTGGGCGCGCTACATGAAGGAGGTCGTGGGGGCCCGCGACCCGCGCTCGTGGATGCTGCGCTTCCACACGCAGACGGCTGGCGTGTCGCTGACAGCCCAGCAGCCCGAGAACAACATCGTGCGCACGGCCTTCGAAGCTCTGGCGGCCGTGCTGGGCGGAACGCAGTCCCTGCACACCAACTCGATGGACGAGACGCTCTCGCTGCCGACCGAAAAAGCCGTGAAGATCGCGCTGCGCACGCAGCAGATCATCGCCGAGGAGATCGAGGTGGCGCACGTCGTCGATCCGCTCGCGGGCAGCTACTTCGTCGAGGCTCAGACCAACCGTCTCGAGGCCGAGGCGCAGAAGTACTTCGCCGAGATCGAGCGCCGCGGTGGCGTGGTCGCGGCCACGGAGGATGGCTGGATCCAGCGCGAGATCCACCGCTCGGCCGTGCTTTACCAGCGCGCGATCGAGCAGCAGGAAAAACAGATCGTGGGCGTCAACTGCTACCGCGAGGACGAGCACGGCCCGACGATCGAACTGCACCGCATCGACCCCGCCGTCGAGCGCGAGCAGCACGCGCGTCTGGCGAGCCTACGCCAGCGTCGCGACGCGCGCCGAGTCAAGGCCGCGCTCGATGACATTCGCGATGCGGCGCGCGGTCAGGACAACCTGCTCGAGCGCTTTGTGGCTGCCGCGCACGCCGACTGCACGCTGGGTGAGATCGCCGACTGCCTGCGCGAGGCCTACGGCGAATACAAGGAACCGAAGATCCTCTAGGGAGCGAACCGATCCATGAGCCAGAAGAAGATCCGCGTCCTCGTTGCCAAGCCCGGCCTCGACGGCCATGACCGCGGCGCCAAGACGGTCGCTTCCGTGCTGCGCGACCATGGCATGGAAGTGATCTACACCGGCCTGCACCAGACGCCGGAGATGATCGCCGAGACCGCCATGCAGGAGGATGTCGATGTGGTGGGGCTCTCGATCCTTTCGGGAGCGCACATGTCGTTGTTCCCGCGCGTGCGTGGTGAGCTCGAAAAGCGGGGCCTTGGCAATGTGCTGCTCGTCGGCGGCGGGATTATCCCCAACGACGACATGAAGTCGCTCGAGGCGCAGGGCTTCGCCAAGCTGTTCGGGCCGGGCACCAACACCGACGAGATCGCCCGCTACATCCAGGCCGAGATGGAGCGCCGCTGGAAGCTGGAGGGGGCATGAGCACGCAGAAGAATTCCGAGTCGCTGCCGGAAATCCTCGACATCGAGCAGGCGGCCGCCCTGTTGGGAGTTTCTCTCAAGACCTTCAACAAGGTTTTGCACTCCGAGGCGGTTCCGGCGAGGAAAATAGGGCGCGAGTGGAAGTTCTCGAAGGCGGCGCTGATCGAATGGGTCGGCAGCGGGCGCTCGACGGATTTCTACCGCGAATACCGCGAGGAAGGCGAGACGGAAAGCGGCGGCGAAGCCCGCACTCGCCGAACCGCCGGCTGGCAGATCGAACAGGACTGATTCATGGCAAGCACCACGACCGGAAGCTACACGCTCCCCGAGATCAAGCATTCCTTCGACCTCACTCAGGATCAGCGCATGATCCGCGACATGGTGCGCGAGTTCGCGCTCGCCGAGGTCGCGCCGCTGGCCCACGAGATCGACGAGGAGCATCGCTTCCCGCAGGAAACTTGGCAGAAGATCGTCGGCTTGGGCCTGCCGGGGATTCCGTTCCCCGAGGAGTACGGCGGTTCCAATGGCGGCACGCTGGCCTACTGTCTGGCGGTCGAGGAACTCTCGCGCCTGTGCGCGTCGACGGGGCTCACGCTGGCGGCGCACGTTTCGCTGGGCACCTATCCCATCTACAAATGGGGCTCCGAGCGTCTGCGCAGGCTCTACGTGCCCAAGCTGATCGCGGGCGAATTCATGGGCGCCTACGGGCTCACCGAGCCCAATGCCGGCTCGGATTCGGGCGGCACGCAGACCACGGCGGTGCGGCAGGGCGATGAGTACGTGCTCAACGGCGCCAAGTGCTTCATCACCAACGCCAACTATGCCGGCACCTTCATCTGCACGGCGGTGACGGATCCCAAGCTCGGCCCCAAGGGCATCAGCGCCTTCGTCGTGCCGCGCGAAACCCCCGGTTTCTCCGTCGAACCGGGCGAGCACAAGCTCGGCATGCGTGGTTCCGACTGGGCGAGCCTCGTGTTTCAGGAGGCGCACATCCCCAAGGACAACCTCCTCGGACCAGAGGGGGAGGGCTTCAAGACCTTCATGAAGACGCTCGAGGGCGGTCGCATCTCGATTGCGGCGCTCTCGCTGGGCATCGCCCAGGGTGCTTACGATGTCGCGCTGAAGTACGCGCAGGATCGCGAAGCCTTCGGCAAGAAGCTCTCCGACCAGCAGGCGGTGCAGTTCAAGCTCGCCAACATGGCTCTGGAGATCGAAGCCAGCCGGCATCTGGTGTACCACGCGGCGCGCCTCAAGGACGCCGATCAGGTCTACGGCAAGGAGGCCGCGATGGCGAAGCTGTTCGCTTCCGAGACCGCCATGCGCGTCACCTACGAGGCGATCCAGATCCACGGCGGCTACGGCTACTCGCGCGAGTATCCCGTCGAGCGCATGTGGCGCGACGCCAAGCTGTGCGTGATCGGGGAGGGCACCAGCGAGATCCAGCGCCTGATCATCTCGCGCTCGATCTTGAAGGGCACCAAGGCGGTCTAAGCCGTGCGGGCCTCGAGCACGCCCGTCGCGTATCAGGCTTGCTCCGTGCGCGCAGGCGCGTGGACCATCACCAACCTTTCCGATGGTTTCCTGCGCCTCGATGGCGGGAGCATGTGGGGTGTCGTGCCCGCCAACCTGTGGCGGCAATGGACGCCGCCGATGGAAGACAACACCATCCTGCTGGCCTTGCGGCCTTTTCTAGCCACCGATGGCGAGCATGTCGTGATCCTCGAACCCGGCGTGGGCCAACGCTGGGAAGAGAAGTGGAAGCAGATCTACCACCTCCTGCCGACCGAGACCTTGGTGCAGACCCTGGCGCAGGCAGGATATGCACCGGAGCAAGTGACGCATGTGCTTGCGTCTCATTGCCATTGGGATCATTGCGGCGCTCAGGTGATCGAGCGCGAGGGGCGCCTGCTGCCGCTTTTCCCCAAAGCGCAGCACTACGCGCCCACGGTGGAGATCGCCATGGCGAAGCACCCCGGTCATGCTCGCTCAGGGTCGTACCGCGCCGAAGATGTGGAACCCATCGAAGCACTGGGCCGACTCCAAGGAGTGGAAGGCAGTCGCGAGTTGCTGCCTGGTCTGTGGATGCATGTGCTTGGCGGGCACTCCGACGGAGTCGCAGTGATCGAGTTCCGTGGTGGGGCGGGTGAGACAGCGATCTTCTGGTCCGATGTGGTGCCGACGACCCATCACATCCAGCCGCCCTACATCATGGCGTATGACTTGGATGTGGTGCGCTCCTTTGAGCAGCGTTCGTATTGGTTGGAAAAGGCCGCGCGCGAAGCTGCGATCGGACTTTTTTATCACGATCCCGACCATGCTTTCGGTCGAATTGTGAAGGCTGGCAAGCGCTACGCGTTCGAGCCTCGGTTCCCCGTCGACGCTCGGGGATCCTGAGCCCACGATTCCCGCCGATTTGCTGAAGTCGCTGTTCGATCGAGGGCATCTGGCAGCGGATGCCCTTCGCAAAGCTGGTCCGCCTTGAGGAGCAGCCTACAAGGTGCTGTCAGCCGCTGCCCAGCATGCGCTTGAGCGGCGCCGTCCAGCGCCGCAGCTGACCAAGTAGCCCGCGCCCGAGCGCCTTTTCCAGGGCCGCCTTCTCGGCCTCGAGGTTTGCCGCATGCTTTGCCAGCGCATCGCGCTCGGCGGCAAGCGTCTGAGCGTGCTTGCTCAGCGTGGCGAGTTCCGCCTCCAGCGTGGCTGCATGAGGCCGGAGTGCCGCCAGCTCCAGAGCCAGCGTCCGGTTGTGCAGCTGCTGCTGTTCGAGATCGGCGGCGAGCACGTCGGCATGGGAACGCAGGCTTGCGAGTTCCTGCGACAGCGTCGCGCTGTGGAGCTTCTGCTGTGTGAGATCGGCCTGGATGGTCGCGTTGTGCAACTTCTGCTGCGTTAGGTCGGTCAGAAGAGTCGTGTTGTGCCGCTTTTCCTGTGCGAGATCCGATTCCAGCAGCACGGCGTGGGGGCGCAGGCTGCCGAGCTCCTTCGCTAGCGTCGCGTTGTGGAGCTTCTGCTGCGCGAGATCGGTTTGGAGGGTGGCGTTGTGGAGCTTCTGCTGCGCGAGATCGGCCTGGATGGTGGCGTTGTGGAGCTTCTGCTGCGCGAGATCGGCGGCCAGCACGTCCGCATGAGGGCGCAGGCTGCCGAGCTCCTTCGCTAGCGTCGCGTTGTGGAGCTTCTGCTGCGCGAGATCGGCCTGGATGGTGGCGTTGTGGAGCTTCTGCTGCTCGAGATTGGCTGCGATGGTCGCATTGTGCAGGCGCTGTTCGATCAGATCCGCCTCGAGCACTTGGGCGTGCGCGCGCCAACGCCGCAGTTCAGCCCGGTTGTGGGCGTCGCGCTCGAGTTCTTCGACCTTGACCTTGAGCGCCCCGCGGCTCACGAGGCCGCGCGCCGGGCAGTCGCGGCAATCGTCGACCAGCTCCCCTGAAAGCAGCGTGCGGCGTAGCTCTTTGGACTGGGCGTTGCGCAGGATCTCGGGCAGCGTCGAGCCATGCAGGTTCCCGACGGGCTTGGACCAGCAGCACAGCGACACGTCTCCGTTGGCGTGCAGCAGCACCGTGTTCCAAGGATCCAGACAGTCGCGGGTCTCGCCCGGCTGTGGAATGGAGCTCAGGCGGCGGGCCATCGAGCACTCGCCTCCACGAGCAGTTCCTGCAATCCGTCCATGGCGTGGAAGTCCAGGCCCAACTCCGCGGCGCGTGTGCGCGCGCGACGCAACAGTTCGAGCGCACGCTGCGGATCGACTTCGGCCGGATGGCGGACGCTCATGTCGGGGTCGATCTGGGGGTACTCGACCAGATTGGTCAGTGCGACGCACTGCAGATCGTGAGCGGCCGCCCACTCCACGAGCGCCGGCAGGCCTTCCATCACTTGATCCGTGAACGTGCAGTTGATCGCGACGTAGGGAGCGCCGGGTACGGCACGGATGCGCTGCAGATTGGCTTGGATCTTTTCGAGCCGTGATCCGCGCCGCAGCCGTGCCAGCAGCTCGGGGTCGCAGGTGTCGAGGCTGACCGTGACACGCTGCATGTTGCGGATGACCGCCAGCTCCTCTTCGCGCAGCGGGATGGCGAGGTTGGAGGTCAGGGACAGTCGGTGCCCGTCTTCGATCAGCTCCCGGGCCAGTACTTCCCAGTTGCGCACGATGGTGGTCTCGCCGTGGCCATTCATCTGGATCTCGATCGGCCCCTCGGATGAGAGCTCGGCGCGCAGGCGTTCGAAACCGAGCGTGATGTCGAGTCCGTGAAAGTCCGGCTGGGATACGGCGCAGTAGACGCAGCGCAGGTTGCAGCGCGAGGTGAGCTCCAGCATCAGATAGCGCAGCCCGGGTTCCAGCAGGTGGTCTTCTTGTGGTTTCACGTTCGCTCGCGAAGGGATCCTAGCACCGTGAATTGTCTTCTTCGGAAGTTGCCCGGCCGACCTCCGCAGGAAAGATGGGGTAGCGTTCAGGGAGATTGCCCTGATCCCCCGTATTTTTTTCCATGCAGACCCCCTATCTCTGTCTCCTGCAGGCCCTGAGCCTGTTGGCCCTGCCCTTCGCCCTCGTGCCGGTGACCTCCGCTCAGGCTCCGTATCTGGTCGCCGACGTGCGCCCCGGTGCCGCTGACAGCGGCGCCCAGCAGTGGACCGGAGCGGGGGGGCTGGCATTCTTCGCCGCCGACGACGGGGTTCACGGCCGGGAGCTGTGGCGCACGGACGGCACGCCGCTCGGCACCTGGCTGGTGCTCGATCTGGTGGCTGGAGTGCAGGGTTCTGATCCGCAGGCGCTGACTCAGGTGGGTTCGCGCGTGTTCTTCACGGCTTCGACGCCCGCCAGCGGTCGCGAGCTGTGGGTCAGCGACGGGACGGCCAGTGGCACCGTCATGGTCGCGGATCTGCGTCCGGGCATCGAGGATGGAGCGATCAGCTTGCTCGCGGAACTCGGCGGCCGGATCTGCTTCCCGGGCAGCAGCGGCGCCTTGCAGGGTTACGAACTGTGGTCCAGCGATGGCACGAGCGCCGGCACGACGCTGGTGCGCGACATCGCAGCCGGCCCCGTTTCGTCGACCTGCACGGGCTTCACGGTGGTCGGCACCGAGCTCTTCTTCAGCGCGAACGACGGCGTAAGCGGCTTCGAGCTGTGGAAGACCGACGGCACGAGTGCCGGCACGACGCTAGTCAGGGACATACGCTCCGGGCCGGCGAGCTCCAGCGCCTCGCAGCTGACGCGCGTGGGCGGCACGCTGTTTTTCACGGCCAACGACGGTGTCAGCGGGCTGGAGCTGTGGAGTTCCGATGGCACGGCTGCGGGCACGCTGCTCGTGAAGGACATTCTCCCGGGCATCAGCTCGGCCACTCCCGCGCAGCTGACGAGCGCGATGGGACAGCTGTTCTTCACTGCCACGGTCAGTGCGAGTGGCACTGAACTGTGGACGAGCGACGGGACGGCTGCCGGCACGCTGCTCTTGCGCGACCTGCTGCCCGGAGCGGCCTCTTCCAGCATCTTTAACCTCACCGACGGCGGAGCTTGCCTGTATTTCACGGCGAACGACGGGTCCAGCGGCGCGGAGCTGTGGAAGAGCGATGGCAGCTTTACCGGAACGCAGCTCGTCCGCGACATTCAGGCCGGTCCTGCCTCAGCGAATCCGGCGCAGCTCGAAGTCGTCAGCGGTGTGTTGTACTTCGCCGCGAACGACGGTGTCAGCGGTGTCGAGCTGTGGAAGAGCGATGGGACCAACGCGGGCACGCTGCTGGCTCAGGACATCCGGGCCGGCGCAGCCGACTCGCTTCCGCAGCAGCTGACGGACGTCAATGGACGCCTGTTCTTCGCGGCCAACAACGGAACCAACGGCTCGGAGCCCTGGGTGGTCGCGATCGACAGCGATGGCGACGGATGGAATGATCTTGTCGACAACTGCCCGCAGTTTGCCAACCCCGATCAGGCGGACTGCGATCTCAACAGTCTGGGCGATGTCTGCCAGATCCAGAACGGCGGCAGCGACATCAACCAGAACGGTGTGCTCGACAGCTGCGAGAGCAGCGGCGGGATCGCCCTGTGCTTCGGCGACGGCTCGGGTGTTGCCTGTCCGTGCGGCAACGAGAGCCCTGTCGGCCAGCAGGCTGGCTGCAAAAGCTCGATTGGGCTCGGCGGAAAGCTGGTCGGCAGCGGCCAGGCTTCCGTCGGTCAGGACAGCTTCGTGCTGCTCGCCATGCAGCTGCCGACCAACGCGCCCACGCTGATCTTCCAGGGAACGAGCGCGCAGTCGAATGGCCTGGGACTCGCACTCGGCGATGGCTTGCGCTGTGTCGGCGGCACGATCCGCCGGCTCGGCGCGCGCAATGCGAGCCTCGCCGGGATCCTCGCCTGGCCGAGTCCTGCGGATGCGCCAATCTCGGCCAGCGGCGTGCCTGCTCCCGGTGACACGCGCTACTACCAGGCCTGGTATCGCAACCCGGCCGCGTTCTGCGCCCCGGAGGGTTACAACTTCACCAACGCGGTGCGCGTGCTCTGGGTCCCCTGAGCGATCAATCCAGCTGCGGCAAAGCCTGCGCCCCGAGCGCCTCCAGCACTTCGCGCGCGATCACGAGGTGATGGCGCGTGTGGACGACGGCGAAGCGCAGCCATTCGGTCGCATCGAGCGGACCGAGCACCTGATGGGGGATCTTGAGGCCTGAACTCGCGATGCGCGCGGGGTCGAGTGCGGCGAATCCCGCGCGACCCTCCTCAAGCCACAGCTTGAGCATCTCGGCTTCGACCTTGGCCGGCGGTCGCACCATGCGCGGGGCCTGTGCCTCCCCACGCGGCAGCCTGCCCGCGTGCAGCAAATCGAGCGCGCCGGGCACGGCTTCACCGCCCTGCACCACCAGCAGGCCTGAACCCTTGAGCAGGCTGGAGAGATTGCGCAGCACCAGCTCGTTGGCGAGCGCGGCGTGCGCCAGATGCTCCTCGGCGCTCCAGCCCGACAGCGGCGCGCGCAGGCTGCGGCGCTGCGGCTGATCCTCGAAGAGTCGCAGCGCCTCGTCGTAGCAGCCGAGCAGGCGGGCCAGTTCCGGCAGCGGGTCGAAGCTCATCGTGGCCCAAGGCTAGGGCCTGAATCTGCTATCGTCGAGGGTCTCATGCGCATCGTTTCCCTCTGCCCCAGCCTCACGGAGCTGGTCTTCGATCTCGGTCGCGGTGACGATCTGGTCGGCATCACGGAATACTGCGTCCATCCCCGGGAGGCTCATGCCCGCATCGAGCAGGTCGGCGGCACCAAGACGCCCAAGGTGCGCCGCATCGTCGGGCTCGCTCCCGATGTCGTGCTGCTCAACGAGGAGGAAAATCGGCGCGAGGATGCACAGGCCCTGCGCGCGGCTGGCCTGCGCTGCCATACCAGCATGCCGCGCGACTGCCAGGAAACCGCTGAGATGGTGCGCAGCATCGCCGCGGTGCTCGAGCGGCCGCTGGAGGGGCAGCGGATCGCCAACGAGATTGAGCGCCGCGCGTGGCGCGTGCAGGCCCGGGCGCGCAGCGGTCGTCCCGTGCGTTTTGCCTATCTCATCTGGCGCAAGCCCTGGATGAGCGTCAATCGCGACACCTTCGCCTCCGATCTGCTGTGCCAAGCGGGCGGAATCAACGTGTTCGCCGACCTGTCGGAGCGCTACCCGGAAATCAGCGCCGAGCAACTCCGCGAAGCGCAGCCGGAGCGCGTGTTCCTGTGCAGCGAACCCTTCCCGTTTCAGGATCGGCACGGCGATGAGCTGTCCGCGCTCACGGGCCTGCCTCGCGCGTGCTTTGTGCTCGCCGACGGCGAGTTCCTGTCCTGGCACGGCTCGCGCACGCCGGCAGGCATCGACTACGCGGAAGCCCTGATCGACGCGGCGCGCTAGTCGTCTTCCGTGCCGTTGGGGTGGCACTGGTAGCAGGCGTTGCTGTTGTAGACGTATCCGCGCACGCGGTCGTGCTCGTTGTTGGTCGATCCGGCGCTGTGACACACCGTGCAGCTGAAGCTCGTGTAGACGCCGGGCACCGTGTGGCAGTCGTTGCAGTCAAAGCCGCTGTGCGGACCGGAGTTGATCGGGAAATCCGGATGGCTGAAGCTGGCGCGCGACCAACTGCTGGTGTTGTGGCAGGTCTGGCAGGTTGTCGGGAAGCCCGAGGCCGTGTGCGGCGGCTGGGCGCTGCGGTAATCGTCCTGGTGGCAGCCGAAGCAGGTGGTCGGCGTGCCGTTGAAGACGCCCCCGATGTGGCACTGGGCGCAGGCGACGGCCGTGTGCGCTCCGGTCAGAGGGAAGAAGCGGTTGTGGTTGAAGTTCGCGGGAACCCAGCCATTCGCCGAGTGGCAGCTCTGGCAGTCGGTTCCGAAACCCGCCGTCTGGTGGTTGGGAGTGGCGGTGGCCTGATAGTCATCCTGGTGGCAGTCGATGCACTGGTTGGCCGTGCCCGCGAAGACATTGTTCTGGTGGCACTCGGCACAACTGATCTGGCGGTGCACGCCCTGCAGGGGCCAAGTCGAGTGGTTGAAGCCAGCACCGGTCCAAGTGGTGGGGATGTGGCAGCGGTCACAGTCGGCGATCCAGCCCTGCACGCGGTGGTTGGGGTTCTGGCCCGGCTCGTGGCAAGCCTCGCAGCGCACGTCGGCGTGGTCGAAGCGTCCGACGGGCGCGCCCTTGTGGCAAGCTGCGCAGTCAGCCGAGGCGTGCGCTCCGACCAGCGGGAAGCGCGTGCGATTGTGCTCGGCGATGGCGCCGCGCACCTGCCAGTCGGTCTGGTTGTGGCAGTCCGCGCAGCTCTTGCCCTGCGTGCCCTGGTGCACGTCCTCGTGGCATCCCGCGCAGCCGCGCTGCGCGAAGCGTTCCACCGGACCGCGGTCGTTGTGGCAGCGCAGGCACTGTGCCTGGGCGTGGGCACCTTCGAGCTTGAGGCCCGCCTCCTTCTCGTGATCGAAGCGGAAATCCGCGCGGATGCGGCTCCAGCTGCCGCCCTCGTGGCACAGCGAGCAGTCCTTGGGGAAGTTCTCGTGCGGCACCACCGGACCGCGCCGCTTGTCCCACTTCTGGGGGGGCACATCCTCGCCCAGGCTGTTGCCCACCAGAGCGCAGGCGAACAGGACCATCGAGGGCAGCAGGGCGAGCAGAAGGGTGCGGGTGCGGTTCATCACGACTCCTAGAAGCGCCACTGCAGGCTGAGGCCCATGGTCCACGAATCCAGCTCGTCGCCGAAGCGGTCTTCGGCGTAGAGCCCCAGATCCCACTCGGAAGCCAGCGTCCAATCGAGGCTTGCGAACAACGAATGGTGCGCTAGCGTGGCCTGTTCGCCGACGAAGCCCTTCTGGTCGAAGCTGGTCCACGAGTACGCGAAGTTGGCGAAGGCCGCACCCCAGTGTTTCGAAACGCCGACCCGCGCGCCGGGTCCGGAGGAGTAGCTGCCGTCGGTGTGGAAGGCGCTCAGCGAAAGATCGCCGTTGTTCCACAACAGATCCCGCCAGTTCGCGCCGACCTCGAAGGACAGTCCGTTGTCATCCTGATCGCGCCACAGATCCGCACGGGCCTGCACTCGCGTCCGCGTGCTGATCTGGTTCCACCACGAGGCGCCGAACCGGTCCCGGTAGCCATCGCGCAGCAGATCCGGATCGTTGACCGTGTATTCCTCGCGCAGGAGCTGCGGATAGGTCTGGTGGTTGGCGCGCAGGCTGATGCCGCCCTTGTCGCTCGTGCGCCACGTGGCGGATCCGTAGATCTCGCTGATCTCGAAGCTCGAATCCTTGAACGTGTCGGCGGAATCGTAGAGATCGATCCAGATCCGGCTGCGCAGCGAGAATTCGCGCGAGGGATCCCAGTCGAGGCTGCCAAGGAACAGATTGCGGTCCTGTTCGCCGCGATGCCAAGTGTTCTGGTACGCGATGCCCCACAGCAGGCGCTGGTCCTCGCCCGAGGCGCCGCGGTAGTAGAGGGCGCCCTGCCAGTCATCGAAGCTCTCGAGCCCCGCGACCGGCAGCGGCATGGCGCCCGCGCTGGCGCCGATGCTCGCTCCGTCCGAGAGGAGCTGCGTCCATTCGACGCCATCGAGCCGACCGAGTTCCGGAAAGGACTGCTGCAGGAAGCGGCCGAACTCAAGGCGCGTGGGCTCGCCCTCGACGCCGCCGACGCGGTACGAGAGGCGCCGCAGGTTGATTTCGTTGTCGTTGCTTTGGAAGCCGTCGCTGTCGACGCTGCGGGTGTACCACTCGGCCTCGATCTGCAGATCGCCCCCGGATCCGAAGGGGTTCGTGGTCAGCGAGTCGACGCCAAAAGTTCCATAGTGGTAGCTGCGGCTGCCGGCGTTGTTGTCAAAGGTCCCATTCCAGCGCGCGTACAGCCGACCTGAGGTTTGGCTCTCGCGCTCGGCTTCGCCGCGGCCGAAGGCCGGCGCGAGCAGCGGCTTTTCCGGGTCCCACTTCTCGGGCTCCTTGGGAGCGCTGAGTCGATCCGCCGGCACTTCGGCCCAAGCGCGCGTGCCGACCGGAGGCAGCGGCACGCCCGGCAGCAACTCCACGCGGCAGGAGTTCTTGGCGACGGCGCGCACACGACCCTCGGCGCGCGCTCCTCCCTCGAGTTCGAACCAGACCGTGTCTTCCGCGCGCAGGCCGGCTGCCTGACCGGCATCGAGGAAGACCGTGTTACCCAGCAGCGAACTGACGCGAGCCTCGACGCGCACGCGCTGCTGCGCTTGCAGGGGTGCCACCAGCGCGCACATCGACAGGAAACCAATCGGTGTGAAGTTCATTTGCGCGGATCGTGGCAGTCGCCGCAGGTCGTGCCCAGCGGCTTGAAGCGTACGGCACTCAAGCCGTTTGCGAAACGGACTTCGCGGTGACAGGCGGAGCAGGCAAGCTTCTCGTGCGTAACGTCGAGCGGGAAGCGGCTCATGGTCTGGTGATCGAAGGTCGTGATGGCGAAGTCACTCTCGTTCCGGTGGCACTGCGCGCAGCTGGTGATCCCGCGAGCATCGGCGAACTGCCCGGCGTGCGGATCGCTGTGGCAATCCTGACAGTTCACGCCTTGGGCGCGCGATGTGCTGCGCCCCAGCGCATCTGGCTTGGGCAGCGGGCGGTGACAGGCCTCGCAGGGGATCGCAAAGTGCGCTCCGAGCAGCGCGAAACCCGTTGAGCGCGCGTGATCGAACTCGGCGGCAGCGGTGGCGAAGCTCTCGGTCTGATGACACTCCGCGCAGCCCTTCGAAGCGGGGAAGGCCCCTGCGTGCGGGTCGCGGTGGCAGTCCGCGCAGGCGCTCTTCGTGCCGCGGAACAGCTGACCCTGGCCGGTCTTCTCGTGACAGTCCGCGCAGGCGACGCGCGCATGCGCTCCGCTCAGCGCGAAGCCTGCCGCCGCATGCCGCGCCGCATCGAACAGCGACGGAGCGAAGTGCTGCTCGGTGTGGCATTCGGAACAGGCGCTGCGGCCGAACTGTCCCTGATGCGGATCGCCGTGGCAGCTCGCGCAGTCCTGCGGAGTGCCCTTGAAGACCTGCACCCCGTCCCGCTCCTTGTGGCAGGCCTGGCAATCGAGCGCCGCGTGGCTGCCGAGCAGCGGGAAGCCCGCTTGGGCGTGCTGTTCAGCCGTGTACAGCGCCGGGGTGAAGTGCTGCTCGTTGTGGCACTGCGCACAGGAACGACCCGGAAACTGTCCGCGGTGCACATCCTCATGGCACTCGGCGCAGGAACGGCCCAGACCCTTGAAGCGCTGCACGCCATCCAGCGTCCTGTGGCAGGCCTTGCACTCGAGCCGGGAGTGTGCGTCACGCAGCGCAAAGCCGGCAGCAGCATGGCGTTCGGCGTCGAACAAGGATGGCTGGAAGTGCGGACCGCCGTGGCAGTCTGCGCACTGCTGCGCAGCGAATTGCCCCTGGTGCGGATCGGCATGGCAGGCGGCGCAGTCGTTGGGCTTGCGCGGCGCGCGCGCGGTCTCGAGCCCGTTCTTGTGGCACTGCGCGCACTCGAGCTTGTCGTGCGGAGCCGTGAGCGCAAAGCCCGTTTGCGCGTGCTGCGCGGGCGTCAGCCGCGCTCGGGCCGCGGTGAAGCCCTGCACCTCGGCGCTGTGGCAGGCGTCGCAGTCGAGCGCAAGCGCGCGCAGGAACTCCGCGCGATGCGGGGACTGGTGACAGTCCTGGCAGGCGCGCAGGCTCGGCTTGGCGGCGGCCGAGGCGTACGCCTCGAAGGCGCGCGGCGAGGCCGGTTCGTGGCATTGCTGGCAGCTGAGCCCGGCATGGGCGCCGCTCAGCGGGAAGCTCGCCGTGTGCTCGAACAAGGCCGCCTTCGCGAAGGGCGCGCTCTGGTCGTGACAGCTGGCGCAGTCGGGCAACTGGCCGCGATGCGGATCCTTGTGGCAGCTCGCGCAAGCCTGCTTTTGGCCAAGGAAGCGCTGCGTGCCCTTGGCGAGCAGCAGATCATCGGCATGGGGGTGGCACTGCTTGCAGGTCAGCTGCTCGTGAGCGCCATGGAGCTTGTAATTCAGTCCTTCGTGCGCGTAGGCCGCGCGATCGGGGATCCCGGCGCGGGCGAAGGTTGCGTCGCTGACGAGCCGGTATTCCTCGCCATGGTGCTCGGAGTGGCAGGCTCCGCAGGCCTGCGGTTGGGGCAGTTGCCCGTGCAGACCGGTGCGGGCCGCGATACTGGCCTGAATCGCCGCATGGCATTCCCCGCAGGCCAGCGCCATACCGTTCGGCTGCTCGCCATGGCAGGCCTCGCAGCGCTGCTCGAGCCCGTGCTCCTGCGCATGGACGGCGCTGAGGCGGCCCGGCGAAAGCCGCTCGGTGTCGCGCCAAACGAACCAGACCACCAGCACCAGCGAGGCCAGCGCCGCCAGGATGGTGGGCAGCCTGCGACTCATGGCCACACGCTCCCGTAGCGAGTCGCCGACCAGATGTGCAGGATCACGAGCAGCACCATGCCCAAAGCCACCCAGCGGTGGATGTAGCGCCAGCTCGAAAGCACCGCGCGCAGGTCCTCGAAGTGGGCCGTCATCAGCGCCGCCTCCTCAGCTTCGCGCGTCAGCCGCAGCAGGGCCTCGGTCTGATCAACGCTGAGCCGCTCGGCGACCGCGCGGCGGCGCAGTTCGATCAGCGTTCGGGAGATCGTGCGGCGTGCCGTCAGCAGGTTGTGGATGCGCTTCCACAGACTGCCCTGCCAGCGCTGCTCCGCGAGACGGCGGTGCACGCGCTCGCGGATCTCCTCGGCAAAGGCCGGATTCTGACGATCCCACTCGCTCAAGCTGCGTTCCAGACGTGCCTCGACCTCCTCGAGTTCCAATTCACGGCCATTGGCCGCGCGCGGCACGAACGAGTACAGGTATCGACCGATCGCCCCGCTCAACACGAGGATCCCCAGCCCGTAGAAGGCGTGGGCTCCGGCGGTGTTGCCGATCTCCATGCCGCCGTGCGGCAGCACCAGCAGGAAGGCGGTGATCCCGGTCACCACGTGCGCGCTCATCCAGTGCTGCAGCGATCCGGGGATCCACTGGAAGCGTTCCGAGCGTCGCAGCAGATAGGCCAGATTGGCGAGCATCAGGGCACAGGAGACCAGCGCGAAACTCAGGCCGAGCATGCCCGTCGGGCGCAGCCATTCGTGCGCTGGCGAATCAAAGCGTGCGGAGTCGCTCAAAGTGTAGTAGTCGCGGAACCAGACGGCGAAGCCCAGCACCGCCAGCGCCATCAGCAGCGCGGCGATCAGCGCGCGCAAGAGCCCGGTGCCCTGCTCCGCCAGCGGAGCGGGCGCGTCGCGCTCCGCCGGGTCGAAGGAGATGCCGCAGCGTTCCAGAAGCTCAAAAGGCGGCTTGCCGCCCGCGAGGATGAAGACCTCGTCGTTGGGGATGATGCGCTCCTGATGCTCGCCGACGCGCAGACAGACCGTCTCGGGCTCGATGCGTGCCAGCTCGGTCTCGAGACACAGCTCGATCCTTCCTGCCTGCACCGCCGCGTCGAGCCGGGCCTGGTTGCGCGCCCGCAGACGCGAAAAGGCCGGCTTGCGGTACGAGAGCAGCACGCGGTTGCCCGGCTGTTCGCTCAAGCCCAACGCCGCCTCGATGGCGCTGTCCCCACCCCCGACCACCACGATGCGGCGATCGGTGTAGCCCTCGGCATCGAGCAGGCTGTAGGAGACCTTGGAGAGCTCCTCCCCCGGCACTCCAAGCCGGTTGGGCGTGCCGCGGCGTCCCAGCGCGAGGCACACGGCACGCGTGCGGTAGCTCCCGCTGCTGGTTTCCACCTCGAGCCACCCCTCGGGCAGCGTCTTGACGCCGCGCAGCTCCTCGCCGGTGCGGATGGCCAGACCCTGGGTCTGGATCACGCCGCTCCATAGATCCATCAGCTCTTCCTTGGAGTAGCTCGTGCGCTTGAGCTTGCCGTACAAGGGCAGCGCCACGGGCTGGGTCATCACCAGCTTGCGGCGCGGGTACTTCGCCACCGTGCCGCCCAGTTCGGCCTGTTCCAGCGTCAGGAACTTCAGTCCGCGCGACTTCGCCTGCAGACTGCAGGCGAGGCCCGCGGGGCCGGCTCCGACGATCACCAGGTCAAATTCCGCCTCGGCCACAGGAGCCAGATCGGCCACCCGCCGCGCAACTTCATCCGCGACGGCGGTGCCGTGCGCGATCGCCGTGCGGATCAGCGAGTAGCCGGTTACCTCGCCTGCCAGGAAGACGCCGCGCGTGCGCTTGGACTCCTGCTGCTCGGTCAGCGCGGGCAGATCGCGCCGCGTCGAGCTCTCTGCCATCGTCAGGGCGATGGCGCCCACCGGGCACTCCGCGGCACAGCGTCCATGACCCACGCAGCGCGCGCCGTGCACCACCAGCGCCTGACCGTGGACCAGCGCCAGCACCCCGTCCTCGGGACAGGCGCGCACGCAGGTCCCGCAGCCGATGCAGCGCGACAGATCGACGGCCGGGTACTGCAGCCGTGCCTGATGCGTGCCCTGCTCGCGGGCCTTGCCCCGCTCCTGCTGCACCACGGCCTGCTCGCGCAGGGCCGCTTCCCGGCGCAGCAGGAAGGAGATGGCCAGCACCAGGATGGCGACGATCAGAATCAGCAGGGACCAGCTCACAAGACTACGCAACGCTGTATCAAAAAGCATCGCGGGGGCGCCATGCGCAGTAAGACCCTTGCCAGCCCTGGGTGCTTTTTTTCGGATTTCGTTCCACGGACCAGCGCCAGCGATCACAGGAGCGTGCCGGGGGCTCTGGCGAGCTCATCAACCCGGCAACGACGACAGGCGGATGGCTGCGGCCAAAGACCGGCCGCAGCCATCCACTTTCAGGTCCGGCGCCAGACGCTGCACGCGGCCCAGCTCTCGCCCCAGCTCTCGCTCTCGGGGCAGGCCGGCTGCGCGTCGAGTTCGGGATGCACGCTCGCGGTCCCCCAGCCGCTTTCCTCCGCCGCGTCGGCCAGCTCGGCGAGGCTCCACAGCCGCCAGCGGTACACGAAGGCCTCGGAACACTCGGCCACGATCTCGCCGCGATCCTCCAGACGGAAGTGCAGCGCGTTCACGACCTGCTGCGTGCGCGGATCGATGGCGCGTTGCTCCCAGACGTGTTGGATGCGCCGTCCATCGGGCAGCAGGTGCATGCGCTGCATGCTGCCCGTGCGCCATGCGCTCGGACCGCCGTAGGTGTCGATCACCAGCAGGCCGCCGGCCGCCGTCTGCTCGCGCACCGCCCGCAGGTAGCGGACCAGCGCCGCTCGCGAGTGCAGCTCGCCAATCGAGAAGTTGCCGACGAAGACCAGATCGCAGGGCGCATGGCGCGGATGCACGCCGCGCAGGTCGGCGGCGAACAGAACCTTGCGAGGATGGGGGAGCGAGCCGGCGAGCAACTCGGGATCCCGGTCGATGCCCACGGCCTCGCCCTGGGACACGGCTTCGATCCAGGCATCGCACAGCCGCGCGCGGGCGCAAAAGTCCTCGCGCAGCCGTCGCGGACGCCCGCCGTGCAGACTCAGCAGGAACGGAACGAGCCGAGCGGGCGCTTGCACCGCCCGCTCGTAGAACCAGTATCGATCCGCTTGCGAGGAATCCGCCACTTGCGAGAGGCAGGCTTACTGTGGCCGCTGGAGAATGTCGAGCGCTTCCGGCACCGTTGCGCGAATTCACGAGGTAAGGGCATTGCGGCGGGAGGAAGCTCTGCATCGGGCGCTCCAGTGCCGGGGGAGCCACACGTGCCCCGGGGACCCGTCAGGACGGCAGCGCCGGCCGTGGTTCGCGCGGAAAATACGCTTCCCAATATCGATTCTGTCCCCGCTCGGGGAGCAGTATCGCTGCCGTGGCATTCGCTACACTTCCGCCTCGAATTCCCATGAACAGCCTGCGTGCCACTCTCCTACTCGTGCTGCTGCTCCTGCTCTCCCCGCTCCTCTCCGGGCAAGGCGCCGTTGTCGATGGATCCTGGCAAACCCTCGATCTGGGTCTGCTGCGTGCGCGTGAAGCGACCGACAACGCTCCCCGTCCCAAGGATCTCCCGGTGCAGCGCGTGGAGCGCGACGGCATCCCCTTCCTGTACGCCGGTTCGAGCGGGCCGTGGCGGCTTGTCGCCAACGGACAGCGCATCGCCCTGACGCCGCACGAAGGCGGGCGCTTCTACGAGCTTGCGCTCGCGGGTCGTTGCGAGCTGCCTGCCGACAGCATGCTCGAATGGGAGCTGGTGGGCGCCGGCGACAAACGCTCGGTGCTGCGGGCGCGGCTCTTGCCCGCGGGCAGCGGACAATTCCGCCTCGCGCTGGCGGCCAACTTTCCGCTGCAGGCCCTGCGGCTGCCGAAGAATCCGGCGCTGGAGGTCCACGCGCTGTCGCTGCGCTGGGTGGCCGAGGGACCGAACAATGCCACTCTGGCGCGGCTGTTCATGGAACAGTCGCGCAGCGATCGGGATACCGCTCGCTGGCTGAAGCAAAGCCAGCCCGGCGGGCTGCTCGCCAACGCCGCAGGCGAGGCCGAGGCGCGGCGTGCCATCTTTGATGCCATGCTCGCCGGAGATGAGGCTGCCGTTCGGGCTCGGCTGGCCGAGCGCCTGGCGCTGCTCGAGGCCCTGAATGCCGCGCGCAAGCAGGACCGTGTGCGGCTTTGCCTGACGCTGCCGCCGGAACGCAGCGGCGACCTCGAGGCGCTCGAACTGCTGGCGCAGGCGCTGCGCAAGCTGCCCGAGCTCCGCGCCGTGATCGGCGGCAGCGCGGGCTGGCAGCTGCTGGCGGAGCGTCGACCGCGCATGCATCAGGCGCTGGTGGCTTCCGCTCTGGAGGGGCGACTGGAACTGGCTGGCTGGCAGCCGCAGTTGAACTGGCCGGTGCTGCCCGATGCCGTTCGCTACCGTTCGGAGTTCGAGGCCGGCAAGGCCTGGGTGGAAGCCGTGAACATCGCCGGCAGCGCGCACCCCGCGCTGCTGGGCGATCCCGTGGCGCAGCCGATGTTCGTCGAGCTTGCTCTGTCCGCCGGGCGCTCGCATGCGTTGCTGTGGGCCGGCGATGCGGCACCCAGGGAGCTCACGCTGGGTGACTCGCCGGAACGTTCGATCCGCTGCGTGACGATACCCTCGGTGCGACCAACGCTGGATGAGAATGATGCGCTGGCGCTGCTCGCGCGCATGGCTGCGGAGTGCGGCGTGCGCGATGCGCTGCTGCCAGTGGCGCTGCCCGCCGATCTGGCGCGCATCGAGGCGCTGCTCCGGCGATCGCAGGAACTCACGGAAGCGCTCGAAGGACCGAGCTATCTGTGGAGCACGCCCTCAGCCGCACTCGCTGCGCTGCGCGAGAACCCCGGCTTCCAGCCCAAGCCGGCTGCGACAGCGGTCGCCTACACGCCGATGACCCTGACCTCCTACGCCGAACGGGCAGCGGCAGAGCGGCTGCCGATCGTGCGCGAGGCCGCTTGGCGCGCGTCGAGCTTCGCCAGCTTCGATGGCCTGCGCATTCTGAGCCGGCTGCTCGACGATCCGAACGCGACGCGCGAAGCGCTTGAGAAGCAGCAGCGGGAAGCGCTGCTGGTGCTGGCGCGAGCGGCCGAAACGAAGGGTTCCGGGCAAGCGCTGCTGGTCTTCAATCTGCTGGCGCGTGAGCGTTCGGGCGTGGTCGAGTGCGCGATGTCGGCGGGCACCCGCCTGCTCGATGCGAGCGGCAAGAGTGTTCCGACGGCGCCGGCCGGCGCCGGAATGCGGCGCTTCCGCGCCAGCGTTCCTCCGCTGGGTCATGCGCTCTACCGCATCGTCGAGGGAACCGAGCCGCAGGCAGCGCCTGCCGTGCGCGAGCAGGATGGCCGCTGGATGGGTTCGCGACTGGCGTTGGCGGTCGACGCCGTCAGCGGCGATCTGACCAGCCTGCGCGTGCTGCCCGAAGGCATCGAACTGCTCGGCGGCGCTTCCAATCGGCTGATCGGCATGGAGGGTAGCGTGCGCACGACGCTGGAAGTGCGCGAGAACAGCGCGGTGCGCTGGGTGCTCGCCATCACGCGCGAGGCGAGCAACGCCACGGTGGAGCAGGAACTGGTGCTTGAGGCGGATGCACCGCAGCTTCAGCTGCACACGGCGGTCACGCGACTGGTGAAAGGCGCCGCCCCGCGTGTCGCCTTCGTCTGGCGCGAGGGCAGCGATCGGGCGCGCGTCGAGCTGGCGGGCGGGGAAGCGCTGGTGCCGCTCGCGGACCGGCAGGCGAGCGGCTGGCTGGCTGCGCGTCGCTATGTGGGCGGCGTACACGACGCGCTGGGCCTGGGACTGGTGCGCGTGGCGCAGGGACGCATCGCGCTGCTGCCGAGCGAGGTGCGCCTGGAGCTCAATGACAAGGTGGGCGTCGAAACGCTGGTCCTGATGCCGTATCTGGAGCCGGCCGGCGCCGTGCGGCTTGCGCTCGCCGCGGAGGACCTGTCGAGTCCGCTGGTCGCGCTCGCCACCGACAATCATGACGGCGTGCGTCCGGGCACGCTCTCGTTCCTGAAGCACGGTCGACTGTGGCCCGGCGGGGCTTACGCGACCGGCGAGCGCTCGGGCGTCGCTCTCGAGAGAGTGCGCGCCGGTACGGCGCCCGGGGTACTGGAACTCCTCTTCCGGGAGCGACTCGGCGAAGGCGGCGAACTGGAGATCGGCACCGAGCAGCGCATCTTCGGCGTCGAGCGACTGGAGGCCGCCACGGGCGAGTGGAAGCCGCTGCGCTACGAGCGCGGACGGGCCCGCCTGCCCTTGTTGCCCATGGCCAGCGTGCAACTGCGGCTCAGGCTGCGTCCCTAAGCCTTCTTGAGCGTCTTCGCGATGTAGACTTCGACGGCGCGCAGCGTTTCCGGCGCGCTCCACACGCGCAGGTTCTCCTCGCGCACGCGAGCGCCATGCTTGTCCAGCGCATCGAGCGCCGGGAGGCGCAGGATGCCCTTGGTCAGCGCGAAGGAGGCGGTCGGTACCGCGCCAAATTCCTGCGCCAGCTCGAGGCAGCGCGCTTCGAGGCGATCGGCTTCGACCACTTCGTGCACGAGGCCTGCCGCGAGGCACTCCTCGCCCTGCCACAGCTTGCCGTGGTAGATCGCGCTCGAAAGATGCGGCTCGACCAGCATCGCGCGCAGGATCTCGATTCCCAGCGCCGGAATCGGAACGCCGACCTTGAGTTCCGGCACGCCGATGCGCGCTCCACCGCGCGCCAGCACCAGCCGGTCGCAGCACAAGGCCAGCAGCGCACCGCCCGCGATCGCATGGCCGTTGATCGCGCCGATCAGCGGTTTTTCGAACGTGAAGGCCCGCGCCAGCAGCGCGTCGAGCGCCGGCAGGAAGACCTTGATGTAATCGGGGCCGCCCTGCACGAGCCGATGGAGGTCGACTCCGCCAGAGAAGATGCTGCCCTGACCGGCGAGGACCACCGCGCGCGCCGCACTGTTCTCGGCGGTCTCGAGCGCATCCGCCAGCGCCCGGCAGAACTCCACGTCGAGCACATTGGCCTTGCCGTGCGCCATGCGCAGCAGGCCGACATCACCGTTCAGCTTCCAATCGATCATGGGCGGGATTCTAGCGTTCGCGCTATGCTGCGCGCGCATCCCATGAGCCAGGCCGGACAGTCGCGAGCCGAATACCTCACCCGGATGAGGGCGGCCTGGAACGAGTCCGCGCACGCCTGGCGTCGACACTGGCCGATCTTCGAGGCCGGAGCGGGCGCGCTGTCTCAGCGCCTCGTGGAACTCGCGCGGCTGCAGCCTGGCATGCGCGTGCTGGATCTCTCCACGGGACTGGGCGAGCCGGCCCTGCGCGTGGCGCAACGCATCGGCCCGGATGGCCGGGTGGTGGCCGTCGATCTGGTCGAGAGCATGCTGCACCACGCAGAGCAGCGCGCCGCGGCGGCCGGGCTCTCCAATCTGCGCTGTTCGGCGATGGAGGTTGAGGCTCTGGCGCTCGCCGATCAGTCCTTCGATGCCGCGACGTTCCGCTGGGGGCCGATGCTGCTCCACGATCCGGTGCTGGGTCTTCGGGAAGTGCACCGCGTGCTCAAGCCCGGTGCATGGCTGGCGACGAGCGTGTGGGGCACGGGGCGCGACGTACCCTTCATCGCGCTGCCGGGTCAGGTGGCCGAGGAAGAGCTCGGTCTCGAGCGGCCTGCACCGGGGACTCCCGGTCCGCTGCGCATGGGGCGCGCCGGCGAGTTGACCGAGGCGCTCGCCGCGGCGGGTTTCGAGGCGATTCACGTCGAACGCTTCGAGGTGCGCATGGTCTTTCCCTCCGCGCAGGCCTTCGTGCAGTTTCACATGGAGCTCGCCAGCCAGCTGCGCGCGCACCTCGAACACCGGCCGCAGGCTCGCGAGCGCTTCGCACAGGCGCTGGAGGCGCGCGTGCAGCCCTTCTGCCGCGGCGGGCCGCTCGTCTTCGAGAATCTGGCCTATGCGGCGGCGGCTCGGCGCTGAATCCGCGCTCAGGCTCCGGCCTGCAACTCCTCGGGCAGCTTGAACTCGACGCCTTCGTCTTCACCGGGCATTTCCTGCACGGAATCGACGCCCAGCGTGCGCAGCCGCTCGATCACTTCCTGCACGAGCCCCTCCGGAGCGCTCGCGCCCGCCGTCACGCCGATGCGCTTCGCTCCGACCAGCCAGGCGGGCTGGATCTCCCGTGCATCGTCGATCAAGTGGCTCTGGACACCCTTGCGCGTGCCGAGCTCCGCCAGCCGATTCGAGTTGGAGGAGTTCTTGGAGCCGATCACCAGCAGCACGTCGATGCGCTCTTCGGCGAGCTGCTTGACGGCGTTCTGGCGGTTCTGGGTCGCGTAGCAAATGTCCTTCAGTTCCGGGCCCTTGATCGCGGGAAAGCGCCGCACCAGCGCGTCGATCACCTCGCGGGTATCGTCGATCGACAGCGTGGTCTGCGTCACGTAGGCCAGCGCCTCGGGGTTCTCGACCACCAGTGCCTCGACCTCCTCGACGGTCGAGAGCACGGTCACGGGTCCTTCGATGCGTCCGCGCGTGCCCTCGACCTCGGGATGCCCCGGATGGCCGATCAGGATCACATGGTTGCCCTTACGGCGGTACTGCTGCGCCTGCACGTGCACCTTCGTAACCAGCGGGCAGGTTGCGTCGATCACCCGCAGACCGCGCAGCTTGGCCGTGTTCACGACCTCGTCGCTGACGCCGTGCGCACTGAAGATCGTCACGGAGCCACTCGGCACCTTTTCCAGGCTGTCGACGAACTTGACGCCGCGGCGGGAGAGATCGGAGACGACGTGCGTGTTGTGCACGATCTCGTGCAGCACGAACACCGGCGCTCCGTGGATTTCCAGCGCGCGCTCGACGATCGTGATCGCCCGGTCCACGCCCGCGCAGAACCCGCGCGGATTGGCGAGGCGCACTTCCATCAGTGGGCGCCCTCCCGCACGAGGTTGCGGTTCCAGCTGGGGATCTCGACCACCACATCGCTCGAGCCGTCGGGCACGCACTGGCAGGCCAGCCTTGACTGGCGCGTGACGCCGCGGGCGTTGTCGATCTGGTCCTCCTCGTCCTCGCTTGCGCCAGGGCAGCTTTGCAGACCCTGCTTGACGATCACATGGCAGGTGGAGCAGGCACACACGCCGCCGCAGGCGTGGTCGATCTCGACCTCATGGCCCAGAGCGATCTCGAGGATCGAGCCCTTCTGTCCAGTGCGCGAATAGGGAACGCGCGCCGGATCGACTTCGATCGTCACCCCGGCGGGGAGGATGGTCAGCTTGTAGGACTTGGTCGGCGGCGGGGGCGCCGCATGCTTGGTGTAGGGATTCGAACCGCCCATGGGAGTGTGGCAATGGATCCTACGAATCGCGCTCGCGGCGAGGTTGGCGCGGGCGCACCGGGACAAAATCCTCAGCACGGGGCAGCGTCTTGGGTTGGGGACGAGCCTCGCGCCGCGGAGCCTCGCGAAGCGCCTCTTCGCGGCGGAGAGCTTCGTCATGCCGCGGAGCTTCGCGATGAGGTGCCGCTTCGCGGTGAGGTGCCGCTTCGCGGTGGGCCTGCTCACGCCGCCGAGCTTCCCGGCGCGGTGCCGCTTCGCGGCGGAGAGCTTCGCGCCGCGGCTCTTCGCGGTGGGGTGCCGCTTCGCGGTGGGGTGCCGCTTCGCGGTGAGGTGCCGCTTCGCGGTGAGGTGCCGCTGCTTCTTCGCGCTCGCGCCGCGGGGGAGCGCGGCGGGCATGGGTCGGACTTGGCTGCGGCTCTTCGGCGATCGTCCAGGTCGCGGCCTGGATCAGCGGCCTCCAGCGGCGCTGATCCTCGTGCGAGACGAAGGTCACGGCCTTGCCCTGACGTCCCGCACGGCCCGTGCGGCCGATGCGGTGGGTGTAGTCGGTGATGTCGCGCGGCACGTCGTAATTGATGACGTGCGTGACGTGCTTCACGTCCAATCCGCGCGAGGCCACGTCCGTGGCGACGAGCGCCTTGACCTCGCCGGTGCGGAAGGCGCTCATCACGCGGAAGCGCGCAGCCTGATCGTAGCCGCCGTGCAGCGCCTTGATCGGCACGGGCAGGCGTTCCAGGCGGCGCATCAGCTGGTCGACGTCTTCGCGCCGATCGCAGAACACCAGCATCACATCCTTGGGGTCGGTCTGCTCGATCAGCCGGATCAGTGCCAGCGGCTTGTCGCGCTCTTCGACGTGGATGAAGCTCTGCTGGATATTGTCGACGGTCTTGACGCCGCTGGCGGTCGCGACCTCGATGGGATTGCGCGTGTGCTTGCGCGCCAGCGCCAGCAATGCCGGCGGGAAGGTGGCCGAAAACAGGAGCGTCTGCCGCTCCTCGGGGATGAAGGAGAGGATCTTCTCGACATCGTCGAGAAACCCGATCTCGAGCATCTCGTCGGCCTCGTCGAGCACCGCGAACTCAGTCCACGGGAAGTTGAGGAACTTCTGGCGGTACAGATCGAGCACGCGGCCGGGAGTTCCGACGACGACCTGGGCACCGGCCTGGAGCGCGCGCACCTGGCCGTCCATCGGCTCGCCGCCGACCACCAGCGCGATCTTGAGTCCGCGCGGCTCGCCAATCGAGCGCAGCACGTTGGCGACCTGTTCGGCAAGCTCGCGCGTCGGCGTCAGCACCAGCCCGAGCACCGAGGCTCGGGTGGGGTCGACCTTGGAGATCATCGGCGCGCCGAAGGCCAGCGTCTTGCCGGTCCCGGTTTCGGCCTTGGCGATCACATCGCGGCCCTCGAGCACCGGACCGATGGCCAGACGCTGGATCGGGGTGGGGGTCTGGATGCCCAGCGCCTCGATGGCGCCGAGGACCATGGGCTCGAGCTTCCACTCCCGGAAGCTCTGGATATCGGGGGGTTCTGCCGTCGGCTGCAGCGGGGCCGCGCTCGAGCTGCTGGCGCCGCCGGAACCGGATCGGGGGCCCGGATGGCTCTTGCCACCCGAGCGGCCGCCACCTCGGCGGCGGGAGAAAGACTTCTTCAACGTTTTCCTTGCTGTCGGTGCGGGGTGCCGAAAGGGTGCACCCACTCTTGGTACTTGGATCCGTCTAGGATACGGGCTGTACGCCGCAAGAGCCAATCCCACATGCAAGTCGCCACCTGGAACGTCAATTCCGTCCGCGCCCGCCTGCCCCGTCTTCTGGACTGGCTGGAGCGGCGCAAGCCCGAGGTCGTCCTGCTGCAGGAGACCAAGTGCCTTGATGAGGCCTTTCCCTGGGAGCCGATCCAGGACGCCGGCTACCAATGCGTCCACTTCGGGCAGAAGACCTACAATGGCGTCGCAATCCTCGCCCGCAAACGCATCGAGGACGTGCGGCGCGGAATTCAGGGCGGGGACAGCCCCGACGAGGAGCGGCGGGTGATCGCGGCCACGGTGGAGGACCTGCTGCTGATCAATGTCTACGTGATCAACGGTCAGGAAGTCGGTGCGCCGCGCTACTTCGACAAGCTGGCATTTCTCTCGGAACTGCGCGGCTGGATCGCCAAGCACTACGATTTTCGCGAGAAGATCGTGCTCGCCGGCGATTTCAACATCACCTTCGACGACCGCGATGTGCACGATCCGCAGGCCTGGCACGAGAAGATCCTGTGCTCGACGCCCGAGCGCCACGCGCTGGAGGAGGTCACCTCACTGGGCTTTCACGACGCCTTCCGCAAGTTTCACAAGGATGGCGGGCACTACACCTGGTGGGATTTTCGCACCAACGGCTTCCGACGCGGCCAAGGCCTGCGCATCGATCATCTGCTGATGAGCGAGCCGGCGCTCAAAGCCTGCGCCAAGGTCGAGATCGACCTCTCGGCGCGCGAGGGTGAAAAACCCAGCGACCACGCGCCGGTGATCGCGATGCTGGAGTGAGCAGCAGTAGCCGAAGTCGCCGACGGGGGCGCGCAGGCGCGCGCTATTCCATCGCCGCGTAGCCGGTGGGCATCGACTCGTAGCTGCCCAGCAGTCGTCCGCTGACCACGGCGTAGACCAACGTGCCCTCACCCAGCGTCACGCCCGGCAAGTAGTTCTCCTCGAGTTCGCGCAGCAGCACCGAGACGTCCTTTTCGCTCACGCCCGAGTCCTCGAGCAGGATTAGCGTGCCCTCCAGCGTCCCGTCCGCGAACAGGTGCACGTCGACGAAAGCCAGCGGCTTGTCGCCGAGCGTGACCGTGTAGCGCTCCGAGTGGGGAGTGCGCACTTCGCGCCTCCATTGCCGTTGCAGATTGTTCTTCATGGTTGGCGGTATGAGGTTTGGGATTCAGGTTCCGAGTTTGGCGTGCAGCTCCAGCGCGGCGAGCGCGCGCTTTTCCACGTCCGGTTCGGCGTAGAGCCGCATCGTGTCCGCGCTCGAGAGCTGCAGACGCTGGGTCAGGATGTCGGTGAGGCAGGTGATCGCCAGTTCCTCGGGCAGCTCGGGGATGTCCTTGCAGCGCTCCTTGACGGCGGTTTCGAGCTGCTGCTGCAGCTCCGGCCGGCGCCAGTGCAGCACCGGGATCTCCTGCAGCGGCAGGAAACCCACGCGGCGATAGGGTTGCTCGCTCTCGACCTCGCGCACCCGCACGCGCGCCAGACCGAAAACCCAGATCAGGAAGCGCCCGTCGGGCAGCTTCTCGTGGCGTGCGATCTCGCCCAGGCCGGCGACGGGGTAGATCGGCGGAGAGTCGGGCAATTCGAGCCGATGCTCGTCGGGCACCGTGCCCATGACCAGCCGCCCGCTGCCGTCGAGCAGATCGGTGACCAATTGGCGGTAGCGCGGCTCGAAGATGTGCAGCGGCACGAGCGAGCCGGGGTAGAGGAAGAAATGGGTCAGCGGAAACAGCGGGGCGAGCCCCTCGCGCAGGGGAACCAACGCGCCTTCGCCTTCGGAACCGGTCATGGAGTGTCTTTCAGCGTCGGGTGAAGGAGCGGTCGAGCAGATCCACCAGATAGCGGGCCTGCCGGGACTCGGCGTGGCGGCCCGCGCCCTCGAGCGCGCGGCTCAGGTTCAGCATCTGGCGGCGCAGCAGTGTGCGGTCGGAAGCCTCCTGAAACCAGACGCTCTGCGGCTTGAGTCCAGCACGGCTCAATTGGGCCTTGCACTCGCGCTCCGAGCGCAGCCGACCGCGGTCGTAGGCGTCGCAGATCAGGGTGCGCCCGTTGATCGGCACGCGCAGCATCACGTGACCGGGGATCGGCAGCACCGCGATGCTGACGCCCGCCCGCTTGGCTACGAAACGGTAGAGCGCGCACAGGGTCAGCGGCATGCCGCCCTTTTTCTGCAGCGCGCGGTGCAGTAGCACGTTTTCGGGCTGGTCGAAGTCGCCGATGCTCCCGCCGTAGCCTTCCTCGCGCCCAAGCACATCGCACAGCGAGCCCGCGCGGCGCAAATCATCGGTGCGCGCCTCGATCTGGACCGAGACGCGCGCCCCCAGCCGGTCGAGTTCATTGCGGGCGCGGAGTGCATCGAAATCGGGGTCCATCCACCCGGAGAGCAGGAACAGGGCCGGTTCGAGTTCGAGCGTCGAGCGCGTGCAGTAGCGGACCAGCCGGCGCCAAGCCCGCTGCCGATCCTGCTCCGCGAGCAGGTGGCGGGCGCGCATTCGAGCTCGCGGCTCGGGACTGAAGCTCGCCTGGCGCAACACGGGCCGGGCGGACTTGCCGGCCGCTCGGAACTGGCGCCGGATCTCGCGCCACACCACCGGCGATTCGTCGCCGAGGAACTCGGCCAACCGGGCAAGGTGCGGCTCCGCGGGGCCTGAGGCCAGACGGAGGGCGGCGGGGGAGCCTGAACTTGCGGTTTCGCTCATGGGGGGGATCTCTAGACACCCTTTCGCGCGGATGGAAGGGCGGAGGCCCTCAGTATCGCATGAAGCGGCAGAGAAAGTAGGGGGTGCCTCCCGCCCGGCGGCGGCCCCCCGCCGCAAGCAAGGGAGATCCGCACCCAGAACTCGGAGCACCGGCCGTGGAGCGGGCCGGACTCACCCCGGAGGGCAAGGACCGTCCGCGGGGTTGAGCCGCGGACGGTGCTCGCCCGTGGGTGGTGTCAGCGCGGGATGCCGTGGGTGGCGATGAACTCGGCGATCTGTGCTTTCGCCTGCTGGAGGACGAGTTCGCTTTCCTTTTGGAGCGCCGCGAGTTCGGGGACATCCTGAGTGCGCCAGTAGAGAACCCTACCGACTCCGTTTTCCCAAATCGAGGTCGAGCGCATCCCCTTCTCGGGCGGACTGGAAGCCACGCCCGGTTGGACCGGCACGCCGCCGCCGGCCCTGATGACGGCCTTGGCATGCGCACCACCTTGCTCCCAGAGATCCGATTGCAGCGCGAGGTACTCGTTGGTTGCCTTCTCGATGATCTGCTTCAGTTCTTCGCGATGGGGACGGGAGAGTCGGAGTCCCTCGGGGTTGTACCGGGAGCTATTCAGAAACTCGCCGACCGCTGGAAGCGGATGGCCACCGCCGAAAAAATTGTCGGCGGGGACCTTGGGTTCGTATGGCCTCTGCGGAGGAGGCGCAGCGGGAGCTTCCACGGCAGGAGGTGCGGGCAGCGCTTCCCGCACGGAAGCTGTTTCCTCGGGGCGCTCCAACGGCGGAGTGGGATGGTCCTGCGCCTGAGGCGTCGGCGTTGTGGAGGGTTCGTGGGACGGGGGCTCGTGGGACGGGGGTTCGTGGGATGCGCGAGCGATCCCATAACCGATAGCGCCGGCAGAGATCATCAGGAGCAGCGCGACGTGGAGTTTCATGCTGTGTTCCTCATCCGCTCAGTCGTTGGACGCAGGGCAAGGCCAGCAGGCAAACATGGCTTCCACACAGACGTTGTCACCGCTGGTCAGGGTGACCACAGAGCCTTGGTCGCAATCGAGTGTCTGGTAAAGCGGACCGATTTCCAGATAGCCCAGAGCTCGGCAGAGAGGCTGATTGCTTTCTGGCGTGGTCCCGGGATTCCGCCAGACCCTGAGATGCGCGTTTGGGTTCGTCGACTTGTACTCGATCGTAAACTTCCAGCGGCAGGGATCGGCATCCAGGCACAAGTCCCAAAGGGAGCTGCAGGTGCCATGGGCGAGAGCTTCGATATCTACGTGTGCGTAAGCCTGATCAGCGCAGTTCCAATTGTGTTCTTGAGAGTCCGCAACGCACTCGCATGCGTTCCCAGTCGTTGGCGGTCCGGCTTGAGGGACGACTGTCGAAGTTGCGGCAGGAGCGATGAAGGTCGCCAGAACGGCGCAGAATGGGATAGGGAGGAGCTTTTGGTGCATGGCTGTTTCCGTTTGGGAACTTGAGAAGCAAACCAAGTCAGCACAGGAAGCATGCTCCCACTCCCGGCCCTTTTCTGCCAGTGACAAGCTCCCTTTCGTGGCGATATCCCAAGGTGCTTCCTTCCTCTAGGATCGATTGGGAGCGGGCCGTGCCCACTGCTCCAAGCGAGTGCCGGAGGGGATCGAACTCGACTCGGCGGGCGCGGCCGGCCCCCGGAAGCTGCCGCGCCGGCGCTGTCGGGCATGCACGAGCCCGGCAGGGAATCGCCGGACCGGGGCTTTTTCGCCGAGGGCAAGGGGGGGCTGGCTGCGCGGCCGATTGCGACCGCAACCGGCTGCCGCAGAGAGCCCTTTGCGTGCGCTTCCAGGGGACCGCGGGTGCTGGGGCGGCGGGGCCGTGGGCGCCCACGGAGGTTCGGCCGTGGGAAGCCGCCTTCTGCTTGCGCCGATCTGCCCGTCTACCTATCCTGCTGGCCCAAAACTCATCTCCTGCGGCCGCTTTCCGCGGGGGAGGGGCAACCCATGACCATCCGCCGCGCACCCGCCCCCACCGGAGCCTCTCCGATCGTCATCACGCACGCGCTGCGGACGCCAATCGGGAAGTATCTCGGCACGCTGGCCGACCAAACGGCCGCCGATCTGGGCCAAGCGGTGGTGCGCGCGCTGCTGGCGCAGGCGCAGCTCGACCCGGCTCAGGTCGGCGAACTGATCTTCGGCTGCGGCCGTCAGGCGGGCTCGGGTCCCAATGTGGCCCGTCAGATCAGCGTGCGCGCCGGCATTCCCCAGAGCGCCAACGCGTGGACGGCCAACCTGGCCTGTGGCTCCGGCCTCAAGTCGATCCTGCTGGCGGCCGACTCGATCCGCAACGGAACAGCGGACATCGTGGTCGCGGGCGGCACGGAGAGCATGAGCGGGCTGCCGTTCTACCTGCCCCGGTACCGGACCGGATATCGGCTCGGTTCCTTCGAAGTCGTCGATGCGATGTACAAGGACGGATTTGACTGCCCACTGGCCGGCATGCGCATGGGCGAGACGGCCGAGAAGCTGGCGCAGGATCTGGGCATCAGCCGCGCCGAGCAGGATCGCTTCGCGCTCGCGAGCCAGCATAAGGCCGCGGCCGCGCAAGCGGCGGGGCGCTTTGCCGATGAGCTTGCGCCGATCGAGCTGGTGACGAAGAAGGGTACGGTTGCCTTCGCCACCGACGAGCACGCCCGCGCCGACACGACCATGGAGAGCCTCGCGAAGCTCCCGCCGGTCTTCGATCCCAAGCGCGGCACGGTGACGGCGGGCAACTCTTCGGGCATCACGGATGGCGCAGCCGCGCTGCTGATGATGTCAGAAGCCAAAGCGCAGGCTCTGGGTTTGGAGCCCTTGGCCTGGCTGGGGATGAGCGCGCAGGCCGGCGTCGATCCGAAGATCATGGGCATCGGTCCCGTGCCCGCCTTCGCCAAGCTCAAGTCGCAAAACGGCCTCGCGATTCAGGACTACGACCTCGTCGAGCTCAACGAGGCCTTCGCCGCGCAGGTGATCGCCTGCGATCGCGAGCTCGCAATCGATCCCGAGCGCCTCAATGTCAATGGCGGCTCGATCGCGCTGGGACACCCCATCGGCTGCACGGGCGCGCGCATTGTCGTGACGCTGCTCGCGGAGCTGAAGCGGCGCAACGCATCCAACGGACTCGCCACGCTGTGCATCAGCGGCGGCCAGGGGCTGGCGGTGGCTTTTCACCGCTCGCGCCCCTGACAGTGATCACAGTCAGCAACCCCTTTTCGAAAGCAAGCACATGAAGATCCAGAAGGTCGGAGTGGTCGGTTGTGGCCTGATGGGCCACGGCATCGCGCAGGTCGCCGCGCAGGGCGGCTGCACGGTGGTGGTCTACGAAGCGGAGCAGAAGGCGCTCGACGCGGGCCTCGCGCGCATCGACAAGTCGCTGGCGAAGCTCGCCGAGAAGGCCAAGGAGAAGGGCGGCAGCTTCGATGCAGCGGGCGTGCGCGCGCGTATCAGCGGCAGCCTCGACAAGCAGGCGCTGGCCGACTGCGACCTCGTCGTCGAGGCGATCGTCGAGAACCTCGACATCAAGAAGGCGCTGTTCGCCGAGCTCGGCAAGCTGTGCAAGGCCGACACGATCTTCGCGTCCAACACCTCGAGCTTCCCGATTGGAGCGATGGCGGAGGCTTCGGGCCGCCCCGCGCGCTTCGTGGGCCTGCACTTCTTCAACCCCGTGCAGCTGATGAAGCTCGTGGAGGTGGTGCGCACCGACAAGACCGATGCCGGCGTCTTCGAGGCCGCGCGCGCCTTCGGTGTGGCCTGCGGCAAGACCGCGATCGCCTGCAAGGACACGCCGGGCTTCGTGGTCAACCGCCTGCTGGTTCCCTACATGAGCCAGGCGCTGCTGATGCTCGAGCGCGGCGATGCCAGCGCGGAGGACATCGACATCGCGATGAAGCTCGGCACGGGCTATCCGATGGGGCCAATCGAGCTGACCGACTATGTCGGCCTCGACACGACGCTGTTCATTCTGCAGGGCTGGGTCAAGGCCCATCCCAACGAGAGCGCCTTCATCATTCCGAAGGTCCTCGAGCAGAAGGTCGCGGCCAAGCAACTCGGCCGCAAGACCGGTCAAGGCTTCTACAAGTGGGAAGGAGACAAGCGCACATGATCCATGCATTGCTTTTCGGCGCCGCGGCGCTGTTATCCGGCTCGCAGCCGGTTGCGGAAGCGAAGTATCAATGGACAGCTCCGGACGCGCCCTTCGTCAAGGGCGTGGACTATCCGGTGTCGATCCGCATCGAGACGCCCAACGCACTCGAGATTCCGGGCTGGATGCTGGAGCCGGCGGGCTTCACGATCAACGGGCAGCCGCTGGAGAAGCGCGACAACGCCAAGGTCCGTCTGGCGGCCGGCAGCAAGCTGACGCTGGAGCTGGATCTCGCGCCGATCCTCTCGGCCTCGAAGCTCACCGACGCGCGCGAGTTCCGGCTGGGCTGGGGCGGCGACAAGGGCGGCGCGGAAAAGACCGTGGCCTGCATGGAAGCCGCGCCCCCAGGCCTCGACTTCCTCAAGCTGAGCGACGCGGAACTCGCGGGCTGGCAGGTCTTGCTGGTCACCAACCGCGGATCGATGCGCGTCGAGTTCTTTCCCGATAGCGCGCCGGGCCATGTGCGCAACTTCCTTGATCTGTCGTACACGAAGTTCTACGACGATCTGCAGTTCCACCGCGTTTCGCCGACCTTCATGATCCAGGGCGGCTGCCCCAACACGCGCGGCGACAACAAGAACAGCTGGGGCATGGGCTCGAGCCCGCGCGGCAACCTCAAGGCGGAGTTCAGCGGCCGCAAGCACGAACGCGGCATCCTCTCGATGGCGCGCGGACCGGACAAGGACTCGGCGAGCTCGCAGTTCTTCATCATGACGGGTGTCAGCCCTGCGCTCGACGGCAAGTACTCGGTGTTCGGCAAGCTGATCGATGGCATGCCCACGCTGGATGCCATCGCCAACGCACCCGGCTTCACCAACCCCGACGGTACCGTGCGTCCCAAGGATCCGCAGCGCATCGTGCGCGCGATCGTGATCCGCTCTCCCCAGTCCAAGTAGACGAAATCCTGAATATGAAGACCGACAAGGAAGAAATTGATTTCATCCACATGCCCCAAGCCGAACTCACGGGCTACCGTGTCGTGCTGGAGACCAATGCGGGTGCGATGGAGTTCGAGATGTGGCCCGATGTGGCACCCGAGCACGTGCGCAACTTTCTCGATCTGGCTCACACGGGCTTCTACGATGGCAAGACCTTCCACCGCGTGATCCGCGGCTTCATGATTCAGGGCGGCTGCCCGGTCGGAACGGGAACCGGCGGCGGTCCCCGCCGGCTCAGGGCCGAATTCAACAGCCGTCCGCACGAGCGCGGCGTGCTCTCGATGGCGCGCAGCTCGGATCCCAACTCGGCTTCCTGCCAGTTCTTCGTCATGCACGCGCGCTCCCCGCACCTCGACGGGCAGTACTCAGGCTTCGGTAAGCTGGTGCGCGGCGACGAGGTGCTCGAGAAGCTTGCCACGACGCCGACCATGCCCGGCGACCGCCCGCGCAGCCCCCAGACGATCCAGAAGGCGCGCGTGATCCACGTGGCGCCCAAGCTTTCGTGAGCACTCAGGAAAACTCAGCGATGAACTACGCCAACATCCTCGTTCAGTGCGAAGCCGGCGTCGCCACGGTGACGGTCAACCGTCCCAAGGTGATGAACGCGCTCAACCACGCCACGCTGACCGAGCTGAAGCACGCCTTTCTGGCGCTTGACGCCGATGCCAGCGTGCGCCTGATGCTCGTCACCGGCGCCCCGATCGAGGGCAAGCCCGCCGAGAAGCAGGCTTTCATCGCCGGCGCCGACATTGGCGAACTGCACGCCATGCAGTCGGCCATGGACGCCAAGCAGCTGGCCTTCTTCGGCCAGACGGTTTTCAGCGTGCTTGAGAACGCCACCAAGCCTTCGATCGCGATGATCAATGGTTTTGCGCTCGGCGGCGGCCTGGAACTGGCGCTGGCCTGCACGCTGCGCACGGCCTCCAAGGCGGCGCGCGTGGGCCTGCCTGAAGTCAGCCTCGGCATCATTCCCGGTTACGGCGGCACGCAGCGCCTCGCGCGCATCGCCGGCCCCGGCGTGGCGCGCGAGTGGGTGCTCAGCGGTGACATGTTCGGCGCCGAGGAGGCGCATCGAGTCGGAGTCGTCAACCGGATCTTCGACGCCGAGCAGTTGCGGGAAGGAACCCACAAGCTGGCGCAGACGATCCTCTCGCGCGGTCCCGTCGCGGTGCGCCTGGCGCTGGAGACCATCCGGCGCGGCATGAACATGAGCCAGACCGAGGGCGAGATCATCGAGTCCGACATGTTCGGACTGGCCTCGACCACCGCGGACATGAAGGAGGGCATGGGCGCCTTCCTCGAGAAGCGTCCTGCCAAGTTCACCGGCCGCTAGCGATCGATCCGATAACCTTCCGAAAAAACCGAGAGCTGATCCTGCAACCATGACCCAAGACATCGTCCTCGTCGGCGGCGCCCGCACTCCCATGGCCGAATACGTCGGCACGCCCGGCTACGGCAAATTCAAGGACCTCTCGGCGATCGAGCTCGCCGCGATCGCGTCGAAGGCCGCGCTGGAGCGCTCCAGAGTCGCTCCGGAGCTGATCGAGCACGTGATCATCGGCAACGCGCTGCAGACCTCGGTCGACGCGCTCTACGGCGCGCGCCACGTCGGCCTCAAGGCGGGTATTCCGCAGCACGTCCCGGCACTGACCGTCAACCGCCTGTGCGGCTCGGGCCTGCAGTCGATCGTCTCGGGTGCGCAGCTGATCGCGTTGGGCGAGGCGCGCTGCGTGCTGGCGGGCGGCATGGAGAACATGAGCCAGGCTCCGCATGTGATCTACGGCATGCGCTCGGGCGTCGGCTTCGGCCAGAACCAGACCATCCTCGACTCGCTGTTCGCCTCGCTGATGGACCCGGTCGGCGGACTCTACATGGCGCAGACGGCCGAGAAGGTCGCCAAGCGTCTGGGCATCAGCCGCGAAGCGCAGGATGAGTACGCGCTGCGCAGTCACCAACTCGGTGCCAAGGCCGTGCAGAGCGGCCGTTTCGCCGCGGAAATCGTTCCGGTCACGGTCAAGGGCCGCAAGGGCGACGAGGTGGTGTCCACCGATGACCACATCAAGCCCGACACGACGCTGGAAGGTCTCGCCAAGCTGCGCGCGGCCTTCGGCAAGGATGGCACGGTCACCGCAGGCAACGCTTCCGGCATCGTCGACGGGGCGGCCTCGGTCGTGCTGACCACCGCCGAGCAGGCCAAGTCGGGAGGTCTGGATGTCTACGCGCACGTGCGCGGCTGGGCCTACGTTGGCGTCGATCCCACCGAGATGGGCATCGGCCCCGTGCCGGCGATCCGCAAGGTCTGCGAAAAGGCGGGCCTCAAGCTCGATCAGATCGATCTCGTTGAGATCAACGAGGCCTTCTCGGCCCAGTATCTGGGCTGCGAGAAGGAACTGGGCCTCGACCGCACGCGCTGCAACGTCAACGGCGGCGCGATCTCGCTGGGTCACCCCCTGGGTGCCTCGGGCACGCGTCTGGTCCTGACCCTGATGCACGAGCTGCGCGCTTCGAAGAAGCGCTACGGCGTCGCATCGGCCTGCATCGGCGGCGGACAGGGCATCGCCGTGCTGATCGAGAACACACAGCGCTGAGCGCAGGCTGGCGATGAATCCGCTGATCCACACCAAGCCGGACGGCTCGCGCGTCGTGCGCCTCAATCCGGGCAAGCGCGTGTTGTTCCTCACCAAGGACTACTCGACCATCGAGGCGCAGCTCTCGGGCGGCCGCAACCTGCGCATGGCCGAGGTGGATCCCTCCTCGCTGCTCGACGACATCAACACCGACGCGATGACGCCGGCCTGGGTGTGCTTCCGTCACAAGCCGGAGGACATCGCCCTCGATGCCTACGCTGGACTTGTGCACAAGGGCGGTCCCAAGGACGGCTCGCGTGTGTTCGGCACGCGCGCGCTGATGGATGGCGGCTTTGAAGTGATCGTCAGCGGCCAGCGCAAGGGCACGGGTTCCTCGCGCGAGACGGCCCCGCAGTGCGAGCGCTGGTCGGGCGTGCATCTCGTGATCGCCGCCAGCTTCGCGCCGATCCACGAGCGCAACAACATCAACCTCGGCCAGCTGATGGGGACCTACGAGCAGCTCGAGCGCCTCCAGCGCGGCGAGGAGATCCCGCTCGCCGAGTTCACCGGCCGCTACGACGAGGTCACGCGCGCGATCCTCGAGGCGGGCGGCCTGTTCCCGTTCTCGGCGGCCTACAAGGCCGGAAAGGTCAAGGTGTCGGCACCGCTCACGCCGCGGCGCCCCATGAGCATCGCCGAGAGGATCCTGGCAGCGAAGCTCGTCAACGGAAGTGCCTCCAACTGCGTCAAGCCCGGGGACATCTGCCTCGTCAAGGTCGACGGCGGCTACAGCCACGAGTTCACCACCGCGCAGGTGCACTACTTCCTGCAGCAGGAGTACGGCGCGAACTACAAGCTGCACAACCCGGCGAAGTTCGCCGTCTTCGAGGATCACCTGCTCTACGCCGACGGCGTCAAGCGAATGGCGCCCTTCGCTCCGCAGATCCAGACCCTACGCAACCTGCAGAACGAGTTCCAGCGCCACACCGGCGTGCGCGACTACTCCGCGCGCAACGGCATCTCGCCCGGCATCTGCCACCAGGTGGCGCGCGAGCAGTTCGTCGACCCGGGCGATTTCATTCAGGCCACCGACAGCCACACCTGCATGGGCGGGGGCAACAACGCGTTGACTTACGGCGTGGGTGCGACCGAGTACGCGGGGCTCGTCCATTCGGGCTTCACCTTCGTGATCGTCCCGGAGTCGATCCGCTTCGATCTGGTCGGCGAACTGCGTCCGGGCGTCACGGCCAAGGACCTGATCCTGCACATCCTGAAAGTGCACGCCGTGCCCGAGCACACACTCGACCGCGTGATGGAGTTCGGCGGGCCGGGCCTCAAGAGCCTCTCGATGGACGAGCGCGCCACGCTGTGCAACATGGCGACCGAGTGCAGCGCCAAGAGCGGCGTCTGCGAGGCTGACGAGCTGACGCTCGAGTGGCTCGCCGCGCGCCGTCCCGGTGTCACGCGCGAGGCCCTGCGCGCCCGTTTCGTCGCTCCCGACAAGGAAGCGATCTACGACGGCGGACGCTACGCAATCGATCTCGCGAAGATCGAAGCCATGGTCGCCGAGCCCGGTGACCCGACCTACGGCCGCAACATCGCCGACCTCGCTGCGGTGAAGATCGACATCGCCTACGGCGGCTCCTGCACCGCCGGCAAGGAGCACGACTTCGATCTCTACGCGCTCGTGCTGCGTGAGGCCCTCGAGGCCGGTCGCACGGTGGCGCCCGGCGTGAAGATGTACATCCAGTACGGCAGCGAGGCCGTGCGCGACTACGCCGCCGCGAAGGGCTATCTCGAAGTCTTTGCCAAGGCCGGCGTCGAAGTGATCAATCCCGGCTGCGGCGCCTGCATCGGCTGCGGCCCGGGTGTCTCGGACACCAAGGAGCAGGTCACGGTCAGCGCCATCAACCGCAATTTTGCCGGACGCTCCGGCCCCGGCCAGCTCTACCTCGCTTCGCCGCTGACGGTCGCCGCCAGCGCCGTCGCAGGCCACATCGTCCAGTACCGTCCCGGCATGTTCCGTCATGCCAAGCAAGAGGGCACGCAGCCCATCAGGAGTTGAGATGAAGCAGTACCAGATCGCGATCCTCGCCGGAGACGGCATCGGCCCCGAAGTGACCCGCGAGGCCATGAAGGTCCTCGACGCGGCCGCTTCGATCTATGGTTTCTCGACCAAGAAGACCGAGTACCCCTTCAGCACGCAGTACTGGCTGGACCATGGCCAAAAGGACGAGATGATCTTCCCGCAGGCCTCCTTCGAGGAGGTCCGGCAGCACCACGCCGTGTATCTCGGCGCGATCGGCGACCCGCGCGCCCCCGTGGGCAAGATCGAGTACGGCATCATCGCCAAGCTGCGCTTCGAGCTGGATCTCTACATCAACCTGCGCCCCGTGCGCCTCTACGACGAGCGCCTGTGCCCGATCAAGGACAAGGGGCCCAAGGACATCGACATGGTCTTCGTGCGCGAGAATACCGAGGGCGCCTACACCGGCACCTTCGGCTTCGCCCACAAGGGACTCCCGATCGAGGTCGCCTCGCAGGTGATGACCTACACCCGCCACGGCGTCGAGCGCGCCATCCGCTACGCCTTTGACCTCGCCCGCGCCCGCAACAAGCAGAAGAAGGTCACGCTGATCGACAAGGCCAATGCCCTGCGCTCGCACGACCTGTGGCAGCGCACCTTCCATGAGGTCGCCAGCGAATACCCGGACATCAAGACCGAGCACGCCTACATCGACGCGGCCTGCATGTGGCTGATCAAGAACCCCGAGTGGTTCGATGTGGCGGTCACGACCAACCTCTTCGGCGACATCATCACCGACCTCGGCGCCATGCTGCAGGGCGGCATGGGCATCGCCGCCTCGGGCAACCTGCACCCGGGCAAGGTCAGCCTCTTCGAGCCGATCCACGGCAGCGCGCCCAAGTACGCCGGCCAGAACAAGGCCTGCCCGGTCGCCGCGATCCTCGCGGCCTCGATGATGTGCGACTATCTCGGTGAGAAGAAGGCCGGCGAAGCCATCGAGAACGCCATCATCGATCTGATCCGTTCCAAGCGCATCCGCAGCGTCAACACGGGTGAGCATGCCACCACGGAGGTGGGGGACATGGTGGTGGCGCACCTGACCGGCAAGCTCGCGAAGGTCTGAGCGCGGCGCTTTCGCGGGTTGTGGAGGGGGTTGCGCCGTGCGCAACCCCCGTGTCGTCTTGGCGCCCACGCTGGGTTGCCTCTCTTGGCTTCTTGGTTGGACACCACGGGAGCTCGCGCCGAGGCTCCAAAGATCGGGGGCGGCCTTCGCCTCCCGATCCCGTTCCTTCTTCCAGGAGGACTTGACCCTTGTTTCCCCTCTTCTGCCTTGCCGTTTTCACGCGGCACTCCCGCGCACAGGCTTCGATTCCCTGCAACGACCCATCGCGCAGCTTGCAGCAAGGCGCCGCATGGTGGTGCGCGCCCGCGTATCCCGGGCAAAGGTGCTCGGGCAGGGTGCGGGTCGAGCATCGTCCATGCTCCTGGATCCGCAAGGCCCCGTTGCGTCCTCACGGTTGCCGTCAGAGAGTCGTGCCTGCCAAAGCCTCTTGGCCCTCCAACACAACCGCCCCGCCGGATTCCGGCGGGGCGGGGTCGGGTCAAGGCGCGGGGATCCCGAAGGACCCGCCCCCGTTCGTCACAGCGACCAGGGGACGTTGACCGCGTTCGTGAGATTGAAGGTTCCCGCCGTGCAGTAGGGGACGGGGTCGCGGTAGTAGATCTGGTAGTTGCGGATGCCGGGGCTGGAGATACTGCCGCGCACGCTGAGGGGAATCGGATTGGCGACGTTCGGCACGCTGGAACCACCGCCCGAATTGAGGACGGTGCCCAGTCGCATGATCGATCCCGTCACGCACATCTTGCCGTCGCCGAAGACCGTGCCGGCGCCGCTGCCGGAGGCCACGGTGCCCTGGATGTAGACCACGAAGCTGTTGGGCATGCCAGAGCCCGTGAGCACGAGCGTGTCGTTCGAGATGCTCGCCGTGCCGCTGGCCGCGAGCAGGCCGCCCGTGCCGAGCGAGTTGATGCATCCGGTGCCGGAACCCACCGCAGCATCGTTCCCGCAGGGGCAGGGGATGCTTACGTTGTCGCCAAAGCAGTAGGGGACGAAACCGGCCACGCCCTGGCGAGCGTTGACAAACCAGCGCATGCCGTCGCTCGTGACTGAGCCCGCGGTGAACTGGGCCGTTCCCCGCAGCGTGAAGCTGGTGGGGGCGCCGATCAGGGCGTGGTAGTTGTTGAACCAGGCGTCGCCGGAGTAGCTCGCATTCGCGGTCGGAACGCTGACAAACCCGCTGCCGCCGTTGAACTCCACGTTGCCCAGCGTCACGCCCTGCGTGGCACTCGACAGCCGAGCGCCGATGTCCAGTCCGACCAGCGTCTCGCCGGGAGCGAAGCTCGGCGTGCTCGACATGGTCATGGCCAGCCCCGTGTAGTCGCTGCCGGAGTAAACATGGAAGGTCACGCTCCCGGTGCTGCTGTTCCAGATCACCTCCCAAGAGCGCAGCAGGCCGCCGGAGCCGTCACCGGCTCCCCACCAACCGTTGCCCGGATTGCCACCCTGCACCGTCGTCTGGCCGGCTGCCTCGAGCCGAGCCTTTTGATTTCCGTAGTTGAACGTGGCGATGGCGTTGAAGGCCGAGCTGGTTCCCGAGGGACTGGTGGCCTTCACGAGACCGTCGGCGGCCTGGGCCGAACCGGCAGCCAGCATTCCAGCCAGAACGAAAAAAACTATTCGGAGCATGCGCTTCTCCTTGTCGATCCTGAGTTGTGAACTTGATGTCGTTGGAAAGGGGTGAGTTGCCCTCATAGACCCTAAAACAAATCAGAATAGACACTGAAGCGTATCAGAATCCCGCAGCTCAGCTTGATTGGCTGATGATCCTCGCTACGCGGGGAGCTGTGCTCCACAAGGACCAAGGAAGAGCTCGGAGCTGCCCGGGACGAGCGGACAGCTCCGAGAAAATCAGACCAGAGAATTCGTTGTGACGCTCACAAGGACCAGGTGATGCTCAAGGCGTTGGTCAGGTTGAAAGTACCGCTCGTGCAGAAGCTGGCGGGGTTGCGGTAGTAGAGCTGATAGTTGCGAATCCCGCTCGTCGTGACGCCGCCGCGCTGGCTCAGCGGAATCGGATTGGAAACATTGGGAACGCTGGATCCGCCGCCGGAGTTGAGCACCGTCCCAAGGCGCATCATCGAGCCAGTCACGCACAACTTCCCATCACCGAAGGCAGTACCGGCTCCGCTGCCGCTCGCCAGCGTCCCCTGGATGTAGACCACGAAGCTGTCGGGCATGCCTGAGCCGGTGAGCACCAGCGTATCACCGCCGATGCTCGCCGTGCCGCTGGCGGTGAGCAGGCCGCCCGTGCCGAGCGAGTTGAGGCAGCCTGTGCCGGAACCCACCGGGGCGTGGTTGCCACAGGGGCAGGGAGTGCCCGTACCGTCGCCAAAGCAGTAGGGCAGCGCGCTGATGGTGGTCGTGCTGATCGAGATGTCGTCGAGCAGCGTGGTGCGATCATCGACGCCGGTGATGTTGCCGTTACTGTCGGTGATGTAGGGGCTGAGGCTCTGGAAGCTCAGCGTGTAGGTCATGCCAGCCATCAGCGTGAAGCTCGCGCCGCTGCGGCTGAACCAGCCCTGCTTGTTCGGGAGCAGGAAGCGGTCATCCCCGACGTTGTTCCAGCTGTTGGCCTCGAGACCGCCGAAGACCTGACTGGTGTAATTGCCGATCAGCTGTGTGTTCCCCAGCGAGTCCGTGAGGGTGACGCTGTAGTCATTCGGACGCCCGAACCAAGTGTCTCCGCGCCAAGAGTTGCGGTTGCAATCGAACCACGAGAGCGTGCCCGTCGCGTTCTCCGTGGCGGTGAAGGTCTGCGACATCACCTGGCGATCCTTGATGATGCCGAAAACGACACCGGTCTTCGCCCACTTCCAGCCGGTGGCGAAATCCTCCGTGCGGCAGATCTGGCCGCCGATCCAGGTTCCGCTGGGGACGATATCGCGCCACGACGAGGAGAGCCCTTCCTGCGTCCAGCCGTTGTTCCAGGGCCGGCCCCAGAGCTCACCAGCGGGGCCCGTTTGGTAGTAGGGGAGGCTTTGCGTGACGGCTTGGTTTTCAAAACCGCCATCCGCGATCAGTTGCGCGTGGCTCGTCGGAGCGGCGAGTCCCATCAGCCCGGCGACGAGCGCGGCGAGCGAGAGGGGCTGGAGGCGTGCGACGAGACCGCTGAGCAAGGGTTGGGCGAAGTCGATCATGGTGTGAAGTTCTTCCGGGGGGATGAAAGGAGGGGAGCGGCTTCAAGGAACAAGCCCCAAGGGCAGCCACTCGTTGCGTTAGATTAGACCCTGAGATGCTATGGGAGGTTCCCTAAAGCCGCAAGGTGGATCGACTCGAATCGGGGGGCATACGGTTCTGTTGCGGGTCGGCCACCTCGTTGTGCAAACGAAGATGTACGCCTTCGAGCGTAGAGCCGAGGGCCCGGGCGCAGGCCTCGCTTCAGATTCTCTTCAGGAAACCAAAAAGGAAAGAGCCGCTCGCCAACGCGAACGGCTCTTTCTTTTTGTGGGCTAAAACCTGCGTTGCTGGTCAGAGCGTCCAGGAGACGATCATCGCATTGGTCAGGTTGAACGTGCCTGTCGTGCAGAACTCCGCGGGGTTGCGGTAGTAGATCTGGTAGGTACGCTTGCCCGGCGACGTGACGCCACCGCGAACGCTGAGCGGGAGCGGGTTGGAGGCGTTCGGAACGCTGGAAGCGCCGCCCGCGTTGAGCACCGTGCCCAGTCGCATCAGCGAGCCCGTCACACACAGCTTGCCGTCGCCCAGCACGGAACCGATGCCGCTAGCATTGGCCTGAGTTCCCTGGATGTAGATGGCGAAGCTGTTGATCATGCCGGAGCCGGACAGCGACAGCGTGTCATTGCTGAGGCTTGCCACTCCGCTTGCAGTCAGTCGTCCCGCCGTCCCGTTCGAGTTGAGGCAGCCCGCTTCCGATCCCACGGGAGCGTTGTTGGAACAAGGGCAGACAGTTCCCGTGCCGTCACCGAAACAGATCGGAACGAAATCCGTGTCCGGCATGCCGAACACGACCATCCCCGCGTCAACCCAGCCCTCGTCCGTGTTGTAGATGGAAATGGTGAACTTGTCTCCGATCGTGCCGATCGGGCTGACACCGCCGTAGATGTTCTGCAGCGCCGTCAGGTCGAAGAACATCTGGGTCGAGCCGCCCACATCCCCTTGGCGGAACTGGCGGAAGCAGAAGTCGTAGCCCACGTTGCCGCCCGGAAAGTTGATGTAGGTTCCAAGGCCGCCCTGCTGGACGCCGTTGTCCGTCATGACGGCGACATTGGAGGGGCCGGCCTGCGCCGCCAGCCACATGCTGATGTCACCCGTGCGGCCCCACTGCGAGATGCCGACGCGTCCGTCACCCACGCCGAGGGCCGACGCGGGGCGGAAGTTTTCGCCCTGTATCGCGATCTGAACAAAGTTCTCGCCCAGGGCGCGGGCAGTGCCATTCATCTTGAATCCGATGCCCAGAATCCGGTTGCCGTTGGCGAAGGAGCCAGGCGAATAGGGACCTGCCGCGAAGCCCCCCGGAGTGCCGGGGTACTGAACCTGGACGGGGCTGCCGGTGACGGCGTGGTTGTTGAAGGTGAAGACCGTCGAGTAAACCTCGTAGCTGCGGGTACCGCTCGCAGCAGCCCAGACACCGGCTTCCAGCGAGTTGCCGCGGTACGACCAACCGTTCCAGGAAAGTCCCCCGTTGATGTCGAGGCCCGTGCTGGCGAACGCGGCACTGGCCGCCGCGACGAAGGAAACCAAACCCAAAATCAAGCGCTTCATGACGATCCTTTGCTCGGAGGGCCGCCCGAGGGCTGCCCGTTGTTGAAAATCAAGGTGAAAAGACAAGCACTTCGACGGTACCTGCCCTGCACGAAAGCGGCAACCACAGGGCTCCAGCAGGCCTGCCGCCAGCCAGCCGGAGCCGCTTTCCCATGCAGCAGGCTCAGAGCGTCCAGGTCACGACCAGACCGTTGCTCAGGTTGAAGGTGGCGGTGGTGCAGAAGTCGATCGGGTTGCGGTAGTAGATCTGGTAGGTGCGCACACCGGGCGCCGTGACCGCGCCGCGCACGCTGACGGGTGCGGGGTTGGTCGCGTTGGGGTAGGTCGAGACCCCGCCCGTGTTGAAGACCGTGCTGAGTCGAATCAGCGAATTCGACACGCACAGCTTGCCGTCTCCCAGCACCGCGCCCAGCCCGCTGTTGTTGGCCTGCGTGCCTTGGATGTAGACCGCGAAGCTGCTGATCATGCCCGAACCAGCGAAGGACAGCGTGTCGTTCGACAGGCTGGCCGTGCCGCTGGCGGTCAGCAGACCGCCCGTGCCATTCGAGTTGAGGCAGCCCGTGCCGGAACCCACAGGGGCGTCGTTGCCGCAGGGGCAGGGGATGCCGGAACCGTCGCCGAAGCAGATCGGCGTGAAGCGAGAGGTCGGGAAGCCGAAGGCCACCTCCGTCGCGTTCAGGTTGCCGGCATCGGCGTTGTACATCGCGATGCTGAAACTGGTACCCACCAAGCCGATCGGACTGGCGCCGCCCGACCAGCCGCTCGTGATGAAGTTCGGTCCACCCCCGTAGAGATTCTGCATGGCGGTGAGGTCGAAGAACATCTGCGTCGAACCGCCGACATCGCCCTGACGGAATTGGCGGAAGGCAAAGTCGTAGCTGACGCCCGAGCCGTATCCGCCGACCAGATTGGTGATCGTGCCGGCTCCACCCTGCTGCGTTCCGTTGCTCGTCAGGACCGCGAGGTTGGAGGGTCCGGCGGAGGCCTGCATCCACATGCTGAAATCGCCCGTGCGGCCCCACTGCGACACGCTGACCCGTCCGTCGGCGACGCCCAGGGCTGAAGCGGCGCGGAAGTCATTGCCCTGCAATCCGAGCTTCACGAAGGTCTCTCCGACGGCGCGTGCGCTGCCGTTCATCTTGAGGCCGATGCCAAGGATCCGGTTCCCGTTGGCAAAGGCGCCCGTGGAGAAGGTTCCGGCCGCAAAGCCGGCCGGAGTCCCGCTGGCCTGAACCTGAGTCGGGCTGCCCGTGATGGCGTTGTTGTTGAAGGTGAATTCCGTGGTGTAGATGTCGAAGCTGCGCGTGGTGCTCGAAGCGCCCCAGATCCCCGCGTCCAGCGAGTTGCCGCGGTAGCTCCAGCCGTTCCACGAAAGGCCGCCGTTGATGTCTACGCCCGAACCAGCCAGAACCGAACCAGCGGCCGCGACGAGGGCGGCCAAGCTCAAAACCAAACGTTTCATGAAAGAGACTCCAAAAGAGCTGCCGTGCTCAAGCAGCCGGCACATGAAGGACAGGGTGCAGACACAAGTTGAACCGATAATACTATCAGAGCCCTCAAGAAAGCGTTAAGCGGGGCGGTCTTTTTCGCATTCCCATGCAAGAGCCGTCCGCTGGTGCGGACGGCTCCGTTCGTTTCGATCGCGCGTTGGAGAAGGCGGCGCCGTTCAGGGCACCCAAGTCACGCTGACGCCGTTGGTCAGGTTGAATGTGGCAGTGGTGCAGAAGTCGGTCGGATTGCGGTAGTAGACCTGGTAGTGCTTGACTCCGATCGAAGCGATGGCGCCGCGCACGCTGACGGGTGCGGGGTTGGTCGCGCTGGGGTAGGTCGAGGCGCCAGCGACATTCAACTCCGTCCCCAGTCGGATCAGCGAATTCGTCACGCACAGCTTGCCGTCGCCGAGCACCGCACCCGCACCGCTGCCATTGGCCAGCGAGCCCTGAATGTAGACGCAGAAGCTGTTGGTCATGCCTGAGCCGCTCAGCAGCAGCGTGTCGCCCGAGAGGCTGGCCGTCCCGCTCGCCGTCAGCAGGCCGCCCGTGCCATTCGAGTTGAGGCAGCCCGATCCAGAGCCGGCCGGTGCATTGTTGGCGCACGGACAAGGGGTCCCGTAGCCATCACCGAAGCAGAAGGGGACGATTCCCAGCGGAGCGGGGACGCCTTGGCGTGCATCCACGTAGAAGCGCGCGAAATCTGCGGTCGTGTTGACGTTGCCGGAAAAGGTCGACTTTCCGCGCAGCGTGAAGTCGCCCGGGTTCCCCACGAGGAGGTGGTAATTGGAGGTGAAGAACGAGCCTTGGACGCTGTAGGCGTTGTTGGCAGTTGTGATCGGCAGGAAACCGCTGCCGTCATTGAACTGAATGTCGGAGTAGGCAAAGTTGCCGTAGGTGCTGAACGATGTCGAAGCCAGCTGCACTCCGAAGTCGAACCCGACCAGCGCGAGGCCCGGGCTGAACACCGGTGTCTGGGTCATGCTCATGGCTTCCGCTCCGGTCCAATCCGTGCTGGAGAAGAGTCGGAAGGTGACGGTGCCAGAGGTGTTGTTCCAAGCGATCTCCCATGAGCGGGTCAGATCGATCACGCCCGGCAACCACCAGCCGGTGCCTCCGCCGATGCCGCCCTGCACTGTCGACTGACCGGCGGCTTCCAGCCGTGCCGCGCCGCCTGCGGGATTTTGGAAGGTTCCCACGGCCTTGAACACCGAGGAAGTGCCGCTCGGCGGGAATCCTGGACCCGCATCGATCAGTTGGATGCCCGCACGAGAGAGACCCGCCGTGGCGGCGATCGCCAGGGCACCGAGAACTAGTTGCTGGATCATGATGATGGAGTGGAAGACACCGGAGAGTTGCTGCTTTAGTAGGCAAACATCTGAGTGTATACCATGGCGGCAAGGAGCACAAGACGGGCGCAACAAGACGGGCGTTCGGCTCATTGAGCCACGGACAGCACCAGCTTCCCGCGCACGCGGCCCGTGGCCGAAAGCTCGTGGGCACGTCTGGCCTCAGCCAGAGGGATCACTTCGCTGACCACGACACGCAGCTTGCCCTCGTCGACCAGTGCAGAGAGGTCCGTCAGCTGCTTGGCATTCGGCTGCACGAGGATGGCTTGCCCCCTCGCGCCGCGCTTCTCGAGCGCTGCCGTATCCGGGTCACCAACCAGCGAAATGAAGATCCCGCCGTTCTTCAGCGTGGAGTAGGAGCGAGTCGCCACCTCGCCACCGACCGTGTCGAGCACGACGTCGACATCCTTGGCGATGTCCTCGAAATTCTCGCGCGTGTAGTCGATTGGCCGGTCGGCGCCCAGCTCCTTCAGGAACTCCTGGTTCCGCGTGCTCGCGGTCGCATACACGTAGGCGCCGCGCAGCTTTGCGATCTGCACGGCGAAGTGACCGACGCCCCCGGAGCCGCCCTGAATCAGGACTTTTTGCCCGGACTCCAGCTTGGCCGTGACCACCAGCGCTTGCCAGGCAGTCAGGGCGGCGACCGGCATTGCGGCGGCCTGCTCCGCCGTCGCCTTCTTCGGCGCGAGCGCGAGGTGGCGCTCGGCCACGGTCACGTACTGGGCGTAGCCACCGCCCTTCGCCAGCGGCAGGTAACCGAACACCACATCGCCCCGCTGGAAGCGCTTGGCCTCGGGACCGAGTTCCTCGACGGTGCCTGCGATGTCGAAACCGAGGATCTGCGGCAGCTTGGGATTCAAGTCCTTGAGCAGGCCCTCGCGGGCTTTCCAGTCGACTGGGTTGACTCCCGCGGCCTGAACCCGGATCAGGACCTCCCCCTTGCGGGGCACGGGGCGGGGGGCGTCTTCGTACTTGAGCTCCTCCACACCTCCGAAGGCATGGATCCGAACCGCCTTCATGGTCGCTTCGGGAGCTTCCTGAGCGGCGGGGGTGAGGTTGAGCGTCAACAGCAAGGGGATCAGCAGCGGACCGAACATGAAAAATCTCCAACAGGGTAAAGGGCGAATTCCCTTGATTCGATCACCTGCGCCAAATGGCGCCAGCCCGCAGCTCGCAAGAGTTGTGTTGATCGCTCTCAGGCTCTGCCTTTTTTTGCGCAGCAGCCTTTTTTCACCGAAGAAACTCAGGTTCTCGATGATCGGAACTCGAAGAGGGGGAAGAGGGAGGCCTGCAGCAGGACAAGGCTCTGGCAGGAGCCGCTTGTGAGGACAGGACCAAGATCCATGCGTATACAGACAAGAGCGAGGCAAGTTCGCAAATACCTGGGCGGGATGACGCTGACCGAGGTGGCCATCTCGACAGCAATCATCGGTACCACCCTGGTCGCGACGACGGGCTCCTTCCTGAGCAGCATCTCAGCGACCAGCCATGCCAAGCACCAGAGCGAAGCGATGGTCTTCATGCAGACCGTGATGGAAGATCTTTCCGCTCAGCCCTTCGCGAATCTGGCTGCATTCAATGGTGACCGGATCTTCAACAACGGGACCGAGGCGCGCTCGCGCATGGTCGCGGACATCACGATTTTCGCCGCCGCGGCGGGGCTGCAGCAGGTCACGGTCGTCGTCCGGGATCTGAACATCGGGACCGAGTACGGGCGCGTTGCCACGCTGAGGGCGGATCGATGAAGTTCGGCGTTCACAGTCGACGGTCGGGCTTCACGTTGCTCGAAATGGTTGTCGCGACGACGATCTTCGGGATGGTCGGCATCGCGATCACCGCTGCCTTTCAGGTCGGCCGGCAGTCGCAGTCGGTCGTGGCGGAACTCGCGGCCGAGGGTGACAGCATGCGGGCCGCTACTTCCCAGCTGGTCGACGACCTACGCGCTACGCGCGACGCTTCCATCGTCGTGACGGGAACGGACACGCAGAACCACACGGTCACGCTGATGCAGCCGATCGTGGTGGGTGCGGACCTGTCGTGGGGGGTGTTCGAGCCCAGGCTTTCCGCCGATCCTGATGAGCAGACGCGCGAGAACTGGCGTGTGTGCTATCGGGTCAATTCGGTGGTCAGCGGCGACATCACGACACGCACACTGGTGCGTCAAATCCTCAATGAAACCGGTGCTGTCCAGTTCGAGCGCACCGTTCTTCGGGGATTGCGCGCGGGAAACGCCGCTTCACCGGGCTTTCAGCTCCGGGATGTCGGCGATGTCTGGGAACTTACTGTGTCGACGGAGAATACGTTGACGGGTGCAGAAGGGATGAGGATGGTGATACATGTTCGTACACGAAACTGAAAAACAAGGTTGGAATCGTCGGCTCGCCTCTGGCGAACGCCGTGGCAATGCTCTGGTGGCCCTGCTGGTCGTCATGGTGGGACTGGCCAGCGTGCTGGGCGCCGTGGCTGTCACCTCGGTCGTCGAGGTCAACGAAGCACGTGCCGACGGTGACAAGGTTCGGGCGCGCTATGTGGCCGAGGCCGGCATCGAGCGCGGCATGAACTTCCTGCAAGCGGCCTCCCAGAACTCGACGGTGTTTGCTCCCCTGCAGGGGCTCACCAACCTGTTCGCCGTCGAGCCGACGCTGACCGCCTTCGATGGCGAGCGTCTGTCGGACGGTGCCCGGGACATCGGCTCGTACTCGGTCACCCTGACGCGGGTGGACGCGGATGCCAACAGCATCACGGTCGCCATCGACGCAACGGGCTACCTGCCCGTTCCTCCCGATGAGCTGCAACCCGGCCAGCGCCTCAGCGCGCGACACTCGCAGCGGGCCACCGTGCGCTTCAGTCTGGCCCCCAGCTCCGTCTTCAACTACGGCTACTTCATCAACAACTGGGGCTGGTTCTACGGGGATACGATCACCACGAACGGCAACGTGCGCAGCAACGGCCAGTTCGATGCCGCTGGCTACAAGCCCACGCTCAACGGCTCGCCCATGTATGACTCCGTGGCATGGAGCGGCGCCGCCGCGAACCTGATCGGCTATCAGGACGACAACGGCGACGGTCTCACGGCTGGCAATGACGGCGGCGTCTTCGCCGGCTGGGACATCGTCGGAGCGACCAAGATCCGCGGCAACGGCGGGCAGGCTGCCCACCAGCACGACTTCGAGGACCAGATTCCCATGCCGAACCTCTCCAATCTCGCCATGTACGAGCAGGGCGCGAAGGAGATGAACGCCTCGATCACGATCGGCGGCGTCACGGTCAGCAATGCCGTGTTCGGCGACGAAGCCGGCGAGCAGCAGAACCTGTATCTGGTGGGCACCAACGCCAATCCGATTCAGCTCAACGGCCCGGTCGTGGTGCGCGGCCACGTCATGATCCGAGGCGTGGTCACGGGGCGCGGGGCGATCTACTCGGGTGGAAATACCTACGTGCCCAACTCGCTCACCTACAAGAACGGCCCCTCGACGTCGCGGCCGGCGAACAACTCGCAGGCCGCGACCGAAGCCTGGCTCACGGCCAACTGGAACAAGGACTTCCTTGGCCTGTTCTCGCGCGAGAACATCGTAGTCGGCAACCACACGGACAGCACCTGGCGCTACTACGTCGACTGGTGGATGAAGCATGCGATGAACGCCTCCAAGGAGGACCAGGGTGCGGACGGGATTCCGCACACCAAGAAGGGCCGGGACGGCATCGCGGGGACGGCGGATGACGACGTGCTCGAGGGTGACGGGGTCTTCACGGTCAGCCGCTACACGCAGGCCGATGCGGATCTGGGCCTGATCCCGCCCGGCTTCAACATCAACGACATCATTCCTGGTTCCGGCGAGGACATCGACGGAGACGGGAAATACGATGGTCAGAGCTCGCTCGCCGACATCGACCTCAACGTGCCGCTCAACCAGGCCAACTGGGGAGGCAACATGCCCACCGGAGGCATCGGCTCGTACAGCTCCATCTCGAGCATGCAGGCGCACCGCCTCGACGCGGTGTTCTACACCAACCACGCCTTCTGCTGGACGGTGCTGGGCAGCCAACCGGCCACGATCAACGGAGCGCTGGTCAGCCGCAACGAGAACATCGTCTACGGGACCCCCTCGATGGTCGTGAACCACGATTCGCGGCTGCTGGGCGGCTCGGCGGGCCGCGCGTCCAACCTGCTGCCCTTGGTGGTGCAGCCGATGGAACTCCTGCGCTGGGCTCCGCTGGAAGCCGATCCGCACATGGCGATGCACGTCCCGTGCGCTGACAATCTGGGAGGTGGCTAGTGCGGAGAGTTCCCGCGATCGCGCTGTGTGCCTGCGCGCTGCTGTGGTGCGCAGGCCCGGCCTCCGCGCAGCAGGCGCCCGGGGCTCAGGACACCGAGGTGGCCCGCGCTGCGAAGCAGGACTACGACCGGCTCTACGAGCGCAACCGCGCCGAAATGCATCCGGGTGATCCGCTCCTGGTGCGGGGGATCGACCAGGAAGACAACAACTCCTGCACGGGGACCCCCCTCTTGGCCACGCGCGTGAGTTCCGCGACGCAGGTGGACACAGAGGAGTTGCGGCGGCGAACGCTGGACATGTACGAGTCGCGGGCCACTTTCCGGTCCCCGCTCCAGACACCCCAGCGCAAGCCCGCCCGGGAGACTCGGGCGCCGCGCACCCGTGTGCCGGAAGAGCAGCCTCAGCCGGGCTCCGGCGTCGGGCCCTGGCTCACGGCCGCGCTGCTCGTGGGGGCGATCTTCTGGTGGCGCACCCGATCTCGCGCCGCGGGCTAGCGACACGGGCTAGCGACAAGGGCTAGCGACACGGGCTAGCGACACGGGCTAGCGACACGGGCTAGCGACACGGGCTAGCGACACGGGTTCGCGACGCGGGTTCGCGACGCGGGTTCGCGACGCGGGTCGCTCCGTGCGCCCGCGCGGGGCTCACTTCGCGTCGGCGATCTTCCGGAGGTACTTCTCGGGGTCCTTGTGGAAGGTCTTGATGCAGGACTTGCAGCACAGACGCACGAGTCTGGTTCCATACAGAATCTCGACAACCTCGCCCATGCTGCCGAGTTCCTCATCCATGACCACGCAGGTCTTGAGCTTGTAGGTCTTGCGCTGCGCCTCGATGTAGGCCTTGTCGAGCTGCGCCATGTAAGCCTTGGGATCCTTCTGGAAGGCCGTGACACACTTCTGACAGCACAGTCGCATCAGCCGCGTGCCGTGCACCAGATCCTGGACGCCGTCGGCCAGCTTCTCGCCCGAGATCGGACAGATCTGGAGCGGGTAGTCCTGCTTCTGCGCGGCGATCACGGCCGCGTCCACGGCCTGGATGTGCTTGGTCTCCACGCGCTTGACGCAGCCGTTGCAGCAGACGCGCACGAGTCGGCCATCCTTGACGACGTCCACGGCGTCCTTCGTGAGCTCCTCGCTGGTGATCGGGCACTTCGTCAGCGGATAGGAGGGCTTCTGCTCCTTGATGATCGCGGCATCGTCCTGCTTGGCGGTCTGCGTGCCCTTGGCGTCCGCGACAGCGGACTGCTTCTGCCGGGTGTCTTCGGACAGGAAACTGGAGGCCAGCAACAGGACGCACAGGGCGAGAAGGAGGTTCTTCATGGTGATGCGGTTCGTGAAACGGGCTGCGTGGAGAACAGGGGAGGAATCCAGCCTGGGATTCTAGCCCAAGGCAGCCGTGGCCGGCATGCAGGCGGCCGATCTGTCGGCTAGGATCCAGCCACAGTGGGCTGGATGCGATCTGTGACCGCAGCGTGGCGCATGGCAGCGTGGATGCTGCTGACTGCCGTTTTCGCGCTGCTGTGGTGCGTCGGCGCGCTGCCGGCACTGCTGCTCGGGCAGAGCCGGATCTGGCGCCGTCTGTGCTTCGGCGGCTGGGCGCGCGCCGCCCTGTGGAGCAGCGGGGTGCGCATGCGGCGCGTCGGCGCTCTGCCCGAGGGCGCCGGATTTCTGGTCGCCAACCACCAGAGCTGGCTCGATATTCCCGTGCTGGCCGCGAACTTCGACGTCGTCTTCATCTCGATGGCGGAACTGGCGCGCTGGCCTCTGATTGGCCTGATGGCGCGCGCTTTCGGGACGATCCTGATCGATCGGAGCGACAAGCGCTCGTTGCCGCGGGTCAATCGGGACGTCGCACGCGCACTCGAGCGCGGCGAGCGCATCGCCTTCTTTCCGGAAGGTCGGATCACGGATGGCCGCGAAGCCGTGTCCTTTCGGCCCTCGCTCTTCGCCGTCGCCGCCGATGGGCGGCAGGGCGTCGCCTGCCTCGCCCTGTGCTACGCGACAGGTCCCGGCGATGATCCGGTCGAGGAATCCGTCGTGTGGGGGGCGCGTCCGTTTCTTGCGCAGGCCTGGCGGTTGCTGCGCCAGCACCGGATCTTCGTCGAACTCTGCATCGCGGCTCAGCCGGCGCGCGGCGCCGATCGCAAACGGCTCGCCCAGCAGTGCGAGGAGCGGGTTCGCGCTGCTGGGCGAGCGGCGGGGCGAGCCCAAAAAGCCTGAAGGCGCCGTCGCCGGCGCCTTCAGGGTTCGAGGAAGCGATAACTACCGCTTCGCGTACTTGACCCCTCAGCCATAGGCCTTGGTGTCAGGGCGCGAGACCGGCTTCTTGGCCTTGATCTCGGCGACCGCCGCCTCAACGTAGTTGATCAGCTGCTCGCCTTCGGCCGGCTTGCCGCGGGGAGCGTTGTCGATCGCTCCGCGATAGACGAGGTTGCCCTTTTCGTCGATCACGAAGCAGTGCGGCGTCGTCTTGGCGCCGTAGGCGCGGCCGATCTTGCCGTCGGTGTCCATCAGCACCGAGTACTTGTCGAGCTTGCGGCTCTTGAAGAACTCGATGTTGGCTTCGACCTTGGAGTCGGGGTGACCCGCATGGTTGGAGTTGATCAGCAGCCAGACGACGCCCTCCTTGGCGAGCTTCTCGCCGGTGGTGAGGCAGTTGCCCTTTGGCTCGTAGCCGGCCACGCAGTAGGGGCAACTCGGCTGGAACCACTCCAGCACGACGATCTTGCCCTTGGTATCGGCCAACTTGACGGTCTTGCCGTGCATGTCGGTCAAGGTGAAGTCCGGGGCAGGCTTGCCCAGTTCGGCGACGGAATCCGCCGGCTTTTGGGCCGGCTTGTCCTCGCCGGACTTCTCCTTCGGGGTTTCCGCCGGTTTGGGCGGTTCCTTGTCCTGGATTCCGTAGGCGCTTCCGAAGAGGAAGAGACCCGCGAGCACCAGGCTCGAAAGTTTGATGAGGTTCATGGGTTTTTCAGACAGGAAAACAGTGGAGACGACGAATCTCCGGATGACACGAAACAAACGCTCCCATGCTCCCGCTGTTGCTGGGGCATGGGAGTGATCGCCACGGATCGGATGGAATGCCGGGCGTCCGCCCGGCATCAGTGATCGCTCAGGGCTTGGCTTTGCCGTACTTCACGCTGCAGCCGTAGGACTTGGTGTCGGCCTGCTCCACCGCCTTGCCGTTCTTCAGGGCGGCCACGGCGGCCTCGACGTAGTTGACCTTCTCCTTGGCGTCCTTCTCCTGCGCATTGTCGATCGCTCCGCGGTAGGCGAGGTTGCCCTTGGCGTCGATGACGAAGCAGTGGGGGGTGGTCTTCGCGCCGTAGGCGCGTCCCACCGTGCCCGGGGTGTCCATCAGGACCGTGTGGGAGAGCTTGCGCTCCTTGAAGAAGTTCTTGTTGGGCTCGATCTTGGAGTCGGGGTGCTCCGCGTTGTTGGAGTTGATCAGCAGCCAGACCACGCCTTCCTTGGTGAGCTTCTCGCTGGTCGTGCGGCAGTTGCCCTTCTCGGAATAGCCCTCGACGCAGTAGGGGCAGCCCGGCTGGAACCACTCCAGCACGACGATCTTGCCCTTGTGGTCGGAGAGCTTGACGGTCTTGCCGTCGAGATCCGTCAGCGTGAAATCGGGAGCGGGCTTGCCGAGTTCGGCGACCTGCGCCTTGGGGGCGTCCTTCTTCTGCTCGGGCTTGGGCTCTTCAAAGGCGCGGACGCCCGTGACGAGACCCACGGCTGCGATGGCCAGCAGGGACAATGCGATGAGTTGCTTCATGTGTTTGGTTGCGTGTCGAGAGTTGAGGGAAGGAGCCGTTCGTCGGCGGTTCCTTCCACCGGCGCGGACGGACACGTCCGCACCGGTGGTCATGTGGCGCTAGCCGCCTCCTTCGAAGCTGGCTTGGAGCGCGTAGTGTTCGAGGCCCTTTTCGCCGGTGAGCGAGAGGATGCCGTACATGGAGAGGCTCGTCTCTTCCGTCGGCGCCTGCTTGAAGCGCCAGCGGATGCGCGCCTTGGACGGATCCTGAGCGTCGATCTCGAGGCCTTCGAAGCTCAAATCCTCTTCCGTGCGGGGGAAGAAGTCGGCGAAGCGGGCGCCCGGAGCCGTCAACTCCAGAATGCAGCGCTCGCGCGCGGGATCGGGGACGAGCCTTGCGGCGAGCCCCGCGCGCTGCGACATCGCCAGTGGCTGCTGCGAGCGCGCCAGACGGAACTCCTCGGCATGGGCCTGCCGCTGCTTTTCGAACTCGGCTGCCTGAACGGAGTCTGGCGCGCCGGCGGGAGCGACAACCGGCAGCGACAGTCGCGCGGAGCCGCGCCCGGGGTAGCACTGCTCGATGCACACCAGCCAGTCGGAGTCGACGCCGAATTCAAAGCTCGCGCCCGGCCGGGCGTCCTTGGGCACGGTGCACTCGGTCAGCACGTAGACATCGCCCTCGAGCTGGAAGGTCGCGATGTCACCGGGTTCGAGGTGGCGCTTGGGCACCGGGAACCGCGGCGGCGACTGTCCGAAGCCCTCGGGAGTCGTGACCTCGACGCTGGTGGGCAGGCCGCTGTCGCCGGGGTTCTCGCCCCAGTAAATGTGCCAGCGCGGCGCGACCTTGAGCCGGGTCGCCAGCAGAAAGCGTTCGCCGGGGACCAGCTGCGAGCGGTCGGCGAGCAGGCTGACCTGCACCAACTGGTTGCCGTCCGGCGGGGGCGGCGGGGCGGTGTTGGGCCGCTGCTGGGCGGTGAGCGCGAGGAGGAGCAGGCAGAGGGTGCTCATGGGGGATGAGGATAGCCCCGCGGGGCCGCCAAGCTGTTCGCCTTACACAGGTTTTGGAGGCAGCCTGCGGCTATTCTGGCGGACCCCCCATGGCCCCCCGCAAGCGCTACTCGGTCCTGCGCGACCCCGTTCACGGGGACATCTACCTGTCCCACGAGGAGCTCGCGATCCTCGATACCCGCGAAATGCAGCGGCTGCGCGGCATCAAGCAGCTTGGAACCGCCTACCTCGTGTTCCCCGGAGCCCTGCACACCCGCTTTGACCATTCGATCGGCAGCCTGCACATGGCGGCGCGCATGATCGAGTCGATCAACCTGTCGGCGGAGCTCGATCCGGCCGGCTCGAGCGGCATCAGCGAAGAGGAGGCGCGCGTGATCCGGACCGCCGCGCTGGTGCACGACATCACGCACATCCCCTTCGGACACTCGATCGAGGATCAGGACGGCATCTTCGGCCGCCACGATCGGCCCGAGCGCTTCCAGAAGCTCCTGGGCGAGGGCGGCGAGGCGGGTCGCGTGCTGCGCGAGCAGGGGCTGGCCGAGGACGTGCTGGCGGTGCTGGGCGCCAATCCCACGCGGCGCATCCCGCCCTGCTGGTCGCAGATCGTCGGCGGCACGATCGCCTCGGACATACTCGACTACCTGGCGCGCGATGCCTACTTCACGGGGCTCAGGCTCTCGGTCGATCCGCGCGTGACAAGCTATTTCAAGATCGACCGCTTCAGCGGCAATCTGTTCCTCGATCTCGCCAAGCACGAGCTCCTGCGCGAGGACATCCTGTCCGAGATCGTGCGGCTGCTCGAAGCGCGCTACTACTTCTCCGAGCGCGTCTACTACCACCATGCCAAGGTCAGCGCAGGGGCGCTGCTCGCGCGCGCGGTCGAGATCGCGATCGCCTGCGGAGCGCTGAAAGAGTCGGATTTTCAGGAGCAGGACGATCACTCGGTGCTCGATCTGCTCGAACGCTCGATGGAAGGGCGTGACAAGGCGGCTCGCGCCCGCGTGCGCGAGCTGGTGCAGCGCTTCCGCCTGCGCAGGCTCTACAAGCGTGCGTGCGTCTTTCCGCGCTACGACAATGAGGCGGCGCAGGAGCGCCTCGTGAGCCGTTACTTCGCGCCGGGTGGCCGGCTCGCGCGCAGCGAGGTCGAAGGCAGGATTCAGGATCTCGTGCGCTTCGCCACCGGCCGGACAGTCGAGCTGATCGTCTACTGTCCGGCTAAGCAGATGCAGCTCAAGGAAGCGCGCATGCACGTGCGCTGGCCGGGCATGAAGGAAGTGCGGCCCTTGAGTGAATTCGCGTCCAAGATTCCGCGCCTGGCTGACCTCGAGCGCAGCTACCGGGAGTTATGGAAGTTCTACGTGTTCGCGGACACGGCCGATCCGCGCCTGCTCGAGGAGGTGCAGAAGGCGGCGATGGCCGAATTCGGGGGGCTCTCCAACGCCTACCGCGTCTAGGCCGCGGGCGGGGGGTGGCCGGAAGAGTGCTCGCCGGTTAGCATAGGACGCTGCATTTCGAGCTTCCCTGACCCCTCCTCCCCCCCCTCCCATGCCGGACATCGTCATCATCGGCGGCTGCGGCCACGTCGGCCTGCCGCTCGGTCTAGCCTTCGCCAAGGCTGGCAAGCACGTCATCGCGCTCGATATCGACGCCCGAAAAGTCGCGGAAACCAACGCGGGGCGCATGCCCTTCATCGACGCCGGTGCCGATCAGCTCTTGCTCGAGGTGCGCCGCTCCGGCAAGTTCGAGGCCACTACGGACGCCGCCTGCATCAGCCAGGCGGATGTCGTCGTCACGGTGATCGGCACGCCGCTGGATGAGCACCTCAACCCGCGCCTCGAGGTCTATGGCGACCTGATCAAGAAGGACCGCTCCAAGCTGCGCAACGGGCAACTGCTGATCATGCGCAGCACGGTTTATCCGGGCACCACCGAGCATGTCGCCCACGCGCTGAAGAGCGCCGGCTTCGAGGTTGACGTGGCCTTCTGCCCCGAGCGCGTCGCGCAGGGGGTGGCGCTGGAGGAAATCCACTCGCTGCCGCAGATCATCTCCGGGGTGAGCCCGCGGGCCGTCGAGCGCGCCAGTGAGCTGTTCAAGCTGCTCACGCCGGATCTGATCGTGGTCCCGACGATGGCCGCGGAGCTGACCAAGCTCTACAACAATGCGTGGCGCTACATCCAGTTCGCGGCCGCGAACCAGTTTTACATGATCGCCAACGAGTACGGTCTCGACTTCTACGAGATTCACAGGGCGATGACCGAGAAGTACCCGCGCGCCAAGGGCTTCCCCAAGGCCGGTTTCGCGGCGGGTCCCTGTCTCTTCAAGGACACAATGCAGCTATCGTCCTTCCACGAGAACGCCTTCTTTCTGGGCCACTCCGCCATGCTGGTCAACGAGGGCCTGCCCAACTACATCGTGCGCCGCGCGGCTTCCAAATACGATCTGCGCAACCTGACCGTCGGCATCCTGGGCATGACTTTCAAGCCCGACTGCGACGATCCGCGCGACTCGCTCTCCTACAAGCTGAAGAAGTGCCTCGCCTTCGAGGCCCGCGAGGTGCTCTGCGCTGACCCGTACCTTGAGCGTCCCTGGATCCACAAGCCCGAGGAGGTCATCGAGCGCTCGGGCCTGATCTTCATCGGAACTCCCCACACCCCCTACAAGAAACTCGATTACAAGGGCAAGCCCGTGATCGATGTCTGGAACGCCATCCCCGGCGGAATGACCACCATATGAAAGCACTCGTCACCGGTTCGAACGGATTCATCGCAGGCTATCTCGTCGCCGAACTGCTCAACAACGGCTACGAGGTCGTCGGCATCGACAACTTCAGCAAGTATGGCAAGGTCTCGAAGTCCTACGACTCGCACCCCAAGTACAAGCTCGTCGAGGGCGATGCCAAGGACGTGGAGTTGATGAAGAAGCTCATCGCCGACTGCGACCACTTCGTGATCTGCGCCGCGATGATCGGCGGCATCAGCTACTTCCATACCTATGCCTACGACCTGATCGCGGAGAACGACCGCATCACGGCGGCGGCCTTCGATACGGCGATCTGGGCTCACAAGCACGCCAGGCTGAAGAAGGCCACGCTGCTGAGCTCCTCGATGGTTTTCGAGAGCACCAAGGAATTCCCGACGCCGGAAGGGGCCGAACTGCGCTCGCCGCCGCCGCTCTCGACCTACGGTTTCCAGAAGCTCTCCTGCGAGTTCTACGCCCGCGGAGCCCATGAGCAATACAAGCTGCCCTACACGATCGTGCGGCCCTTCAACTGCGTGGGCATCGGCGAAGGCCGCGCCCGCGGCGAGCACGAGATCATCTCCGGCAACGTCAAGCTGGCGATGAGCCACGTGGTGCCGGACATCGTCCAGAAGATCCTCAAGGGGCAGGATCCGCTGCATATCCTCGGCGATGGCAAGCAGGTGCGCCACTACACCTACGGCGGCGACCTTGCGCGCGGCATCCGCGTCTGCATGGAGCACCCGGCGGCACTCAACCAGGACTTCAACATCTCGACGCCCGTGCCGCACACGGTGCTGCAGCTCGCCGAGGCGATCTGGAAGAAGATCCACGGCAACAGGAAGCCCTTCCGCTACACCTCCGACAAACCCTTCGAATACGACGTGCAGATGCGCACGCCGGATGTCAGCAAGGCGAAGCGCCTGCTCGGCTTCGAGGCCACCACTCCGCTCGATACGATCCTCGACGAAGTCGTGCCGTGGATCGAGGAGCAGGTGAAGCTCGGGACGATCTGACTCAGCCGGGCTTGCGGGCGACCACTAGGAACTGCTCCCCGAAGATCTGCCAAAAAAGCGGCATCCGCAGATACAAACGAACGATCCAGTCCGCCTTCGGCGCGCTGGATCGCGTCGTGTAGGGCAGGAAGCGCGGCACCCTACGCTCGATGCGCAGGCCCGCGAGGATCAGCGCCTCGCAGATCGAGTTGTCGGTGATCGGCACCATGTGATCCCAGAAATCCCAGTAAGCGCCTGGGATCACGCGCATGTTGGGGCCCATCAGGATCAGCCGCCCGCCGGGCTTCAGCACGCGCGCGGCCTCGCGCAGCGTGGCATCGACGGCCGACTTGTCGGGTAGATGCTCGAGGAAGTTCGAGCTGAAGACCACATCGACGCTCCCGCCCGCGAGGAACGGGAGTTCGCGGACATCCGCGGCGTGGAATTCGATGCCGGCTTCGAGGCGCTTGCCGTTGTCGGGGTTGAGATCCACCCCGATGCGCCGCGCGGCGCGCACCTGGTTCAGGAACTCGCCCTGGCCCGAGCCCAGATCGAGCACGCAGGAGTGCGGGGGGATCAGCGGCTGCAGGCTGATCTCGACGATGGCCTGCCAGATCCGGCGCCGCTTGGGCGCATCATCGGTCGGGAAACGGAAGCGGTAGAGCTCCTCGAGGTAGTCCGCCTTGGTTTGGGATGAGGATTCGCTCATGAACGCCTGACCGTCACTTCCTGCCAGTATGCCCAATCGCAGTTGCCGAGCCCAGCGGGGCCCACGCTACAGCGCAGAATCAGCGCCCCGCCATCGGGCAGCTCGAAGCGGTGTGTGGCGGAGCGAGTCTCCTCCGAGGGCTTCAGCAGTGGGTCGAGCTGCAGGATGCGCAGCCGGCCGACGCGCGGCTGGAGGAAGAACTGGAAGCTGACGCCGTCGCTGCAGTTGTCGAGCCAGGCCTCGGGCAAGAGTCCGTAGCGGGCGGACAACTCGTAAGAGCCCGGCTCCAGGTCATAGCGCACGGTGCCGGGGGCCTGGAAGATCAGCGCCATGCGTCCCGCGATCTCCTGCTGGCGCAAGGGTCCGGAGGCGGCCACGGTGGTCGGTACCGGATCGAAGCAGGTGAACAGGATGCGCGCCAGCAGGGCATCGTCCCGCGGCACCAGCAGGCCCTCGATGGACTCCAGCTGCACTTCGGCGAAGGCCGGCAAATACGGCTCATGCCCCGGCTGGGTCACGAGGCGCAGGCGGCGGACCTCCGCCAGGCTCTGACCGCTCCACATTCGGCACCAGCCGTCCTGATCGTCCGCGAAGGGCCGCAGCAAGAAGCCATCCTCAGCCGGGCCCTTGCAGAGCCGTCGATCGAGCATCGTTCCGTCCGCGAGCTCGAGTTGAATCCTCAGCGGCGCGCCGTGCAGCAGCAGCGAGCGCAGCTTGCCTGCCGGAGTGGGCGACCATCGGATGCGCATCCAGAGCGCTTCCAGAGCAAAGGGCTCCAGATCCAGCCATTCTCCCAAGCGGAGTTGGCGGTCGAGCAGCGTCGTGCGACGCAGCGGAGCGGGCTCCTCGGCCTTGCGCTCGAGCAGCACGTAGCCCTTCTCGCCGATGCGCGCCTGGTAGCGGTGCAGCAGCTCCAACAACGCCGGGGAGTCATCCAGCGCGCTGAGTCGATCGTCGATGCGATCATGGCGCAGCAGCACGAAGCGCGGCGCTCGCGGTCCGGCAAGGTAGGCTCGATTGAGTTCGCTCAGCTGCGGAGCGTAGGCCGCGTAGCTCTGGAAAACCGGCCGAGGCGCGTATTCAAAGCCGTTGATCAGCGCGATGGCGGCGGCGGCATGCAGCACGTCGACGCGCTCATGACCGACGATCGAGCGGATTTTCGGGAGATCAAAGAAGCGCGCGATGCCCCGCCGTCCGTTCTCGCGTGACTCGCGCAGTCCGGGCAGTTCGGCCAGCTCCGCCAGCCGTGCGATGTGGTGGTAGCGCATTTCGACGAAATAGTTGCGCGGTTGTCCCGGCCGGGCGATCGAACTCTGGAAGCCCAGCGCCGCCAGTGCCAGCAGCAACAGCACGAGCGCGTGCTGCAGCTGCAAACGCCATCCGCGCGCGAGCTGCGACTGCATCCATGCGCCGAACACCGGCGCGCAGGCAAACAGGGTCATCGAGTTGCCCATGTGGCGCGTGAAGCCGGCCTTGAAGGCCAGAAAGGAGGCTCCCAGCGCCAGCAGCGCCGCGGCCAGCGCCGGCCGCTTGGATCCGGACAGCTGCGCTTGCTGGAAACCCAGCCAGGCGATCGTCGCCAGGCTGAGGCAGGCGATCATGAGCTCTCCGGGCGGCCCATCGGCCGACATGGCTTCGTTGTAGCCTCCGGCGATCAGCAGCGAGGTGCTCAGGTATGCGGGCAGATGGCTCAGCGACTGGCCCAGGAGGAGCCAGCTGCCAAGAAACAGCAGCACACCCGTCGCGGCGAGTCGCAGTCCGCGCGCGCGGCCGTGCGCTGATGCTGCGCACAGCAGCATGAACCCGTACAGCATCAGGTAGCTGAACTTGACCTGAGCCAGCAGCACCGCCGCCGTCAGGAACAGCAGTTCCCGCGCGCGCGGCAGCTCCGCTCGCCGGATCAGCAGCAGCCCGATGCTGCCGATGGCGATCAGCGCGAAGGCATCCAGCCCCGCCGGGATCCACAAGAGCGCCAGCGCGGCCAGCACCCGCTGCGTGCGGGTGCTGAGCGCGGCCACCAGATCGACACAAGCGAGCGCGCACAGCCCCTTGAGGCCCAACTCGAAGCCCCACAGCTTGAGATCGAACAGTTCGGGTACGTGCGGAGCGGCGTAGAACCAGCCGAGCGGGCCGTAGGTGAAGACGCTTTCGGTGCCCAGCTGGACGGAATGCAGCAGTTCCCAGCCCTTGACCGCCTGCCACGACTCGTCGAGCCCCGGGGTGGCGGCCCGAGCGGGCAACGCGAACTCCTTGAACAGGATCGCCAGCCAGAGCAGGGCCCGCCAGAGGATCTCAACGCGCAGGGAGGATGCGGACCCCTGACCACCAGAACCAGGCATTCCTGACAGTATCCGTCTCCTCGAGCGTGGCCGCAAGCAGCACGAAATCGGCCTCACCGGCGGGCAGATCCAGAGCGAGGCTCTGGGGGCCGCGATCGCCCGGATGGGCGGCAGGCTCGAGCCAACGCTCGAAAATCAACCGCAGCTGACCGCGCTCCACCACGGCGACGCGCACGCCCACGCGGCGGCTCTCCGCGGCGCCGTCGGGATCGGACTCGAGGCCAAAGCGCGCTTCCACGCGGCGATCCGTCGGCTGCAGCGCGAAGGTCAACGAGGAGGGCGCAAAGCTGAAGACCTTCTCGAGGCCAGCGTGCTCCGCCCGCAGCAGATCGCGCGGGGCATCGACGCCCACGGGCATGCGCTCGAATAGACTGGCGCCGATCCTGGATGCGAGTCCGCTCATCGGCTCGCGCTCGAGCTTCGCGCGGTGGAACCCGACCCCGATCGTCTCGGACTGAAGGCTCGCGAACGCAGACGGGCAGACCAGGCGCACGCGGCGCGCGCGCGGCAGCGGCGAGCGCTCGTACAGCGCCACGAAACCCTCGTTGCCCAGCACCAGCGGGCTGAGCACGAACGGTTCGCGGGCGAGCTCGGGTACGATTCGAAAGCGTCTCACGCGCTGCTGGTCATCCTCGACCTCCAGAGCAAGTTCGGCGCTGCGGTACAGCAGATTGACGATGCGGCCCGCCCAGCCGGTCCGGATGTCGAGCGACATGCGCAACTGGTCCGCGCCCGCATCGGGAACCTCGATCCATGCATCCCAGCTGGTGGTCCGCTCCGCGATGGGCGTGATCGTGAGGGCAGCGGCCTGCGCGCTCTGGCGCAGGAGTAGATCGCCCCGCTCGCTCAGCACGGGCTCGTACGCGCGGAGGTAGTGATCGAGCAGGCGCGAATGCTCGTGCATCGGGAAGCGCTCGTCGATCGTCGCCAGCCGGAAGAGCACGAATTCCGGCCTCAGCTCGCGATAGCGCTCCACATCGAGCTGCTGCAGTTGTGGCGTGAAGGCCGCGTAGCTCTGCGGGATGGCGCGCGGCTGATAGCTGAACCCGTTGAGCAGCGCGACGCCCTGATGGTGGTTGTAGACATCGAGCGGCGTGTCACCGACGAGGGCCCGGATCCGGGGACGATCGAAGCGTGCGGCGCGCTGGGCGCGCTGGGAGTCGAGCGCCGCGCGCACGTGCAGCGGGGTCAGGCCCGCCCACGCGCGCCGCGCTGCGAGCGCTGGCCACTGCGTGGGAGCGGGGCGCGAGACCTCCGGCGCCAGCGCCAGCGCGAGCACCGCCAGTGCGCTGGCGGCGAGGCGCAGCGCGGGCAAGCGTTCCGACCCGCACAGCCAGGGCGCGAGCGCGGCGAAGCCGAGGAAATAGGGGGTGTGGTCATCCCCGCGCGTCAGGCCCGCCTTCCAGGACACGAAGCACAGCCCCGCCAGCGCCAGCCGCAGCGCGGGCGGGGCAGGGCAGCGCCACAGCACGATCGCCTGCAGCGCGAGAAAGACCAGCGCCAGCAGCAACTGATTCGCTTCCGGAGCCCTGGATAGTCCGGAGCCGTACGCAGCCGCGATGCGCGCTGAATGGTGAAGCCAAGGCAGCAGGTTCCCGAGTCCCTGCCCCAGCGCCAGCCACAAGAGCAGGATCGCACCCAGCCAGACTCCAAGATCGAGCGCCGGTGCGCGCCACGCTCTGCGCAGACACAGTGCCCCGAGTGCGCCCAGAGCCGCGACCAGCAGCGTGAACTTGATCAGCGCGAGCGTCGCGAACAGCGTCAGGATTCCGGCTCGCTGCCAGGCTCGCAACGGGCCGGCCAGCAGAACGCTGCCCGCAGCCAGCAGGGCGATCGCATGGGCGTCGAACTCCAGCGGCAGCAGCGCCAGCAGCGCGACCCCCGTCCAGCGCTGCCAGTCGCGTTCGAGCCGCCACAGCGTGCCGACCAGCACGGTGCTGGCGGCGAGCCGCCACAGCAGTTCGAACAGGAACAACCGCTGCCACCACAGGAGTGGCTCGTCGACCACGGTCGCGAACCAGCCCAGCGGCCCGTAGGTGAAGGACCAGTCGCGGCCGGCCTGCAGTCCGAGCGCGAGGTATTGGCCGATCGCCTGCGACCACGAGGGGTCCAGCGCATCATCCGCGATCACCCGCGGCAGGGAGAGCTGGCCCATCCAGACGAGGATCAGCGCAAGGAGGAACAGCGCTTGCCGCTTCATCTACGTTTGCGGACGCGAACGCTACTCCAATAGCACCAGTCTTGCACGGTGTTCTTGTCCTTGCCCGGCAGGGTCATCAGGAGCAGTTGGCCCCGGGCCTTGAGTTCGAACTCAAGTTCGACGCGGCGCGGCTCGCGATCCTCCGCCTGCTGCGCCGGCAGCATCGAGAAGCGCTCCAAGAAGCGCGGGGCCTCGTCGAGCTCGTCACGCACCAGCACGAGGAACTCCGCGCCGTCGCTGGCGGACGGCCCATTCTCCGGCAGCAGCATGCCGCACGCGGCGCTCAGCGACCAAGAGCCGGCCTCCAGCTCCCACGCGATCCGGCTCGGCGCGTGCACGAGGCGGGCCGGACGATCCTCCACCATGATCCGCGCATCGCCTGACTCGCTCAGGATCTGTCTGGGCTCCGGGATGAAGACCACGGCCTTTCCGGCCGCCTCGAGCAGCTCTGGCGAGGGCTGTGGCTGCAGCCCCTCGGTTTCCCACAGGCGCAGGCGCACGGGCGAGTGCCACAACCCGCGCCATTCCTGCGCCACGACGAGGCGCAGGCGCTGGATGCGCGGCAGCGGCGCGCCGGCCATCCAGAGCATCCAGTCCTCGGGATTGCTCGGCAGCGGATCGAAAAGCACCGGTTCCCGCAGCATGCCCGGAATCAGACGGAATTGGCGGCGCGAGCCGTCGGATAATTCCAGTTCGGCCCACACCGGCGGCGTGCTCAGCGCCTGCGCGCGGAGGCGGCCTGCCAGGCTCGGCTCCAGATCCAGCGTGAACAGCCGTTCCCGCCCCTCTGGGGGCAACAGATCGACCCACTGGTTCCACTCCAGCGGCAGCGTGCGGGGTTCCCCGCGTCTGAAGGCGCGCGGCTCCGGTCGCCGGGCGAGGAGCATGTACTCGCGCTCGACCATCAGCGCTTCGAAGTGGGTCGTCATCGCGAGCAGGCTGAGACCATCCTCGCTCGCCGGCCAGTGCTCGTCGATCGATTCGATGCACGCGATCAGGTAGCGCGGCCCTGAAGGTGAGAGCAGGTGTTGCGCGTTGGCCCGTGCATGGCCGGGCGTCATCGCACAGTAGCTCTGGAAAACGGGGCGCGGCTTCCATTGGAAAGGCAGCAGGGTCATCAGCCCCTGCCGATATCCGAGCAGGTCGACCGTGGCCGCTCCGACGAGCGCACGCATGCGGGGCAGATCCAGTTGCGCGCGACGCGCGGCCTCCTGTGCCTCCAGCTCCGCGCGTTGACGTTCCGGGTGCTCCCACCGCAGAAAATTGTGGTGGATGCGAACGGCGGCCCAGCTGCAATCGGAGGTCAGGTCGCTCCATCCGTTCCCCCGCAGATCGCTGGCGTAGAAACCGAAGCCGGCCACCAGTGCCGTCGAGACTCGCACCAGGCGCGCAGCGCCCGCGAGCCATCGGCGACTTTCTTCCGGCGGAGGCAGCAGCAGCGCACCCAGCAGCGCGAAACCGAAGAAAAAGGAGTTGTGATCGTATCCGCGCGTGAACCCGCTCTTGAAGCTGAGGAACACGACCCCGGCCAGCATCACGGCGGCCGCATGGCCGCGCCATCCCCGATGCAGCAAGCCCATCGCCAGCGCCACGAGCATCCCGAACGCAGCCCACATACCCAGCTGCAGATACAGGGGCGAGCGCACTTCGCTGGACATGGCTTGCGAATAGGCGCTCGTGATCTCCAGCGAAGTGCGCAGGTACCCGAGGATGTTCGAAAGTCCCTGCCCGCTCGCCAGCCACAGCGCCGCCAACGCCGCCAAGAAGCCCAGCGCGATGCGCAAGCCGACGCCGCCGGGCCGCAAGCACACCAGCGCCATGACGGTCAGCAGGGCGCCGGCCAGAAACGTGAACTTGGTCAGCGCGAGCGCCGCCAGCATCAGTACGCCGAGGAACTCCCATGCCGGGCCGGCGCGCTCGCGACAGCCCAGCACCAGCACGCTGGACAAGAAAAAGGTCGGCGCCCAGGCGTCGACCATGAGGAAGGGAATGATGGCTCCGGCCAGCAGCAGCGTGCGCTCCAGCCCGCCCGACAGCCGCAGCGCCGCCCGCAGCAGGAACAGCACCGAAGCCGTGCGCCACAGCCCTTCCCACAGCAGCACCTTCCACCAGTAGAGCTCTCCGTGGTACAGCGGCGCCGTCAGCGGGCTCAGCGGGCCAGCCGTGAAGTACCAGTCCACGCCGGCCTTGCGACCTTCCGCCAGAAACTGCGCCAAAGCGGCGTTCCAGCCGGTGTCCAGTCCCTCGTTCGCCACCTCGATCGGCAGCACGGACTGGCTCAGCCACATCGCCGCGCCCGCCAGTCCCAGACCCACGACCGACAATAGCCCGACCAAGGCCGGCCGATTCTGGCCTGAGGGAGGCCGCCTCGATGGCGGCCTCGCGAGCAGCAGCAGGGCCGCACTGGGAATCGCGCTCAGAAGCAGCGCCGGCCGGGGTGCCACGAACAGCGCCGGACCCAGCCACAGCAGCGGGTGCGCGAGATCGGTCCAGGTGTTGCGGCCGCGCAGCTGGCGCGCGAGCAGCAGCACGAACACGAGCGCGATCAGGAGCAACGTCAGCATCGGTCGGGAGGCCGGGGTGCTGTTCTGCAGCCATCCGATGCCGTAGAGCAGCAATCCCAGACCGAAGCACGCGAGCGGTGCGGCGACCGCCAGCAGGAACCAGTGCAGGTAGTTCGGCAGCCATTTCCAGAGCTTGAAGTTGCTCTTGCCCGCGCTGCGATCGGTCCAGGAACTGGGCACTTCGCCCACGCCCAGCCCCAGCAGGTGCGCCTTGACCGTCAGCTCCAGCGCGATCTCGAAGCCGCGCTGGCTCTCGATCTCCACTTGTCGCAGGAACTCCGCCGAATAGGCGCGGAAGTTGGTGGTCGCATCGCGCGTTCCCACTCCGGCGACATCGTGCAGCAGGCGACCCGCCACGCGCGACAGCGTGCGCTTGAGCAGCGGTCCGCCGCTCTGCGAGCCGCCCGGCATGTAGCGCGAACCGGAGACGACGGCCTTTCCTGCGCGGATCTGCTCGGCCATCGGCAGGATCACCTCGGGCGGGTCGGAGAGATCGGCCATCGTGGTCACGACCACGTCGCCGCTCGCCGCTCGAAAGCCGGTGCGGATCGCGTTGGGAGCGCCGCGGCCGATCGTGTTGCGCGTCAGCTTGACCGTGGGCGACAGGTCCTGCATCGCCCGGATGGCCGGCAGCGTCGTATCCTCCTCGAAGTCGTAGCAGACGAGGATCTCGTGCTCGACACCGCGCAGGGCGGCATCCAGCCGGTGCAGGCACTCGACGATGTTCTCCCCCTCGTTGTAAACGGGCAGAACGATGCTGATGCGGCGCTGGGACATGGGGGGGGAGGCGGGCATCATAGCGTCGTCACTGCAGGCGCAAGTTGCGGATCACGATCCACGCGCGGGCGATTTCCGAGGGCTCGTCCGAGGGCTTGGCGAACTGCAGGCTGAGCGTGCCGGTCGCGCCCGCCGGCAGCGCCACCTCGCGCGCGATCGGTTCGCTCAGCGATCCTTCGAGCAAGACCTCGACCGTGCCGTCGGGTCGCTGCCACGCTACCTTCCAAGGCACGCGGACGGCGCGGTCGATGACCCTCAGCCCCAGAGGCGGCTCGATGGCGAGCCCCAGGGAATGCTCGGAACCCCACAGCTTCCAGACGAGTTCCGAGGGCGCCTGAATCACCAGGACGACCTCCGAGTCCATGCGGCGCAGGATCAGCTGATTCGGTCCGCGCGTCTCATCCGGTGGCGTCTCCAACGACAGGATGGCCCCATCCATCGGATCCGCGGGATCCGGCTGACCAAAGGGAGGCATGCCGCGGCGACGGAATTCCAACAGCAGCTGCCGAATGAACAACGCGTCGCTTGCCAGCGCGATCCGCTGATAACGCTCGGCCAGCACATTCAGGCTGGTTGCGGCATCGGCGAGTTCCTGCACTTCCTGCGCTTCCGCGGAGCGGATCGTTCCGACCAGATAGGCTTCCTGATTCCCCGACGGCTGGGATTGGATCATTCCCAGTGTCAGCGCCAGAGGAATCAGGAAGCGCACGGCGATCCAGGGCGTGGTGAGTGCTGCCAGCAGCGCCGCGCACAGAAAGGGCAGCGGAAAGGGCATGTAGCGGTTCGCCACCATCCAATCCAGATAGGCCGGCCGCGCATGGCTCATCGAAAACCCGTAGAGCACCGACGCGCCCAGCACGCAGAACAGCGCGAGTTGCAGGCCGTCCTTGCCCCGGCTGCGTACCAGATTCAGGCCGCTCCAGGCGAGCATGCCCAGCAGCACCAGCGCCAGCGGATACCAGAGCCACTCGCGCAACTGGCCGGAGTAGGGTCCGAAGGCGATGCCCCAGTGCACCGGAACGTGCCTCAGCAGCGTGGTCCACGCGTGCTCGTATCCGGCGTTGTAGGGGCGCTGATAGTCGACGAAGTAGAGACCCAGCGCGAGAAGCGGCAGGGTTCCGCCCGCGAGCAGCAGTTTCCCGCTGGCGCTATTCCGCGTGATCCATCCGCGCCAGACGATGCATGTCGTCAGCGGCAGCGTCAGGATCAGGCCGTATCCGCCGCACAGCGGCAGCCCCGCGATGCACAGCACGCACAGCACCGAGCGCCACGGCGCGTCGGCGCCGACAGGCCGTGCCAAGGCCCAGATTACGGTCATCACCAGCAGGACGGGCATCGCGATGCAGATCTGAAAGCCCATCAGCAGATTCTCGCTGTTGGCGATTTGCAGAAAGGCGATGGGAAAGAACAGATCCGACAGATCCGGCGCGCCGCGCAGGCGGACGGCAGCGCTGCGCCCCAGAATCGCGGCGATGCCGAGCAGCGCCACCTGCGCATACATGCCCGAGCGCACGTCGCCGCTGATCAGATACAGCGGAAACCACAGGAGCTTCGGCAGAGGTTCGCGGTGCTCGTTGTGCAGCGACCAGAGCCAATGCCCGAACCAGCCATTTTCGAGCCCGTGGATGCCATCGATCAGCGTAGTGTCATCCGCGAAGAAAATCGGCGCGGAATGGCAGGCGATGAATTGCGCGGCATCGAACGCGCACCAGGCCAGCATGAGCCAGAAGAGCACGGAACACAGCCGTGAGTAGCTGCTGCGAAGGGAAGTCAGCTGCATCCGCTTCGATCCTACTCGATGCGCTCGACCCTCATATCGCCCCAGTAGGTCCAGTCGCAGGCGGCATTCCCCGCCCCGCCGTTGGTCGTGCGCAGGAACAGCTGGAAGGGCGTGGAAAGCTCGATTTTCAGGTCCAGCTCCTGAATCTCGCGGTCCGCCTCCCGGATTCCGGGCAGCAGCTCGCGGCGGGTCCACTCGCGGATCGCTCCGGCCTGATCTCGGGTGAGCACCACGAAGTTGGCTCCGTCCGTGCAGCCGGAGGCCCAGGCATCGTCGAGCATCCCGAAGGAGCCGCGCACGCGGTACCGGCCCGGCTCCAGATCCCAGCGCACGGTCGAGGGTGCGGGCATGAGCGTCACCTCGATGCCCCGATACGGCACGCGGTTGGGCTGCGGCGTCGCCGCCATCTGCGCGGGTTTGGGTTCAAAGCCGCTGGAGTCCTCGCCCAGGACCTCGATGGTGCGCGGCGGCGGCACGAGACCCTCGACGCGCCGCACGCTGAAGGTGAACTCTGGTTGAAACTGGCTCGCAAAGCGCGGGTCGATGACGAGCCGGAAGCGCCGCACACCGGCGGGAGCGTCGCCGGCGAACATGCGGACGATCTCCGGCTGCGACATCAGATGCGGGCGCAGCAGCGTGCCCGCCCGGAAGGTTCGCGGAACGATGCGATTGCGCGCCACCTGGTTGTCGTCGAGTACGAATTCGCCCCAGACCAGCGCCCCGCGGACGAGGAAGGTCCAGGCCCTGCCGATCAGCGTGGGCTGGAGGTCGACCGCCACGCGCAAACCCTCGCCGGGGAGTGCTCCCAGATCGATCCACTCCCCGAAGCGGGCGGTGCTCTCGAGCACGGTCTCCTCGCGGACGGGACGCGCGGGTTCCTCACTGCGCTCGAGCAGCAGCCAGCCGCGCTCGATGAAGACCGGCTGGTAGCGGCGCAGCAGCAGCTCCAGGGTGTCGCCCTCGGCCGCCATCGGCATGCGCTCGTCGATGATCCCGCACTGATACAGCACGAAGCGCGGAGCTTCCGGGCCGGCGTAGTGCTCCGCGTTGATCGCGGCCAGCTCCGGAGTGTTGGTCTTGTAACTCTGGAACACCGGGCGCGGCGCGTAGTTGAGTCCGTTGAGCATCGCGATCGACTGACCGACGTCGAAAACATCCACAGTTTCGCCGCCGACGCGCTTGCAGGTCTGGGGCAGCCGGAAGTGGTCGCGCACCCGCCGATCGGAGATCTTGAGCCGCTCGTGAATCTCCTCCAGACTCGTCAGCGTCTTCCAGCGCCCGACGCACAGGTCCTTGCAGGCGTAGTAGTAGAAGATCGGACCGTGCTCGTAGAGCCGGATGGTGTGCAGAAAGCCCATCGCGCAGGCCGCCAGAGTGCCGGCGCGGCCCACGGTCACGAACCAGCGCAGCGGGGCCGAGAGATCCTGCACGCAGCTGAGCACGAAGAAGCTCGCGCCGGGCACGACCGCGAACAGGATCATGGCGTTGCCCAGATGCCGCGTGAAGCCGGCCTTGTAGGCCATTCCGGCGCCGATCAGGGCCAAGAGACCCATCGCCACCACGCGTGGATTGCGCCGTTCACGCCAGCACAGCAGGCCGACCATCAGGATCGCCAGACCCAGCAGCGCCCAGGCCAGCAGCAGCTCCGAGAAGGGGCCGTTGAGCGACATGCCGTCGTTGTAGCCTTGAGTGATCCACCAGCTGGTGCGGATGTAGGCCGGCAGGTCGAGGATCGACTGTCCCAGCGCAAACCAGATGAACCAGAACACCAGGGCGGCGCGCAGCAGGAAGCTCAGCGCGCGCCGGCCTGAGTCGGAGCGCCACAGGGCGGCGGCGATGATCAGGATCGCGAGGAAGAACACCAGCGTGTAGGTGAACTTCACCATCGCGATGAGCACCAGCAGCATCAGCGCGAGGATTTCCATCGGCCAGGCGCGCGTGCCCGGTTCCAGCAGAAAGCGCAGCAGAGCCAGCGTCGCCAGAAACGCGAATCCGTCGAAGCCGGCCGGGACGACCAGCAGTGCCAGCGCGAAGAGCAGTTTCGTGAGCGCGCCGGGTGTCAGCCAGACCGCGCGCACGCAGAACAGCACCAGCAGGCCCTTGAAGAGGATCTCAAAGCCCCACAGCTTCCAGTTCCACAGCCCCTCGATGTAGTTGGAGGAGTGAAACCAGCCCAGCCGGCCGTAGGTGAAGATGCTGTCCACGCCCAAATGCGTGCTGCGCAGCAGCTCCATGCCCTTGATGAAGTGCCACGACTCGTCGAGCGACGGGGTCGCGGTGCGCTCCATGGGACTGAACTCCTTGAACCACAGCGCGAAAGCCAGCGGCAGCAGCCACCACAGGTTCCAGATCAGCGAGGGTTGCGCCCGGCCAGCGGAGTTCGCGGCCATCGGGTTTCCTTTCTACCTGCGGGCTTGCACGGGCCGCGCGGGGTGTCGCTGCAGGAAGCTCTCCAGCCGTGTGAGCGCCTTCTCGATCACGCTCAGCGAAGTCGCGTAGGAGAAGCGGATGTGTTGGTCGAGGCCGAAGGCCGAGCCTGGAACGACCGCCAGATTCTCCTGCTCCAGCAGATCCTCGCAGAAGCCGGTCGACCCGCGCTCGTCGAGATAGGGCGCCACGCTGGGGAAGGCGTAGAAGGCGCCGCGCGGCATCGGTGTCTCGAGTCCCAGCGCGCGCAGCCCGCCGACGATGCGCTGGCGACGGGCATCGAACTCGGCGCACATGCGCGCGACTTCCGGCGGCTCCTGCACCAGACCGGCCTCGAAGGCCATCTGCGAGACGTAGTTGGGCGCGCCGGTCAACTGGCTGTGCAGCTTGCCCACGGCCGAGGCGATCGCTCGCGGTGCCGCGACATAGCCGATGCGGTAGCCGGTCATCGCCAGCGTCTTGCTGGCCCCGTCGACGATCACGGTGCGCTCGCGCAGCTCGGGCGCGATCTGCACGGGCGAGAAATCGCGCTCGCCCTCGTAGATCAACCGCCGATAGATCTCGTCGGAAATGATCCACAGATCGTGCCTGCGCGCCAGCGCTCCGATCGCGCGCACTTCCGCCTCGCTCATCACGTAGCCGGAGGGATTGCAGGGCGAGTTGATCAGGATGCCCTTGGTGCGCGGGGTGATCGCCCGCGCGATCGCGTCCAGATCGGGACCCAGATCGGCGCGCGCAGCCACGCTGACGGGCACTCCGCCCGCGAAGCGCACGATCTCCACGTAGCTGACCCAGGCGGGCAGCAGCATCAGGACCTCGTCGCCTGGTTCGATCAGGGACAGGCAGGCGCCCGAGAGCGCATGCTTGGCGCTGTGGCAGACGGTGATCTCCTGGGCGGCGTAAGCAACCCCGCGAGTCGCGCTGACGTGCTCGGCGATCACCTTGCGCAGCGAGGGCGTGCCCTCCGCCGGGGTGTAGCGCACCTTGCCGGAGCGAACGGCGCTGACCGCCGCGGACTGCACCGCCTCCGGCGCGTTGAAGTCGGGCTCGCCGACGGTCATGTTGACAACGTCCCGGCCGCTGGCGACCAGCTCCTTCGCCCGGGTGTCGAGGGCGATGGTGGTCGACAGGCTCATGCTCGCTACCCGCTGGTTGGGCCTCATCGCTTTCATTCTCGGAAGTCCGGGGCGGGGATCAATAGCCTGAGCGCTTTGGTGAGGGGGAGGGAAGATTCGGGCTTCCCGGACGTCCCGGGGAGGTTGAAGGCGCCGGGAGTCGCTATCGTACCCGCGCCCTCGAGGCCCAACGCCCGCCATGCCCAAATCCTTCCTGTTCCGCGTGTTCGCCATCGCTTCCGGCGTGCTGCTGTTCGTGGCCTTCTTCGCATTCAGCACATTCTTCTACAGCCCCTTCGAGTCGGATCTGGAGGTCGATCTGGCGGCTCTGGCGCCGCGGGACGTCGATTTCTTCGCAGCCCGCGCCGATCTCGAGGGCGTGATCGGCGAGTTCCCCCGGCTGCGGATCGAGCCGGAACTGCTGGCTCACCCGGCCGTCGTCGCCTGGGCCGACTCCCGGCCCGGCCGCGAGCTCGGCCAGCAGATCCAGACGACCTTCGCCCAACTGAAGGCCCAGAATGAGCTCCTGCCCTTCGGCATGCAGCTGCACGAGGTCTTCGGCGGCGAGGATCTCGCCGTCGCGGGCTACTTCGGGGGGGCTGATCTGGCCGCCGCCGACTGGGTGGTCTACGGGCGCACCAACTGGCTCGGCAAGCTCGGCGCGGCCGCCGTGCGCCATCCGGGCCTGATCGGTCTGGAGAAGCAGGGTTTTCAGGTGCGCGTCGAAGAGCAGTTCACGGAACTCAAGGGCTCGCAGCTGCCGCGCACGCTCTACATTGGCCGCATCCGCGACGTCGCCCTGATCGCCACGAAGCCGGAACTGGTTCAGGCGGCCTTTGATCTGCAGTCAAAGAGCTTCGCCGACAGCTTCTACCAGAGCGCGAGCTATCACGACTGGATCCAGAACGCGGAGCGCTCCAGCGCGCGCGACGAACTGGAGCTGTACCTCAACACTCGCAAGCTGCTCGAGAACCTGCGGATCGCCGGTCCGCTACCCAACACGGTTTCGCAGGATTTCGCTCCGGCCCTGCTCGGGCGCATGTTCCAGCTGCCGGCGCTCAAGCACCTGATGGGCACGCTGAGCACCCAGGACGGGCTGCAGGCCGACCTGCACGGCGAGTTCTCGTCCGAGAAGATCAGCGACGACATGCAGCGCCTCTACCGCCTGCGCGGCTTCGAAAAGGCCGATTTCGATGAGGTTGCGCGCTATGCCCCGCGCAACACGGGCCTGTTCGCCTACTTCCACGCGCCGGTCAGCACGCTGCTGCGCATGACCGTGGCCTCGATGGAGCCCGCCATGCGCCAGAACCTCGAGGACACCTTCCGCAACACGGGGCGTTATCCCAAGCTCGAGGCCCTGATCGACGACCTCGACAAGGGCTTCAAGGACCGCTTCGCGCTCGTCGTGCGACCCAACGACTACCCCGAAGATCCCGCGGGACCGCCCCACAACAAGGTCGTGGTTCCGGCGATCGGCCTGATCCTCTGGAGCAAGGATCAGGGCACGATCGACTCGATCCGCGATCTGATCGGCTCGCAGGGTCCCCGCTTCGGCCTCAAGGGCCGCAACAAGAACGAGGCGGGCTACTACAAGTATCAGGAAGCGGGTTACCAGACCTTCGAGTTCTGGTCGGAGCTGATCGACGGCACGGGCGTGATCGTGATGGCGAAGTCGGGCGAGGTGAACATCATCACCAACTCGATCGGCATGCTCGGTCACATGATCAAGACCTTCTCGGTGGGCGATGAAAAGTACCCGCGCCTTTCGGAGGATCCGCGCTTCACGATGCAGCTGCAGACGGGCCTTGAAAGCGCGAACTTCGGCCTGTGGCTCAACCCCTCGACGATCACGCCGATCCTGCGCCAGACGGCCGCCGAGCGCGCTCGACTCTCGATCCGCGTCGATTACGCCAGCTTGCGGCCGATTGAGGAGCGCAAGCTGCTCGATGCCAGCTACGGCGGTCGCAAGCTCTCGGATCTGTCGCCGGACGAGCGCGTGCGCTTCGACGCGGAGGTCAACCAGCGGCTCGATGGGATGCAGGCGCAGGTCATGCGCGAGCAACTGCCGGCGCTGATGGGGGACGAGGAGCGCTGGTTCAAGACGGCCGAATCACTGGATGGGGCTCTGCTGCTGCTGCGCTGGGACCCCAAGAGCGTCGACCTGAGCTTGCGCTCCCTGATCCCGCTGAAGCGCTGAGGCCCGGCGGATCGGGGTCCCTTCGACGCCGAGGAGCATCAGAAGCCGATCACGGGCCGGAAGCCGATCTTGCACGATGCATGCGCCGCATGGGCGCGCCAGCGGAAGGCGCTGCGGCACAGTTTCAGTCCGTCGGCAAAGGAGCCGCCCCGGATGACCCGCTGTTCACCGTCGTGGCAGACGGGATCAACACGGACCTTGGACTGGTAGTACTTCTGCGAGTAGCGGTCCTCGCACCATTCGTACACATTGCCGAGCATGTCGTAGAAACCCCAGGCGTTCGGCTCGAAACGGCCCACCGGCGAGGTGTACAGATGGCCGTCTTCGAACGGGAAGTTGGGCGGAACCATCTCGAAGCGCCCAGCAAAGCGCAGATCCCCGAAATTGCCACGGCCGCGTCCGTCGCGCGGATCATCGCCCCAGAAATACTGTGTCGCGCTGCCGGCACGCGCAGCGCATTCCCACTCCGCCTCCGAGGGCAGACGGAAGCCGTAGTGATTGTTGAAGTGGGCCGCGTCATCCCACGAAACCAGCGTCACCGGATGGCGCTCGGGTTCCTCCATGCCGCTGGTGTCGAGCAGTGGTAGCGGGTTTTCCCAATGGGCGCGGGCATGCGCAAGCCACTGGCCTTCGAGGTCGAGCGTGATGCCCATCTGCGTACGCTCAGCCTCGCTGTGAAAGTGCGTGGCGGCCACGAAACCGCGCCACTGCTGGATGGTGACCGGGCACTCGGCCAGATAGTAGGGGTGGGGTAGACGCACATGGTGGCGGGGCCGCTCGCGCTCTTCGCCGACCCCGTCCGGAGAGCCGCGCACGAATTCGCAGGGAGCGACCAGCAGGAAGACGATCCCGGATTTCTCGTGGTGAACGCGCCGGGCGAAGCCTTCGTGGCCGAGTTGGGAGTCAAGCGGCGTGCAGCCGACGGGAGCCTTTCCCTTCTTGCGATAAAAGAGCGACTGGAGCTTGCCGACGACACCTTCCTGCACGAAATACACGACACCCGTGGGGCGCCGACGCGCCTCCTGAAGCACTCGCGAGGCCGAGTCGGGGCGCGCGGCCGGATCCTGATCGAGACTGCGCACGAGGATCGCGTCGAGCTGATCGGATCCGCTGTTTGGATTCGCGGGCCCACTGGCGGCAGGCAACTCGCCGGTCACGAGCTGGTACAGGGTTGCACCCAGCGAGTAGATGTCCGAGGCGGGCGTCGGCTGCGAGCCTCGCGCGAGCTCCGGAGCCATGAAGCCGGGGGTTCCGCCGAGGGGCTTGCGCCCCATGCTGTCCTGATGCGTCTTGCCGCTGGCGCGCACGGTCAGGCCCAGATCCGTCAGCTTGACCATGCCGCGACCCTCACGCAGCGGGAAGCTCAGCGGCGCGCTGAGCATCATGTTCCCCGGCTTGAGATCCTGATGCACCAGACCGCGCTGATGGATCAGATCGAGGGCAGGAACGATCTGCTCGAGCACCCACTCGACATCCTTGTAGGGCAGGCGCTTGTTGCCGCGTTTCTTCACCGTGTCGAGGACTTCGTGCAGCGTGGGGCCATCGAGGTACTCCATGCTGAGGAAGGCGAACTCGCCGGCCCTTGCGATGTCATGAATGCGCACGATCCGCTCGTGGGACAAAGTCATGCCCCGGCGCGCTTCACGGACGAGATCTTCCCAGGCATGCGGATCGCTGAGCAACGACTTCGACAGGAACTTGAGCGCGACCTTCTGCTTGGTGAAGCGGTCCTGTGCCAGCTAGACCTCGCCCATGCCGCCGCGTCCGAGGAAGCGCACCAGCTCGAAGCGGTCGCCGAGCAGCCTGCCGGGGTCCAGCGCTGCCGGAATTCCGCGCAGTTTCTCGAACAACTGCTCGGTCGATTCCGGCAATCGCTCGGTACGGTCCTGATCCTCCAGATCAGAATGCGGGTCGGGTGAAGCGGTGGTCATGGGGGCCTCTCAGCCACATGGATGTTAGCGGGGCACAGCTCTCCTCGAATTCGGGAAAAATAAAAGCGCCTGCGCCGCAACGGGGAAATCGAATTTCGCCGCAGAGACGGGCCTGTACGGCGGCATTGAGTTCTCAGGGGGGCAGACTCCCGAATCCACATGCCTTCCTTCACTTCCCAGCCTTCTTCAGGGATCCGTCGCCGCCGCCAGAGGCCCGGGCGGCTTGCTGCGCGCGGGCTTCGAGACAGAAAATCCGGAAAAGGGCGAGAGGTCCTCCGTTGGCGCGCCTTTCTCCACTGGCTGCGTGCCTGGTTCCCGGTCTCTGGAGTACTCTCCATGTCCCGACGTTTCATGAGCAACCCTCCCCCCCCGTCCTCATCCTCCGCCCAGGGCTCGGCCAGCCGCAGGTCAGATTCGCGCCGCGAAGCCAAGAAAGACCTGCTGCGCAGCGCGATCATCGAAGCGGGCCGCGAGACTCCCGCTCCGGCGGAAACGGTCAACCTGATCGACCGGGTCCGCAATGGCGAAGGCGGCGCGGCGGACGAGCTTGCGCTGCGCTATCGAGACAAACTCGTGCGGTACCTGCGCGTGCGCATGAGCGCCGGCGAGCGGCGCCATTTCGACACGGACGACATTTTTCAGGAAGTCCAGGTGCGGATGTTCGAGAACCTCGAACGCTTCGAATACCGTGGCAAGGGTTCGCTCTACGCCTATCTCAAGGCCATCGCCGACAACATTCTGCGCGGACAGGCTCGCTCGCCCAGCGCTTTTGGCCGCGTTTCGGGTGAGGCGGCCGAACTGATCCTCGAAAACCTCAAGCAGGGCGGGGTCAGCGCTGAAGACGAACTCGGCGCCGCGGAGATGAAGCAGATCCTCGATGAGGCGGCCGCCAAGCTGCCCGAGAAATTCCGTGAGGTGATCCTGAACCGCTTCTATCTGGAAGCCCCAGCCAAGGAGGTCGCCGAGTGGATGGGGTATGACGACCCCCACAGCATCGATGTGCTCTACTCGCGCGCACGGATGAAGTGGATGGAGTTGGCCGAGCCGCACCTGAGGCCCTGGCTCGAGAAGGAATGAAGCGCGGGCCGGCGGGAGCTGCTCACCCGCCGCCTGCCGGTGGAATCGGATCGGGGGGGAGCCGCAGCCAAGCTGGGAGGCGGAGCGATGTGCTGCCCGCGAGAATGTGCTGCAGGCCTGCTGGGGCAGAGGCGGATGTGATGCAAGCCAGCTGGGCTGCCGGCGAATGTGCCGCCAAGAAATCGGCTGCGGGCAATGCGGCTGCGGGCAAATCGGCTGCTGGCAATGCGGCTGCCTAAAACTCAGCCGCAGCGAGTTCCGGATCCAGAGTGGTGCCCCGGACTGGAGTCGAACCAGCAAGGGTGATTAAGCCCACTAGCACCTCAAGCTAGCGCGTCTGCCAATTTCGCCACCGGGGCACTCAGGATCGGATTGTCAGGGCGGAGAGTGTAGTGGGCGCCCTGCCTCCCTGCAAGCGGTCTCCCGTTGCTAAAGTGAGCCCATGCCCCAGACCCGCGGCCATGTCCTGATCGGTCAAGCCGGCGGCCCCACGGCCGTCATCAACCAGAGTCTTGTCGGGGTCATCGAAACGGCCCTCGACCACCGCTCCGTCGGCGGGGTGATCGGCAGCCTGCACGGCATCCAGGGCGTGCTCAAGGGCGAGTTGGTCGATCTCTCCAAGGAGCGCCGCAAGACGCTGGAGTCGGTCGCGCGGACACCGGGTTCGGCGCTGCGCTCGGTGCGCAAGAAGCCCACACCGGATGAGTGCCAGCAGATCCTGAACCGTCTGAAGCAGCTCGATGTGCGCTGGTTCTTCTACATCGGGGGCAATGACTCGGCCGAGACGGCCCTGCTGCTTTCGACCATGGCTGCCGATGCCCGTCAGGATCTCGTCGTGATGCACGTGCCCAAGACGATCGACAACGATCTGATGGTCACCGATCACTGTCCGGGTTACCCCAGCGCGGCGCGTTTCGTGGCGCTGGCGCATCTTGGGGACGACATGGACAGCCGCAGCCTGCTGGGCGTCAAGGTCAACGTGCTGATGGGGCGTCATGCCGGCTGGCTGACGGCTTCGAGCGCGCTGGCTAGGGTGCGCGAGGACGATGGGCCGCATCTGATCTACTGTCCCGAGCAGGAGTTCTCGATGGACGCGTTCTGCGCGGATGTCGATCGCGTGATGCAGCGGCTGGGACGCTGCGTGGTCGCCGTCAGCGAAGGCATCCACGACAAGGCCGGCAATCTGATCGGTGCCAGCGGCGAGCGCGACAGCCACGGCAATCAGCAGCTTTCGGGCTCCGGGCATCTCGGCGATCTGCTGGTGGCCGCCCTCAAGTCCAAGCTCGGCTCGAAGCTGCGCGCCCGCGCGGACACGCTGGGCTACCTGCAGCGCAGCTTCGCGGGGGTGGTCAGCGAGGTCGACGCCAAGGAGGCGCGCAAGGCCGGTCGCTTTGCCGCCGCGAAGGCGCTCGCCGGCGCCGGCAGCCACTCGGTCTCGATCGTGCGCAAGCCGAAGAAGCACTACCGCGCTGACTTCCGGCTGAGCGCGCTGGAAAAAGTCGCCAAGGATCAACGTCGGATGGATCCGGCCTTCTTGCGCGGAACCAACGATGTCAGTCCGGAGTTCGTCGAGTGGCTGCGTCCGCTGGTTGGCAAGCTGCCGAGGATGGGGCATCTCGCTGAAGTCCGCTACGAGGTCCACGGATGATGCTGTGGATGCGGCATCTGGTGCACGGAATCGTCGGTGGATTCTTGCTGTTCGCCTGGTCCGCTCTGGCGCACTCGGTGCTGGGGCTGGGGGGCGTCGGCTGGAGCGCCCTGCCCTCGGAGCCGCAGCTGCTCGCCGCACTGGAGCAGCCCGCCATCGAGCCGGGCCTGTATCTGTTTCCAGGCGATGCGTTGAAGCCGGGGCTGGGCGTCAAGGAGCGCGAGGAGGCGCTCGTGCGCTCGATGGAGCGCGCGAAGAGCGGTCCCGCGGGCATGCTGCTGTGGCATCCGCGCGGACATGACTACATGTCGCACGCCCAGTTCGCGCGCGAGTATCTCAGCGATCTCCTGTGCGCGCTGCTGGCTTCGGTGTTCCTCTCGCTGACGGTCTTCCGCGTGACGAGCTTTTGGTCGCGCACGGGCTTTGTCGCCCTGCTGGGGCTGTTCGCAACCCTCGCCACCGAGGTGCCGCTGTGGAACTGGTACGGTTTTCCCAGTGCGTTCCTGCTGGCCTCGATGCTCAAGACACTGATCGGCTTCACCCTTGTCGGATTGTTCCTTGCGTGGAGAATGAAGCCGCTGCTGCGCATACCCGCGCGTCCCGGACCGAGAACCTGATCATGCTGAACCTGCTGCTTGTGTCACTCCTGTTCGCTTCCTCTGCCCCCGTGCAGGAGGCCAAACCCGCTCCCCGGATCGTCGGAAAGGTGCGTTTCGATGGCGAGCGCCCGCAGATCCAGCCGCTTGCGATCGATCCGGAGAAGAGCAAGGGGTGCTGCAAGGAGGGGGAGGTGCTCAGCGCGGTCGATCCCACGCTGCTGATCGACAAGGACGGCGGGCTGGCCAACGTGGTCGTGACCGTCGACGTGCCCGGCGCCAAGGTCAAGCCGGCCGAGAAGCCGGTGGAAATCGACCAGAAGAAGTGCGCCTTCGAGCCGCATGTGCAGATCGTGACCGCAGGCACGAAGGTCGTGTTCCTGAACTCCGACTCCGTGGTGCACAACGTGCACACCTATCCGATGAAGAACGAGCCGATCAACAAGACCACGGCGCCCGGAGGCAAGGAGGAACTCCTCATGGAGGTCGGGGACCGGGTCAAGATCACGTGCGACTACCATCCCTGGATGTCGGCCTGGGTCGTGGTGAGCGAGACGCCGTACTTCGCGCTCACCAAGCCGGATGGCAGCTTCGAACTCAGCGGCTTGCCGCCGGGAACCTACAGCGCCACCTTCTGGCATGAGCGGCTCGGCCGCGTGAAGCAGGAAATCACGGTGGCGGCGGACGGCAGCGCCGCGGCGATCGAGGTCAAGCTGAAGGAAAAGAAGAAGGAAGCCCCGAAGTGACACTGCTCCCCTTCCGGGGACCTCGACTCGAGATTGCAATGTCCTAAGCCATGAGCGAAAAACGTCCTTTACAGCCGATCACTTCGGACACGCGGAGGCGTCTTTGGATGGGCCCCAGCTTGCTGGCGGCGCTGGGGCGCGGGTCCCGGTCGGTGCGCGGCCGCAAGTCGTTCTTGCAGCCGACGTAGATCGAGGAGTGCTCCTGCTTGCGCTCGATGCGCTTGCTGTAGCCCCAGTTGCGCCGCACGAGGCGCCAGATGCTGCCGCGCGGCATCGTGAACGGGTGTTGGATCGGAAACAGCGAGTTCCTGGGGTTGCGGGCGACCTGGCGCTGGGAGACCTTCGAGATCAGCGGATCGACGATCCCGAGGTTGAGGCCGGGCTTGTGGTGCCGGTAGCCGTTGCGGAAGGTCAGGGAGGACATGCGCCTTCCGCAGGAGCGCGGGATGCGCTCCGCACCCCACAGGCGCTTGTAGTGGCCGCAGCGGCGGTAGGGAGAGGGGCTCTTGGGACTGGCGGGGTAAGGGCATTGCGGCGGGATGAACCTCTGCATGGCGCGCTCCATCACCGAGGGGGGGGGAACAGGTGCCCCGGCACCCATGAAGACGGCTCGTCCTGCGGTGGCTCGCGCGGACAATCTGCTTCCCAAGATCGATTCTGTCCCCGCTCGGGGAGCAGTATCGGCTAAGCCTCGGTCTCCGGCGGCCGCTCGACATCCCGAAGCCGATGGCTGATGTCGAGCAGGGGTTCGCTGGGGCTCCAGTCGTGGAGCACGCGTGCCACGGAAATCAGGATTTCCTCCTCCCGAGTCTGGTGGAGGCGCTCGCTCTCGGGCATGCGCTGGGCCTGCTCGCGCAGATTCCGATCCACCAGCGTCAGGATCCGATCCCGAACCTCGCTGGGGGCCTCAAAGGCCCTGCGTACCAGCGGAAGCAGGCGCTGACCTTGCGAATAGGGGATCGAATGGTGCTCGCACAGCGTGCGCAGAAGGGATTCGGGCGTCATGGGAAGTGCTGAACCGGGATCTGGGTGGTTTCAGCAGGGGGGGCAGTAGTTTCCTCTGGCTTCAGCACAACCCTACCCTGCCGATTCCCAAGATGTCGGATCCGCGAGGCTGACTTCAGGCCTCCTCAGGCCATCGAGCCGACGCGGGCCACGAAGCGTTCCAGACTGTCCCAGAGCGCGTCCGGGGGCAGCGACTGCGAGGCGATCACCTCGCGCACATTCTCCGGCAGGGTTCTCCAGTCGGGCTTGACGTGCAGTTCGAGCGCATGGACCAGCAGATCCGCGGTCTTGACCAGCGCGGCGACGCCCTCGACGGCCGCGTCATGGTGCTGTCCAATGGCGATCGAGGCCGAGGGCGGCAGGCCCCACTGCTCGGCCACGAGCGCGCCGACGTCGGCATGCGAGAATCCCAACTGGGCGATCTCGACAGCGTGGCGGGAGAGGTGTTGCGCCTCGGCGTGGATGACCAGCGCGATGTAGTTCTTTCCGAGTGCCTCGAGCAGAATCAACTGGCCCACATCGTGCAGCAGGCCGCAGGCGTAGAGTTCCTCCGGCATCAGGTCCATGGGCTGTGAACTCTGGCCTGCGAGCCGCGCGCAGACATGCGCGGTCAGCAGCGAATGGCGCCAGTGAGCATTCACGTCGAACTCCTCGGAGGAGAGATGTTCGAACTGCTGCATCACGGAGGCCTGCAGGATCACGTTGCGCAGCACCTTGAGCCCGAGCACGGAGGCCGCCTGCTGAACCTTGAGGCAGCGCTCCTGCAGCCCGTAGAAGGCGCTGTTGGCGAGCTTCAGCACCTTGCCCGCCAGCGCCGGGTCTTCCGCGATCAGTGCGCCGATCTCGCTGACGCCGACTTCGGGGTCCTTCAGCATGGCTGTCAGCCGTTGCATGACGTCCGGCTGCGAAGGCAGTCGAACCTTGGAGGAGACCAATTGGCGTGCTCGAGTGGTGACCATGGCGCTAGCGCACCTATCGGCCGCGCGATATGCGCTCTTGAGATTTTCAGGAGCCTTCGGGAGCGGCCCGGACGCGCTCAAGAATGGCCGTGCGGCGATCCGAATTTGTTTCGACATGAAGCGCGCGTTGCCCCCCCTGCTCGCGATCCTGCTGGTGCTCCCGCTGATCGAATCCCGCTCGATCGAGTCCTTGCCCGTCGAGGCCGGCTCCAGCATCCCCATGGAATGGGGCTCGCTGGCCGACTCCTGCGAGCACGCGCTCGAGGGCAGCGTCGAAACAGTCCGCTCGCGGCGCACGCCGCAAGGCGGCATCGAGACCGAGATCCGCATGCGGGTATTGCGGCGCCACCAGGGTCGGGGAGGCGTCAGCGAGACCTTCCGCATTCCCGGCGGGATCCTGCCCGACGGCAGCGGCCTGCTGATTCCCGGCATGCCGCGCTTCACGGAAGGCGAGGAACTGCTGCTGTTTCTCAGCGCGGAAAGCCAGCGCGGTCTACGCGTTCCCGTGGGGCTCGATCAGGGCGCCTGGAGGATCGTCCGCGATGCACAGGGGCGCAAGCGGCTGGAGCGGCCGAGCGCACCGCTGGCGGGCGTCGACTACGAGCCGGCGCTGCTGGCGCTGACCCGCGCCCTCGAGGCCCGACGCATGCGCGAGGCGCGGCGATGATGCGCACGCTGACCCTGGCCTGCTTGCTGGCGAGCCCCGCGCTGGCGCACGTGCGGCTGCTGAATCCCTCGACCGGGGCGCCCCTGCGCTGGGGCCAGCCCGGCTCCGTCTCGGTGATTTACCAGATCGCGGGTTGCAGCGATCTGGATCCGCTGTCGCATCTGCCCGCGCTGCGCGGAGCGGCCCGCAACTGGAACGGTGTCGAGGAAACGGCCTTTCAACTCGTGGAAAACACCGTGCCCGCGCAGATGGCGCGCACCGACTGGGGCAGTGACTCCCTGCACATGGTGTACTTCGACGAGGACGGTTCGAGCGGTTATTTTCCGGTCGGTTCCGGACTGGTCGCGCTGACTTTGGTGTGGTTCAGCGGCGGCGGCTCGATCACCGACGCCGACATACTGTTCAACGCACGCGATCATCAGTTCAGCGTGCGCGGCGATGCGTACCGATTCGACGTGCAGGACATCGCCACGCACGAGCTCGGCCACCTCGCGGGCCTCGACCACAGCGGGGTGGCGGGCGCGACGATGTATCCTTACGTCTACCCGGCGGAGACCCTGCACCGCTCCTTGAGCGCGGATGAGCGGCATGCGCTGCGCAGCATGTACCCGCTCGAGCCCGGGGCGCGCCTCGAAGGGCGCCTGACGCGCAGCGGCGGTAGCGTCGTCAAGGGTGCGCATGTCGTCGCTCGCGATTCCGGCGGCGAGCCCGTCGCCGCGTGCCTCAGCGACAACTCAGGCGAGTGGACGCTTCAGGGCCTGCATGCGGGCAATTACCAGATCTACGCGACGCCCCTCGACCAGCCGGTCGGCGCCATCAACCTCGGACCCGGAAGGACCGTGCACACCAACTTCAGCACGACCTCGCTCGGGGAAGTCACGCTGGGCGCCGAGCAGAGCCTCGACATCGGCACGCGCATGGTGGCTCCGGATCTTCCGATCCTGCTCGGGCGCAGCATGGAGCAGTTCCCAAAACGCATCACGCGCGGACAGCTGCAGACGATCACGATCTACGGCAGCGGACTCAGCCCCGACTGCAGCATCCAAAGCAGCGACCCGAGCGTGCCCGTGACGCCGCTCGCCTGGAACGGATCGCACGTGCAATTGCTGGTCGATGCCAGACTTGCCGTGCGCGACGGGCACTTCGATCTCACCGTCACTCAAGGAGGGCTCTCCCACACGCTGGTCGGCGGGCTTGAACTCGCTCCGTCCGCCCCGTCGGTGCTCGCGGTCGATCCCGACGAGGCGAACCATGCCGGAGGGGACTTCGTGACGATCACGGGCAGCGGATTTCGGAGCGGGCTGCGAGTCGTGATCGGCGAGCAGGAATACGCCGAGGGCGAGGCGGGCGGAGTCGAGCTTCTCAGTGCGACGAGCCTGCGCCTGCGACTCAAGCCGACGCAGGTTGCCGTGCACGATGTGGTCGTGATCGACTCCAGCGGCGTCGAAGGGCGCCTGCCCGCCGCCCTCGAGGTGCGTGCCCTGCTGCGCGTCGACAGCCTGTTTCCAGCAGCCGGATTCGCCGGGGGCGGAACCGAGCTGACCGTGCGCGGTGCGAACTTCGACCCCGCCGTGCGCGTGAGGATCGCAGGCGTCGAGCAGACGCAGGTGGTCCGGGAAAATTCCGGCCTGCTGCGCGTGATGACGCTGGCCGGAAGCGTCGGATCGCAGAAACTCGAGGTCGAGAATCCCGAGCAGGAAAGCGCTGAAGTGAGCTTTGAGTACACGGCGCATCCCGATCCCGCGCTGCTGGCCGTCAGTCCCTCGAGCGGTCCTTCCGCAGGCGGCACGACCGTCTTCCTGCATGGCGAGAACTTCCGTCCCGGCAGCGTCGTGCGCTTTGGCGTCGATCCGCTGAGCGGCGGCGGGGGCACAGAGGCTGTTGCCGCCATCGTGCGCGAGAACGGACTGCTCGAAGTGGTCACGCCCTCGCACGGATCGGGCACGCAGGCCGTACTGGTGACCGATCCCCAGACCGGACAGAGCGCCTTGCTCAGCGGCGCCTTCACCTACCACGGTTCCGGTTCAGGCGGCGGCGGCTGCAGCGTCGTGCCGTACACTCCGCCCGCTGGCCCGGGTGCGAATCTGAGCGCGGGCTTGGGCTGGCTGCTCGCTCTGGGCGCGTTGCTGTGGCAGCAGCGCCGGGTTCGTCGTACGGCGTAGGAACGGTTTGCGGCGCAACGCGCTACGATGGGCCGCCATGACACTGCCCGTCATCGCCTTCGACATCGAGGTCGCCGGCTTCCCGTGGGAGGAAGTGGACGAGATCACGCGCGGCTACCTGATGCAGCGCGAACACGACGAGGAGCGTCGCGCCGCCGTTCCTGACCGGACGGCGCTCTACCCCGGCTTGGGCCGCATCGTCGCCATCGGCATGTGGCTGGTCGGCAAGGACAAGGACGGCCGGGAGCTCGACCGAGGCATGATCCTGCTCGAGGGAAAAAGCGCCGAGGAGAAGGTCTGGGAGAAGGTGCCCAACTCCAAGATCTTCCGCGGAGAGGAGTCCGAACTGCTGACGCGCTTTTGGGAACTCGTGGCGCGCACCAAGGCCGGTCTGCCGCGCGTCGTGACCTACAACGGGCGCGGGTACGACGGCCCTGTGCTCTCGATTCGCTCGGCCCAGCTCGGCATCAAGCCCTCGCGCAATTTGGTGCCGAGCCGCTGGACGATCGCCGAACACTGCGATCTCTCCGAGATCTTCAGCTTCCAGGGCACGCTGCGCGAACGCTACTCGCTCGACTACTGGTGCCGTCGCTTCGACATCGAGAGCCCCAAGGGCTCGATCGACGGCTCGCAGGTTGCGCGCGCCTACCGCGCCGGCCGCATCGAGGACATCGGCGAATACTGCCTGCGCGACGTGCGAGCGACGGCGCTGCTCTACAAGAAGCTCGAATCGACGCTGATCCCGCTGTTCCAGGGAGCCTGAGCCATGGTTGATGTGGAAAAACTGAAGATCGAGCGCAAGGACGCGCTCGCCGATCTGGGAACGCGGGGACCGCGCTGGACGAGCTGGGCGATCTTCCTCCTGATCGTGATCCTCGCCGTGTTCTTCCTGCGCGGTCCGCTCGGCGAGGCTCTCGATCGCCTGCTGCGGCCCGAGGTGCGCGTGCAGCGCGTCGAGCTTCGCGCGCCGGCCAGCGCGGCGGCCGTGGCGGGGGCTTCGGCCAACGGCTACATCGTGGCGCGCACGCGCGCGGCGCTGAGCGCCGACACGCCCGGTCGCATCGTCGAGATGAACGTTGAGGAAGGCTCGCGCGTCAAACGCGGCGATGTCGTCGCCCGGCTGTACGCCGACGAATATGCCGCCGCGCTGGCGCGCGCCGAAGCGGATCTGGCCTTCATGCAGGCCGGGGTGCGCCGCGAGGAGGCTTCCGTGGCAGTCGCGGAGCGCGAACTGGCGCGTGCCGCCAATCTGGAGGAGAGCAGCGCCGCCGACCTGGCCCTGCAGCAGGCCGGTCTCGCCGTGGCCGAGCTGGAGCTCCACCGCGCGGAGGACCTGCTGGAGAGCGGCGTCGAAAGCGCGCAGCGGCGGGATCGTGCGCTCGCCGAACGGGATTCCGCCAAGGCGCGGGTGCGCGCGGCCGAAGCCGCGGTGCGCACGGCGGCCAGCGCCAAGGCGACGGCCGCGGCGCAACTCGGCGTCTCGCAGGCGCTCGTGATCGAATCCCAGACGCGCGTGAAGGTCGCCGAGGCCGCGGTCGTGCTCGCTCGCGCGACACTCGACAAGACGGCCGTGCGCGCGCCCTTTGACGGCGTGGTCGTGCTGAAGGATGCGGAGGTGGGCGAGGTCGTCAGCCCCAACGTGCAGGGCGGATCGAATGCGCGCGGTTCGGTCGTGACCATGGTGGATTTCGCAACGCTCGAGGTGCAGGCCGAAGTGCCCGAGACCAGCTTGGCGGCCGTGAGCAAGGGCGCGCCGGCGACGATCTTCCTCGACGCTCATCCCGAGCAGGGCTACCGCGGGCGTGTCGACCGCATCTGGCCGACGGCCAATCGCACCAAGGCCACGGTCGAAGTGCGTGTGGTTTTCGATCGGCCCGACGAGCGCCTGAGGCCTGAAATGGGGGTGCGCGTCGTGTTCGGCAGCAGCGATCGGGCGCCCACCGATCCCGAGCAGCGCGTGCTGCTGATCCCGGACGCCGCGCTCGTGACACGCGAGGGCCGACAGGGCGTTTTCGTGCTCGAGGGCGAGAGCCTGCGCTTCGTCGAGCTTCGACTGGGCGAGCGCCGTAGCGGCAAGTCGATCGTGCTCGCCGGGCTCAAGGAGGGTGAGGAACTGGTGATCGATCCATCCGCGGAGCTCAAGGCGAGCATGCAGGTGCGCCGCGCCGCGCAGTCTCCCTGAGGAGCCGATGATGAGCGCCGAAGCCCTGATCCAGCTGAAGGATCTCACGAAGACCTACACCCGCGGCGGGGAGACGCTGCGCGTCCTGGACAACCTCGCGCTCTCGATGGAGCGAGGCGGCTTCTACGCCTTGATGGGGCCCTCGGGCTCCGGAAAGACCACGCTGCTCAATCTAATCGGCGGCATCGACCGGGCCGATCACGGCGAGATCCGCATCGGCGGCATCGATCTGGCGCATCTTTCCAACGCGGAACTTGCTCGCTGGCGCGCAGCCAGCGTCGGTTTCGTGTTTCAGGGCTTCAATCTGATGCCCGTGCTGACGGCGCTGGAGAACGTCGAGTTGCCCCTGCTGCTGACCGACCTCTCGCGCTCGCAGCGCCGCGAGCACGCCCGATATGCGCTGGAACTGGTCGGCCTTTCCGATCGCATGCACCACAAGCCCGGACAACTATCGGGGGGGCAGGAGCAGCGCGTGGCGATCGCCCGCGCGATCGTGACCGATCCCACGCTGATTCTCGCGGACGAACCCACCGGTGATTTGGACCGCAAGTCCGCTCAGGCAGTGCTGGAACTGATGACTCGGCTCAACGTCGAGCTGGGCAAGACGATTCTGATGGTGACGCACGACCCGGCCGCGGCCGAGGTGGCGCGCACGGTGGTCCACCTCGACAAAGGCCGGCTCGGCCGCATCGAAACCCGCCAGCGGGAAGCAGCCGGTGCCTGATGCCTCCGGTGCGTCTGGTATTCCGCAATCTGTTGAAGCACCGCACGCGCACGGTGCTGACAGCTGCGTCGCTGGCGGTCGCCATCTTCCTCCTGTGCGTTCTGCGCTCGCTGCTGGTCGTGCTGGAGTCGGGCATCAAGGCTTCGGCCAGCAATCGCCTCATCGTGCAGTCCTCGGTCAGTCTGTTTGTGCTTCTGCCCGAGTCCTATCAGGCCAAGATGAACCGCATCGAGGGCGTGGAGCGGACGGTTCGCTGGAACTGGTTCGGGGGTTACTACCAGGAGCCCAAGAATTTCTTCGCGCAGTTCGCCACCGATGTCGAGGACCTCTTCGAGGTCTACCCGGAGATCGTGTTGGTCGAGGGTTCGCAGGAAGACTTCTTCAACGACCGCCGGGCATGCGTGATCGGTTGGGAGATCGCGCGCAAGTACGGCATGCGCGTCGGCGACACGATGCCGATCATCGGTGGGTTGTACCCGCGCACTGACGGAGCGCCGTGGGATTTCCGGATCGCGGGCATCTATCGCTCGGTGAAGCCCAACGTCGACAACAACACGCTGTTCTTCCACGCAGACCTGCTCGAGAAGGCGATCGAGTCGGGTGCGGCCAGCGGGCCGGAGGGCGTCGGTGTCTACGTCCTGCGCCTCTCACCCGATGCCGATCGCGTGCGCGTGGCCGAGATCGTGGATACGCTGTTCGCCGGCGGCCCTCAGCGAACGCAGACCGCCAGCGAAGCCGAATTTCAGGCGCAATTCGTCACGATGATCGGGAACGTCCCCTTCTTCGTGGGCTCGATCGGCGGCGGCGTGCTGATCGCGATCCTGCTGGCTACGCTCAACACGATGCTGATGGCGGCGCGCGAGCAGACACGCGATGTCGGCGTACTCAAGGCGCTGGGATTCCAGGACGGCACCATGTTCAGCCTGATGCTGGCGCAGTCGCTGATCCTGACCACGGTCGGCGGAATGTCCGGGCTGCTGCTGGCCTTCGCCACCCAAGAGCCGCTGGCGGGCGTGCTGGGGACCGTCTTTCCCGGCTACCACATCACGACGCGGACGGCGCTCGAAGCGCTGCTGGTTACGCTGCTGATCGGGGTGCTCGCCGGAATCGTCCCGGCCCTGCGCGCCCGGCAGCTGAGCGTGCTCAACGCACTGCGGAGCGTCGGCTAGCCATGGCGCTGGTTCCCTTCGCTTACAACCTGCGCAGCCTGATCGTGCGCTGGCCCTCGACCGTGCTCACGGTGCTGGGCATCGCCGCGACCGTCGCGGTGATCGTCGGAGTGCTGGCCTTGCAGCAGGGCTTCACCTCGCTGTTCCGCGAGCAAGGCCGCGAGGACATCGCCGTATTCCTGCGGCAGGGAGCTACCAACGAAGGCGACAGCGCGTTCACGCGCGAGCGTGCGATGATCCTGATGAAGACGGTGCCGCAGATCGCCGAGGATGCGCAGGGCCGCCGTCTGGTCTCGGCGGAGTGCTACCTCGCCGTGCGCCGGAACAAGACGCAGGGTGCCGGCGAGACCAACGTGTCCGTGCGGGGCGTCATGCCGATGAGCTTCGAGATCTACGGTTCGGACATCCGTTTCGTGGAGGGACGCAACTTCGTCCCGGGGACGGACGAGGTGATCATCGGATCCAAGCTCGCGAATCGCATCGAGGGTGCTCGGATGGGGGAAATCCTGCAGTTCAACACGACCCCCTTCCGCGTCGTGGGCATCTTCGACCACGACGGGCCTTTCAGCTCCGAGATCTGGGGCGACCACGATCGCATCAGCGAGGCGCTCGAGCGCCCGGTCTACAACCGTGTGGTCGCCACGCTCAAGCCCGACACCGACTGGGCGGAGCTGGCGCAGCGCATGGATCAGGATCCGCAGGTGCCCTCCAAGCTGCTGACGGAACGCGAATACCTCACCTCGCAGACGCGCGTCTTCTCCTTCGTCCTCAGCGCACTGGGAGTCGTGCTGGCGGTGATCATGGGCATCGCGGCCGTGTTCACGGCGACGAACACGATGCTGACCGCGATCGCGGCGCGCACCGCCGAGATCGGCATCCTGCTCTCGATGGGCTTTCGGCCGCATGCCGTGTTTCTGGGCTTCATGCTCGAAGCGCTGCTGATCGGCGTGATCGGCGGCATCGTCGGCGCCTTGGCGGTGATGCCGCTCAACGGCATCCAGACCGGCGCGATGAACTTCCAGACCTTCACCGAGGTCGCTTTCGCATTTCGCGTGACACCCCCGATCGTGGCAGGCTCGATCGGGTTTGCGGCTGCGCTGGGCGTTCTCGGCGGAGCGATTCCGGCGTGGCGCGCAGCCCGTCTGCGGCCCACCGAGGCGATGCGACGGGGCTAGGGGGCGAGCTGCCAGCCCTCGGCCCGATCCCAGCTCAGGCGCAGGCTCGCGCGCCGCAGGCCCTGCATTTCGTGGCTTTCCGGCCGCAGATCGCGGCTGCTCTGGTACGCGTAGCCCAGATCCTTGCCGGCCGCCTCGGGCAGCAAGGCCACGCCCCCCGCGGGGACCAACTCCCGCAGTCGAGCGGCGCTGGCTTCGGGGCTGGGCAGCGGGTGTTGCTGGAGCCGCTGTTCGAAGCGCCAAGCCCCGAAGCCTCCGAGGCCCGCTAGGACCAGCGTGCACACCCAGGCCGTGCGCTCCGGCAGGCGTGCCAGCAGCGCCGAGACGCACAGGCCGATCAGCGGCAGGATCCAGAGCTGGAACTGCCACTGCTCCTCGGCCGTATGGCGGTAGAAGGCGAGCCAATAAAGACCGACGCCCGCGAGCGCGGGCAGGAGCAGACGGCGAGGCGCAAAGTACGCGCCGGCCAGCGCCACGATCAGCCATGGCAGGCCGACCGCCGCCGCGGCATGGCGACCCTGAATCAGGAGCCATTCCCAGGGCGGTACGCTCCCGTCGAGCAGCGGTTCGATCAGCTGCAGCGGCCGAGCGTGCAGCGAACCGAGCGCGCTGGCATTCCAGGCGTGCACCAGCAGCGGCAGCAGCGCCGCGCCGATGAGCAGGAGACCCGCGCGCCACTGTCGGGAGGCCACACCCAGCGCCAGCGCGAAGAATAGCGGAGCGAAGGTGACGCTCGCGGCGAGTAGCAGGCCCGCCGCGGCCGCGAGCAACAGGCGGGTCTGCCGCGTTGTCTGCCAGCGGGCGAAGGCTCCCAGTGCCAGCAAAACTCCGGGCAGTGCCGGATTTTCGAGATTCGGCAGCGCGCCATGGTGCCAGGCGATTGGGGTGCTCGCGGCCGCCAGCAGGCCCGCCAGCGCGCGCGCGGATCCCCACTCCGCCGCGAGCCACCACCAGATCAGGAGCAGCGTGAGCAGATGGGCTAGCAGAAAGGGCACAGCCGCAGCCTGATGTCGCTGCGGCGAGTCGAAATCGCTGCCCAGAAAGCGTACGCCCAGCCAGCCCAGCCAGAACGCGGTCGGCGGATGGTTCTTGTAGACCAGCGCGGGGCCGGCGGAGTCCTCGGCTCGCACCAGATCGTCCATGCCGCCGATGCAGGGCAGTCCCTCCGTCAAGGCCGGATAGCCGCGCAGGCGCAGCAGTCCGTGCTGCTCGTACTGCGAGGCACTCAGGGCGAAAAAGGCGCTCTGGTAGCCGCTGAAGTCGCGTCCGAGGGGCTGTCGGATCGAGTGGAGACCCGCCAGCAGCGCGGCGAGAAGCACCAGCGCGAGCACTGCGAGTGTGCGCGAGCGGCTCACTCCGCCAGCTTGAGCTCCGATTCGGTCAGTTCACGCGGGAGCGCGACATCCGCCAGATCGACCCTGGGGCACTGCGAGTAGAGGCCGTCGAGATCGTAGTACTCGCGTGCTTCCGGCTGCAGCACGTGGATCACCACGTCGATGTAGTCCAACAGCACCCACCAGCCCAGGTCGCCGCCCTCCATGCGACTGTGACGCTCGCCCAGAGCCTTGAGCCGCACGTGCAACTCGTCCGCGATGGCCTTGACGTGCGGGCGCGAGTGGCCGGTGATGATCACGAAGTAGTCGGCGACCTTGAGGTGCTCGGAGACATCGTAGATGCGGATGTCGGCGGCTTTCTTCTGCTCGGCGATCCACTTGGCGGCCGCGGCGATCTGTTTCGGTTCGATGGCGAAGGACTCCTTTGGTCTGGCCGAGTATAGCGTCAGGCTCCGGAATCCGTCTTCTCTCCGGCTTGGCGTCCGCGCCAGTAGCGGTACAGGAGCCAGCCCGCGGCTGCCACCAGCACCGTGATCATCAGTCCCACGAGGAACTGGTGCACGCGCTCCTCGGCCTTGGCTTCGCCCAGCTTGAGCGTGATCCAGTACGCCGCGTAAATCGAGGTCGGCACCGAAATCAGCACGCCGAGGCCGTCCAAGAAGAGGAAGCGCGCGTAGCTCATCTTCATGGTGCCGGCGAGGAAATAGCCCGGAATGCGCAGGCCCGGAAGGAATCGGCAGGTGAAGATCGCCCAGTTGCCATGCTCGGCGAAGCGCCGCTCGAACTTGGCGAAGCGCTCTGGATGCAGCACCTTCGCCACCCAGCGCAGCCGCAGCACGGAAAGTCCGTAGCGGCGGCCGAGCAGGAAGGGGATCGAGTCGCCCAGCAGGATGGCGAAGCTGCACACCAGCGTCACGGGCCAATACTCGACGTTGCCGCGCGCGACCATGATCCCGGAGGGGATCAGCGCAGCCTCCTCGGGCAGCGGCGCGCCCAGCCCACACAGCATCAGCAGCGTGAAGGGGCCCCAGTAATGGAACCTTCCGAACCATTCGAGAATATCCAGGGCCGCCAGCACGTTAGGGCCGACATGCTAACGGTCAGCACCCCCGGCATGCGAGTACTGTTCCTCGGCGGCGGCCTGCAGCGCTGCCGCCTGCGGATGCCCGTGCGCTCGTGCGGATGCGAAGCGCCGACCCGCGGTCTGCCAGGCCTCGGCGCTCGAGCAGCGGATCGGCCTGAGGTCCGCGGGCAAGCCCGCCCAGCCGGCCCAGACGGCACCCTCGTAGATCAGGATCTCACCCGGGTCGGGCAGACGTGCGCGCGCCCGCTCGAGCACCTCGAGTCCCGCGCGCGCATACGCCTCGCGCTCGCCGGCCTTGAGTTCCCGCGTCGAGCGCGCCTCGTGGAACAGCAGGTTGTGAGCGTAGTAGATCCACCCGGCGCTGTCCTGATCCGACCAACGCAGCGCCGCTTCGGCGTGGCCGTACGCACGCCAGTTCTCGCCGGCGCGCAGGGCCTCATCCGCGCGCACCCACTCGATGCCGGCGACGAGCGTCCCCACCGGGGCCAGCCAGCGTCGCCACAGATCCGGCTGCCGGCTCAGCGTGCCGAACAACAGCGCCAGGCCCGCGCCGACGAGCAGAACTCCGAGCACGCGCCTCAACGCCGCCTCCGTGCCCGTGCGAGTCCGTGCGCGCCCAGCAGCGGCGCCGCAATCCAGGCCGCCAGTCCCGCGAAGAGCAGCGCGCGAGGCGGCCAGTGCGGCAACCAGCCCCGGCGCAGGAATTCATCGGTGAGCCCGCCGTCGGCCGAGGCCGCGAGCACCAGCAATGCCAGAGTGCCCAGCGCAAGCGCCAGCGACGCGCGCATCCACAGGCCCGCGATCAGGCTGACCGCCATGCCGACGCTGATCCAAATCCACCAGCTAAGCAGCACGCGCGGCACCGTTGCGCGCGGCGAGGCGCTGCAGAGCACATACGAGTCCCGCGGCGCCCACAGCACCGCCGTGCCCTCGGGAGCCGTGCTCAGCTCGAGCACAGGCGCGGTGCTGGTGGAAGGCATGGGCAGGGTGAGCCGGCCTTGCGAGCTGATCTGTGCGCTTGCGGAGAGCTCGCCCTCGATCCAGCGCGCCTGCAGCGTCACCTGCGGTGCGCCGCGCGTCGCGGCCACGGAGAGCGAGAGTGTCTCGCCTGCCGGCAGCTCGGTGAGCCGCACGCGCTGCGGCGCGCTGGCATCGATCCAGAGCGCGTCCGCGCTCTCGATCCGCGCCAGCGGCAGCGCGGCGCGGCTGGCCGGTGTGCGCGATTCGATCCAGAGCGCCGAAAGCATCAGCCAGGCCAGCGCCGCCAGTAGCAGTCCCGTCCAGACCGCCAGCGCCACCCCTCCCGCGGAGGCGGGACGGGTGCGCAGCCAATCGAGATCGCGCTGGCGGAGCTGCTGGGAAAACCAGGCGGCGCGTGCGCACAGGCCGCAGCCGAGCAGCACGCTGGTGAAGCTCCAGGCATCGGCGCGCGCGTTCCACGCCAGCCAATCCTCGCGCGCGAGCGTGTCGCTGACGGAGGCCAGCCAGCCGGGTGCCGTGACGCCCTGATGGACCAGCGCCCACAGCCACACGGCATGCAAACCGAGCAGTTGCCAAGGCAGGCTGCCGAGCAGCACCCAGCGCAGCAATCGGCGCGGCATCATCCGCGCGCCTGCCGATACGCCTCCAGCAGGCCTCCCTCGGGAATCAAGTCGCGGGGCGGTCCGCGTCTGGCGATCCGTCCGTCGAGCACGATCGCGAGCTCATCGCAGTGCTGCAGCAGATCGCCCGGCAGGTGCGAAGCCAACACGACGCTGGTGCGCTGGGCGCGCGCGCGGGCGAGCAGCATGACCAGTACCTCGAAACCCTGCGCATCGAGCCCCGCGGTCGGCTCGTCGAGCAGAACCAGCTCGGGGTCGGCGAGCCAAGCCTGCGCCAGCCCAAAACGCCGCAACATGCCTCGCGAACATCGGCCCAGACGCTGTCCGGCGTGTGCCGCGAGCCCGACCTCTTCGAGGCGGCTCTCGACCCGCGCCTCCAGCGTCGCCCGCGGCAGGCCGGCGAGTTCCGCCAGCAGCCGCAGCAGCGCCCGCAGCGACAATTCCGGCGGAAAAGGCGAGTCCTCCGGCAGATAGCCGACGCGTCGCTGCACGCTGGCCTCGCCGGGCCGCCCACCCAGCAACTCGATCGTTCCGCTTTCGATCGGCTCCAGGCCGGCCAAAGCGCGCAGCAGGCTGCTCTTGCCCGAGCCGTTGGGCCCGGCGATCCCGAGGAAACGTCCCGGCGCCAGCTCCAGATCGACGGTCTGCAGCACGCGGGTGGCGCCCAACCATCCGCGCGGATAGGCCAGCGAAACGCGCGTGAGCTTGAGGCAGGCTCTTTCGTCCACTGGGTGAGAGGATAGCTCCCGGGCCGAAAACGGACTACCTTGGTGCGCGCATGGCTCGTTTCTATGTGCTGAGCGGTCCCGATCTGGGGCACAACGCGCAACTGCAATCCGGTCAGACCATCGGCCGCAGCGAGAGCTGTGCGCTGGTGCTGCACGACAACTCCGTCAGCCGCACGCATGCGCGCCTCGAGCAGCGCGGCGAGCGCTGGTTTTTGGTCGATGCGGGATCGCGCAACGGCATCACGGTCGCAGGCCTGCGCCAGTCGCAGCTGGAGCTCTGCGACGGACTCGAGCTGAAGCTCGGTGAGGTGGAGTTGCGCGTGCGACTGGCTCCGGCCGCTGCGCGAGCACCGGCGCCGCTCGTCGAGGAAGAAGTCGAGGAAGAAATCGAACTGGAGCCGGAGCCACAGGCGTCAGCCAAGCCTGCACCTCCGCCGGCCCCGGCGCGGCCAGCGGCGCCTGCACCTCCGCCGGCCCCGGCGCGGCCAGCGGCGCTCTCGCCTGCGGCGGCGCGGGCCTCCGCGCCCAAGCGCGTGGCGGTCGGCGGCGTGGAAGCCAAGGACCGCGGTATCCTGCAATACCATAAGGTCGCGAACCGCGGCGGGCTGATGCACAGCGACCTGGCTCAGGCGCCGTGGTACACGCGCCTTGGGCTGCTGATCGGCGTGCTGCTGGCGAGCGCGGCACTGGCCTTCTTCGCGTTCAAGGCGACGAGCCTGCTCAAGTCGAAGGCCGCGGGCCCGCCGATGACCGAAGAGGGCTCGGAGGAGCCGCGCTAGGCGCGGCATCCGTCGGCGCGCCGCGGGCGAAGATTGCCCCGATGACGCAACGCATCGTGATCTACGGAGCCACCGGCGGAATCGGTTCGGCCCTCGCTCGTCTGCTCTCGCGCTCGGGCACGCCCCTGCTGCTTGTCGGGCGCGATGCGGCGCGGCTGGGTGATCTCGCCCGCGAGTTGGAGGCGCCGATGGTCGCCGGCGATGTGCTCGATTCCGGGTTGCACGAGCGCGTGGCCGCCGCCGTCGCGGGACAATGCGCCGGTCTGGTCTACGCGGTGGGCAATCTGCGGCTGACGCCGCTCTCCCGCACGGAAGCCGAGCAAATGACAGCCGATTTTCAGCTGCATGCTGTGGGCGCCGCGCTGGCGGTCAAGGCGCTGCAGGCGGCGCTCAAATCCGGGGCCGAAGCGGGCTCGGTCGTGCTGTGCTCCAGCATCGCGGCGCGCAGCGGTTTCTCCAACCACGTCTCGGTTTCGATGGCGAAGGGCGCGCTCGAGGGCCTCACGGTGGCCTTGGCCGCCGAACTGGCGCCCAAGGTGCGCGTGAATGCCGTCGCCCCCTCGCTGACGCGCACGCCGCTGGCGGCCGGCCTGACAGGCAATGAGAAACTGGCGGCGGGCATCGCCGCTCTGCATCCGTTGCCGCGTCTGGGAGAGGCCGAAGATGTGGCGCAGGCGATTGCCTTCCTGCTCTCGCCGCGCAGCAGCTGGATCAGCGGACAGGTGCTGCCCGTCGACGGCGGTCGCTCGAACCTGCGCACGAAGGGCTAGGACACGAGCATGGCGAAGATGCGCCGCAAGTCGGAGCTGCCCAGCAAAGACTGTCTGGTCTGCGGGCGGCCCTTCGTCTGGCGCAAGCGCTGGGAGCGCGTGTGGGACGAGGTCAAGTTCTGCTCGGAGCGCTGCCGGCGTGCGCGCGGCACCAGAAATCCACCAGTGCCGCCGCCGAGCGGTCCCACGAGAAGCGCTCGGCCTTGAGCGGCGCGGCGCCGCCGCTGAGCGCCGCCCGGATCGCGCGGACGCACTCGGCCGGGTCGTCGGGGGCAAAGCTCGGCGCCTGTGGCGCGATCTCGCGGTGCGCGGGAATCCTCGACACTGCGGTCGGGCAGCGAGCCCGCAGTGCCTCGAGCACTCCGATCCCGAAGCCCTCGACGAGCGCGGGAAACACGGCGGCCGCCGCGCGCGCGTAGAGCTCGGGGAGTGCCTGTTCCTCGATCGGTCCGCACCAGCGCACGCGCGCGGCGACGCCCAACTCCTCGGCGAGCTTCCGCAAGCGCTCTGCTTCGCCGGCCTTGGCCGCTCCATGGATCTCAAGCCGCGGCAGTCCGGGCTCCAGCGCCAGCGCGCGCAGCAGCAGCGCCAGATTCTTGCGCGGTTCCAGATGGCCGAGCGCGATCAGCGGAGCATCCGCGAGCGGTGCGCGCGGCAGCAGCGGCAGATGATCGGCAGCGTTGGGGATCACGCGGATGCGCCGCGGATCGACCCGCAGCACTTCGATGAGCTCTGCGCGAACCGCTTCGCTGACCGTCGCCAGCGCGCTCGCGCGCGCCAGCGCCTGACGGAGCACCATGCGCGCCAGCCAGCGCCGGTGAACGGGGTACAGCGCGGGTTCGAGCCGCCGCAGATCGTGCAGCAGCAGCGTGCAGGGCAGCGCGTGTCGACCCGCGAGCGGCAGGTGCGCGCCGTGCACCAGATCGCAGGCGCCGTGCGCCAGCGCGGAGAGGAAGCGATTCTCCGCCCGCACCCGCGCCAGCGGAGGACCGGCGGGGATGTCGGCGCGCACTCGCGCGCATTCCTCGGGCAGCGCAAAAGCGATCCCGCCGCGGCCCTCCAGCACGATCAACTCGCCGCCGCGCTCCGCGAGCAAGCCGGCTGCGCGCGGCAGAAGCTCGGCGTTGTGCCGCCGCACGCCGCCGGCTGCCTGACCGAGCACGCTGCCCAGGACCAGCACGCGCGGAGCCTTCATGCGAGCACTTCCTTCCACAACTGCTCGATGCCCGCCGCCGTGCGTTCCCAGCGAAACTCGGCGGCGCGCGCGGGCCCGAGCGCGTTGGGGCGCTGCGCACAGCGCTCGAGCGCCGCGCACAGGCTGGGCAGATCCTCGCGAACGACGCGCTCCGCCGCGGATCCGCCCACCTCGGCCTGCGCACTCTGCGGCGGCACGAGCACGTGCGTCGCGCAGGCCAGCGCTTCCAGCACCGGCAGTCCGAAACCTTCGCTGCGCGCGAGCATCGCGACTGCGCTGGCGCGCTGGTATTCGCGCAACAGCTCGAGCTCATCGAGTTCTCCGAGGAACTCGAAGGCCACCCTTTGGGATCGCGCCCGATCGGCGAGTGCTTTCGTCCAGTCCTGCTCCGCTCCGGTCACGGCGAGCGTCCATCCGCCGAGCCGCGCCAGGGCCGGCAGCAGCGCCTGTGCCTGCTTCTTCGGTCGCGCGCCTCCGGGAACCAGCACCCGTCGTTCGCGCGGGACGCGGGCATCCTCGGTGAAGTGCGGGGACACACCCCAGGGGATCACAGCCGCCCGCGAGGCGAGCCGACCCAGGCCCGCGCGCGTAAACTCCGATGGCGTGATGACCCGAGCGGCACGGAGCGGACCCCACAAGGCCCAGAAGCGATGGCGCCAATCGCTGTTTTCGCGCTCGCCCTGGCGCCAGGGCAATTCGTGCAGCGTGGGGATGCAAGCCACGGGGCAGCGCAGCGGAAAGGAGGACACGAAGGAGTGCAGTCCGTCGAGCTCGCGCGCAGCTCGGGGCAGTTCGCGCTGCCGCCAAGCGCGCAGCGACGCCTCTGGCGCGGGCGCCAGGCGAACCACCTCGAGCACCGCGCGCCGTTCCAGCTCGAGCAGGCTTTCTCGCGCCACGCGCACCACGCCCGGCGGATGCGGACGAGCCAGCACGGAGCAGTCAAAGCCGATGCGCATCGCTCCAGAGTACGTTCCCGGGCCCGATTTTCGTATAAGAGCGGCATGCTGCGACCCCTGCTCTCGTGTCTCTTGTCGATGCCTTTCCTGTCGGGCTGCTTCCTCGCCCGTACGACGACCAACGAGCCGCTCTCCGCGCAGCGTATGGAGGCCCTCAAGGCCGGGGAAAGCACGGCGCAGGATGCGCTGCGCATTCTGGGCGCCCCGCACGATGTCGTGCAGCTCGGCAAACGCTCCGCCTGGCGCTACGACTTCACCAACACCAAGCGCGCGGGTTTCTCGGTGATCGTCGTGACGCTGCTCAACGAGGACAGCCGTTCGGACCGCGCGTGGCTGTTCTTCGACGAGAATCTGGTGCTGATCGGCGCCGGCACGACGCTGCAGGCGTCGGACAGCGAGTTCGCGATGCCCTGGAGCGAGGTCGGTGGGCGGTGAAATCCGCGCCGATGGTGATGCTGCTGATCTGCAGCGGCTGTGTCAGCGTCAGCTGGGAACGCAAGCTGCGGGAGGTCCCGCTGCCCGCGGAGCGCCACGCCGGGCTCCAACCCGGCACAGCCACGCTGAATGACTGCCTGTGCGAACTGGGTGCGCCGCTGCTGGTCTGGGAGCTGAGTCAGGGCCGCTTTGCCATCGCTTACGGCTGGGATGAGAATCGCGAAGTGGGTCTGTCGGTCAGCGTGCCGCTCGCGCAGCGCCAGAGCGCCAACTTCGACTACGACGAGGTCAACCTGCACACGCGGGGCGTCGTGTTCTTCTTCAATGCCGAGCTGGTGCTCGAATCGAGCCAGACCGGGCGCCTGAACGCGATCCGCGAGCAGTCGCGTCGTCGGCCGGACCTGGTGGAGCCTTAGAAACATGGAACTGGGACTCAAGGACAGGGTGGTGCTGATCACGGGCGCTTCCGGGGGCATCGGACGAGCGCTGGCCGTTGCCTTCGCGGAGGAAGGCGCGCGGCTGGTGCTGCACGGCGGCAGCCAGATGGGCGGGTTGGAAGCCTGGCTCGGCCGGCAGGCGTGGCAGGACCGCGCGCTGGCGGTGCACGCCGAGATCAGCGACGCGGCCTCGGTGGAAACGCTGTTCCAGCGCGGGCTGGAGCGTTTCGGTCGTATCGACGTCGCGATCGCCAATGCCGGGCGTTGGACGCCGGAGCATCGGCTGGCTCACGAGGCCTCGATCGAGCGCGTCAAGTCCAACCTAGCGACCAACCTGCACGGCGCGCTTTGGACCACGCAGAGTTTCTTCCGCGCGCTCGCGCGCACCGGCCCGCGGCCCGGCGAAGGCGCCAGCCTGATCCTCATCGGCTCGACGGCCGGACATTTCGGCGAGCGGGGACACATGGAGTACTCGGTTTCCAAGGCCGGCCTGTACGGCATCCTGTACAGCGGCAAGAACGAGATCGTGGAGCTCGATCCCTTCGGGCGCGTCAACCTGCTCGAGCCGGGCTGGACGGTGACCCACATGGCGCGCGAGGCTTTGGAGCAGCCGGGCCTGATCGGGCGCGTGCTGCGCACGATGCCGCTGCGGCAGCTCGCGCGCGCCGGGGACATCGCGCAGAGCGCGCTGTTCCTCGCCTCGCCACGCGCGGCCCGGCATCTATCGGGACAAGTGATCACGGTCGCGGGCGGGATGGAGGGCCGCATCCTCTGGGAGAACGGGCAGATCGACGAGGCGGCCGTGCGGCGCCGCGCTCAGGAGGAGTGAATTCATGAATGTGCTGGTCAGCGGTGCGAGCGGCTTCGTGGGCAGCGCGCTCGTGCCGGCGCTGCGCCTGCGCGGACACGCCGTGCGTGCGATCAGCCGTAGGCCCGGCGCCGATCACGACTGGTCGCCCGAGAGCCTCGCGCAGGGAGTCGCCTGGGCCGATGCGGTGATCAACCTCGCCGGCGAACCGATCTTCGCGCGTCGCTGGGATCCGGTGTTCAAGCAGGAATTGTGGCGCTCGCGTTTCGAAGGCACGCGCGCGCTGGCGCAGCTGGTGGCCAGGCATCCCGGCTGCGCGATGATCTCCGCTTCGGCGATCGGCATCTACGGTGACCGGGGTGACGAGGAACTCGGCGAGGATGCCGCTCCCGGCCGGGGCTTCCTCCCGGAACTGGCCCGCGACTGGGAGGAGGCGCTGCAGCCGGCGCAGGTGGCCGGCAACCGTGTGGTGATCCTGCGCATCGGCCTCGTGCTCGGCGATGGGGGCGCGCTGGCGCGCATGCGCCTGCCCTTCCGCCTCGGCCTGGGCGGAAGGCTCGGCAGCGGGCGGCAGTGGATGTCCTGGATCGATCTAGACGATCTGGTCGCGATGCTGCTGTGGTCGCTGGAGCACGCCAGCGTTCGCGGCGTCTACAACGCCACCGCGCCGACACCGCGCACCAACGCCGAGTTCACGCGCGCGCTGGCGAGCGCTCTTCGCCGGCCCGCGATCTTGCCCGCGCCCGCCTTCGCCCTGCGTCTGGTGCTCGGCGAGGCGGCACAGATCCTGCTCGAGGGTCAGCGCGTGCTGCCGAGGCGCGCTCTGGCCGAGGGCTTCGTGTTTCAGGAGCCCGAGCTCGAACGCTGCCTGCGCAGGCTGGTGTAAGCAAGCGCCACAGCGGCGATCGCGAGCGCGAGCAACGCGGCCAGATGGATGCCGTTGGCGAGGCGCTGGCGAAGCGGCCAGGGAATCTCGCTGGCGCGGTAGTTGAGCAAGGCTTCGAGTTGCGCCTCTTCGCCGGCCCGCGGTGTTGCCCGCGCCCGCCTTCGCTTTGCGTCTGGTGCTCTGGCCGAGGGCTTCGTGTTTCAGGAGCCCGAGCTCGAACGCTGCCTGCGCAGGCTGGTGTAAGCAAGCGCCACAGCGGCAATCGCGAGCGCGAGCAGCGCGGCCAGATTGATGCCGTTGGCGAGGCGCTGGCGAAGCGGCCAGGGAATCTCGCTGGCGCGGTAGTTGAGCAAGGCTTCGAGTTGCGCCTCTTCGCCGGCCCGGAAGGGTTCGCCCGGCGATCGTCCGGCCGCCTGCGGATACAGGAAAGCGAGCGGATGGTGGAAGTTGCCGATGGTGGCCTCGCCCGGCCGCACGGGTCCCTTCGGAAACCACTCGAGCCGATAGCCGAACAGCGGTTCATAGGTGAACAGCTGGGAATGGCCCTTCAGGAACTCGTCATCGCGATCGGACTCGAGCTTGATCTGCCGGTCGACGAGCGGCGGGATCACGACCGCGCGGATGGGGGGCAGCGAGTGTCGCTCCCAGGCATCGACGATTCCGCGGGGATTGTAGGGTTGCTCGGCGTAGGCCTTGCGCGGCGCCAGACTCTGCAGGCCAAGAAAGGCCGCCAGTGCCACCCAGGAGCAGAGCGCCAGCCCGCGGATGCGCTGCAGGCGCTGAAGCGCGCAGGCGCTGGCGAGGATCGTCAGCGGCACAAACAGCCACAGCCAGCGCACGAAGCTCGAGGAGCTGCCGAGGATCGGCACCGACTTCAGCGTGCGCTCCCAGTCGGCGCTGTGCAGGTTGAGCGCCAGCGGCAGCGCGCAGACGAGCAGCAGCAGGATCAGCGCTGGGCGCGGCGGCCATCGCAGGCCTTGTCGGTCCTTTGCCAGCAGCAGCACCAGACCGAGGGCGAGCACGATCGCCGGAACCGGCGTGAGTCCCAGATCCCACTCGTGTGCGCCCAGCAGGAAGGGCTGGTTCTGGAACAACTCGCGCGCGCGTTCGGCCGGCGGCTCGAGGAACAGCGCGCGCGCGAGCAGTTCGGCAAGGTCCAGCGGATTGCCCGCACCCGGCAGCGGATACGAGCTGCGCGGGAAGCTGCTCAGAAACGCCAGCGCCGCGCTCAGCTTGGCCGCCGACAGGCACAGCGCGATCCAGCCGGCAGTGAGACCGCGGCCGATGAAGCCCTCGGTGGCGCCGGCGCGCAGTCTGTGCAGGCAGGCGATGGCGACCACCGCCAGCGCCAGCGGGGGAATTCCGTACACATTGCCCGACTGCAGCTGGTAGGCGAGGCACGAGCCGGCGCCCAGCACCGAGCCCCACCACTGCAAGCGCGAGCTCGCCGGCCGCAGCAGCAGCCACGCGCACAGCGGTGCCAGCATCGAGGCATGGAAGGCGAGATGACCGATCGCCATGCGCGCGATGTGGAAGCCGTTGAGTGCGAACGCGCCCGCCGCGAAGGCGCTCGGGCCGGGCCCCAGCGCCAGCGTGCGGCGCGCGACCAGCCACATGCCCGCGAAGCCTGCGAGCATGCTGAGGAAGGCGGTCCAGCGCACGGCCGACAGGGGATCCATCCACAGGCACAAAAGCTGCGGCAGCGAGTAGTGTCCGTTGGCGGGATGCGCGTAGGCCGGCAATCCCGCTCCGAAGGCCGGGGAGAACCACGGTACCGACCAGAGGCCGTTGTTCGCGATCCACTGCTCGCCTGCCAGCAGCCGCGGCAGGAAGTAGGCGTAGTCGTGCCCGATCTTGCCCATGTTGTTGGGCAAGAGCGGGCTCATCAGCACCAGCCAGCTGACGCAGGTGGCGCTGAGACACGCAAGCAGCCATTTGCGTTCGCTCATCGCAGGCACTCACGATAGCCGCTCAGCGTCGCCTGTGCGCAGCGCTCCCACGTGAAGGAGCTGGCCCAGGCGACTGCCGCGGCGCTCCGCGCGGCCCACAGGTCGGGATCGTCCCGCAGTTCCGCGCTGCGCCGCGCGAGGCCCTCGACATCCTTTGGATCGAGCAGCACGGCGGCGCTGCCCAGCACTTCCGGCAGGGAGCCAGAGGTCGAGGCCAGCGTCGGAATCCCGCGCAGCATCGCCTCCAGCGGCGGCAGCCCGAAGCCCTCGTCGAGGCTGGTGAACCAGAAGAGCGCCGTCCGCGACCACAGCTTGCACAGCTCCTGTTCCGAGATGAAGTCATGGCGTTCGACCCGCTCGCGAGCGCTGCTTCGGGCGAGCGCGGCGTCGAATTCCTCGGCGCCATGTCCGCGCGGTCCGGCGACGACCCAGCGCAGATCCGCATGCGTCCGACCCAGGATCTCGAAGGCGCGCAGCATCGCCAGATGGTTCTTGCGGCGGTCCACGCGCGAGAGGGTCAGGATCGCGTCGCGGGCCTCCCTCGGGGGGGCAGGAATCATGCGGTCTTCCCCCCGCAGCGCATGGTCGCAGCCCAACCAGGTGACGCGCAGCTTGGAGCGCTCGACATCCAGCGTGCGCACCAGGTCATCGGCGACGAACTGGCTGGGCACGAACACCAGCTGCGAGCGCGCGATCGCCTCGCGCGCCGAGGCCGTCATGCGTTCGGCGGCCTCGTCGGAGAGGAAGCCCCCGCCGCGCATGTAGATCAGGTCGAAGATCGTCGTCACCTCGCGTGCGGCGCGCACGGGCAGCAGGGACGGCTGCGTGTGGTGCCAGAGCTGGGTGCCGCCGACCCAGTCATCCGCGCCGCGGCCGCTCCAGCGGCACAGGGCGGGAAACCAGCGCGCAGGGAAGCGCAGGCGATGCAGCCTGGCCGTGCTGCCCTGCAGTCCGCGTTCCTCGGCCGTCGAGCGATCGGGTGCCAGCGACCAGCCGAACAAGCCTAGTTCCGGCGCATCGTCGAGCCGGACCAGCGCGCGCACCAGTTCACGCGTGTAGCGGCCGATGCCCTCGCGGTTGATCAGCGCGGGCCGGTAGTCCAGGCCAAGCTTCATGTGCGCGCAGAATAGAGCATCTGCAGCGCGGCGTACGAGAGCAGCGCCCCGGCTGCCAGCAACAGCGGCGCGCTCACCCATCTCTTCCAGTGGCTCCTGAACACTCCCTGCGTGCCGAGCCTGTGCAGCGAGTGTGCGGCGAGCAGCACGACGCATGCTTCGGTGATCAGCGTGACGAAGCCGGCTCCGCTGATCCCAAAGCGCGGCACGAGCAGCGCGTTGAGTGACACGTTGACGAGCAGCGCCAGCATGGCGATGCGCAGGATCGCCCGGCGCTCGCCGGCCGCCACCAGCGCCGTCATCAGGCTCGCGCCGGCGTAGACCACGGCGGAGGCAAGCAGTAGCCAGATGAGGCTCGTGTGGGCCCGGCCGAAGCCCGGGTGGAAGGCTTCCAGCAGTGTCCCGCCCAAGGGCAGCGCCAGGCCGATCAGCGCGCAGGCGCGGGCGAATAGGCGGCTGGCGAGCGCACCCGTGGAGGCTCCCAGATCGCCCGCCGCATGGGCGCGCGCCAGCCAGGGCAAGGCCGCCTGCGTGGCGAAGATCGCGACCATGATCGTGTACGACATCACGCGCACCGCGATGTGGTAGGGGCCCAACTCCTCGGGCCCACAGATCGCGCGCACGAAGACTGCGTCGATGTGGAAATAGGCCTGCTGGCATAGGCTCGCCAGCCCTAGCGGCCAGACCTGCCGGAACAGCGCCAGCATTCCCGGCGGGGCCGCCTGCGAGCGCGGCTGGGCCGCGCGGCAGGCCCAGTGCAGCAGGAAGTTGCCGATCGTGCTGCCGGCCGCCACCCCGACGAGATACAGCGCCGGTTCCTGCACTCCGCGCCAGCCCAGCAGCAGCACGAAGCTCAGCGACAGCGTCGCCGCGGTGATCCGGATCAGCACCGGGCGCTGCCAATCGATGCGATTGCGCAGCGGCACGGTCGAAAGTTCCAGCGCGTGGGTCAGCGGATAGAGGCTCGCGAGCCAAATCCAGCCGAGGCCGCTCTCGTCGAAGCACCAGGCGAAAGCGGTGATCGTCAGGCTGCCGAGGCTCGCCAGCAGCAGCCGCAGCCGCCGCGCGCCGTGCAGCAGTCCAGCGAGCTGTCGCTCATCCCCGGCGCTCTGCTGCACGCAATGCTGGCCGGTGCCAAAGTCACACAAGGTATCGAGCAGCAGGAACAGCGCGAGGTAGAAGCTGTAGCGCCCGAAAGCGGCATCGTCCAGGTGCCGGGCGATGCACCACAGCGAGATCAGCGTGCACAGCGAGCCGTACAGCCGTCCCAGCACGAGCCAGCGGGTTCCGGACCAGACCCGGCCGGGAATGCGGCTGGTCGACTCCCTCTCGGCTTGGCTCATGCTCCCGCAGCACTCTACGCCATGCAGCCCATGGGGGCACGGCTGGCTACCCGGGAATCATCAAGCTAGAATGAAGCCACGATGCACGCCCGCAAGCGGCTCGACATCTCCTGGATGGATCTCCTGAGCGGCATGGGCGCCTGCGTTCACGCGCGCCCGCGCCGGGAGTTGGAGCACGAGATCGAGAGCTGGTTTGCCCCCGCCCGCCCGTCCGAACCTGACCCGGGTGCGCTCGCCTGCCTGTCGATCCGCAGCGGCTTGGACCTGTACCTGCGCCTGCTCGCGCTGCCGCCCAAGAGCGAGGTGCTGGTCTCCGCGCTGACGATCCCTGACATGTGGCGGGTGCTCGAGCACCACGGGCTCGTCCCCGTGCCCGTCGATCTCGACCCCCTGACGCTGGCTCCCCGCATGGACGTGCTGGAGCGGGCACGCACACCGCGCACCCGCGCCATTCTCGTGGCGCACCTCCTCGGCGCGCAGCTCGATCTCGATCCGCTGATCGCCTTCGCCCGCCGTCACGGCCTGCTGGTTTGGGAGGACTGTGCGCAGGCCTTCAGGGATCAGGGCTTTCGCGGCGATGCACGCGCCGATCTGTCGATGTTCAGCTTCGGTCCGATCAAGACCGCAGCGGCCCTGGCGGGCGCCGTGCTCGTGCTTCCCGATCCTGAACTGCGGGCGCGCTGGCGGGCCGCGCACGAGCAATACCCGCTGCAGTCGACGCGCGGCTACTGGGCGCGCCTGTGGAAGTATTCCGCGCTGAAGTTTCTGACCCTGCCCGCGCCGTATGCGCTCTTCGTGCGCCTGTGCGCCTGGCGCGGCACCACGCAGGATGCCGTCATCCAGAGCACGGTGCGCGGCTTCATCGGAGGGGACTTCTTCGAACGCATCCGCCATGCGCCGTCCCGCGCCCTGCTGAGCCTGATGGCGCGTCGTCTGCGGCAGGCCGACGGTTCGCGCATCGCCGAACGCAAGGCCAAGGCCGAGCGCCTGATCGCGCTGCTGGGTTCCGAGTACCGTTTTCCGGGCCTGCGGGCGCCCGTGCACACCCACTGGGTCTTCACGCTGCTGAGCGAGCGTCCCGAGGAACTCGTGCGAGCGCTGCGATCGGAAGGCTTTGACGCCACGCAGGTGGCGACCATGAAGGCCGTACCGGCCCCGCCTGACCGCACGGAACTGGCCCCGCGCCAGGCGGAGGAGCTGCTTAGCCGGATGGTGTACCTGCCGGTCTACCCGGAGCTTTCCGAAAAGGAACTCGAACGGCTCGCGGGGGTGCTGCTGCGCTGCGCAGAGCCCCAGCTGAGCGCACTGGCGGGCTGAGTCGGAAGTTTGTTCCGGAGGCTCCGCGCCCAAATCCGGATTTGCTTCATTCGCGTCGAGGCGGGCCTCCGATAGACCGCAAGAGCGCTTCGATCCCATGAGAATCAGGAACCGTCAGGGCTACACGCTGATCGAGCTGTCCGTAGTGATGGCGATCTTCACCGTGGCCGTGATGTTCTTCACGCAGGTGATGCTCGCCTCGCGCCGCCTGGATCCGATCACCGAGGAGGCGCAGATCGCCGGGGAGGCCCTGCGCACGCAACTCGAGGAGATGCGCGCCCAACCTTTCGATCAGCTCGTCGCGCTCTTCGGTTCCAAGACCTTCGACGTGCCCGGGCTGTCACCCGCTCCGGGGGAGACCCACGTGGGCCGGATCGAAATGCCGCTGATCGACGGTGCGCTGCGCGAGGATGTCGTGAAGGCGGCCTGGAGCATGCCCCGTGATCTCAACAACGACGGCGTCATCGACTCGGAGAATCGTGCCGACGACGCCCTGATCCTGCCCGTCACGGTGCGGGCGGAGTGGTCCAGCAAGACAGGCAGCAAGGGCAGGCGTGCGCTGATCATGCACTCGATGTTCGCAAGGCTATGAAGTTCCGACGTCACAACCGCAGAACACGCAGCGGCTTCACGCTGATCGAACTGCTCGTCGCCGCAGCGCTGGGGGGAGTGCTGCTCTACAACATCCAGTTGCTGATGACGGATGTGCGCGAAGACCTCGATGACACCACCCTGCAGAGCGAGGTCAACACGCAGGCCCAGAGGGCGCTCGATCGCATCGCGCTGGCTCTGATGGGAGCGCTGGCGGATGACGTGCACATCAAGAAGGCCGCACCGGAGTCATCCGACATCATCTTCTACAACTCGATCGTCGGTTTCGAGAACGGCATACCCGTCGTGAGCGACCCTCAGTCGATCAAGCTGACCGAGCAGGCGACCCCCGCGGTCAGCTGGTTCTCCAATCCGGGCACGGAGGAGGAAACGCGCGTGGTCTGGGCCAAGAATCTGCGTGAGTTCTGCGCGGGCGAGACCCCCAACGGAATCGACGACAACGGCAACGGCCTGATCGACGAGAAGGGTCTGGCCTTCGAGTTCGACGGCGCGATGGTGACCATCACGCTGACAATCGAGCGTCTGTCCCGCGAAGGAAGACTGGTCACCAAGACACTGCAAACGAGGGTCACATGTCGAAACTGAATCGAAGCCGGCGCGGTGCCGTGCTGATACCCGCCATCATCTGCGTGATGAGCGTGGCCATGCTGAGCACGGCCTACATGCAGATCTCGATGGACAAGTCGCGCGAGGCCCGCGCGGCGGTGGAGCAGAAGCAGGCCTTCTATGTGGCGGAGGCCGGTCTCGCCGAAGGCTTCTACGCCCTCGCGCAGGGAAAAAGCGGCGCCGTCGCCAGCCCCGACCTGCCGGCGGGTTTCGGGAGCGGTATCTTCTGGGTGGACAGCCACGATCTGGGCGGCGGCCGGATCAGCCTGCGCAGCACGGGCCTGGTCGGCAGAGGGCGCGCCTCGCTCTCGATGACGCTGCAACGCCATGCGGACTCGCTGGGCTCCTTCGGGATCTTCTCCGATCAGGATGTCCACGTCGGATCCGGAGCGCTGCTCGACAGCTACGATTCCAGTCAGGGACCCTATGTGGCCCCCGTGGCCCCTTCGGGTGGCAAGAAGCGATCGACGAATCAGGCGACGCAGGCGAGCCCGTCGGCCGCGGCCTGCCTCTCCAGCAACGGCAGCATCACGCTCGGCGGATCGCCCGGGGCGGTCGTGTTCGGCAATGCCCAGCCGGGCCCCGAAGGCAGCGTGACCGTCGGCAGACAGGCGCAGGTCTACGGTTCGCTGGCGCCCGCGCTCGAGCTGCGCTCCCTGCCCGCGCTCCAGGTGGAGGCGCCGGAAGCGGCGCAGGACTACGACTGTCAGGGACCGGGCACGGGGCTGCTGGCGAGTGGCAACTACCAATTCAACGCATGGAATCTGCACCAAGGGGTGAACCTCACGGTGCGGGGACCGGCCCAGATCGTGGTCGACAGGCTATTCCTGCAGGACAACGCCAGCCTCAATCTGGACACCAGCGAAGGCGCCATCGCGATCTGGGTGCGCAGCGAATTCGTGGCCGAGGCGGGCACCTCGCTCAACACCACGGAGGAGGCTACGGACCGCTTCTCGTTGATGATCGCGGCGAGTCAGGTCCAGTTGTCCGCGAGCGGCACGCTGCATGGGTTGGTCTACGCTCCCGAGGCCGATCTGCAATGGCCCGGCGGCCTGGAGTTGTTCGGTTCCGTAGCCGCGAAAAGCCTCGCCATCGGAGCGAACGCCAAACTGCACTACGACCGCGCGCTGGGCACCAACCCAGAAGGCTCCAGCGGAGTCCCGCAGCTGGTCTGCTGGCGCGTCGTGGAGCTGCCGCCCGAGACGCTGGTGACGATGAAGCTCGATCCGCTCTCGGTGCTGAAGGCCAGCAATGTCGTGCCCGTCAAGCCGCAGGAGTCACACGTTCTGGACGCCCAGGCCTACGCGACCGTGGAGGAAGAGCAGAAGGCCAAGAATGGCAAATGGAACAATGGATGCAAGGGCAGGCGCGCTTGGCGGATCCCGGGCAAGGGAGGGCACTGACCGGGATGCTGCTGCCGCTGATGCTGATCTTCCTGCAGGATCCCCTGACCCTCAAGGACTGGGCCCGTCTGCGCCCGGATCTGGCGAAGGCCCCCGAGCACGTGCTGCGGCAGTGGCTGGTGGCCTGCAATCAGGCCGGAGAGGATCCGCAGGAACGTCTCGCCGCGCTCGAGATCTACGCCCAGCTGGGTGGCGCGAACCAGCTCACGGCCGTGCTGGAGCTGCTGGCGAACGATCCCCATCCGCAGGGGCTCGCAACCCTGCGGGCGATCTGCCAGCGCGATCCCAGAGCCTTCGAGAGCCTGCTAGCGATCGCCGAGAATTCGAAGGACTGGCGCGCGCTGGCTTGCGCGTACGCGGGTCAGCTCGCGCCCGCCGTGCGGCCTGATCCGAGCATGTGCGAACCGCTGCTGCTGCGCATGCTGGGCGAGCCGCTCGAGAGCTTGCACGGCGAAGTCGTGCTTCTGGCAGGAAGACTGGGCTCCGAGAAGGCCGTGCCGCGCCTTGTCGAGCTGATGGCAAGCGGGGACGAGGCGTTGCGCCGCGACGCTCACTGGTCGCTGCTGCGGATCACGGGCCTCAAGCTGCTGCCTCGGGGGGAAGACTGGGAACAGTGGCTGGGGCGCGAGCGGCGCTGGTGGGACGAGCGTGCCGAGCAGGCGGTGGCGGACCTGTGGAGCGAGCAGCCTGCTGTCCAGCAGCGCGCTCTGGAGGAAATCGGCGAGCGCATCTGGCGCCGCTCGGAGCTGATCCCCGAACTCGAGCGCTACCTCGAAGGGGCCGGAACGGGTCTATCCGGGCAGGCGCAGGCGATCCTTTCCCGCTGGCAGCACTCGGGTGCGAAAGAAGTTCGCGCTCCTGACAAGCAACGCATCCTCCGGCCCAGCCGAAAGCCCTAGGCCTTCAAGCTGCAGCGCAGGAAAGGACGATCCCTCCCCATCATGGCCTCCCGACCCAAGCGCCGCATCAAGCTGATTCAGCCACGCTTGCAGCTGAGGCTGGTAGCGGTCTTCTTCGGCTTGACCCTGCTGGCCCTGGCTTTGCAGCTGATGGTGTTCCTCAAGGCGCTCAGCGACATCGCCGAGCAGCTGCCCGCCGATTCGGGCGTGCTGATGGACGCCGTGCCCACACTGGTCTGGCAGAGCAGCGCCCTGGCGCTGCTCGTCGTCGTCCCGCTGGTGGTTTTCGTCGGGATTCTCGTCACGTTCCGGGTGGCGGGACCCGTCTACCGGCTCGAGATGCACCTCAAGCGGCTCATCGCCGGCGAGGATCCCGGTGTGTGTCGGCTACGCAAGGGCGACGAACTCCAGAATCTTTGCGCGCTCATGAATTCCGCAACCGAGGAGCTGCGCCTGCGCAACGCGGCTAGCCAATCGTCGGAAGAGCGCAAGGCAGCCTGAACATGCTGCGGTGGGGGCATTCCCTGCGTGCGAAGATCATCCTGATCCTCGCTGGCGTCGTGGTGGTCTATGCCGGTCTCGACGCGCTGGTGCAGCGGCTGATCATTTACCCGAGTTTCGAGCGGCTCGAGGAGCAGGGCGCCTCTCATGATCTGGAGCGGGTGCGCGAGGCTTTCACCAGCGAACTGACGCACCTGGAATTGCGCAGCCTGGACTGGACGCTGCTCCCCGAGGTGAAGTCGCTGATGCGCGGCGAGCGCCGTCCCAAGGGCGTGCTCGACACGAGCATCCTGCGCCACAACCGCATGCACCTGCTGATGGTCTGCGCCGAGGACGGGCGCGTGCTGTGGGGCGGAACCACGCTCGACCCGCTGGCGGAAGTGCCCCAGTACCAGCGCTTTCAGGACTTTCCGATGGAGCGGCTCTCGCCGGGCCACCCGCTGCTCGCCCGGCTGGGTGACCGTGGCGCGCAGGAAGTCATCAGCGGCCTGATGGGAACGGAACACGGTGCGTTGCTGGCGGTGGCGCGTCGATTCCGCACGGAAGCGGGGTCCGTGGGCACGATCCTGATCGGCCGACTGCTGACGAGCGATTTCGTCGCCGCGCTTTCCCGGCAGACAGGCGTGCCGTTCACGGTGCGGCTGGTCGAGGACCCCCCCGCGGACCCGCTGGCGCGCAGCGCCTTCGACGAGGCGACTGCCAGCGAAGGCCCGGTGATGCAGGCCCTGTCCGAGGATCGGCTGGCCGCGAGGCTGGGCCTCAGCGACCTCCAGCAGGCGCCCATCGCGGTGGTCGAGGCTCAGCTCGAGCGCGGCGTGATGCAGCGCGGCTCCCGCGCGATGCAGTATGCACTCTCTTCGACGCTGGCAGCGGGCTTGCTGATGGTGCTGGTGCTGCTGTACCTGCTGCAGCGAGCCGTCCTGAAGCCGATTGATGCGCTCACGCGGCATGCGCTCGAAGTCGGACGGAATGATTCTCTCACCCGGCGCCTGAACTCCCGACGCTCCGACGAGATCGGTGTGCTCGCTCGCGAGTTCGATTCGATGGTGGAGAAGCTGGAGCTGTCCCGTGCCGAGTTGCTGCAGACGGCCCGGGCCGCCGGGATGTCGGAGATCGCCAACGGGGTACTGCACAATGTGGGCAACGTGCTCAACAGCGTGAGCGTTTCAGCGGCGGTGGTCTCCGAGCAGCTGACGCGTTCCGGAGTCGATGACCTGCAGCGAGTGATCGCGACTATTCGCAAGTCCGGTGTTCCGCTCGATGAGTTCGTGGTCCGTGATCCGCGCGGCAAGCACCTCGATCCGCTGCTCGAGCAGATCGCCGGTCAGCTGCTGCAGGAACGTGAGCGCGTCCGGGGCGAGCTCGGTTCGCTCTCCAGCGGCATCGAGCACATCGGCCAGCTGATAGCTTCGCAGCAGTCCGTCGCCGGACAGAGCGGGGTCATGGAAATCGTACGCTTGGAGACCGAATTGCAGCGGGCCCTCGACCTGACCCGCAGCGCGAGCGGATCGCAGGCACTGAAGATCCAATGCTCGGTGACCGAACTCGATGCCATCCGCGTCGATCGCCACCGCATGATGCAGATCCTCACCAATCTCGTCTTGAACGCGCGGCAGTCGCTAGCGGCAGCCAATGGCGTGGATCCGCGCCTCGTGATCCGCGCCCGGGTTGCCGCCGGAGAGCGCGTCGAGATCTGCGTGGAAGACAACGGGCTTGGAATCGCGCCGGAGAACATGACGCGCATCTTCAACCACGGCTTCACGACCCGCAGCGACGGGCACGGGTTTGGACTGCACTCGTGCGCGAATGCAGCCGGGGAGATGGGGGGCAGGCTGTACGCCAGCAGTGATGGAGCGGGCAAGGGAGCCGTATTCACGCTCGAAATCCCCCTGCAAAGGGTCGAGGCGCTCGTCACGGAGAAGTCGATATGAATCGTCGCATCCTGATCGTCGATGACCAGCTGTCGCTGCACGAGGACTACGCCAAGGCGTTGGCTTCCAAGCCCTCCGACGCCGCGATGTCGCAGGCCAAGGCCGCCTTCTTCGGCGATGCTCCCCCGGCTCCCGCCGAACCGGCTCCGGCCTGGCAGTTGTCCTTCGCGAGTCAGGGCCAGGAGGCTCTGGCGCTGGTCGAGGCTTCCCGGACTCAGGGCCAGCCCTTCGCGCTGGCCTTCGTCGACATGCGCATGCCTCCGGGCTGGGACGGCGTGGAGACGATCGAGCGCCTGTGGGCGGTGGACGCCGATCTGGAGGTGGTCATCTGCACGGCCTTTGCCGACTACTCGCTCGAGCAGATCCAACAGCGCCTCGACAAGCGCAGCCAACTCCTGATCCTGAAGAAACCCTTCGATCTGATCGAAGTGCAGCAGCTCGCTTCCGCCCTGTCCGCCAAATGGGATCTCGTGCAAGCCGGTCGGGAGCAGATCGCGGCCGTGCGCAAGGCCGAGGCCGAGGCCCGCGCCTATGCTGCTTCGCTGGGGACGATCAACTCGGCGCTCACGCAAGCCAAGCTCAGTGCGGACTCCAACCTCAAAGCCAGAAACCAGCTGCTGGAGCGCCTCTCCGCCGAGCTCGCGACCGCTTCTCAGCGCCTGCTCGGTTCCGCGGATCAACTTCAGCAGCACGGTGCGCGCGATGCCGCGGCAGAGGTTCAGGCTCTGGAACGCGAACTCAGCGTGATGGCCCAGCTGGCGCTCCTCAGCGCCTCGGCTTTCGAGCGGAAGTCCGGTGACTGCGAGCTGGCGGCGCTGCTCGACGCGACCCGCGCCTTCGCCCACGGCCCGATACCCGAGCGGATTCCGGCCGACCCGGATCGGATGCGTCAGTTGCTGGGGCTTCTGAGGGATGCCGGCGGGACGGTGGAATTGGAGTACCGGGACACGCAGCGCCTGCTCTGCTGGCGTTGGCGGAGCGCGGGAGCCCCTCTGGAGGGGACACGCGAAGCCCTGCTGCAAGCCCTCTGCCGAGTGCTGTCGATCGAGCGCGAGCTGACCGACGAGGGACTGGAGCTGTGCCAGGCCCTGGGCGATGTCGATGTCAGCCAGTTGGTGCTGCACCCGCAGAGTCCGCTGCCGTCGAGTTCTCCTGTCGAGGAATCCAGGCTAAGCTGAAAGCGCGTGTTGGCGCTGCTCGTCTGTCTGCCTCAGGCCTTGCCGCCTGCTTCCTGTTCGCAGGGCAGCGCCGTCGTGCTGCAGCATGCGGGCCGAACCGCCCGCGTGGTTCAGGGCTTTGAATGCGACAGCACGCGCGAGCGCGCCCGTCTGGTGGCGTGGTCGATCACCGACGGCGAGCGCGTCTGGAATGCGCCCGCGGACGCTGGGACGCTGGCCTTCGCCCGCAAGCTCGTCGCGCTGTCCGATGTCGACGGCGACGGTTGGCAGGATTTTGCCGCGATCAGCCTCGACGCCGCCACGCAGACCCAGATGGTCTCGGTGCGCTCGGGCGCGAGCGGCGAGTCCCTGCACGTCCTGCGCGGGGAGGCCGACGAGCGCGACTTCGCCTCGGTCGTGCTGGCGCTCAACGACCGCAATGGCGATGGCATCGCCGATTGGGCGGTCGGCGCCTGCGTCAAGCATCCCGTCGAGCGCGCTCATTACGCCGCGCTGGTGCTGGTTTCGGGAAATAGCGGCGAACGCCTCGACCGAATCGTCAGTTCCGAACGCGTGTCCTCGACTCAGGGCTTTGCGCACGGGGACGGAGGCGATCACGTTCGCCTGCTGGCCGGCAAGGCCGTGCTCGACTTCGATCTTGCGGCCGGCGTGGTGGCGCATGTGTGGCAGAGCCGCTCAGCCGCCGCGACGCCTCTGCGTCTCGTGCGCGGTTGCGATGGCTCCCCCTGCGTGCTCGAGTCGCTCGCCGGCGGAGAGCTCTGCATGCGCGCTCTCGATGCCACTACGCTTGCGGACCGAGGAGTTCGCGAACTTCCGGGCCTGCGTCCGCTGGTCGATCTCGTCCGTGTTCCCGACCGCAACGGCGATGGCTGCGAGGACTTTCTGGCCCTGCACACCGGTTCAGCCGCAGGACTGGCGACTTGGCTCAGCGGCCGGGACTTTGCCGTGCTCGGCGCACTGCGCCCCGATGGCGTGCCTACGCAGTTTCAGTCGCGGGAGGCTCATTCCCTCGGCGAACTGGGCTTTCTGATCACGAATGGCAACCAGCGTCCGCTCGAGAAGGACCGCGGGGTTTATTGGTTTGGGGCGGACGGCAAGCTGCGCCGCGTGTTCGCGGGCAGCTAGGCCGCGTCGAACAGCCGCTGCTTTTCCACGAGCGCGCGAGCTTCCTCGGCCGGCATCGGACGGCCGAAGTAGTAGCCCTGGCCCTCGTCACAGCCAAGCGCCTTGAGGAAATCGAGCTGCGCGCGCGTCTCGATTCCCTCGGCGATGACCTTGAGATTGAGGCTCTTGCCGAGCAGCAAGATCGAGGTCGTGATCGCCGAGTCTTCCGGATCGTGCGTCAGGTCGCGCACGAATGATTGGTCGATCTTGAGCGAGTCGACAGGGAAGCGCTTGAGGTAGGACAGCGATGAGTAGCCCGTGCCGAAGTCGTCGATCGACAGATGCACGCCCATGTTCTTCAACTGCCGAAGCCGCGCCAGCGTCGCGTCGCCATGCTGAAGCAGCGTGCTTTCGGTGAGTTCGATCTCGAGCAGATCCGCGGGGAATTCCGTGGAGCGCAGGGCCTGCTCCACCTTGCCCACGAGGTCGGGCGAGCGGAAGTGCATGCCGGAGAGGTTGACGGCCATCCGCGCGGGCAGCAGTCCCTCCCGCCGCCAGGCTTCGCCCTGCCGGCAGGCTTCTTCCAGCACGAATTCGCCCAGCGGGAGGATCAAGCCTGTGTCCTCCGCGATCGGAATGAACTGACCCGGCGAGATCATGCCCATGCTCGGGTGCCGCCAGCGCGCCAGGGCCTCGAAGCCCGAGAGCAGGCCCGTGCGCAGATCGACCTTGGGTTGGTAGTAGACGCACAACTCGCGCATCTCGATCGCACGCCGCAGGCTTGATTCGATGGTCAAGCGCTCGAAAACGCTGGCATTGAGCGCCGCGGAGCGGAAGCGAATCGTGCTGCCTTGTTCGTCGCGAGCCTCGAGCTCGGCACTGCCGGCTTCCGCGAGCAGCGCATCCGGGGTCGAACCCTCGCCGCCTGCCAGCGCGATCCCCAGCGTGACCTCGACGGTGTGGGAACGTCCGGCGTGCACGATCGGCTTCTGCAACTCCTCCTGCAGCCGGCGAGCCACCTTGTAGGCATCGTGCGCTCGGGCCAGTCCCGGCAGCAGAATGGTCAGATTGTCCGCCTGTGACTCGCTGAGGCAGTCCCCGAACAGATCGCGGTCGCGAGTCTGCTCAGCGAGCCGGTGGGTGGTCACGCCGCGGATGTGCGCCAAGGTCTCGGGGGAGAGCTGACCCAGCCGCTCGAAGGACACGTGCATGCTGAGCACCGCGACATGGTCGCCTTCGCCCTTCATGCGACTCAGCAGCAGCCGCAGTCGCTCGATGAAGCGCTCGCGATCGGCGCCGTCGAGCCCGCGGCGGCTGCGGGCGAGAGTGCGCGCGTCCAGCTTGGGGTCGAGGAATCCGTAGACCTGCTCGCGGCCGCTGCGCGGCTCAAGGCCGCCGCAGCACAGCCGCAGTTCCTGCACCAGACCGCCCGACATCGGCCAGAGAATCTCGAGGGGGTCGGGCATCGATCCGCTGGCGCAGGTGTGAAGCCAGCTGCGCACGCTCTCGCGCGTTTCGCTGGGCAATCGCAGCACGAACTGAGCGAGACTCGCCGGGGCGTGCACGGCATCGACGCCCAGACACCTCAGGCCCTCCTCGCTGAAGTGCAGCGCCTCCGAACGTGGATCGAAGCGGAAACCGCCCGTGGAGCAGTGCCGCTGCGTGCGGGCGTGGTCCCGGCGCTCGTGATCGAGCTCGCGCATGGCCTGCGACCAGCGCAGATTGTGCTGGATGCGCCGCGCGAGCTCGTCGTGGATCACTTGTGGATCCAGGCACTCGTCGGCGCCCGCCTGCAGGGCCGCGGAGCGCAGCGCCGATCCGCACACGGCGATCAGTGGCAGGCCGGCATCGCTGACGACGCGCCGCGAGGCGCGCAGCCATTCGAGGTCCTCGTGCGCATCCGCCAGCACCATCAGCAGGCCATGTGCTTCGTTCTGCAGGCCGTAAACCATCGCCGAGCGATCGCGCGCGGTCAGGGGCTCATGCCCGCAGCTGCGCAGACGCCCGGTCCAATGCTCCAGACGATCGGAGCTGGAGCCCGCGAGCAGAATGCTCGGCAAAGTCTCGGAGCGGGGCGCTTGCATCGGAACGATTCCCTCTTCGACTCAAGCGGCCCCTGTTCTTGATGGGCTGTCCGTCGCCCGTGCGCGAAATCCTTTCCTGTCCGGGCTCCGGCTAGTGCCGCTGGAGCGCGCCGCGAACACGCTCGGCGATCGAGGCGGTGAAGGCGCTGGTCGAAAGTGAGCCGCCGACATCACGAGTGCACTGGCGTTCGCCGATGCTGCAGAGCAGGGCCTGGCGCAAGGCGTTGCTACTCGCTGTCTCGCCCACGAACCCCAGCAGGTTTGCCAGCGCCAGCAGCGCGGCCGTCGGATTGCACAGGTCCCGGCCGGCGATGTCGGGTGCCGTGCCGCCAGCGGGGTCGAACATCGCGATGCGGACCCTGCCGGTCCCATCGAAACCGTAGGAGGCGCTGTCGCCCAGCCCGATCGACCCGATCAAGCCGCATGCCGAGTCCGAGAGGAAATCTCCATACTCGTTGGGCGTGACGATCACCGAGTACCGCTCGGGCTTCATGATGATGCCCGCCAGCAGCGAATCGAAGAGCTCGCGGCGGTGGGCAATGGCGGGGAACTGCGCGCGGATCTCGTCGACCGCCTCCTCGAAAAGGCCGTCCGTCGCGCGTTGGATCGTCCACTTGCTGGTCGAGACCACGTGGGTTCCCCGCCGCTGGGCCAGCTCGAAGGCAAAGCGGGCAGCGTGCCGGGAAGGCGTCTTCTCGATCTTGCGGATCGAGACCGCGGCCTCGTCGCAGATCCGCATGCCCGGATCATCGTAGGTGCCCCCGGTGGCGACCCGGATGACCTCGATGTCGATTGTCTTCTTGAAGTTGTTCTCGATTCCGGGGATTGTGGCGACCGGACGATGGATCACGGAGAAGTCACAGCGGTCGCGCAGCACCTGGTTGGGGCTCTCCTCGCTCGTCGTCGTGGGGTACTTGATCGCCAGCCCCAGCCGCTGCATCGCCTGCACACAGCTGTCGTAGACCACGCCGCCCTGACGCTGGCGAGACTCCAGCGAGAGGTCCACCGGCACGAATTCGATCCGACAGGGCAGCACGGCGCAGATCGCATGCACGCTCTGCGAAAGTTCGGCGGAGATGCCGTCTCCGAGGATCTCGACTACGCTGTAGGTCTTCATGTCGCAGAGAAGGCTATCTATCGGGTGTGCGGGCCGCTGAGTGTGAGGGCCGAAAAGAATACCCGCCGCGTCGTATGCTGACCTCCCTGCTGCTGCTCGCCGCGCAAGTTTCGCCGCTCCCCGGCGCGGGCTCTGCGCCGCCCGCTGGCAGCCTGCGGGTGTCCCTGCTCGACAACGGTTCCTTTGCCGAGGCTCCGATCACGGTGCACGATGCCCAGGGTCAGGTGCCGCTTGCCTGGTGGCGCGCCGCCCGCCCACAAGAGCAGCTCGAAAATGCCGAGGGACGCCCTTGCCTCAGGACCGCCCAAGGCGAGTGGGCCGAGCAGCCGCTGGCCGCTTATGCTCCTCTGATCGGGGACGGCACGCTGCGCGGGGAACTCCTCGGGAAAGGACGGGTCGTGATTGTCGAGGGCACCGGCACCCGCCACGTTTTCGAATTCGACCATCCGAGCTGGCGGCGCTTCGAACTCCCGTTGTCCGCGGAATGGGTGCCGCGCTTGCTCGTGCGCCTCGAAGGGCTCGACGCCGGCGGCGCGCGCTGGCGCGGACTCGCGGCCGAGGTCGCGCTGCCCTGCCCGAAGGAGAGCGAACTCGCCGAGGAGATCGCGCAACTGCTCGAGCGCATCGTCGAGCCCTGGCTGGAGCGCGCGCTCGACCAGCGTGGCCCGCGCAACAGCGGTTTTGTCGCGCATGTCATCGACGCGCTCAGCGGCGAGCGCGTGCTCGACATCCCCGGAGGCTTTCACCCGTTGTGGGAGCAACTCTGGCATGCCGAGCGCGCGCATCCCCATCCGCGTTGGAGGGCGGCGCTGGCGCGCTTCCTCGATGACTGGCTCACGCTCGGACTGCATCCTGCGACCGGTTTGCCTTGCAGCTGGGATCCCGGGCGGGATGAGCGCATCGAGGATCGTCCGGTCGAGATCGCTCTGGCGTTGTCCTTTCTGATCGATCTGGCGCAGGCAGAGAACGAGCCTTTCGCGCCGCGGGCGCGCGCCGCAGCGATCCGCATCGGCGAGACGGTGCTCGCGGGCGGGATCCTGCCCGACGGCAGCGTGGGCGCGAGCTACTTCCCCGCCGACGGGCGCGTCAACACCGGCGTCGTCTCCTTGCGGGCCTTCGACGTGCCCGCGCAACTGGCGCGCTTGACCCAGCTCACGGGTGATCCCCGCTATGCGCGAGCCGCCGGTGAGGCGCTGGCGAGCTTCGAGTTCACGCATTCCTGGGCCGGAACCTGGGATCGCATCGATCCGGCCTTCGATGACGAGTACGGCCACTTCGGCGCGCGGGCCGTGACGATCGCCCAAGCCGTGCCGCAGGACCCGCTGTACCGCCGCTTCAGCGCGGATTCCTTCGCGCACTTCGCGCCCCTGTGGCGGGATGCCCTGAGGCTCGGCGGCAATGTCGCGGCGGATCAGGTGCGCTGCTGGGTGCTGCTCGCCGAGCAGCAGCGCTACGACGAGGCCAACCGGGCCGAGATTCTCGGGCTGCTGGGCCATGCGCTGCGCTCGCACTTCAAAGGTCAGCAGTACGGCGACGGCGCGTGGGGGGATGTCACCATCTTCCAGTTCGATCCCAACAGCAACTTGCAGGTGGGGGACTATTCGGGTGCGCCGCAGAACCTGCTGCACGGCATCGCCGCCTTGTACGCGCTGCCTGAGTTTCGCAACGACGAGACGCGAGCGATGTACACCGCGGTGCTGCGCAGTTCGGTGACGGCCTACCTGCGTCCTTACGGCTTTCTGATGGAACGGCGCGAGCGGGAGGGCATCAACCCGGCGGCGGGCACGCTGCGGATGATGCTGGGGCTGTCGAAGATGTTGCGAACCCTCGGACCGCGCTGAGACGCCCGCGGACCTCGCTGTCAGCGAAAGTGCACGATGCGCACCTCATCGCTGAATGCGCAGGTCACCAGCAACTCCGCCACGCCGTCACCGTCCAGATCCTCAAAGCACAAGTCCAGCGGTCCTGTCCCCACCCCCAGATCCGGGGCCGCGAAATAGGCCAGCGGTGTGCCGGGACGCGCGATCCACAGGTTGACCTGGTGGCTGTTCTGCGCGCTGACGACCAGTTCCGGGCGCCCGTCTGCCTGGAGATCCGCAGCCGCGATCGCGTAGGGGCGCGCGCCAGTTGGCAGCGCTGCGCCGAAATTGGCAAAGCTGCCCGAAGGCTCGCCGCGCACGAGTTGCACGAAGCCCGGCTTGTCCGTGCCCTCCTCGACGCACAGGCAGGCGAGATCGAGGCTGCCATCCCCGTCGAGATCCGCGGCGCACAACGCGCGCACGGCTCCGGGCGCGCTGCCCTCGGCGACCTTTTCCAGCCCGCTCTCGCCCTCCGGCCCAGTGCTCGGCCCAGAGTTCAACCGATGAACGCTCCACGCGCGCTGGGCCTGTCCCAGTGCGACCCAAGCCTGTCCGTTGTTGCTCCAGGCAGCTACGCTGCGCGGTGCGAACTCGAGCTTCCAGCTCTGGGCCAAGCGCAGCACGCCCGCCTCCGGCACGACGCGCAGCAGTCGCTGCTGGTCGGGATCGGTGACGAACAGGGTGCGGGCCTCGGCCAGCCAGCACAGATCCCCGGCTCCGCCCTCGAGCGCCAGCGGCGGACGATCCCCGCGCTCGAAGACCTGACCGCTGCCGTCGCCGTAGGCGACATGCAGCAGCGCCTGCGCGCCTTCGCGGCTGATCCAGACGGCATCCATGCGTCCATCCTCGTCGACATCGAGCCACTGCAGTCGATCCGCTCCCGCCGCGCGCAGCCGCGACTGGCGCGGCACGAGTCGGCCCTCGCGGTTGAGAAAGGTCCCGAGCGAGCCTTCCAGCGCGTGGATCACGCCCAGATCCCGGCGGCCATCGCCATCGAGGTCGGCGGAGGCGAGCGAGTGCGGGGAGCGTCCGGTGGGAACGCTTCGCGCTTCGAGGAACAAGCCGTCGGGGCCGGCAAACAGGGCGCTCCAGCGTTCGGCCCCCGTGTGGGCGCTGACCAGGTCAGGCCCGTCGACGCCGTCGAAATCAGCCCAAGCCACTTGCGAGGGATGCTGGCCCGCGTAACCGCGCTGCACGCACTCGAAGCTGCCGTCCTTCCACAAGAAGCGCGCGTACTCCTGGCCCGCCAGCGAAAGCACCAACAGTTCCGTGCCGCGCGCGGTCGTGGCGCTCGTCAGCGCCATCGGCACGCGCGCCACCTCGATGACCTGCGGAGTGCGTCGCAATTCCTCCGACAGCGGCAGGCGGCTTGTGAGCCCGAAGACCGCCACGCTCGCATCGCCGAGCGCGCAGCACAGCTCCGCGTCCTGATCGCCGTCTAGGTCGCAGGCGTGCAGCGCGCGCGGCAGGCCGCTCAGCGTGACGGGATCCTGCACCACGAAGGCGCCGCTCGCGGCGCGCGCATACCAGCGCAGCGTGCGCGAGCCCTGGAAGCCGACCACGAAGCCGGAGCCGTCGGCGGCGAAATGCAGCGCGCAGGCGTGCGGATCGGCGAGCGGGGTCGCGGCGATCGGCTGCAGGCGCTCATCGAAGAGCGAGAGCGTGTCGTCGACGTGGATCACGCCGATCACGCTCTGCTGCCCCAGCCGGCCGCTGCTGAGCACGCGCGCGCGCGGAAGGAGCGGGCTTCGATGCAGCACGCTGGCGGCATCTTGCTGCTTCCACAGGCGCTCGGCGTCGAGCACCACGAGTTCGTCGGGAGCGCGCGTGGCGAAGACCATGCGCGCGCTGTCCCCGATCCAGGCCGGAGGCAGCGGCCAGTCGCCAAAGCCCATCGTCACCGCGGGCGCGGTGCTGGCGCGGCGCGGGCTGGCGCCGCTGGTGATCTGCACCGAGCCGGGCTCGCGCGTCACGCCGATCCATTCGGACCGGCCGTCGCCGTCGAGATCGCGGGCGAGCAGGCCCACGGGCTTGGCGCCGGCCTCCACCCGGAACTCCAGCCGCGCGCGCAGCAGCGGCGTCGTGCTCGGAGCACTCGTGCCGGCGGCCGGTCGAGCCGCAGCCGCCGCCTGAGGCTTGGGGTCGATTGCGACCGCCGGCTCGCCCGCCGAGCAGGCGGGCAGCAGGCCTGCCACCAGACAGAGCCTGAGCATCGGCAACCGCACGAAAGCAGGGCGCAACACGCGGGGCAGTATGCAGGCCGGCCCCGCGCCGGGCAATCCGGCAACAAAGCCGGCTGGCCACGCGCAACCACGCCCTGGCGACGGACTACGCTATCCTCTGCGCCCTGCGATGAAGTCCGGTTCCCGTCTGCTGCTGGCCCTGCTGGTTCCGCTGGTGCTCGGAGGGCTCGCGGCCTTGGGCTGGTGGGTGCTGTCCGATCCCAACCGTGACTCCGCCCCGCAGCCCGCGGAACCCCTGCTCGAGCCCGCGCCCTCGATCGAGTCCGCGGCGGCGCCGGCGGCGCGGATTCAACTCGAAGCGCAGGCGCCCGACGAGGAGCCCGCCGCCAGCACCGTCGCCTGGCCGTTGGAACTGGAACTTGAACTCGTGGAAGCGCGCGATCGGCTGAGCGCCGAGGGCATGCTGCCTCAGGGCTCCGCCGCGACCGCCCGGCTCAAGGGTTCGGTGCTGTTTTCCGTCGACCGCCCCGTGGCGGCCCGCATTCGCTTTGAGAAGGGACCCAACGAAGGCCGCGTGCTCACCTGCGATGCCAGCGGCCGCTTCGGCGCCACCGATCTCTATCCCGGACTGGCGCTGGTGCGCATCGAAGGCCCCGGCATTCCCGGCGCGCTGCGCCAAGTGCGCCTGCGCCAGAACAACGAGGAACAACTGCACATCTCCTACGCGCGCCTGACTCCGGTCGAAGGCCGCGTCGTCACGCGCGAGGATCTGCCGATTGCCGGCGTCGAGGTCAGCTTCGACGGGCAGCCGACCCAGACCGACGAGAACGGCTGGTTTCGCTACGAAGGTGTCGCGCCGGGCAAAGCGCTCCTCATCCTGCGCAAGCCCGGCTACGCTTCCCTGCTGGAGGAGTTCAGCGTGCCCGCACTGGGCAAGCTCGACCCCGCGCGGCTCAAGTTCGCGCTTGAAAAGGGCGCGCGGCTCACGATCGAGTTGCCGGATCGCGTGCGCACCGACACCAAGGCGCAGATCGTGATCGTGCCCGGTGCGGCGGCCGCCGCCAGCGGCTTGCGCTCGCGCAACTATCCCTGGTTTCTCGTCAATCCGATCGAGTGCTATCCCGGCGGCACGGTCAGCATCGAGGATCTTCCGCCCGGCGATCTGGCGCTGCGCTGCTTCCACGTCGGCGCCAACGCCAAGCCCACGCAGCGCTCTGTGCGCCTCGACGCGGGCGGCGAGCACAGCACCAGCTTCAGCCTCGAGCCAGCGCCCGTGATCCAGGGCACAGTCACGCTCGGCGGTCAACCGGTGCAGAACGCGCAGGTCACGATCGAGGCCGCCGACCGTCTCGCCGCCAGCCTCGCCGCACTGGGGGAACCGATGAACCTGCTCTACCTCGAGAGCGACATCTTCCCGCCGCTCGCGCCAGCCTTGCAAAGTACGCGCACGGACGCGCAGGGCCGCTTCGAGCTCACCAATTGGGAGACGCTGATCAAGGAGCGCTACCTGATCGCGCGCTATGACAATGGCCGCAAGCTCGCCTTCCGCGCGCTGCGCGGGGGCGAAACGCGCGTGGATCTGGCGTTGGAAGCCAGTGGCGGGGGACAGGGCTCCTTGCGCCTGCGGCTGCCCGAGCGCACCCAGGCTCTGCCCTGGCGCGTGACGGTCAGCGGCGAGCCGCGCAACCTCGCCTATCTGCCTGCCGGCCGCGACCTCGCCATCCCCGGTCTCGCGCAGGGCACCTGGAAACTCAGCGCACGCTGGAACGGCGAACAGCTTGCCAGCGGAGAGCTGCTGGAGATCCGCGGCGAGACCGAGCGGCCCCTGCAGCTGCCGAGCGGGGCGATCGAGGGTCAGGACGAAGACACGCGCCGGCGCGCCGGGCCGCTGCGCTAGCCCGCTTTTTTTTCAGGCCCCGCGCCATGGGCAGGCGCCCGGGTCCTTATCCTCTGCGCTGCGCATGGCAACCACAATCGTCCTCGACGGCAATTCCCTGACCCTCGAACAGCTCGCGCCCATCTTCGCCGAGGGCGGCCACGGCATCCGGGTGCGCATCGCACCGGCAGCCAAGCAGCGCGTGCAGCGCTCGCGCGCCGTCGTCGAGCGCGCCATCGCTAGCGGCCAGCCGATCTACGGCATCACGACCGGCTTCGGCAAGCTCAAGAACCAGTTCATCCCCGAGCAGGATCTCGCCGAGCTGCAGAAGAACCTGATCCTCTCGCACTGCTGCGGGGTCGGCGACTACATGGACACCGAGGAGGTCACCTGCGCCCAGGTCCTGCGCCTCAACGGCCTCCTGCGCGGGCACTCGGGCATCACGCTCTCCCTCGCCGAGAACCTCGCCCAGCTGATCAACTCCGGGTTGCGCCCGCTCGTCCCGAAGAAGGGCTCGGTCGGCGCCAGCGGCGACCTCGCGCCGCTCTCGCACATGGCGGCGGCCTACCTCGGCCACGGCGATGTGATCCTCTTCGGCGACAGCAGCAAGAACACGGGCCTGATGCCGGCAGCCGAGGCGCTGCGCCGCATCGGCATGAAGCCGCTCGAGCTGCGCGCCAAGGAAGGCCTCGCGCTGATCAACGGCACCGAGATCATCAAGTCGATCGCCGTCGGCCTCCTGCTGCGCGCCGAAAACCTCTCCAAGGCCGCCGACATCCTCGCGGCCCACTCCATCGAGGCCCTGCTCGGCAGCGCGCGGCCCTTCGACGAGCGCTTCGCCACGCTCAAGGGCCAGCCCGGCCACGCGCGCGCCGCGGCCAATGTGCGCGCCTGTCTCAAGGGTTCCAAGGTCCTCCAGAGTCACGCGGACTGCGATCGCGTGCAGGATCCCTACTCGCTGCGCTGTGTCCCGCAGGTCCACGGCGCCTTCAAGGCTGCCTACGCCCACGTGCGCGAGATCGTCGAGAACGAGCTCAACGCCGTGACCGACAATCCGATCGTCTTCCCCGACACGGGCGAAGTGCATTCCGCCGGCCAATTCCACGGCCAGCCGCTCTCCGTCGTGCTCGATTACCTCGGGCTTGCGCTCGCCACCCTCGCCAACATCTCCGAGCGGCGCATCGAGCAGCTCGTCAACCCCGACCTCTCGCGCCTGCCGGCCTTCCTCACGCCCAAGCCCGGCCTCAACTCCGGTTTCATGATCGCGCAGGTCGCCGCCGCGGCACTCGCCAGCGAGAACAAGATCCTCGCGCACCCCGCCAGCGTCGACACGATCCCGACCAGCGCCAACCAGGAGGATCATGTCTCCATGGGCGTCACTGCCGCGCGCAAGGCCTGCGAGATCCTCGAGAACACCGAGCGCGTGCTGGCACTGGAGTGGCTCGCGGCGGCGCAGGCGCGCGAGTTCCACGGCGAGCTGAAGGCGGGCAAGGGAGTCGAGGCCTCGCAGAAGCTCTTGCGCTCGCGGGTCAGCGCGCTGACGAAGGATCGCTACCTCGCCGACGATATTTCGACCGCCCACATGCTGCTCTACGGTGGCGAACTGGTGGCAGCGGTGGAGAAGGCCTGCGGCAAGCTGGCCGGTTGATATACGGTGCCTGGCACCATTCCGTCTTTCCTTCCGCCCGCTGCCGCGCTGCCCTGCTGCCGCGTTTGCTCCTTTTCCCGATTCCTTGTCTGCGCCTCGCGGTCTCGCCGACACGCTACCGGACCGCCGGACCGCCGGAATGTCCTGTTTCTCATCTGCCCATCTACCCATCTGCCTCTGAACCCCTGATCCCCTAATCCAGAGTGCTGGTACTCGAGGTCGATCACCGATTCTCAGCGAGTGTCGACTGAAGGTGGGCTTCCTCGCACCGGGGCGCGGCGGTGAAGCCGCGTGTCGTGCGCGAGCCCACCGACTTCGCGCGATTCCCACTCCCCGGATCGGACCGCGGTTTGGCGGGGGGGGCTGACGAGTTGCGCCCGTATGCATCGCGCACATTGCCTGAAAAGCAATCCGCATCGCGGAAACCAGAAAACCCCGAGAGGTGCCGGGAGCCGGTGCAGGGGGACTGCTGCCTCAGGACCGGCAGGTATACTCCCCTCCCTCGCGAGTTCTGACCCATACCTCCCCGGATCATGACCCCGCCCCCCCGCGCATGACCACGACACCCTCCGACGATTCGCAATCCCCGGCCGAACGCCTGTACCACGACTTCGCCGCCAAGCGCGAGCGGGGTGAGGCTGGCCCGTCTGACTTCGAGGCGCTGTGCGCGGCGAACCCGGCATTGTCCAACGAACTGCGTGCACTCGCCTCGCGCGACTTCGCGGCGCGCGAACTCCTGGCCCCCCAAGAATCGCTCGCGCCGGAAAACCCCGCTTCGGCACCGGAAGATGAATTCTTC
>JBIKMH010000053.1:0-14457 GCA_044359355.1 Planctomycetota bacterium | reverse complement strand
GGGCGATCTGGCGCTGCGAGACCTTCGAGATCAGCTGATCGACGATCCCGAGGTTGAGGTCGGGCTTGTGGTGGCGGTAGTCGTTGCGGAAGGTCTGCGAGGAAAAGCGTCTTCCGCAGGTGAGGCACTGAAAGCGCGGGATGCGCTCCGTCCCGCAGAGGCGCTTGTAGTAGCCGCGACGGCGGTACAGAAAGGGGCTTTGGGGACAAGCGGGATAGGGGCAATGCGGCGGGATGAACTTCTGCATTGGTGTCTCCAGTGCCGGGGGGGAACATGCGCCCCGGCACCTATGGAGACGGGACCGCCGCCCATGGTTCGCGTGGGAAATCAGATTCCCATTATCGATTCTGTCCCCGCTCGGGGAGCAGTATCGTGGGGGGCAGTCGTGTCTGCTCGAGCCGAAAGCGCACTCATCCTTCGCAAGGTCGCACTAGGTGCCACCGCCGAAGGCCTGCCTGCCGCCGCCGAACTCGCCAACAGTCCGTTGCGCGGAGTGACCCGCCGCGGCGTGGCTCAACTCTTCGACCTGGGCATCCGCGGGCTGCGCGATGAGTTTGGATGGCTGGTGCTGATCAGCACGCTGGTCTGGTTTCCGCTGCGACTGTTGCCGCTGCAGATTTCGCTCCACGGCGGCGGGCAGCAGGCCGAGGTGTTCGGCGCCATTCTCCTGACGGTCAGCAACGGGATCGCGCAGACGATCACGACTGCCTTGCTGGCTCGGCGGCTGGCCGCCAGTTACCGGGACCGCGGCGCGCTGATTCCCAAGCCGCGCCGCTACCTGCTCGCCTGCCTGCCGGGGATTCTCGGTCTGGGCCTGGTCACGGGCGTGGCGACCGGGGTGGGCACATGCTTTTGTCTGCTGCCTGGGATCTACCTGGCCTTTAAGCTGAGTCTGGCGCCGACCGTGCTGGTGCTGGAAGACGCGAGCGTCAGCGATTCGATCCGGCGCAGTCTGCACCTCACGACGACGAGCTTCTGGCGCTGGGCCGGGCTGATGCTCTCGGTCACGGTGCTGGCGGGGCCCGTCAGTTCGGGCGTCGGCTTGCTGGAGCAGCCGCTCCTGCGCCAGCAGGTGCAAGAGTGGAGCGGGCTGTCGGCGCTGGGCTTCGCCTGGCTGTATGCCGCGGTTTCGAGCCTGTTTCTGGCCTTCGCCACCGCGCTGACCTCGGCGGTGATCATCGCCTACTACTTTGATCTGCTGGAGCGGCGCGACGGGGTCGATCTGGAGCAGCAGCTGCGCGCACTGCGCAAGGGGGAGGCCTCCGCGTGATGCAGGGCGGCTACAAGAGCCCGGAGGAAGTGCGGGCGGCGCTCGAGAGGGCGCTGGAAGCCCCGCCGGAACTGCCGCAGCAGCAGAGTTTCCTGGCGCAGATATGGGAGCGTTTCCTGCGCTGGCTGGATGAGCAGGGGCTGTTGCCTTCGATGCTGACCGGAGTTTCGGATGGCCTGAGCGCGGTGATGTACGTGCTGCTGGCGGTGCTGGTGCTGCTGCTCCTGTGGTACGGCTGGCGCATCGTGCGCCAGTATTCGCGCTCGCGCGAAATGGCGCTTGCGGCGCGGGAGGAGACGGAGCGCGAGAGCCTCGCAGCCCGGTTGGAGCGCTTACTGGCGGAGGCGCGCGCGGCCCAGTCGAGCGGCGACCACCGACTCGCGCTGCGGCTGTATTTCTGGGCGCTGGTGGTGGGTCTCTCGGGACAGGGTCGGATCGAGTATCGCGAGGCGTGGACCGGACGCGAGATGCTGGAGCGCACGCGACTGACCGGCAATCTGGCCGGCGAACTTGGGCCGCTGGTGCGCGAAGTCGATGCGTTGAGCTTCGGCGGTGGCATTGTGAGCGCGGAGGACAGCGCGCGCATGGCGCGCACCTGTTCCGAATGGCTCGGGAGGCGGCCATGAATTGGCGCTCGCTGATCGTGCGCTTCGTCTCGGTGCTGGTGGCGCTGTCGCTGGCGCTTCTGATCCTGCTGCTGGGCGGCGATGGTGAGGGTCCCGGCAAGCCGCATAGCAGCAGCAACCGCGCGGACGAGGGCTGGAGTGCCTGGCGTCGCATGCTCGAGGCCTTGGGCTATCCCGCGCGCGTCTTCGAAGAGCCGCCGGGAAGGGCGCGGCCCGGCGAGATGCTGCTGGTGCTGCCGGGTGTCCCTGAACAAAGCGAGGAACAGCAGGCGCTGCCGGACCATGAGCGCACCAACTATCTGCGCTTCATGGAAAACGGCGGCACGCTGCTGGCGCCGGCTGACGAAGCCATGCTGGCCTTCCTCGACATCGAACTCGGGCTGTCGATGGCGCTCGAACTCGAACTCGAGTCGTCGGAGAGCGTCGAAACCTGGAGGGCGCGCCTGCCCACCGACGAGACCCTGACACTCGCCAGCGGCCCGGCCTTTGCCCCGCTGGAGGCCTCGGGGACCTGGCGCGAGGTCGTGATCGGAGATCGGCCGGGCGAGACCGGGCGGGCGCTGGTCGCACAAGCCAATGTCGGCTCCGGCAAGCTGGTGCTGGTCAGCGATCCCACGCTGTTCGAGAACGCGCGCATCGTGCAACTCGACCACGCGCTGTACGGCGTGCGCCTGATCGAGATGTACTCGGCGGGCCAGCCGATCTGTTTCGACGAGTTCAGCCTCGGCGCATGGTCGCCGCCGAGTGCGCTGAGCTTGGCCTTCCGCGGAGTGAATGCCTGGATCAGCGTGCATCTGCTCGTGATCGTGCTCTTGTTCGTTTGGATGCGAGCGCACGTGGCGGCCTTTGCACGGGATCCGCTGCCGCTGCAGCGCGTCAGCGCTCTCGCTCTCGCGCGCACGCGGGCGCGCAGCCTGACGCGCGGCCGCCACGCGGGTGCGGCCGCCTCGGCCTGCATCGAGGCCTTCCTCACGGAAGGCGAGCGCCGGCTCGGTTGCAGGCCGCGCCCGGGCGCCAACACCGGGCAGCGCCTGGACGCGCTCGAGCGCCGCAACCCTGCTCTGGCCCAGCTGCGGCCGCGGCTCGCCGCGCTGCCCGCAAGCCCCGCGGAACTGGAAGATCTGCAGCGCGAACTCTTGCGCTGGCAGGAGGAACATTGGAAGAAACGCGCATGAATTCGCAGACGCCCCCCGATTTGCCCGCTGATCCGCAACTGACGCCCGAGCTCGCCGCCGTGGGAGCGCTGCGCGAGCGCACCCTGAGCGAGTGTCGCCGCGTGCTGGTCGGGCTCGACGAGGCTTTGGAGCAGTGCCTCGTGGCGCTGCTGATCGGAGGGCACGTGCTGCTGGAAGGCCCGCCCGGGGTGGCCAAGACGCTGCTGGTGCGCACGCTCGCGACGGCGCTGGGCGGCAGCTTCGGGCGCGTGCAGTTCACGCCGGATCTGATGCCCGCCGACATCACCGGCACGAGCATCTTCCGGCCCAACGAAGGCGCGTTCCGGTTTTCTCCCGGTCCGATCTTCGCGCAGTATCTGCTGTGCGATGAAATCAACCGAGCACCCGCCAAGACGCAGGCCGCGCTGCTGGAGGCGATGCAGGAGGCTCAGGTGACGGCGGACGGTACGGCGCACGCTCTGCCGCAGCCCTTCGCCGTGTTCGCCACGCAGAACCCGATCGAGCAGGAGGGCACGTACCCCTTGCCCGAAGCGCAGCTCGACCGCTTCGTGTTCAAGGTTCTGATCGGCTACCCCGACGAAGCGGCCGAGGTCGCGCTGCTCGCCAGCGTGCACGGTCTGCGGCTCTCGAGCCAGCCGGCCGAGCGCGGCGTGCGTGCGGTGACCACTCCGGAGGAGTTGTTGGAGCTGCGCGCCGCGGTGCTGGGCGTGCACGTGCGCGAGGATCTGCCCGCCTATCTGGTGCGCCTGCTGCGCGCCACGCGCGAGGATCGCTCCTTCGTGCTCGGCGCGAGTCCGCGCGCGGGCGTGACCTTGCTGGCCGCCGCCAAGGCGCGCGCGGCGCTCAGCGGGCGCGCGTTCGTGATACCCGATGACATCAAGGCCGTGTTCATCCCGGGCCTGCGCCATCGCGTGGTGCTCGATCCGGCCGAGGAGCTGGAGGGCGGCAGCAGCGACGCCGCGCTGCGCCGCGTGCTCGATCTGGTGCCCGTGCCGCGCTGAGCGCCAAGACGCATGCTGCCCTCACGGCGCTTGTACCGGCTGGTGATCGCGATCGCGCTGTGCAGCACGCTCGCGCTCGCGTGGCCGGGCGTGAGCCTGCTTCTGTGGGCGATCGACGGCCTGCTGCTCGGCGCGGCCCTGGTCGATCTGATCTGGGTGCTGCGCGAGCCGACGGCTGCGGTGGAGCGGCGCATCCCGCGGCGCGCGGGTCTCGGCCGGCGCTTCGTGCGCGTGCTGGAGCTCGAAACCCAGCCCGGCCGGCCGCTCTGGGTTCATGAAGAGTACGGGCCCCTGCTCGAGCGGCTGGACGACGGCGCCGTGCTGGAGGTCACAGCCGATGCACAGGGTCGGTCGCGGATCGAGACGCCTTTTCAGGCCCGCGTGCGCGGCGTGCACGCCTTTGCGCGGCTGCGCATCGCCAAGCGCAGCGCGCTGGGGCTGTGGTGGCGCCAAACGCTGTACGCCGGCACGCAGACGCTGGAGATCGAGCCTCCGCTGACGCGGCTGCGCCAGACGCTGGAGCTTGCGGCCAGCGAGCGCTGGCGCGATCCGGGTGTCAAGTACCTGCGCCGCAGGGGCGGCCTCAGCGAATTCGAATCGCTGCGCGAGCACGTGACCGGCGATGACGTGCGACTGGTCGACTGGAAGGCCTTTGCCAAGCGCGGGCGACCGATCGTGCGCGAGTTTCAGGAGGAGCGCGGCCAGGAGCTGATACTGCTGTTCGACTGCGGGCGTCGCATGGCGCTGCCGGGTGGGGAGCCGGCCACGGACGCGGGTCAGGGGCGGCTCTTCGGCTGGACCAAGCTCGACCATGCGCTCGACACGGGTCTGCAACTCGCGGCGGTGGCGCTGCGCCAAGGCGATCGCGTCGGGGCCATGGCCTTCGGCGCGGGCGTGCTGCGCTGGGTCGCGCCCGCCCGCAGTTCGAAGCAGTTGGAGCGGCTGCGCGATGCGCTCTTCGATCTGTGCGTCAGCGAAGACGAGCCGCCGCTCGATCGGATCCTTGCGGAGCTGGCGCTGCGCCATCGCCGGCGCGCCTACGTGGTGATCTTCTCGGATATCGCCGATCCGCTCTCGCTCTCCGAACAGCGTCGGGCGCTCTCGGCCGCATCACGCCGGCACACGCTGCTGTTCGTCGCGCTCGACGATCCGGAACTGCGCGCCGCGCGGCGGAGCGGCGATGCCTGGCTGGCGGCCGCCGTCGAGGAACTGCGCGCCGAGCGCGCGATAGGCGCGCGTGCGCTGGAAGGCGGTGGCGTGCGCGTGCTCGACGCGCTGCCCGCGGAGAGTGCGCTGCCGCTGCTCTCGGCCTGGCTCGCGCTGCGGCGTCGTTAGCGCGAACTGGCGGCGGGAGCAACGGGCGGCCCGCGCAATAGGCGACTCTAAGGATGGGGCGAGCCGGCTGCGGGTTGCTTCGCGCGATCCGGCTCTGGCAGCGGCCGCAGGATCCAGACCAGCAGCGCCAATCCGCTGACCACGGCCACGGACAGGCGCATTTCGAGGCCCGCATGCGGGCTGACGAAGCCCTCGATCAGCCCAGCGATCACCAGCATCGGAAAGACCGCCGTGATCAGCCGCAGTGCACGCTGGGATTCCTCGGCCAAAGCGAGGCGTCGCGAACGCGGGCCGGGCATCAGCCAGGCGCGCATCAACAGCATGCCCGCCGCGCCCGCGAGCACGAAGGCCTGCAGTTCGAGGGTCCCGTGGCACCACAGGATGCCCGAGATCTCGCCCGCCTGATTCCAGTGCGCAGCGACCGCCGTGTAGGTCCCGAGCATCATGCCATTGAGCGCGATCAGGTACAGGAACAGGATCGGGAGCAGCCCGGAGGCGAAGAACAGCACGCCGACCCCGATGTTGTGGGCGAGGATCCAGCCCGCGGTATGCGGCGATTCGCCAAGTCCGAAGGTGAAATTGCCACGAAAGCTCTCCCCCGGCTTGAGCGCCTGCAATTGCTCGATTTCGCTGGTCACGACGGCGGGGTTCATCAGCGAGTAGGCCAGTTCCAGATCCTGTCGCACCGCGTAGAAAGCGATGCCCGCGAAACCGTACAGCAGCACGAGCGCCAGCAGGATCAGCCGCCATTCGGCGCGGATCGTGCGCGGCACTTCGCTCCCGAACCAGTCGAGCACCTGTCGACATTGCGCCAGAAAACCCCGTCCGGGCTGGCGAGCCAGCACCGCGTGGGTGCGCACCAGCAGCTCCTCCAGCCGTCGCTCCTGCTCAGGGTTCTGCTGCTGCGTGCGCTCGCGTGCCAGCAGCGTCGAAACGCGGCGCTGCAGGTGGTGGAGGAGCTGGCGCTCCGCCAGCGACAGACGTCCGACGTCGCCGGACGGCAGGCGCTCGAGCAGCGTCCGCAGTTCCTCTTCGTGCTTCACGCGTCCCAGTCTGCCGAATGCCCTGCCCGGCCTCCACTTGATCCGGGCCAGAGCAGCGCGGAAACTGGAGACCGCGATGCAGAGCTGGCGCGTCCACACTCCCGAAGGCCTCGTGCTGCGCCAGGATCTGGCCGGGGCCGGCTCGCGCATGCTCGCGGGTCTGGTGGACTTCGCCCTGCAGGCCCTGATACTGCTGCTCGGGCTGTTTGGCCTGTACCTGCTGGGGGATGTGCTTCCCAGCGAGCTTCAGAGCATCAGCAATTTCGCCTTGGGCCTCGCGCTCGGGAGCATGCTGCTCGGTCCGGTCCTGTACGGCTTTCTCTTCGAGCTGCTTCAGGACGGACAGACTCCCGGCAAGCGCCTGCTCGGCCTGCGCGTGCGCGACCTCGACGCCGCCGCTGCGCATCCGGGCAAGCTGCTGATCCGCGCGCTGTTTCGTCCGCTCGATGTGCTGCTGCTCGTTCCGCTGCCGATCGGCCTGATTCTGATCGCGGCGCTGCCGCTGGGGCAGCGCCTGGGGGATCTCGCCGCGGGGACGATCGTGGTGCGCGAAAGCCGCGCACGCGCGGCGCGCAGGGCCGGAACGAAGCCGCGCTGGTCGCAGCTGCCCGAGAAACTCCTCAAGCTGGAGCCCGCGCTGGCCTCGCGCTTCAGCGCGCGCGACGCAGCCTTCCTGCGCGCGCTGCTCGAGCGCGGAGACGAGCCAGGACGGCGCGAGCTCAGCGACGAGGCGCGCCGCCGCTTGTACGTCGAGACGGCGCGCGAGTTCGCCGGCCGCATCGGCGTGCACGAGTTCGCCGATGCCCGTCGGGTGCTCGAGGAGCTGGCCTTGTTTCTCGAGGAATACGGGCCGGCGGCGCGTTAGCGTCGGTCCGTCCGCTGCTGCGCCAGCAGCTCGAAGATGCGCTGCAGCGGGTGCGGCTGATGCCGCGCGCGCACCAGCATCAGTTCCTGCAGGCCGCTCCACCAGATGAACACCGCGACCAGCACGAGGCTGAGGTTCGGGCCCAGGCTGCCGGGCAAACCGATCAGACCGAGGGCCAGCAGCACGAACGCCATCCATCGGCTGACGCGCACCGCACGCTCCGTCGCCAGCAGCCAATCGCCGCGGCGCGCCAGATAGGCCCTCAGGATCCGTCCGCCATCCATCGGAAAGGCCGGCAGCAGGTTGAACAGTCCCATCACCAGGTTGGCGGCGAGAAACCAGCGCAGCAGTTCGCTCAGCGCCGCGGGCAGCGCCAGCATGCGCCCATCCAGCAGGGCCACGGGCAGCGCCAGCGCGAACAGCGCGAAGTTCACCGCCGGCCCCGCGATCGCGACGCGTGCCTCGATGCCCGGCGACTCGGGGATGGCGCTCATGCGCGCCATGCCGCCCAGCGGCCACAGCGTGATGTCGACGACGCGGATTCCGTGGCGTTGTGCCACGAGGCAGTGTCCCAGTTCGTGCAGCAGCACGATTCCAAACAGGCCAGCGATCGTGGCCAGCGCGATCCATGCGCCGCGCTCATTGCCCGTCAGCAACACCACCACCAGCAGCAACACCAGGAGCAGCACATGCACCCGCACGCGGATGCCCATGACACTGCCGAAGGGAATGGAAGCGTTGAGCAACAAGAGCAATACCCTGGGCGACAGCCCCAAACGATCCTAGCCCCCAACCCGCGGCCCGCTACGATGACGGGGCTTGGAATCGCGCCCCGCACCTGCCGCCGACCGCCCGCTGGAGCTTGTTCTCGAGCCCGCCGCCGTCAGGTCGCGGTTCGCCGAACCCGACCCTTCGGATCCGCTGCGCGCAGCAGTCGCCCGCAGAGGAGGACTTTCCTCCGGCATCGCGGCGCTCGCCCGCGCACGACAACCGCACGCGGGCGCTCCGCTGGTGCTGGCGCTCGGTCCCGCCGTCGCGCGCTCGCTGCCGACGGCCGCGCGCCTGTCCATCTTGGCCGTGCTGCCGGGCTCGCCGCCGCGCATCAGTGATGCCCAGGTCGGCAGCGCGTTTGCCCGCAGCCTCGCTGGGATCGCGCACACGCTGGAGATTCACGGACAGGCCCGGGGGCGCAATGTGCTGGTGATCGAGGAGGCACCCGCGAGCGCCGAGCCCACCGTGCGCCTCGAGCCCGCGCCGTTCGACGCTCGGTTCCCGCTGCCCGCGCGCTGCGCGCTGCTCGCCCGCCGCCACCAGACCGCGGCCGTGCTGGCCTGCGGGCCGGCCGCCGAGGAGGGCCTGGCCTTCGCGACCCTGGGAGCGGGCGTTGAGCCCACCAGCTACACCGGCCGCGAGGGCCTGGGCCTCGCGCTGTTCCAACGCGGCCTTGTCGCCATCGTCGTGCGCATGCCGCGCCGTACACCGCCGCCTCCGCCGCGCGAGTGGCTCGCACTGCTCGAACGCTCGCCGCGCCTGCTCGAGCGCGCCCGTGAAGGCACGCTCGAGAGCGCCGTGCCGCACTCCCTCGAGAGCCAGGCCGCGCCGCCGCCCTTCGAACTCGAAGCCCTGCGTTCCACCAAGCACGGCTGCGCCGGCTGTCCCACGCCCTGTGGTTGGGTGTTCCAGCGTTCACGCCAGGGCCTGCACCACTCGGCCCTCGCACCGCTCCACGCCCACGATCCCGCCGCGGCCCAAGCCACGCTCGAGCGCCTCAACGAGCTCGGCATCGACGCCAAGTCCTTCGCCGCCCTGCTCGAGCTCCATCCGGACCTCGCGCCCGACGCGTTGCTCGCCCGCACCGATCTGCACGGACCGCCACCGCAGCCTGCGCCGCGCCGCCTGCTGGCGCGCCTTGCGCAGGCTTCCGCCCTGCGCCGCTCGGACCCGCTGCGCACCTCGCCCTTCCTGCTGCACGACGCGCCTGATTCCAGCCGCCTGCGCGCGGCGCTGCATCCGCTGAACCTTTCCACGCTCGGCGCGGACCCCGAGCATCCCGAGCACAAGGGCCGCATCCTCTACTGGCACGAGAACCTGCTCGCGGCGCTGGATACCTGCGGCTTCTGTGCCTTCTCCGCTGCGGGGCTGCTGACCGACGGCATCCTCACGCTGGAAGAACTCGGGGCTCGCCTGGAATTCCCCGACATGCTCGAGGCCGGAGCACAGGCGCTGCTGCTGCTCGCCGAGTTGCAGGGAATCGCGCCCAGCGGCCTCGATCCGGAGTACGCCGCTTTGCGCGGCTTGGGGCCCGATGGCCGCGTGGAGGCGTGGGCGCGCGAGGCCGCGGAAAAGGGCCGCCTGGTGCGCACGGCGATGGAGCGCCTGCTTGCGCTCGAGGCGCAATCGGGGATTGCGGCAGCGCGGCAGCACGCTGGAGGTGAAGGTGCTGGATCGCAAAGCGCTGGACATGGGCGCGCTGCGGGCCGTTTCACCTTTGTGCTGCACGGCACGCTCGCGCAGCACTTCGGGCCTGAGCGCGTGGTGGAGTGTGAATTGCCCTGCCGCCTGGACGAGGCGCTGGAGCGCTTGCTAGCGCTCGGGGGGGAGCGGGCGGGCGCGCGCGAGTGGCTGCTTCAGGCCTCGGCGTGGCGAGCAGGCAAGAAACTCGAGCGCGGTGCGTGGGTGCGCGAAGGTGAGCGGGTGGACCTGGTGGTGGCGCTGAGCGGGGGGTAAGTCAACGCCAGACTCAAGGTCGCGGTGCTGGACGGCAGCCACCCTGCGTTGGGCCGGTCGCCGCGAGTCACGGCTCACAACAGTCGGCAGGGGAACACGGTCTGGGCATCCGATTGGATCTCGAGGCGCCGCCTGGCCGTGAAGGCAGGCGAGGATCGCGTCCGCGTAGCTCCCGATGCGTCCGGAGCCAATCCCCTGCCTGCGCCCGAAGGGTGCAAGAGGGGTGGAAGAGCCTCAGGCCTTTGCGCGCGGGCGCAAGGCTCTGGGTCGCGCTCGGCGGCCGAGTCAGATCGCGGCACACATGCTGGAGCCGCTTGAGCTTGCCGGCGGGCGGACTACTGGACCGGATCGGCGACCTCAACTTCGCTGGGCTGCGCGCTCGGCTGCGGGTGCAACGTGAGCCGCTCGCCCGGTGAGACGACCGTCGCCTCGAGCGCAGACCGCAGCGCCTCGTTGAATGCCTCAGGCTCATCCATCCAGATGCTGTGGCCGGCGTTCTCGATCGTGAGCAGCTGCGCGTTGGGGAGGATCTCGACGATCTTCGGCCAGTAGGTCGGTCCGAGATCAACGTAGTCGTGCGTGCCGATGATCACGCGCACCGGTCCCTTGAAGGACTTCAGCGCACGCCAGCCTGCGTCGACCATGGAGGAGTAGTCGGGCTCCGCGAAGATCTGCTTCGCGACATCCGGGTTGTAGAACGCCATGCCGCCGAGCATCTGTCGCCAGTTCCGGCCAGAGTAGGTGTTCACGGCGGTGAAGAAGATCCGCCAGCCCATGGTCCTCTGCTGGTCGGTCTTGAGGTACAGAGCCTGAAGATCCGTTTCAGGCGGATGTTGCGTCGCCCAGTCGTGCGGAATCAGGCCCTCGTCCGCTGCGATCTCTGTCCACCGCTCAGTACACCCGCGGCGAAACTGCTCCAGTCTCTCGGTGCGCGCCCTGAGGTCGGCCTCGGAGAAACCCGGCCACGAATCCAGCACCGAGAGTTCTGCCAGGCGCGGCGCTTGCTCGGTTCCATTGTCCGTACCGGGCAGAACAGCTCCCACGAGCACGAGCCCCGCCACTCGATCGGGGTGCGCGTTGAGGTAGCCGTACGCCAGCTGGTTGCCCATCGAATGGGCCATCAGCGTGACCTGCTCGAGCCCAAGCCGCTGGCGCAGCTGTTCGAGGTCCTCGATGAGCTTCGCGTAGGTGATCTTCGCCGGCGGCGCGGCCGGCGAGCGCAGCGAGCCGCGCTGGTCGTACAGCACGAAACGATAGGAATCAGCCAACGCTCGAAGCGCGGGGACGAGGTAGCTGTGCTCGGCGCCAAAACCGCCATGCAGCACGATGAGCGTGTTGCCCGGCTTCGCCTCCGCGCCGTACTCCGCGATGTAGTGGCTCAGCTCAGTGCCATCCGGATCCTGGGTTTTCATGTACCACTGGTTGACGGGAACACCATCCTCGAGGGGCAAGGGTGTGGGCCTGCCGCTCGCGAGCGACTCCGAAGGCCTCGGCGCCGCCGAACAGGCAAGCACGGAGTGGATCAAGGCAATACTGCACAACCAGACGGGACCGCGACACCACATGGAGGCACCTTGGGCAGAGAAGAAGTTCAAACGGGGGGTTCGTGGACGATTGCGATCCGATAGTCCGCCTATTTCGCTTCCGCGCATTTCTGTCCAACGGCTCTCGGCCTGTTCGGGTTCCGCTCCCGCCGCTTGCGCTCCCTACGCGCACACGGCTCCCCTGCCACGAGCAGACTGTGGGCGTGGGTATTCAACCCACCAGCACTCCGCGACACCCGCGCCGGTGAATCACTCGGCCGATGGGACGACCTTGGAGGCGAAAGTACTCGGTGTTCGGCTGGGTGGGGACCGAGGCGCGTGCAGCCGACGCAGCACCTCAGCCTGGCCCGGATGCTCGGCGAGGTAGGCAGTGAACTCCAGCGCCTCGCCCTGCTCGCGGCGCACCAGGTAGCGGGCATGGAGCTCCTCCGCGATCGACTGCGGATCGCGGTCCTCAGGCGGCGGAGTGTCCTTGGGAGGCAGGGGGGGGCGGCATGCGCGCGCGCGAATGGGTGCTTTAGGCCTCGGCGTGGTGCGCTGAGGAGCAACCCGAGCGCAGCGCCTGGGTGCGGGCGGGCGAGCGTGTGGACCGGGTGGTGGCACTGAGCGGGGGGTAGGGGAGGCTCACTCGAATCCGAGCAGGCCAGGGACGGACGCCGCGGATTCCATCGGCGGCTGGATTCGGCCGTCCGCTGCGAGCAATCGCTCGCAGCGGGCGGCACGGGAAGCGGATCTGGGCATCACCCGCGCAGGTCCGGTGCGTGGCACGGGACATCCGGCATTGCGATGCATTGGAGGGGCGGAGGCCGTTGTCGTTGTTGCGGTTCTCCGGCGTGTTGTCGTTGCGGTTCGCCGACCTCGCGTTGGCGGGGGAGTTGTTCCCATTCCCGCCGCGAAGCACGCGGTTGACGGAGCTTCGTCGATCCACTCCCCAATTCGTCTTCTCGGGCGCAGCACTCGGCGACGGCGCGGCGCAGCCACGCGGACGAGCCTCCCTGGCCCGCGTGCACGAGCACGGAACGCACCGCGTCCAAGTAGCGCCCCTCCCCGATGCGTCCGGTTCGCAGCTCCCAGCGCCGATGCTTGAGCCTGCGGCGCGACCGCCGCGCGTTCTCCGGTCGCAGGCGCAGCGTGCCGGCGAACACCTGCCAGCCCAGGAAAGGAATGCCTCGCGAGGTCGGCGCGAGGATCGTGGCGCGCTCCTTGAGGGACAAGCCCAGTTCCGCCGCGCACCGCGCGACCCGCGCCAGCGCCTCCTTCAGCACGTCCTTCGTGCTGGCGCAGAGCAGAAAATCGTCCATGTAGCGCGCGTAACCCTCGATCCAAGGCATCGCCGCGACACATCGATCCATGCGGGACAGCACGAGATTCGCGAACCACTGGCTCGTCAGGTTTCCGATCGGAAGTCCCTTGCCGGTACCGCCGCCCTCGCCATCGAGCACGCGCTGGCACAGCCGCAGCACGGCCGGTTCCAGCCCGAGTTCCCCCAAGGTCTCCATCACGGTTCCGTGCGGAATGCTCTCGAAGCACTTGGCGATGTCGAGCTTCAAGAACCAATCGCAACGCCCCGCCAGCGCCTGTGCGTGCGCGAGGGCCTTGTGCGTGCCCTTGCCCTTGCGGCAGGCGAAGGACTCCGCCACCATGCTCCGTTCGAACAACGGCTCCAACGGACCCACGAGCGCGTGATGCACCACTCGATCCCGAAAGGGAGCGGCGGTGATGCTGCGCACCTTGGGGTCGCGGATCGTGAACACCGTCGGCTTGCCTGGCCGCCAACGATTCTCGTGCAATTCCGCTTGCAAGCGGAGCAGCTCGGGCTCGCAGCGCTCGAGGAAACGCGCCGCCGCCCGGGACCGGCGCTTGCCCCGCGCCGCGGCGAAGGCCGCGCGTCGCAGGTTGGCAAAGCTCGAGACGGCGGCCCACTGCGGCCCTGCATCCGGGATCACACGGACTCTCCGATCTGTGAGCCGACCCCGGAGGCCTCGCGCCCGGCCAGCGTCGCCCTCCAGCCATGCACCATCCGTCCCAGCTCGTCGATCCCGCGCAGGGCCGTCTCGAATCCAGCCATGGTCGTGATGCGTCGCTGCAACGCGATGCGCAGCAGGAAGCGCAATTGCTCCAATCGCAGGTTCGCCTCCCGCAGGGCCGCGCTGCGTTGCTTGGGCTCGTAGCGCGCGACCACCAACAGCTCCAACACCGCGAGCGCGTGGTTGTCGACCTTCTGCACCAGGCTGAAGCGCGCGGACTTGGGCCACTTCGCGGTGTGCTCGACGATCCAGCCCGCATGCTGTTCCCAAGCCTGCAGGCACAGGAGTTCCGCGCCGGCTTCGCGTGCCGGCGTGCGAGTGCCCGGGGGCATCACGGCGTCACCTCTGCCGGCTCGCTCGGCCCCGGTTCCGTGCGCGGTTCGGCTTGCGGAACTGCGTCGCGGCTGAGCTGCAACCGCGAGAGCAAGGCGCCGCCATAGCGCTGGACTTTGCCCGCCCCGAGACCACAGATGTGCCCCAACGCCGTTGCCGAATCGGGTCGCCGCCGAACAAGCTCGACCAGTTGCCGATTGGTCAGGATCAGATAGTTCGGCAGGCCCTCTTCATGCGCTTGCTTCGATCGCCACTCGCGCAGGTCGTTGAACAAGAGCCGCTCGGCTGCGCTCATCCCTTCGCAAGGATCCGGAGCCCCACGCCGGGCTTCGGTCCATCGGGCGCGCGGGTGCGACTCGGGTCGTGGGCCAGGCGCGGCAACAGTGGCTGCGAGAGCCTGAACTTGCGGCGAGACGATCGCGTCTTGATAGGTCAGCACGCAGGTGATGTGCGGCGTGTCGTGCACGACATAGAAGTGCTCGCGCACGGCGATGATCTCCTTGTCGCGCGC
>JBIKMH010000001.1:0-287400 GCA_044359355.1 Planctomycetota bacterium | reverse complement strand
GACCTCCGCTTCGCCGTTCATGGGGGACATCACCAACCCTTCCGACAGCGGCTTTCCGTTCGGAGCGAAGACCGTCACGGTACGGAGTTCCAAGCCGCTCAGATCGAGCGGATCGAGCCGCGGATCGCGCGTTTCACCGCTGGCTGCGACCTGCACATTCTCCACGCGGGCGAATTCCGTCTCACGGCCCCACATCGCCACGCAGATATCGTGCGCGCCGAGCTCCAGGTCGCGCAGCACGAACTCTCCGGCGGAGTCGAGCCGTGCCCACTGGTAGCGCCTCGGCGACCTTTCGCCGAGCGTCGGCGTCCTGAGGACAGCCGATATCCACACGAAGTCGGTGGGCAAGGCCGGCGGCAACTTCACCCGACCGGCAATGGATCGGGCGTGGTCCAGACGCAACTCCACGTTGCTCGCGCCGACAGGGTATTCGCGCAGCGGACTGCTCGCGCCGTGCCCACGCGCCCGCAGGCGAATCGATCCGGCCTCGCACTCGCCGCGCAGCACGAAATTCCCCTCCTCTTCCGCAGGATCTGCGCGCAGCCCCAAACGTGAGCACGGCGCTGGGGCGAGTACTACGACGCGGGATGCGCTCACGTCCGTGATGAGTTGCCCAGCCCACTCGCTCCCTCGGATCCCCACTTCGAACGGCTCGCCGCTCCAGCACAAAAACCCACGCGTGCCGGTGAGGAGCCTGCGCCGTGCTCTGGAGGGCCACTGGACGGATCGGCGCACCCATCAGCGGCAACGAATGGCGAAAGCTATTCGGTAGGCCGCACGCAGACCAGAACATGTTGGTTTTTCGTCACAGAAGGCATTAACTTTTCGACGCGATGAGCGGATCCAGTATCCAGAACGCCTCAACTCCTCCTCTCAAGCCCCTCGAGATCACGGGGCTCATGGACTCTCTGCTACGCCCCCCGCTCCAGCACCCCACTTAGGTCCAGCTCTGGCTGGCCCTTCTCCCAACAAGCACCTCGGTTTGGACACCATCTCCACATCATGAAGCGCTACCTCCTTCGCCTTTCGATGCTCGCCTTTCTGGCCAGTCTCTGCTTCATCAGTTGCGTACAGATGAGGCCAACTGCAGCCTCTGATGTGCAACAGACGAGGCTCGGAGCTCTTCAGTTGGAGAACGGCTACCCCAGCAAAGCCACCGCAGAGCGGCTTTACGACGAGCTCGATTTCCAGCGCGCTACCCAGGCCTACCTGTGGGCCCTCCCGGCCGTGGGCTTCAAGGCACTTTACGACGCCCAGGCCAAAACCTTCGGTGCCCGCAACGGCGATGTGGTGCTCTACCAAACTCTAGAGGACAAGGCGGGGATGCTCACCCCCAACATCACCACCCTCTACGCCTTCAGCTTCTGGGATCTGGCCCGGCAAGGTCCCCTGGTGGTGGAGGTGCCCGCCGGGCTCACCGCCGGTGGGGTGCTGGACATCTGGCAGCAGCCGATCACCGACATGGGCCAGACCGGCCCCGACAAGGGAGCCGGTGGCAAGTACCTCATCCTTCCCCCCGGCATGGCCGATCCGGTGGCCCCGGGTTACAGGATCGTGCACTCCTCCAGCAACCAGATCTGGTTCGGCACCCGCGGCCTCGATCCCGACAAGGCTGTGGCGGAAGCTACCGTCCGCCTTCACCGGCTCTACGGCTGGGACCAGCGCGACAACCCGCCGACCAGTGCCTACATCCCCGTGGCCGGCCGTGCTTGGCAATCGACCCAGCCCACCGATCTCAACTACTGGCGCCTGCTCAGCGAGCTCTACGCCAATGAACCCGTCGCACCACGCGACCGCGTGATGTTCGGCCTGCTGGCGCCCTTGGGGATCAGCCCTGGCCAGCCCTTCCAACCCGATGACCGCCAGGCCAGGGTGCTCACGGAGGCTGCCCAGGTGGGCGATTTGATGGCCCGCACCATCGCCTACGACAAGCGCACCCCCGGCGCCACGGTCTACCCTGGCAAGCACTGGGAGTACGCCGTGCTCTTTGATCTCAACCAGGAAACCCCCGATCAACGCAGAGTGCAGTTCGACGAACGCAGCTCCTGGTTCTACGAGGCGATCGGCATGTCGGCGGGCATGCAGGGGCGCATCGTGGGGTTTGGTCAGGTGTATCTGGAAGCATCCAAGGACAGCACTAGCCAGTGGCTCGATGGCGGACGCGCCTATCGGATGCGGGTGCCGGCAGACGCACCGGTGAAGCAGTTTTGGTCGATCACCCTCTACGACAACCTCAGCCGCGGCCCGCTGATCACCGATCAGGGCGCCGCCGATATCAGCTCCCGCAAGCCGGATCTGGTGTCCAACCCCGATGGCTCGGTGGATGTCACGTTCGCACCGGTGCGACCGGTCGGTGCCGCCAATTGGATCAAGACCACTCCGGGCAAGGGCTGGTTTGCCTACTTCCGCTTCTACGGGCCTACCGAGGCCTATTTCAGCAAGGTCTGGCAGCTGAACGACATCGAACCCCTCAAGCCATAACGAAACCCCTCGCGAAACCGCAACCCTGCCGCCGCCCCGCTTCCTGCTTGCTGGCAGGAATCCTCGCACTGAGCTGCCTACTTGCTCCCCTGCACGCGCAGACAGGGGTGGGTGCTCCGCCCATCGCACCCAGGACCCAGGCTCGCGACGCTGCGGCGGCTTGCGCGCTAGACCCTTCTTTCTTTGGCTTGAGCCAGCGGCTCCCTTTCCGACCGAGCCTCCACGGCCGCCTCCGGCGGAAGTCATCCGCTTGGAGTTCCGATCCGCTCGATCCGCCCTATCCGCACGGCGCGTCCGGGTCGCAGGCGACGAGAGGCACTGCCACGCTCCCAGAGTGGCGTTGGCGGAGCTGCTCTGCGCGCGGCATCCAGCCGCGTTCGCGCCGCTCGCCCGCCGGCCGAGAGGCACGACGAGTTCGCACTCGCCGCGTCCCGTTCCATCAGGCGAATCCGCTGTACCCTGCGGTCTGGGGCGCGAATGGCGCCGGTGCATATCTGGCGTGATCCGCGCGTGTGAGCGTTGAGTCGAGGCGCGATCGCTCAGCGCTGTTCCTCGCGCGCCTTCGCCAGCGCCTCGAGGAACTCCGCCGGCGCAGTCGACAGATCGAAGACCTGCGGCCGATCGGTGTCGACAATCGGTCCAAAAGCGCTCCACTCGCACTCGGCGACCCTGTCGTCGCCCTTGCGGAGTTCAAGGTGGAGCGTCACGGCGCCTAGACGCCGGACCGCGCCTTCGATCTCTGCACCATCGACCTCCAGGAAGTCGGATCCCGAACCGAACAGGAAAGCGGGATCTCCTCGACCAGAAATCCAGGCGTGGAGCTCGTAGGGCTCCGGTGGCGGCGCCAACGGCCCTTGCAGCTGCACACGCACCTTGGCTGCTGGCCGCAGCTGGATCCTCTCGACTCTGGACGCGGGCTCGAAGCGCTCGATCATGCAATCCTCGGCCAAGATCCACAGCGTGGGATCGTGATACCCGACGAGCAGCTTGCCATTGCTAAACCAGTAGCTCTCGACCTCCGCTTCGCCGTTCATGGGGGACATCACCAACCCTTCCGACAGCGGCTTTCCGTTCGGAGCGAAGACCTTCACGGTACGGAGTTCCAAGCCGCTCAGATCGAGCGGATCGAGCCGCGGATCGCGCGTTTCACCGCTGGCTGCGACCTGCACATTCTCCACGCGGGCGAATTCCGTCTCACGGCCCCACATCGCCACGCAGATATCGTGCGCGCCGAGCTCCAGGTCGCGCAGCACGAACTCTCCGGCGGAGTCGAGCCGTGCCCACTGGTAGCGCCTCGGCGACCTTTCGCCGAGCGTCGGCGTCCTGAGGACAGCCGATATCCACACGAAGTCGGTGGGCAAGGCCGGCGGCAACTTCACCCGACCGGCAATGGATCGGGCGTGGTCCAGACGCAACTCCACGTTGCTCGCGCCGACAGGGAATTCGCGCAGCGGACTGCTCGCGCCGTGCCCACGCGCCCGCAGGCGAATCGATCCGGACTCGCACTCGCCGCGCAGCACGAAATTCCCCTGCTCATCGGCGCGCACCGGGTTCGAGCGCTCCACCCAGTCCGTGCGCACGCTGCCGTCGCGATCCGTGCCGTGCACGGGCTCGTGCAGGTCGACCCACGCGCGCGGCACGCGCTGGCCCGCCACGTCGAGCACGCGCCCTGCGGCCAGAACCGTGGGAGCGACGATCCGCACGACGCCGAGTTCCACGCTCGCACCCGCGGCGGGCGGCGCGATCGCGATTCGCGCAGTGCCCAGCAAGACGTTGCGCTCGTCGCGCAGGTTGAGTTCGAACTGGCTCGCCGAGCTGATGTCCTCCGTCGTGCGGAACACCAAACGCCCGTCCGATGCCGTGCGACCCCGCTCGCGCGTCAAGATCTCGCTCCTACTCTGCTGGACGGCGCACAGATCCACCTCGAAGTACGCGTCCCCGAGCGGCGCACCCTGCTCATCCACGACGCGTCCCGCAAACGTCACCCCCACCGGCTGCGCCTGCAGCCGCAGCACGACGCTCTCGCCCTGGGCGCGCGGCCCTTGGCGCAGAACCTCGTCGACAGGCGCCTGGAAGGATCCGTTGCGCAGCCAGACGAGCAGCTGGCGGCCAGCCTCCACACAACCGAAGTGCGCTTTGCCGTCTTCGAGTGGCAGCCATTGGTGAGAGTCACGGTCGCGTTCAATCGCGTCGGGATGTTCGTCGAGGTCGTAGACTTCGATCGCCACTTTGCTGTCCGGAGGCGCGGCCACGAGCTCCACCTGCACACTCCCGAAGGCCGGCAGCCGCAGCTCCAAGACTTCACTCGGCGGACGCACGATGTCGATCTCGACGTGCACGCTGGCGAGCAGAGGCTCGTCGATCGCGACGGCGAAGCGCGCGTCGAAGTTCCAATCACCGCCGACCAAATGGCGCAGGTGCCGCAGTCGCGCGATTCCGTCGCTGCCAGAGAGCGCCGAGCCGCGGTCGGTGAACGACGCGGCGTCCCAGAACTGGCGCAGCGCCACGCGCACGCCAGGCACCGCAGCGCCGGTGCCGTCGAGCACGCGTGCATGGACCTCGGCCTCGGGCTGGAGCGCGATCAGGAGCGGCGCCTCGCTGTTGCGGGCGATCTCGGCCAATCCCCACAGCCCGCTCGCCCGCGCGATGAGGCGGCCTTCGCCAGCCTGTGGCGCGTACCAGCGTCCGTCCACTTGGCGCTCGAGCAACTGCGCGAACTGCGTCAGACCTTCGTCGATCGTCCCCGTGCGTTCGGCGCGCGCGAAGCTCGAGGTTCCGGAGCGCTCCTCGGCCAGGCTCAACGGCCAGTACCACACTTCCGCCTCGCCCACGCGCTCGCGACGCGCGCCGCGCACGGGGACGACCTCCTGTCCGCGCGGCGCCCGTTCATCGACACTCGGCTGCGGCGCGTCGGCGACAGCGGCCGCGGTGCGTGGGAAGTCGTCGCTCGACGAGGGCGGCGGCGCGGTCCGTGGGTCGGGTACATCGAGTGCGGAAGGGGCTCGGGTGCCGGCGTCACGCTCGCGAGACATCGGATCGGCTGCGCCGAGATCGGCGTCGCTGAACAGCCATGCCACAACAAGGACAGCCACGGCCAAAGCCGCAGCGACGACAAACAGGTGTTTGGAGCGCATGCAGAGCGGATGTACGTGAACTACCACGCGCTAGGGCAAAGCAACCACCCAGCGGCGGCGGCTGGCGCGCCAGGGCCGTACGCACTTCGCCTGAGCCAGCGACTCTCTCCGAGGCAGCGGCAGCAGCCTCCGCAGCGGCCAAGCTGTCTGCATGAAGAACTTACTCCCCATGGTGGCGCCCATGCTGGCGCTCGGAACTATGGCTGCTTCCGCTTCCGCCCAGTCTTCGTACGTGCTCGATGACGGCACTCCCAACACCGGCCTGAGCTACCAGATGGCGGGCGATTTCGGCTGGTTCCAGACTTTCCAGACGGTCGGATCAGTCGACTCGATCACCAAGGTGCGCCTGATGCTGGCGCCGGGTTCGCTGGCGGTCGGCACACCGCTGCACATCTGCGTCTGGGAGGATCCCAACGACGATCTGGATCCCTACGACGCTCAGCTGGTCACCCAGCTCAACACCACGGTGCCGGTGGTGCCCTCTCTCAGCTATCTCGATTTCCCGCTGCCCAATTCCGCAACGGTTCACGGGACTTTCTTCATCGGCGCCTACCTCACGACCGATGGCAACGACGGGGCGCTGGCCCTGATCGACACCAACGCTTCGGTGACCCACCGGGCTTGGTTCGCGACCTCCTTCCCCGGCGGCTTCAACCCCAACAACATGAGTGGGAACAACCCCAACCACATCGAAATACTCGGGAGCATGTTCCACGGCGGGTTCATGATCCGCGCCGAGGGTACCGGCAACGCGCCGACCGTGTACTGCACGCCGAAGACCAATTCGGTCGGTTGCCAGCCCTCGATCAGTTGGCTCGGAACTCCCAGCACCAGTGCCGGCTCCGGCTTCTTCCTGCAGGCCACGAGCGAAATCAACCGCGTGTCGGGCATGCTGCTGTACACGACCGCGGGCCGCGCCAGCACTCCCTTCGGTGGCGGGACACTCTGCCTCGCCCAGCCGCTGCGCCGCACTCCGCTGCTGAACTCGGGCGGCTCACTGCAGGGCCTCAACTGCAGCGGCGTGTACAGCATGGACTTCGCGGCCTGGATCGCGAGCGGCGCCGATCCGGCGCTCGTGGCTGGCACCACGGTTCAAGCTCAGTTCTACAGCCGCGATCCGGGCTTTGCCGCGCCGAACAACATTGGGCTCACCGCTGGTCTGGAGTTCACGCTCGTGCCCTGAAAGCCGGGGCCCTGCGAGCCGGACCGTCGCGTTGACGGTGGCCGAAAGCCCCTGCTACGCTCGCCGCCGCGGGGCCGCTCTACGGCGCCGCGGCTTTCTTGCATCCGAGCACGACCCCATGGCCCAATACACTGCCGAGATCCTCTGGCTCCGCGGCGAGCAGCCCTTCACCGACAACCGCTACAGCCGGCGCCACCTGCTGCGCTTTGACGGCGGCGTCGAGGTGCCCGGCTCGTCCTCGCCCCACGTCGTTCCGCTGCCGATGTCCGACGCCTCGGCGGTCGACCCCGAGGAAGCCTTCGTGTCTTCCCTCTCGAGCTGCCACATGCTGTGGTTCCTTTCCATCGCAGCCCGGCGCAAGTTCCGGGTCGATCGCTACTTCGACGCCGCCGTCGGAACGATGGGCAAGGATGCGGCCGGCCGTGAGGCGCTGTTGACGGTCACGCTTCGACCGGATGTCCGTTTCTCCGGTGCGTCGATCCCGACGCCGGAAGAGATCGCGGAAATGCACCATGAAGCGCACGAGGAGTGCTTCATCGCCAACTCGGTCAAGACCGAGGTTCGCTGCGAGCCAGTGCTCGCACAGCGCTAGGGACGATCGAGGGCGCCGCACTCAGCGCCGCAGGACGCGGCAGGACTGCGTCTTGAACAGCAGCCAGATTCCGAGGCCCTCACGGAGACCCAGTTCCTCGGCGGAGGCTTGCGTCAGGCTGGCCGAAAGCAGGGCGCCACGCCCTGAGTCCAGGCGCGCATCGACGCGCACGCTGCCCGCGCCCGTGAGGCTCACCGCCGTGATCCGCGCCGGCAGCACGTTGCGGGCCGAGATCCGCGACGGCTGCTCCAGCGCCACGAGGATCTCATCCGAACCGATCGTCACGAGCACCGGCCCCTGAGGGCCCGACTCCGTCCAAGGCGCACAGATCCGGCCGCCCTCGTCAAGGTCGACAAGCGCCGTGCCGGAGCCGGCACTCGCCGCCGTTCCCGCCAGCACGTTTTCGAACGAGCCCAGCGAGGAATCGATCTCGCGCAGCAGGATTCGCGGATCGCCGCCGCGCACGAGCCGTCCCTCGCCCAGCAGGACCACCTCCTCGCACAGGGCCAGCACCTCGACCGGGTCGTGCGACACGAGGATCGTCGGGATGCGGAACTCGGCTGCCATGCGCACGAGGTACGGCAGGATCCTGCGTCTCAGTTGTGCATCGAGCGCTCCCAGCGGCTCATCGAGCAGCAGGGCCGCCGGTTGCTGCACGACCGCTCGCGCCAGCGCCACTCGCTGACGTTCACCGCCCGAGAGAGTCGCGGGCCGGCGCCCGAGCAGGTCCTTCAGTCCGAAGACCTCGGCGGTGCGCGGGAGCAGATCCGAATGGGCAGGGCCGAGCTTGAGATTCTGGAGCACGCTGAGGTGCGGCCAGAGCAGTCCGTCCTGCGGCACGTAGCCGAGCTGGCGCCGCTCGGGTGGAACAGCTCCTTCCAGCAAGCGCGAACCCACGGCCAGGCGCACGCTCGCCTGCGGCCGCCAGCCCGCGAGAGCCTCGAGCAGGCTCGATTTCCCCGAGCCCGAGGGCCCGAAGATGCCGAGCGTGCGAGCATGACTCCGCCATTGCACGTCGAGCTGAAAGCCACCCTGCCGCAGCTGAACGCCAAAGTCGATCACGGACGCTCCTTGCGCTGGAGCAACCGCTCGACCGTCCATACCAGCAGGAAAGCGATCAGGGTGGTCAGCAACACCAGTCGCAGCGCCGCGTGGGTGTCCCCCAGCTGGATTTCCTGAAAGATCGCCAAGGCCAGCGTCTGGGTCTCTCCCGGAATGTTGCCCGCGACGATCACGGTCGCGCCGAACTCACCCAGAGCACGGCCAAAGCCCAGCAGCACGGCCGCCAGCAGCCCACGCTGCGCCAACGGGAGCGTGATCTTCCAGAACACGCGCCCGCGCGAGAGTCCCACGCTGCGACCCATCCACTCCAGCCGGGGGTCGACTTCCTCGAAGGCCGTGCGCGCCGTGCGCGCCACCAGCGGCAAAGCCATCACGCTCGCTGCAAGCACCGCCGCCTTCCACGTGAACAGCACGGCGGGACTCCAGGCTCCCAGGACGCCGTTGCGGGCGAACACGGTCAGCAGCAGATACCCGATCGCCGTGGGCGGCAGCACGATGGGCAGAGCCACGCAGGTTTCCACGAGGGATTTGCCGGGGAAGGAACGGCGCGCCAACCCGTAGCCCAAGGCGATCCCCGCGGGCGCCGCGAGCAGACCGGCCAGGCCGGCCACCTGCAGGGTGGTGAGCAGCACTTCCAGCAACGGAGCCTCACTCGCGCACGATCAGGAAACCGGCCGCCTCGAAGGCTTGCGCCGCTTCGGTGCCGGAGAGGAACATGGAGAAGGCGCGGGCCTGCGCTGGTTCGCGACCGCTCTGGATCACGGCCACCGGATAGGAAATCAGCGGGCCCTCCTCGCGTGGAACGACGAACACGACGCGCACCTTGTTCGAGCTGGCCGCATCCGTTGTGTAGACAACGCCAGCCTGCGCACCGCCGGACTCGACCGCAGCCAGCGCGGCCCGCACATCGACGGCGGGCAGCACGCGGTCCACGAGCTCTGTCCAGATGCCCGCCCGCTCCAGCCAGGCCTTGGCATAGCGTCCCGCCGGGACCGTGTCCGGGTCCGCCAGCGAGAGACGCCGTACGCCGCCTCTCGCTAGCTGACCGGGCTCAAAGGGGGTTTGGAAGCCGGCTGGACCATCGAGCGGCTCGATCACGGCCAGTTGATTGGAGAGCAGCGAGCGACGGGTGCCCTCCACCACCAGCCCCGCAGCAGCCAGCCTGTCCATCTCCCGCTCGTCTGCCGAGAGAAAGACCTCCGCTTGCACCGCGGCCTGAATCTGTCGCGACAGATCTCCCGACGATCCGAAGTTGAACACGAGGTCGACACCGTGCCGCGCCTCGAAGACCGGCTCCAGCGACTTCAGGACATCGCGTGTGCTCGTGGCGGCATAGACGCGCAGCTGGGGACGCTCCTGCTCCGACGAGCAGCCTGCGGCGAGGCTCAGCAGGAGCGCGGCGAGCGCCTTAGCCTTTTCCAACGATCACCTCCGTGGCCTTGATGATCGCCATGGCCCGGGAGCCCACTTCCAGACCCAGGCGATCGACCGAATCCGTGGTGATCACGGCTCCGATGCGCACCTCGCGCTGCACCTCGATCACGACCTTGCTCATCACGTCGCCGCGTGCGATCTCCACGATCTTGCCGGCGTAGCGGTTGGTCGCGCTCAGCGTGCCGAGGTCGATCTGGGTTCCGCCGCGGGCCTGCGAGAGCGCTTCGGCCAGAAATCGCAGGGGGTCATAGCCCTTCGACGAGGCCCGCAGGCCTCTCTCGGCCGCCTCCGCGAGCGCGCGCAGCAAACCGCGCTGGTGCTCGTTGGGCTCGAGCACCCCGCGCTCCCACTTGCTGACGGTCATGGCGTGGACGCCCAGCAGGTCCGCGAACTGCTGCTGCGACAAACCGAGTCGGCTGCGGGTCCCTTTCAGGGAGCGGGAGGTCATGACGCTTAGTGTACTAAGCGAGAGCTTAGCACGCAATCTTGCCTGGGAACGCCAGACACGTCGGCGGAAAGTGGTGAAGTTCGGCGGTTCCGTGCTGAGGCTCTGCGCTGAGCCGCCGTGCTGAGCCGGGATTCCCAGACTTCCTCCTCGCGCATCGGGTCGATGAGGCCCTCAGCTTGGGTCGCCTGGCCGGGAGCCCCTAGGATGGTGCGCCATGCAATACCGACGCCTCGGCAGTTCCGGACTCAAGCTCAGCGCGCTCTCCTTCGGCTCGTGGGTGACCTTCCACAAGCAAATTGACCTCGTCGCCTCGATCGCGCTGATGCGACAAGCCTTCGATTCCGGCGTCAACTTCTTCGACAACGCCGAGGCGTACGCTTCCGGCGAGTCCGAGCGCCTGATGGGTGAGGCCCTGCGCAAGCTTGGCTGGCCGCGCAGCGCCTACGTCGTCTCCACCAAGGTCTTCTGGGGCGGCAAGCTACCCAACCAAAAAGGACTCTCCCGCAAGCACATCCGCGATGCGTGTGACAACGGTCTGCGACGCCTGCAGGTCGATTACCTGGACCTCTACTTCTGCCATCGCCCCGATCACGAGACCCCGCTGGAGGAAACCGTGCGCGCGATGGGCGAGCTCGTCGCACAGGGGAAGGTGCTCTACTGGGGCACTTCCGAGTGGGAGGCTGACCAGATCGCCGAGGCCCATGGGATCGCCCGTGCGCTCGGTGTCGCGCCGCCCACCATGGAACAGCCTCAGTACAACCTCTTCGAGCGGCAGAAGGTCGAGCGCGATTACGCGCGCCTTTACCAGACAATCGGCCTTGGCACCACAACCTGGTCCCCGCTCGCCTCGGGCATCCTCACGGACAAGTACCGCAAGGGTGTTCCCGATGGTTCGCGCATGTCGCTGAGCGGCATGGAGTGGCTGCGAGCCGAGCTGGAGAGCCCGCGCGGCCGTGAGCAGGTTCAGAAGACCACCCAACTCGCGGGAATCGCCCGGGAACTGGGCATCACGGTCTCGCAGCTCGCCATCGCCTGGTGCCTGCTGAATCCGAACGTCAGCACGGTCATCCTGGGCGCCACCGGACCTGAGCAGTTGCGCGAAAATCTCGCAGCGTCGGAGGCCGTTGCCAAGCTGACCCCAGAGGTCGTCGCGCGCATCGAGTCTGTCGTCGGGAACAAGCCCCCCCCGCGTCCGATCTACTGATTCCAGCATGCGCCAGCCCCGCCCCGCACTGCCCGGAGAGATCAACTACCACTGGATCGATCGGTTCACGCTGGTGCACTTGGCCATCGGGGTGCTCTACGGATGGCTGGGCCTCGAGTGGTGGTGGATGGCTGTACTCGCGCTCGGCTGGGAGTTGCTCGAGAATCCGATGAAGGCCTACCTGCCGTGGATCTTCCCGCATGCGTCCAAGGACACCTGGCGCAACTCCGTGGGTGACTGCCTCGCCGTGGCAAGCGGCTGGGCACTGACGCACAGCATTGGTGTCGGCTGAGCAGCGCAGCGCAAGGCGGCTCCCGACTCTCCATGCGCAAGGACTGCAGGGGCTTGTCGGCTCCGAATCGAGAGCATCCCGAGGGCCAGGTGCCGAACGGTAGTGGCTGGCGCGCCCGGGCAGATTCGAACTGCCGACCTGCGGTTTAGGAACTCGATCCAGGGGTCGGCGCGGGTGGCGGCGTTTCTACCGTCCACACGAGGAAAATACCCGAAGTCGCTGCGTTCGCAAGGGGTTGCATCGGTTGTGCTCGCGCTGCGACGCGGCGCGCCCCTGCGGTGTACACGCGCGAGTTGCGCGTACCGTACGCGCTACTCGGTGAGCGCTTGCTCCGCACCGCCCCGCTGTCACGGTTGAAGCACCGTCGCCAAGCGTTTCAAGTCGGCGAGGAGCGTCGCCACACGCGCCTGTCCGCCTCCGGGAGGAGTTGCAGTCAGGTACTTGCCGATATCGCGCACCGTGTTGGTGCTTCGGCGGAGCGCAGCCGGAAGCGCCGCGTGCGCGAGCGCCGCATCCAGCGTCGTCCCCGCTCCACCACTCCGGTGAGCAGAGTAGTTGCGAATCGCTCGGCAAGCGTCGATGGTTGCGCGATCGGTCGGGGACAGCGACGCGAAGTGGGTGGCGTAAGTCGGGTGCAACCACTCCTGGGCGCGCGACACCATCTCCGAGGCGCTCGCAAAGCTCACGTTCCAGTCCTTTTGGTCGATCAACGCCCGAACTCGACCGGCGGGGATGTGCTTCGGAAGGTCGAGTTTCAGCGAGCCCGCCATAGTCTTGCCGAACTTCTTCTCAGCATGAGCGCGGACCTGCGTCTGTGCGGTTGTCGTGAACGTTGCAGAGTCACGATTCACGAGCCCGAGGATCAGCTCAGAGATGAAGCTGTCCCAGAGGACGACTGCCGCAAGGAAGGATGACTCCGCAACCAGCTTCTTCGTGCTCGTCGGAACTCCAGTCTTGGCAACGTCGTCGATCGAAGTCGCGACGTGGTCGATCGCCGTCTTGAACTCGTCGCGTGTCCGCTTCGTGTCTGCTTTCCTCATCGTTCAACCTTCCCTTGGTTGTGGTCGCTGCGATCCATCGGGCTGTAGGTATCGTCGGAGCTGGCGCGGTTCACTCTGGCGGAGGAAGCAACTCGTGGAACGACCCGAACGCCATGCGGAAGCGGTGTCGCTCTAGCTCCGCCTTGATCGCGTCGGCGTCCGCCACGGTGAGCACTCCCGCGCGGATGCAGCGCAGGAGGATCGCCGGTGTCGTCAGGAGTCGCGTCGCACCGAGCTGCTCGATGATCATGCGTCGGGTCCGCCGCCCTTCGTCTGTCGCGATGAGCCAATCCCGATGCTCGGCGACCGCGAACGCGACGGCCTCGCCTCGGTCCATGTGCCGACGCAGCTCGACGGCCTTCGTGATCTCCGCGAGGTCGGATGACACGACGAGTTCGAGACCTCCGCTTGCGATCGCCGCGTCCACGCAGACACGTTGTCCAGGCTCGGTCAGCTCATCGAGCACCTGCTCGGGGACGACGAAGCGGTAGTCAGGATGTTCGACGAGAAGATCGAGCCGCTCGATGCGGGCGAAGTTCACGAGGATGCACGTGTCGCAGACGACTCGTGCGCGGGGATCGGCGGCTTCCTCCAACTGCGATCACTCCGCCACCTGTGCGGGCACAGGATCGTCGTCGAGCCCGGCGTCGGTGAGGACTTGATCGACCGTGGACTCCGCGATCCCGGCTTCCTTCGCCAGCTCGACGAGCTTGCGGCGCGAGATGACTTCGCGCCGGTACGCTTCGAGCCCGAGTGAGAGAACCTGCGAGGCGAGCTTCCAGTGGAAGTCCTCGTCGAGCGCGTCGCCGCGCAGCGCTCGCGCCAGCCGCCGCGCGTGTTCCTCCTGGACCTGGAGCCCCTCGAACTGATCTCGCGTCAACACTTTCAGGTTGAGCAGGTGGAACAGAGCGGCGGAGTAGCTCACGCCGAACACGTGCGCGAGGAGCACGATGTCGTGGATCTGCACGGCTTGGCTCGATGGGGTCAACCGCTTCGAGGCGAAGACGGCATCCGCGCTGCCGGTGCTCGCCGAGTCCGGCACGACCTGGAGCTGTCGCCCAGTCTCGCCCTTGCCGAGCGTCGCGAGGAACGCGAAGACACCGGCTTCCGGCATCAAGAAGTGCGCGGCGAAGGCGTTGGCTCGCACCTCCATCAAGTCGTCCTTGTCCGATCGGCGGCTCACCGTCGCGTTGCGGGCTCGATCGAGGAGCGCGTGCGCGTACTCGTGCGCGTACGAGAAGAGCCGACGCACTCGGTGCTCGTTCTCGTTCACGATGATCAGCGGGCCGAGGTCCTTCCCGTAGAGGAACGCGCCGGAGACTCCGTCAGGCAGAGCCTCCTCGGTCACGCGCACACCTTGGGCTTGGAGGATCTCCGGTAGCTCCCACACCGGCGAGGTGCCGAGATCGAGGCGGTTGCGTTCTAGCGTCGCCACGTCTTGGCCCTGCTTGATCGCCTCCCACTTCGTGTTCGGAGAGGCGATCGCGTAGGCGAACAGCGCCGACGGCCTGCGCGGCATCCCGAGTTCGCGTTCGAGTCGATCGACCTCGTCGCAGAGCCGCCAGTAGCCGCGCACCCTCTGCTCCAGGGCGTGGTCCCTCGCGATCTCCTGCGAGGCGCGAAGCAGCGTGGAGACCGGGTCGGGTGCCATCGGGGTTGGTTCGAGCAGCTCGGCGGCCGAGCGCCCGTAGAGGCGGGCGAGCCGGTCCAGTTCCAGGCCGGTGACGTTCCGCCTCCCGGCCTCGAACTCCGCGACCGCAGAGCGTGGGACCCCCAGGTGCTCGGAGACCACCGCCTGGGTCAGCCCGGCGGCTTCCCGTGCCTCCTGGAGGCGCTTGCCGAGGTCTTGGGGGGTCTGAGTCATGGTGCAGTTGCCTTCGCGCGCCGGAGCGGGTGCGGTTGTCGTAGCAGGCCCTTGAGTATGGCCGACACTGACGGCATAGTCAATGCCAGCAATGTCGGCATTCCGAGACCTCAACCTGAGGGAGCGCAGGCGCCTCCCGAAGCCCCCGCCGCGCGTTCCAGTGGCACCCACCGCTGGCGCTGACGACCAAGCAACGGGCCGGCCGCGCCCGCCATGCGAGTACACCCGGGAGGCATCGTGAGTCGCAAGCCCAAGCGCCCTGCTCTGCCGAGCGACGGTTCCGACGAGTGGATCATCGAGGTTCAGACCGCCGAACTCGCGCGGCTGCTCGACTGGGTCCGTGCAGTCGATGCGAAGGTGCCGGTGTTGACCGCGATCTGTTGCGCGATCGTCGCATCGGTCGCGGCCGTCTCACCGGCGGCGGACAAGCTCACGTGGAGCACGGTGGCGGTGATCGCCGCCGGTGTAGTCCCGCAGTTCGCCAGCCTCCTGTACTGCGCACTCGCGACGTTTCCGCAGACGCGGGGTCCTGCGGGTTCGCTGATCTTCTTCGGCGGCATCGCTGCCCGAAGTGCTGAGCAGTACCGGAAAGACGTGAGCGCGCTCACACCATCCGCTTACCTCACCGACCTCACGGCGCAGTGCCATCGCAACGCGGAAATCGCGGCGCTCAAGTACCGGCGCGTGCGCGGCGCGACCGCTTGGCTGTTCGCGGGCATCGTGCCGTGGCTGCTCGCGCTCTACCTCCTGTACAAGGGCTGATCATGGCGCTTTCGGACAACATCAAGAGTGAAGTCACCAACATGCTGCGGACGAACTGGAAGCTCCGCGCAGGTAGAGACGTTCCAGCGGATAACTCGATCATCCTCGGCAACGATGGTGTCACCCTCGATGCAGTGGTGCTGTACGCGGACTTGGTCGATTCGACAGGACTCGTCGGCCGAGAGTCCGCGACCTTCGCCGCAGAAATGTACAAGTGCTACTTGACCACCGCTTGCCGAGTGATCAGCGACAACGGGGGCAACATCACCGCCTTCGACGGTGACCGCGTCATGGCGGTATTCGTCGGAGAAGGCAGGAACTCGGCGGCGGCCCGAACGGCTCTCAAGATCAACCACGCGATCAAGAAGATCGTCAATCCGGCAATCAAGACGGCGTATCCCGACAGGAGCTACGCGATCGATCACGTGGTGGGCATCGACTGCGGCAAGGTACTCGTTGCCAAGACAGGGATTCGTGGGTCGAACGATCTAGTTTGGGTCGGCTCCGCTGCGAATATCGCAGCAAAACTATGCACCATTCGAGCTGGCGTGCCTTCGTGGATCAGCGCCGGTGTCTACGCGATGCTCACGGCCGATTTGAAGCTCTCCAGTGGCGCAGCGATATGGGAGGCTCGCACGTGGAACGGGTCAACCATCTACTGCTCCGGTTGGACATGGGTCGCGTAGCGTGTCGGCAACGCGCAGGGATTGATTGCGATCGCAGCAACCCACCTGCTTGGCGGCTGTCGCTTGATGATCAGGCAGCGACGCGGACTTCCCGCCGGATCGTTGACCACACCACCTTTGCGGTCCAGGGGCGACCGCTGTGTTTCGTCGGTACTGCGCCGTCGGTGAGTTGGTTCGCGATCGCCTGGAAGCTGAGTCCCTGAGCGCGTAGCTCGACCATTTGGCCGACGACATGCTGCTCGCCGAGGTTGGGCACGAGAATCTCGCCGTCGGCATCGAAGTCCCATCCGTACGGCGCGAACCGGGAGATGCGGCGGCCCGAGCGGCGCATGTGCGCCATCGCCGCGCGCGTTCGTTCGCTGATCTGATCGCGCTCGAACTCGGCGAGGACGGCGAGCAACCTGAAAACCATCTTTCCGCTCGCGCTCGTGGTGTCGATGCGCTCGGAGAGCGAGACGAGTTCCGCGCCGGACTTGGCGAGCCGATCGCTGATAGACAACGTGTCTCGTGTCGAGCGCGCGAGGCGCGAGAGCGAGTAGACGACCAACGCCGCGCGACGCTTGCACGCTTCGCGGAGTGCGTCTTGCAGTCCCGGCCGCTGGTCCATCGACGCGCCGCTGATCCCCGCGTCCTTGTAGATGACGATCTCGGTCTCGTCGTGCAGCTTCGCCCACGCCTCGATCTTCTCGCGCTGCGCATCGAGCGAGACGCCATCCTCGACCTGACCCTCGGTGCTGACGCGGATGTACCCGATCACGACCATGCCGAAGGATCGCCCGTGGCGGGGCTCCAAGCGGAGCGAATCCGTTACCAACGGAGCGGTTGGTAACGCTTGGCGATTCGGTCGGCCGCCCGGAGCCTGGAAAACCCTTCCGACCGGGGCGGGCACCAGGAAGTTTCTTCCCGCCCCGCCAGACCGCCGGGCGAACGTCGGCCCGAACCGGGTGGAGGCGCTCCGACCGACCATCCGGGTCGAGAGCTTGCGGCTCCTTTGAGCCGCCAAGGCTGGAGGCGCAGGGAGCGGGCAAGTACGATCGCGACACACGCCCCCGTAGCTCAACCGGATAGAGCGCAGCTTTCCTAAAGCTGAGGTTGCAGGTTCGACTCCCGCCGGGGGTACTCCCGGCCCCCACGGAGGACTTGTGGTCGGCCGGGAAGGGCTCGCCATGCTGCCGCCGGGGTTGGTAGACACGGTGTCTAGCAAGCCTCCGAGCGGATGCTCCGCCGTACGGATGGACCGACCCGGCCGCGCCCCTCAGTAGCTCCACCGCTGATGGCTTGCGGGCAGGCGGTTGAGCAGCTCGCGCGTTTCGCGCCAGGCGGGCAGGACGCGATCCATCGCCGCGACGAAGCGCGGGCCGTGCGTCGGTTCGAGAAGATGGGCCATCTCGTGCACGACGATGTACTCCAGGCACTCCTTCGGCTTCTTCGCCAGCTCCGTGTTCAGGCGGATCGTCCGAGCCGACGGGTTGCAGCTCCCCCACTTGGTCTTCATCTGCTGCACGAAGAAGCCATCCACGGAGACCGAGAGTCGTCGCTCCCACGCTTTGACGAGCGGCGCAACCTCGCCCTTGAGCTGCTGCCGATACCAGGCAGCGACCACAGCCTCGCGTGTCGGCACGTCCGTGCCCGGCCGGACCCGCAGCACGAGGGTGCCATGCTGGACTCGCACTTCGGGCGCGGCGTCCACCTCGACCACCTTCAACAGAAAGCGCTTGCCCCAGACGTAGTGGCTCTCACGATCTAGGTACTCGCGCTCAGCCTCCCGGTCCTGCTCGTGCAGCGTGCGCTGGTGCTGCCTGATCCAGCCGAGCTTGGAGATCGCGAACAGCCGGATCGTGTCGAGGCTCATCCGCTGAGGAGCGGCGATCCGCACCCGGCCAGTCGGCGGATGGACGCTCAAGTGGACGTTCTTGATGTCCTTCCTGATGACATCTACCGCGATCCCCCCCACCTCCAGAGTCACGGCCATCAGTACTCGCGCTGCTGCTTGATGATGATGAACATGCGCTCGACCTCGGCCGTGTCGTTGCCGAGCAACGGCAGCAGGGCGCGCTTGATCTCGTTCTCACGAGCCTGGTGCCCGCGCCAGTCGTCCGGTCGCACCCGCTTCACGGTCTCGTCGAGCGCGAGCGCAAGGTTCAGCCGGACCTCATCGGATGCTCCGTAGGTCGGCGGCCTCTCGCAGACCGCTCCCGCCTGCACCTGCTGGGCGGGTGCCTTTAGGTTGTTGAAGAGCGCGCGCATCCCAGGCGTCCTGAGCTGCTGAGGCGCACCCTCGGCCTGCCCGCTCTGCACTTGCTTCGCGAGGTCGGCGATGCGCTTGAGGTACTCCTCGTACTCGACGCGCTTGGCCTTCAGGTCCGCGATGATCTCCTCCAGCACCTTCGACATCCGGTCGTAGTAGGCCGGATCGTTCAGGTGCTCCTTGATGATCTTGCTGCGGACGTTGTTCGCGATCGTCTCGGCGACAGCCTGCTTGTTCCCCTTGATTCCGCTGGGCAGGCTGTTGATCGCGCTGGCCATCCCGCTCTTCACGACGAGTTCGAGCAGCGACATGTTGTCGAAGGGCGAGATCGTCCTCGGCTCATCGGCTTCGATGTAGGTGTCGATAAGGTGGCGCATGTCCGCCTCGTACGCCTTCAGGTCGATGGTCTCGCCACTGGCCTTGCGGATGATCTCGCGCACATTCAGGTAGCGGTCGAGGTTCCGCTTGATCCCGGCGATCTCGGCCGGGCTGTACCCCGCCGCCTCAAGTTCGTCCGCGATGCCCGCGTACGCTCGCACGAGCGCGACCGTGGACTTGTACAGCGCGACACGCCGTGGCTCTCGCTCGGCCAGCTCTGCCGCGACCTCCGTGTTGCCGCAGAAGTAGTGAATGAGCTCCAGCTCACCCTTCGGCGGTTGCACTGGCTCGCAGATCAGCGCGACGGCTTCGAGCGCGTTGTCCAACTGCTCGCGGCCCCGTGTCAGCCGATCTTGCAGCAGGATCTCGGGATCGGCACCGCCCGCGCTGTGGTCCAGCTCGGAGGTGTAGACGGCGATCGCGTTCTCGACCTTCTTGAACAGGTCCTTGTAGTCAACGATGTAACCGAAGTCCTTGTCGTCGCCATCGAGCCGGTTCGTGCGACAGATGGCCTGGAACAGCCCGTGATCCTGCATCGACTTGTCGATGTACAGATACGTGCAGCCCGGAGCGTCGAAGCCCGTCAGCAACTTGTCCACGACGACAAGCAGGCGCATGTTCGCGGGCTGCTTCTTGAACAGCTCCTTCGCCTTGTCCTCGTACGTCTCCGTCTTGCTCATGCCCGGCCGCGCATCGACCCCCTTCAGCAGCTCGGTGTACGTGTTGTAGATGAACTGCTTGTCCGTCTCCGTGTTCGCTCCCGTCTCCTCCAGGGTCACGTCCTGAGCTTGCGGGTTGTAGGACGTGACGACCGCGCACCTGCCCTTGAAGACGGTCTTCTGGAACAGCTCGAAGTACTTGCACGCCTCGTAGATGCTGGACGCCACGAGGATCGCGTTGCCACGCTGATTGGACAGTCGCGGCTTCACGCTGAAGTCGAACACGATGTCGCTCACCACGCGCTCCATGCGCGAGCGGGAGCTGAGGACGTTCTGCATCGTGCCCCACTTCTCGCGCAGGGCGGCCTTCTGCCACTCGTTCAGGCCCTTGGTCTTGGCGTCGAACCAGGCGTCGATCTTCGCTTCGCTGCCGAGACGCTGGTCGATGTCGCGCGCCTCGTAGACGAGGTCGAGCACGACCTTGTCTTCGACGGCCTCGCTGAACTTGTAGGTGTGGATGTAGCCACCGAACACCTCCAGGCTGGTCTGCTTGTCCTGCTTGAGCAGCGGCGTGCCCGTGAAGCCGATGAAGACGGCGCTGGGCATCAGCGCCTTCATGGTTCGGTGCAGCTTGCCGCTCTGGGTGCGGTGGCACTCATCGACGAAGACGAAGATCTCACCGACCGTCTTGCAGGGCTGGGCCGCGAGTTCCTTGATGAACTGCTCGAAGTCCTCGACGCCCCGCTTGCCGAACTTGTGGACCAAGGAGCAGAGCAGGCGCGGCGTGGCTTGCCCGAGCAGGCTCATCAGGTCGCGCCCGCTGCTGGTGCGAGTGATCGCCTCGCCAGCCTCGCCGAAGACGCCCTCGATCTGCTTGTCCAGCTCATCGCGGTCCGTGACGATGACCACGCGAGCGTTGGGCTTGTTCTCCAGAATCCACTTGGCGAGGAGCACCATGACGATGCTCTTACCGCTGCCCTGCGTGTGCCAGATGATCCCGCCCTTGTAGGCACCGACGTGCTGCTGCGCCGCCTTGATGCCGAAGTACTGGTGGACGCGCGGTAGCTTCTTGATGCCGCCGTCGAACAGCACGAAGTCGTGCATCAGCTCGATCAGCCGCGCCTTGTCACACATCTTGAGCAGGTACTTGTCGAGCGTGAAGCGGCTGTTGTCCGCCTCATCCTCCTTCCACTTCAGGAAGTACTTTTCCTCGGTGCCGATCGCGCCGTACTGCAAGCCCTCCGAGTCGTTGCCTGCGAAGACGAACTGCACGGTGCTGAAGAACCAGGCGTTGAACTCCGGCTGCTGGTTGGAAAGGTTCTGCCGGATGCCGTCGCCGGTGGAGACGCGGCTGTTCTTCAGCTCGATCACGCCGACGGCGATCCCGTTGACGTAGAGCACGATGTCGGGTCGCCGCTCGTGGTTGCCACGCAGCGTCACTTCCTCGGCGATCGCGAAGTCGTTGGCCTCCGGCTGCTCCCAGTCGATCACCTTGACCGTCTCGGTGACCTTGCCCGCCTCGATCTTCACGGGCACGCCGTAGCGCAGCAGCCCGTACACCGCCTTGTTGTTGTCGTATAAGCTGCGGTTGGGGTTGTCCGCCTCGGTGCGCAGCAGGTAGATGGCGCGGCTGACCTGCTCCGACGAATGGCCTGCCTTCCTCAGGTAGGCGCGGAGCGGCTCCTCCTCGATGTTGCTGTTGCCCGGACGGTCGGTCCAATCGCCGAGGTACCGATAGCCGAGCTCATCGCGGAACAGCGCGATGATTCGGCCCTGTGTGGCGCGTTCCGGCTGACCAATCGCACTCATGCCTCCGGCCCTCCTCGTCGCAGCGAGTCCGCGAGGGCCGCGCCTTTCGCGGTCAGTCGATACTGCTGGAGGCGGCTGTTCGGCTTGTCGGGGACGGTGGGCTCGATCAGCCCCTCAGCCAACGCCGGGTCGAGATACCGCTCGCGCAGGTGCGTGCGGTCCTTCAGACCCAGGTGCCTGCGAATCTCGGCGTTGCCCAAGGAACCTGCTTGCCCGAGTAGGCGAACGAGCACCTCTACTGGTGGAGCGACTGGTGGGGTGACTGGTGGGGTGACTGGTGGGGTGACTGGTGGGGTCACCACGCCCCCCACCGCCTCGAACGCCGCGTCCGGCCTGCGCCGCAGACGGATCAGGAACCCGTCCGTCAGCTCGAACTCCGGCTCCGGCAGACCCGCCTTCCGGCAACGTTCGATCATATCCCCGGTGCCGGTGCCCATGCGCTCGATGTATTGAGTCAGGTACAGCGGCTCGGCCAGGAGCGGATTGCCCGGCACCGAACCATGCGGCTGCCGCAGTTGCGCGAGCGTCAGCGAAGGCGGCAACGTGCCCGGATTCCACACCTCCAGGCGGTCCGAGAACAGCATGACCTGCACGCTTCCGTTGCTCGTGTAGTCACGATGCGCCACAGCGTTCACGATCGCCTCGCGCACTACCTCGGGCGGGAATTCGTAGGCGATCGGCGCCTGCGTACTCTGCGCACGCGTGCCCACAGCGAGATTGATCTTGGACAAGACGAAGTCCACCGACTGATCCACGAGGTCGAACACGGTCCCCTTGTACACCTGATGCGACGGGATCGGCTTCTGGACCTCCGTTCCATGGAAATGCGCGCACTTGATCTCCGACGATATGAGGAACCGCTGCGGCGCCTTGCCGAACAACAGGACGGCCGCATTCGTAGGCATGCCCTGGCGAAGCAGATGCAGGTGTTCGAGCACGTCATGCGGCGCGGTGTCCTCCGCCAGAGGAAAGCCGCGCGCTCGTCGCGCGATACTCACGAAGCGCACGATGCGCTCGGTCGATAGGTCCGCCAACGTCGCGTCGGCGCACGCCACCATGTCGAACGGTCCAGAGCGGATCAGTTGCTTCGACTCCAGGTACTGCACCAGAGCGGCATAGACGCCGGTGATCAGCTCGGAGTCCGTGACGAACCGACGTCGAACGACTTCCGCGGCGGCACGCTGGATCAGAGCCTGCATCTTTGCATGCTTCTGCTTGTCGTCCGCGTCCTTGACGAAAATCAGTCGCGGCTTGTGGCGCTGCGCGGCCGCCTCGAACTCGCGATGCGTGGGAGAAACGCCCTGAGCGTCTTGGAATCCATACTCGTTGCCGAACAGGCCCACGTAGATATCGCAGCGTTCGACCTCATCCAGATAGAGCTCATCCGCGCGGCGGTCGGCGGCGGGGACGTCCTCGAAAAGGAAGGGCTCGAAGAACCGCCGCATCAGCGCGTCACGGCGGAGGTAGTCGCGCAAGGCCGCCCGCTGCTCGGCGAACTCCTTCTGCACGCTGCTGATGAAGATGCGCAGCGGATTCATACGAGCCGGGTTCTGCCGGTGAGGAGTTCCTGCATCATGGCCTGCTTGAGGGCGCGGGTTTTCTCCCGCCGCTGCTTCAGCCCGGTCAGCTCCGCGTCCATCTCACTCAGCACCGACGCGATGGCGGTTTGTTCGGGGATGGGTGGAAATGAAAATAGTATGGGGTTCAAATCCCTCGCGTGAATGTGGGGCTGCGCTCCGCCGGTCTGCGCTTTGTAGATCGTCTGCTGCTTGCACAGAAGGTGATAAAATACGAAGTCGAGGCAGTAGCTTTCGGATTCGTTGATCGTGGAGCAGTCCGAAGCGAAAATTGGTTCGCTGTAGAGCGCAACATAACCGGCACTCGCTCCGGACGCGCTAATCGTAACGGTACGCCCAAACCGATTTGCGGAAGCGTGGTAGTAGGCGGGCTGCTTTCCCCCTGCGATTACCGGAATGTCTCCTGGCATCAAGGTTGTACCCGTGATCAGCTCCCCTTTCTTAATCTGAACTACATCCCCCAGCCGCTTCACCTCCCAGTCGCCATGGAAGCCGGGGAGGCGGGTTTGGCCGGTGAGGAGTTGCTGCATGGTGGCCTGTTTGAGGTCGCGCTTCTTGGCGATGAGGCGATCCAGACCGCTCAGCAGCGCATCCACATCGCTCAACGCCTCCGCGATGGCGCGTTGTTCTAGGATGGGTGGAACTAGGACATGTAACCTCATCAAGTCCCGTGTGTAGATCGCGGCCACGCTTGTCGTCCCGGTAGCGAGCGCTCGGAGCCGTGATACAGCGCCCTCAATATTCAGAGCATAGTTTGCATACTCATTGGGGTAAATCTGATCAGTGTCGAACTCCAACCGCATGAGGTTCGAGTTGTAGTAGGCGACTGGAAGTTCATCCCTCCAAATCGCGACCTTGCCCACGAGATCGAGAGTGTTGCGCGTGTTGAACAATACGTCGCCATATACAAGCAGGTGTTGAGGTTCTGGCCGTACGCCGGGCGTGATGAATTGAACTTTGGACAGGTCGAAGAAACCACGGGCAAGATTGCCCATCTTCATCAACGGGAGTTCAGCCTCTGAGTCTTGGTTCGAGTAGTTCCCACCCAACCGTCCTTTGCTAAGGAGTGAGCCAAGCGTCTTCACCTCCCACTCATTCGGAATTACTCCTACCTCTGTCTGCTTGTAGCCGGGCTTCACTTCCATGACGCCCCCCCATTATTGCAATATTCCTCCACTCGTCTAGATATAGTTTCTAGCTCGTTGGCAATTGTGGGTAGCGGCGCGGCATAGCGCCCGAACCGTTGCCGGTGGCGACGACCTGTGGTCACGGACTGCATCAGGCGCCTCATGGCTTGGCCTCCAGTTCTGCCTCGATTTGCCTCAATTGCGCTTTCAGTTCTTCGCGGGAAGGAAGGTACAGTTGGTAGCGCGAGGCAAACACATTGGCATCTGCGGGTAGGGTCAGCTCCACCAGGGGGTCGTTCTTGCGGCGGCACAGCACGATCCCGATGGTGGGCAGCTCGTCGGGCAATTTCACGTGCCGGTCAAAGTAGTTCACGTACATCTGCATCTGGCCTAGGTCCTGGTGCGTCAACTTGTCGCGCTTGAGGTCGATAAGCACGTAGCAGCGCAGCAGACGGTTGTAGAAAACCAGATCGACGAAGAAGTGATCGTTGTCGAAGGTGAAACGCTTCTGACGGGCCTCAAAAAGGAAGCCCTTGCCGAGCTCCAGCAGAAAAGACTCGAGTTTGTCGATGATGGCGCTCTCCAGCTCGTCCTCCGAATACTGGGGCCGCTCGTCCAGCCCCAGAAACTCAAGCACGAGCGGGTTCTTGATGAGATCGGCGGCCTTCTCCACGACCTGGCCCTCCGCCGCGAGGCGGCGGATCTCGTCCTTGTCCCGGCTGAGGGCCAGGCGATGGTACAGGCTGCTGGCGATCTGCCGCTGCAGTTCGCGCACGCTCCATTGGTTGGCGGAGGCCTCGATGGCGTAGAAGCGCCGTTCCTGGGGGTCGTCGAGGGACAGTAGTTCGACGTAATGGGACCAACCCAGGGTGAAGCGCCGTTGCAGGTCGGCCAATAGGGCCAGGTTTGGTTGCGGGGGGCTGTCGACCATGGACAATCCCCGAGACGCCGTCTCGGAAGTCTCGGGGGGGGAATTCCGAGACGGTGTCTCGGAAATCGCCGGGGTGGCCTCCTCGAGCCGGAAGCGGAGGTAGAAGCGCCGCATCAGCTCGAGGTTATCGACGGAGAATCCTCGACCTAGCGCCCCCTTCAGGTTCGTCGAGAGGGCCAACAGAGTCTGCTGGCCGTACTGGGCTCGGTCTGAGCCGTGCTGCTCGAAGCGCACGATGTAGTAGCCGAGTAGGAAGTTGCGGGCAGCCAAGTGGGTGTCCACGACTCGGCTGGCCTCAGCCAGCACGAGGCGGTGAGCCTGCGAGCAAAGGTCAACTAGCTGCTGGAATCTCATTGCAGCCTGCCCATCCTGGCCAGGTGGCCGTCTACGCGAGCAGCCAGCGCTTGCACCTCGTCGATGATCTGGGGCAGTGGGGCGGAGTAGCGTTCGGCCAGCTCGCGGATGCGGGACGTGAGGGTTTGGGAGATTCGGTTGAGTTCCCCTTGCACAACGTCGGAGAGGCGTGCCATCCACTTGTCGTCGACCACCAGCGCCTTGATTTCGGCCTCGCTAAGCTGTGGGTACTTCTCGTAGGCCAGCGTGTCGAGTGCGGCGTCCAGCGCCTTGATCTCGCGCTTCAGAGCGGCTTCGCCCTCCGACAGGTCCAGCCAGCGCTTGAGGACCAGAGCTTCGTCCTTGGCTTCCCTGTCGCCCTTGGTCTCCTTGAGGCGCGCGTTGATCTCGGCCTTGGCGATCTTCTCAAGCGCGCCTAGGTAGCCCTCCTCGCCACCGTGTTCTTCCTCCAACTCAACCAGGCTGGCGCTGGCGACCTCCAGCTCCGCCTGCTTGGCATCTAGGGCGGCCTGTTCCTTGGCATAGTAGCGCGCCACAATCAGCGCCTTGGGCACCAGATCGCAGGCCCAGCCCTTGTCTTTCTGTTTGCCCTTTTTATCGGTCTCGATCAACCGCGCCGTCTTGGCCACCCAGCCGTCAGCGGCGATCAGGTAGGCGTCGTCCTGCATGGTCTCAGCCCAGTAGTCCATCAGGTGCTGATAGATGTCGTAGGCATCCAGCAGGGGCGCCTGATGGAACGCGGCCAGCAGGGCCTCCGCGATGGTCTCGATCAGCGCCTTGGGATGGGCGTCCTGGCGGAGGCCGGTGAGCTGGGGCGTGACGGCCTTGCGCCAGTCGGCGAAGCGTTTGAGCGACTGCTTCTGGAACGCGGCGAACTCGGCATGGCCGAAGATCGCGGCTTTTACTTCGGAAGGCGCCGGCTTGAGGCGCGCATAGCCGGGGCGGCGGCCGGAGGGGTCGTAGGGCTCGAAAAGGGCCTGGCGCACACCGGGCAGCACCTGCCAGTAGGGCGACAAGGGTGACTCGGGCGCGTCGAGGTCGCGCGCGGGGATGCCGCCCCTCAGGTGGCCGTCGATGTCCTGCAGGTCTTCGGGCTCGCTCGAGTCGATGTAGCGCGGCAGATTGAGGTTGAAGTCGTTCTTCGCGTCGCTGATCTCGGCCACCGGCACCATGCGCGCGTAGCCGGGGATGTCCAGCTGGCGCGTGAACGTGTCCACGATGCGGTGGATGTCCTGCTCGCGCAGGCGGTTCTTCGGGCCGTCTTTGATGAAGCCCTTGGAGGCGTCGATCATGAAGATGCCTTTGCGCGCGGCGGCATGCTCCTTGTCGAGCATCAGGATGCAGGCGGGAATGCCGGTGCCGTAGAACAGGTTCGCGGGCAGGCCGATGATCCCCTTGATGAAGCCGCGCTGGATCAGGTTCTTGCGGATCACGCCTTCTGCATTGCCACGGAACAGCACGCCGTGCGGGAGGATGCACGCGCCTTTGCCTGTGCTCTTGAGCGAGCGCAGGATGTGCAGCAGGTAGGCGTAGTCGCCCTGCTTGGCGGGAGGTGTGCCGTAGTGCTTGAAGCGTTCGTGGGGATCGTTAGCCGGATCGAGGCCGGTGCTCCAGCGTTTGTCGCTGAACGGGGGATTGGCGACGACGTAGTCGAAGGTCTTGAGCTGTCCCGAGGTGTCGGTGAAGAGCGGGGTGGTCAGCGTGTTGCCCTGCTTGACCAGCGCCGTCGGGTTGTCGTGCAGGATCATGTTCATCCGCGCGAGGCCGGACGTGGCGGCGTCCTTCTCCTGCCCGTAGAGCGTGACCTTGGCCTTGGCTGCGTCGGCGACCTTGAGCAGCAGCGATCCCGAGCCGCAGGTCGGGTCGTACACGGTGGTGTCGGCGCTGGTCTTGGCGCTGGCGATGCCCAGGATCTTGGCCATGATCCGGCTGACCTCGGCGGGCGTATAGAACTGGCCCTTGCTCTTGCCACTCTCGGTGGCGAAGTGCCGCATCAGGTACTCGTAGGCGTCGCCGAGGATGTCGTCGCCTTCGGCGCGGTTCTTCGAGAAGTCGAGCGACGGGTTCTCGAAGATGGCGATGAGGTTGGTGAGCCGGTCCACCATCTCCTTGCCGGTGCCGAGCTTGGTCGCGTCGTTGAAGTCCGGCATGTCGGACAGCTTGTTCGCGTTCGCCAGCGGCCCGAGGATCTTCTTGTTGATCTGGTCGCCGATGTCGCTCTTGCCCTTGAGCGCGACCATGTCTTTGAAGCTCGCGCCCGGCGGGATCGTGATCGGGGCGAAGGGCTGCCCGGCGTACTTGTCGCTGACGTACTTCACGAACAGCAGCACGAGGACGTAGTCCTTGTACTGGCTGGCATCCATGCCACCGCGCAGCTCGTCGCAGCTGGACCACAGGGACGAGTAGAGTTCAGACTTCTTGATGGCCATGCGGGCGTGACTTGCGGTCCAAGGGAAGCGGGCCTGGCGAAGCGACCGTAGAACGGAAACGAGGGGTCGCCCGCTCTGTGCGACGGGGCAGGGCCGCAGGGTCTCGCGGCTCCCAAGCCAACACCTCGGCGGTCGGGTTCATCGCTTCTCTCTCCGCCGCGTCGGGGTTGTGCGAGTCTTGCGTTGCCCCTTCGGCGTTTGGGCAGCGCGGATGCCATCGCGCATCCAGGTGTCGATGTCCTTCTGGCGGAACCTCCAAGAGCCGCCTGCCTTGAAGCCCGGCAGGCTCCCGCTTTGGGCGAGTCTGTAGGTGGACTTCTCGGCGAGGCTGAGCAGCTCGGCCACCTCGCGGAGGGTCAGGCAGGGCTCGGGCATCGCGGGGACAGTGTGCGGAACGGCGGCCTCGGGAGCGAGTCAGAACTGTCCAGACTTGGGCAGGTTGGCTAGACACGGTGTCTGGCGAGGCCGAGGCCACAGACGGCACGCTCGGACACCGGAGCCGAGGCTCCCTCGGGACCCGGCGCGCCGCCGGTCGGCGCGCCTCAGCCGGTCGGCGGCCCGAGTAGTCTCGTGCTCCCGCTCGCGGAGCGACTACCGCTCTCAGAGACCCTACCCCCCCGTCGGAAACCGGGCGGCTGGACACGCCAGACAACGAACGGGAGGGACAATCCTCGCAGACAGTGTGTCTGGCAAACCGGCGGTCAGGACTGCGCCATCTGTCTCGCGATCGAGTCGAAGAACTCGTCGCGCGTCATGACCGGGACCTCACGCGAACCCGTTGTCATCGACCTCGGACTGTGATTGCTGCGGTGTCGGATGAGCTTGCCCTTCGCCCAGCGCGTCGCTGGAGCCGAATTGCGCACCTGCTCGTAGAACCGCTTCGACGGAGAGAAGGCTGGCTTGCATCTCCGTGACGGATCACGCGCGAGTGCCGCGCGCGTTTCGATCAGCCACGCACCGAACGCCCCGAAGCCGGGGATCGAGACGACGTGGCCGTGCGCGACCTCGTCGGCAACTTCCTCCAGGAACGCCGCGACGACAGCGCCGACCTGATCGCGCTCGATGTCGAGTCGATGAGAGGTGCTGGTCAGCGCTCGGCGAAGCGGTTCGCCGCTGGCGCACTTCGAGAAGCAGGAAAGTCTCACGGCGTACATTCTCCCCGAGTGTTGGTCATCGTGATAGGCCCTCGTCACGTGGCACGGGACGCAGAGCGCGGAGGCAGTTTCCGTAGACACGGTGTCTGCGATGTACCCTCCGCTTCGCGGACTCCTCCGCCGCACGCGGCAGAGGAGTGAGCTGTGCTTCGCTTGCGGTTCTCATGGACGCACCGAGTAGCGCGCACGCAGTCGCGAGCGGAACTCTTGACTTGATGGACGTACATGACCTCCAGCGGCGTGGGTGAGACGAGTACGGATGGCAGAGGCAATGGAAAACAAGCATCGTCAAGATAAGTCCTCCCGGCGTTGCGCGCGGAGCTGCGCAGCGAGGGCTCGCACCTCGGGCTCTCGGTGATTCCTGAACACGCCGGTTCTCGCGTTGAGTCGTGCGCGCAAGTCCATGATCGCGAGCCGATCGTTTTCGGTCAGCCGAGTCAGTGCCAAGACACGCTCGTGCCCCGGCTCACCGTTCCTCTCGCGCAGGTAGCGAGCCCGTGCGCGCAGGTCGGGCTCGATCTCAGCGAGCGAAGCAACCGGCACGATTCGTGTGGTCATTGCCTTGCGCGTGTAGGCATGAAGCGGCTTGATCGACTGGCTGCGCATGAGACCTTCGTAGCGACGATCATTCCCCGAGCGCGGGTCGAACGGATTCTCGGGCCAGCGTGTCACCCGAGCTGTCCTCGCCCATTCTCGCGCCAACGCCTTGCGCGTCGGTGGCTGATCACGACTGTCGAGAGCCAAGAACGTATGCACGTGAACCCACCACTTGCCGGTCCGGCTCTTCCCGATTTCGATCGAGTAGATGACACCGACGATGCGCGCCCACGCCTTGGATCCTGACTCCTGAACGCTGGCGAGAACGGATTTCACGAGGCGCACTCCACGTCTCGCCGACTTCGTCTCACCGACGGTGAAGTCCCCAGCAAGGAAGACCAAGTGGGGATTGTCGGATAGCGCCAACGCGCAGATCGCCATGACGCGATCTTCGTAGTCGAGCTTCGCGATTCCAGTGCAGGGACGGCAGAACGCTGAGAGATTGCAGGGGTAGAGGCCGAGTCGCGCACGCGAGCAATAGCGCAGACGAAGTGCGTGCTTCTTGTGGTGGCGACGAATTAGGAACGCGACGGCACCTGTCCGCTCAGAATCGCATTCGCCAAGCTCTGGCCGCGACACTTCGCGCGCTGGTCGAGACCGTGGGTGCCGGAATTGTCCGGCACCCACGTTGAGGAGCTTCGGCATCGCCGACGCTCCGCGCGCCCGGAGGCTCGTGCTGCGCATGTGACGCTGGCTCAGCTCGATGCCTGCGACTGCGTACCTCCGTCGGAGGTCTCGCCGGAGTCGGAACTGAGTGCATTGGTACGCACCGGAGCGGTCGGCTCGTTTGCGTCGCGGCTCGCCTTCGCAGGCGGGCTGTATGGACGCCGTCGCACACGACTACGGTGAGCCACGTGCTTCGGGTCGGCGTTGAACCGTGCGAGCATCCCGCGTACGGCGTCGTCATGCCATCGAAGCGGGGGCACTCCTTCGCCGTGCTCCAACTTGGCAACTACGTTTTCCAGGAAGCGGCCGAGCGCTTCGTAGCTCGTGCAGACGCTGCCGTCCTTTCGGACGTCGGCAGCGCGAGCGCGCCCGCGAGCGCAGCGACGAGTCAGCGCCCGCTCCGCCTCGGGCGGCGGCGAGGGACGGCAACCGCGGGGGCAAGTGACGGGCGACCTACCGGTCGACTGGCGCGCGACCCCGCGCCGTCCCCCGGCTGGAGGCGGTCCCTGGCGCGAGGTTGACGACACCATGCCCAGCCTCGTGATGCTCGCCTCGGAGGCCGGGGCGGAACGGTGAACGCGGCGCTGCGACGTGACCGTGCGTGAGCGAGCCTCAGGATGGCCTGGACCGACGGCAGCGTGCCGGATGCGCGGAGCTGGATGGCTGTGGAGACCGGCGTCTCCCGCGAGCAGCGCGTGGAGAGGCGGGCCGGGCCGTGGCCAGAACCGTGGAGCCCGCTCGGGGTGCTCTCTCCAGGTGAGGAAGGCCGAGGTGCCCCAAGGCGTTCAGCTGCTGTGCCACGACGGGTCGTTGAGGGCGGACCAGTAGCCGCTGCCACCGACGATGACGAAGTCGAGCAAGCGGATGCGCAGGATGTCCCCAGCCTTGCGCAGGTTGTCGAACACGCTCCGGTCCTCCGCGGACGGAGTGAGGTCGCCGGATGGGTGGTTGTGCGCGCAGATGATGGCTGCCGCGTTGGCGAGGATGGCGGCCTTGAAGACCTCCCGAGGGTGGACGAGCGAGGCATTGAGAGTGCCGACGGTCACGACCTCGGCGGTGGTGACGCGGTGCGTGCCGTCCAGGCGGAGATCCACGAAGGGAGCGTCCGTGAGTGGCGGGGGGATCGCGCGCTCTGCTATCTTCCTACGCATGCAGCACTGGTGGCACAGGTTCCGCGACAAGCCTTGTCTTGTGAAGTTTGCTGTCGCAGTTTCCGCAGTCGGTGCCGGGGCGGCCTTTCCATCGCTCATCCCTACTAGTGCTACTGTAGTCGGCGTAACGATCAACGATCTCTTGAAGGGCGTTTCCGGCAATTGCCTCCACGATATCGTCAATCGTTTCCTGCCGGACCACTCCGGGGCCGATTCCAGCACACTCAATCACCACATTGAACTCGCTGTTGGCAATGCGATCGAAGAAGTGATCCAAGAGTTAATAGATGGCCGCTGTCCGCGCATATCAGATAGTCTGCCACTCGGCCTGGTGAACGGAGAGTCCCCGCATGCCGCCATCTATAAGTCACTGATCAAGTCCGAGGCCGCCAAAGTTTGGCGAAAGATGTTGATCGAGGAGACCTTTGATCTTGACATCCCCGACCCGCAAGAACTGCTGGTGATAGCGGCAAAGCTGCAAGAGGACCAGCGTGCGGCAGCCGAAGCCGGAAAACTCATCAGTGTCACGAGTCCCTTCCCAGACGCTCTCGATATTGCGTCTTGGAGAAGCTGGATGATGCGCCTCGCGGTACGGGCTCCATCATATAAGCCGGTTCGCGCCGCACTCGACGAACTCGCCCCTGTGCTCGTCAAGCGGTTCTATTGGCATCTTGTGCAGGTTCTCAAGAGTGACTTTGCTAAGAACGGTGAAGCGTACGCCGCCATTCAGATCGCGACCACGCACTCCATTCTCGCCTTAGCGCGCGATCAGTCGCGGCAGCTCGAGGCAATGGGAGTCAACGTCGCGCGTCTTGCAACGTTGGTGGACAGCAGACGGAATTCGATCCAAGCCCACCTCTCTCAGGATGAGTGGACGAAAATCGACGAACGATTTACGTCGCTGAAAACGCAACAATCGCAGGGCTTTGAGGGCATACAAAAAGATGTCGCCGTCTTCGCCACAGAGTCACAGCAGCGCGACGTCGCCGCCGAATACAAGCTCGAAGCGATCCTCGCGATGTTGTCGACCATGCAGGCTGAAAGACAGCTGGCAATCGCGTCAGGCCTAGAGCAAATAGACTCCTCGGTCGACAACGCGGTTAAATCAGCAATTGCGCGATCAGTGAACTCGTCCACAGACCCGGTAGTACTTCGTCGCGTATACGCGCTTAAGGGCGACGCGCACAAAGCGTTGGAGCTTCACAATCACGTTAAAGCAATTCGTGCACTGCACCCTGAGACAAGTGAATCTCTGCGTGAGTCAGCAGCATTTGATGATGCAATGGTTGAAGGTGATTTGCTAGCCGCTATAGGCAAGGCCGCCGAGGCCACCAAGTGCTACCAGCAGGCCCATGAACTGCAGCCCGCAAATCGAAATGCGAGCATATCCCTAGCAACATCTCTCCATCGACTGCATGGACCGCACAGAGCCGTTGATCTATATGCCGCGATGGCGCTTGTTGAGACTGTCATCCCGGCACCAGGCCGCGAAGAGACGCAAGATGCCGTGCTGCTCAGCTTTGCGTCTCTGCTTTGCGCAGACCTGGCAAACATGGGAGACACAGCACGAAAAGTGCAAGCCGAGGAATATGGACGGCGCGCACTCGCACTGGATGACGACAACTTGGGGTTGTTGAACAATTACGCAAACACTTTTGCAGCTTGGGACGAATTCGGCGAGCAAGCAGAAGCGGCTTTCAAATCAGCCATGACGCTCTCCGCGAACCATTTCCCCACCCTGCTCAACTACGCCCAGTTCTTGACTAGGCAGGGTGGTCGCGCGCGCGACGCCGAGTCACTTTTTGCAAGGGCGATTGCCGTCGATCCAAACGCGTGGTTCGCCAAGAATGCGTACGGCGTATTTCTATCAGGCATCCCAACGCGTGTTGATGACGCAGAACGACTCTACAAGGAAGCACTGGTGCTGTCACCCGGCAACCCCTCGATCTGCTGGAATTACGCGTTACTTCTCGAAGCGCAGCCAAATCGGTCATCCGAGGCTGAGCCGTATTTCAGTACCGGCGTGCTTTTGGACTCGCACGACCCAGTGAAGGTCTGGCGTTACGCCCGCTTTCTTGTCCGGGTTGCAGGCAAACCGAAAGAGGCAGAAAGGGTGTTTCGCCGGGTACTTGAGCTTAGTTCCAATGACAAGTCCAAGCTGTGGCACATAGCGCAGGACACGGCCCTGCACGCTGACCTAAGGCATCTCGCCGTGATTGCATACGGCCGACTTCGAGCCATAGATCAAGCGAACCCTTTGCCGATTCTCGGATTGGTTACGTTGCTGTTGCTCTACAAGCACGATTCCCCTGAAGCGGTAGCGATCTACGGCCAGTTAATGGGAATTGGGAAAGCCTCGGAATCGCCCACAGCTGACGCGCTACGACTCTTTGGTTCGCTCAAACACGTCTTGCTTGGCCAACAGTTCCTTCGACAGGCTCTGGTAGTACAAAAGCACGGGCAGATGTACCGAGAAGGCGTGCTGTATCTTGCGTGGCTCAGTGTAGCATTTGAAGAGTCGGAATTCTCCAACCATGCGATGGCCATCATAAAACCCGAGGTTCAACAGAACCATCGCGTCCCCTTTCGCGAGTGGGTCGCACAGGTGTCCTCGGAATTGCTCGCATCTGGGGCCCCGGACGCGGATTACATTGCATTGTTGGGCAAGGTGTTGCTTGGCGACTCTCCCGCCGCATCGCTTGACCGATGGAACCGATGGGATAGCGCGTAGTCGGGCAACTTGCGCCATAGCGGTAGGGCTGTGCGGCCCGAAACTCGCGGGAACGGAAGTCGCGAAGTCCGCAGTACGTTTGCTGTCCTTGAGTTCGAAGAAGGAGCGCAACGCATCGCGCACCTCGGATGGCGCTCGGAGGGGCGGCCCTTCGGCCAGGCGGTCGAACTGCTCGACGGCAACGAGACGCACCCTCGGAATGGCGCTGAAGCGCCCGACCGCGAAGGGCCGAGGCGGTGAGTTCGGTTCACATGCGTCGTTCATGTCTAGTACTCCTCCGGAAGCAGCACGGTCGTCAGGGAACAGTCGGCTTCGGTGATGACCCAGAATTTCGTGCCGTTGGCGGCGCGGTAGGTCGAGAGGAGTCGGAAGCCCTCGCGAAGTGAAAGCTCGTTCTCTTCACGGTCAGCGTCGCATACGTCGCCCCAGTCTCCTCTTGAATGGCGCGAGAGCGCCGAGAGGACGTCCTCGTTGGTGAGCGCCTCCTGCGCCCCCGGCGTTAGCATCGTTGCCCCGAGCTGCACTGCGCGTGCGGGTCGCCTCTTTGTCTTGTCGTCGGTGTCGTTCATGTCCCTCCTGTTGCGTTGGCTTGTTCGCGAAACGAGACAAGCCAACGCAGCGTGCTCGACGAGGCATGAACGCCTTCGAGTGAGGTCTTCGAAACAAGCGCAGACGGACGGAGCTTTGCTCCTGAAAGTGTGCGCCCGGCTGACGTGCCGGACGCACTGGGTGCGAGAGCTGCGATGCAGCGCGGCCCCATCACGCCGAGGCACAACTCACCATGGACGCTCGGAGCTGTCGGAGTGCTCGCCATCGCCACTGGCGCACAACATCCGCCGAGACCCCGAGCTCTTCGGCGAGTCGCTGAGACTCCCCTCGGGCCATGGCAAACTGCGAGCTGCCGGGTTCGTACCAGGGCATCGACTCAAGGAGCGCCGAACGGACCTTCGGCCGGAGATGAGCAAGTCGAAGTTCGAGTTCGAGCATTCTCGGAGATGGTGGAGGTTCCGATTCCTCGGCTGTTTCGTCCGGAGCCGCGACGTCGTAGTCGAGAGCCTGGAGCGGACTTCGTGCCAGCGCCCTGGCTCTGGCGACTGCGACTCGGCGCACGATGGCGGAGAGCCAAGGTCGAACGCAGTGATGTCCTGGACCACCGTCTGCTGGAGTGAACTGCTCGCAGATGGAAATCGCTGGAGACTGTCGTCGGACCCATGCACTTGCGGCAAGCAGAGAGTCCGTGACAACGTCGGCGAGTTCGTGCGGGTCGAGCTTTCGAGCCGCTCTTGCAGCCACCGTGTTCAGGTAGCTGGAGTACCTGGCGTAGAGTTCGGCGATGGCCGCGCGCTGACTCGGGCCGTCGCTTGCGAGCATTCCGAGCAACTCGGCATCGTCGACGAACTCCATCTTCACCGTCGGCTCGGTTGCTGTGAACGCGCGCTCAGCACGGAAGGTCGCGGAGACCAGCTCATCAACTGGGACGGGCTGACCGTTGGGTCCGTGTGGGTGCGTAGTGTCTGTAGTTGGCATTGTGTTTCTCCTCGTTTGGGAGCGATCATTCGCTCGCCCGGTTCGGCGAATGACGACTCCCGAACCCTGAGGAGAAACACGACAACGCCAACGTCAGCACCGTTCGGCACCCGGACTCAACGGGCGCACCGGCCCAGTCGAGAACGGCGGGCTACGCGAAGCGCTGAGCGCGTTCACGCTCGCAACTGACGATGGTTGTCGTCGCGTGCTGAGCTTGGCATGCAAGCGCCGGAAGCAGCGCGCTGCCTCGATGCACGTCCAGCTACTCGAGGTCCGGAGCCTTGAAGATGGCGCAGTACTCATGCCGAATGCGCGGATCTTTCAACTTGCCGTAGGTCGTTCGGTCCGAGCGGCAGTTGTGCTGGAGCTTGATGATGACGGAACGAAGCTGACCGACTTCACCGGCGAGGTTGCACACGTCACGGCCGAGCGGGAAGTACGTGCCTCGGCGTCGAACGTCGGCGATGAGAACTGCGAGCCGTCCTCCGGGATTCAGTGCAGCCGCGCACTTCTTGAGGCAGTGAGTGAGCCTGGTCAAGAACTCGGGATAGCTGCGTGCGGCGCTCAAGTCGGATGCGCCATTGCCGTACTCGACGATGTTCCAGTACGGCGGATGAATCCACACGAGGTCGAAGCGGCCAGGAATTGGCTGGGTTTCGAGGTCGAATCCGTTGCGCAGGTCGTTGCCCCAGTACTCGATGGGCTGCTGCGCTCCTCGGTTGAAGTCCGCGACGACATCACGAGTGGTGCCGGAGCCCATCATCGGGTCGGCGACGGTTCGTGGCCTGTAGCGCAGGAGAAGGTTCAGGAAGAGGCGGCCATCGCAGTTGCCCCGGTATCCACCGTCGCCCCAGCGTTTGCAGCGGTCGGGATAGGACACGACCGAGTCGAAGTCGGCGTCTCCGGCGGCGAGGGCCCGCTCGGCATCGGAGCCCCCCTCGGCTGATGGTGGTGCCGGTTGTTCTCGTTCGAAGTTGATGCAGATGGTCATGGTGTTCCTCCTCTTGAATGGTTTGCGCTCGCGTCGCGCAGGCGTGGGCGCAAACGGTTCAAGCAGGAGGAAGCGGAGGACAGGACGGCCGTCGCGAGGTACGTCCATCGGTGGCCGACGACGACCCTCGGTAGTTCGGTGGCGGGGCTCGCAGCTTGACGCGGCACGTTGCGCGTCACGGCACCGCCTCCCTGGTTGGCGAGGTGAGGCTGTGTCCTCGCCAACCAACCATGAACAACACGAACCACGAAAATCAGAACGAGCCCTTCGGCCGCGGTCACACCAACGAGCCGATGCTCTTGCGACCGCGCGAGGCAGCGAAGCTCCTCGCCATCTCGCCCAGGAAACTCTGGGAGCTGACGAACACGAGGGAGGTGCCGGTGGTGCGCATCGGTCGCAGCCTTCGGTACCCGCGCGAAGCCCTTCGAGGATGGGTCGCGAGCCGTCAAGGGCGGAGATCTTGACGGCCTGGGAAAAACGATCCTAGATGGCCAAGCACCCCACCATGAGCACCACGAACACGACGCCTGTGTTGCTGCGCGCGCACGCCGAGCAACCCGACCTCCGTCAGGTCGTTCTCGGGCTGGTACCCCCGGCAAGAATCGAACCTGCAACCTCAGCTTTAGGAAAGCTGCGCTCTATCCTGTTGAGCTACGGGGGCCTGGGCCCCGGAGTCTATCCAGCCATCGCACAGGGCTCTACGGGGCCCCCGCCTTCGTGTGGAGCGGCAGCAGGTGCGAGCGGCGCAGAGAGGGAGGCCTGAGCCATGGCCACCATCTTCAAGCGCAAGGGCGGCTCGGCCTGGCTCATCCAGTACTTCGACGGGAGCGGGCGTCGCCGCGAGAAGTCGAGCCGCACCACGGACCGACGTGCCGCGGAGCGCATCGCGCACAAGCTGGAAGCTGACGCCGCGCTGCGCCGGGAAGGCGTCATCGACGGACGGCAGGAGCGCTTCTCCGAGGAAGCGCGCAAGCCCCTCACTGAGCACGTCGAGGCGTACTTGGAGCACTGCCGGGGCCGGAACATCACCGCGAAGAGCATCTACGCGAAGAAGTCCCACCTGGAGTGGTTGATGCGGAAGACGCGCGCGACGCGGCTCTCCGAACTGACGCTGGATGTCGTGGAACGTGCGCTGGCGTCGCTGACCTTGGACGGGAAGGCCGCTCGCACGGTGAACACGCGCCGCGAGAGCATCCGAGCGTTCGGCAACTGGTGTCGCAAGACAAGCCGCGTCGACTCGAACCCGTTGGCGCTGCTACCTAAGCTCGACGAGCACCGCGACCGACGTCGCATCCGCCGTCCGCTTACCGACGACGAGCTGGCTCGCTTGCTCGACGTCGCAGGGCAACGTGGTCGACGCGCTTGGTACCTGACGGCCGCACTGGCTGGGCTCCGCCGCTCGGAACTCATCCGCCTCACCTGGGCGAGCGTGAACTTCGAGGACGGCGTGCTGACCATCCGCGACGGCAAGGCGAAGCGCGAGGACTTGGTCCCGCTTCACCCCGAGCTGCTCGAAGAGCTCAAGCACATCTACCCGGCGAACGCACAGCCCTCGACGCGTGTCTTCCCCGAAGAGGTCACGAACCGAACGCGGACCGAGGACTTCAAGCGCGCCGGTATCGAGCTGCTCGACAAGCAAGGCCGGGTCGCCGACCTCCACGGCCTGCGAGCGACGCTAGGCACGCGCCTCGCGCGGGCGGGCGTCGCACCTCAAGTCGCGCAGCGCCTCATGCGTCACGCCGACTACCGCACCACGCTCCACCACTACACGATGCTCTCGCTTGCCGACACGGTCGCGGCCATGAAGAGCCTCCCCGGCGGAGGAGCGACACGAACCACCACCACCCCGAACCCGGAAACCGCAGCCCCGGACCCCCAGCAGATTCCCCAGCACTCAGCGCACGATGACAAGCAATCCGTTGCGACGTCGTGCCGCGAGGGTGCATCAGGTGTGCATCAACAACGCGCGCCGAAGTCAGCGCGGGCCAGGAGGTTGCGCACGACGGCGCGAGACGGTGCGACGCAACGCGACGAAGACGACGGCGAGCTCGTCGGAACCGAATTCGGATTAGGAAACCGCCGCTCTATCCTGCTGAGCTACGGGCGCATCGCCTTGGATTCTAGCGACACTCGGCGCCCTCTCCATTCCCCGGGGGGGTGGAAATACGGAGCAAGCGCACGGAAGCCGGCTTGTGGTTCAGCCGACACGTGTTTGGTCAGGCTCCTTGGCGCTACGTTTCCCACAGACAGCCCAGCCCACAGCAGCACTCAATCCCTCTCTCTCCACGGCTCCGGGCAGCCCGCGTCCAAGACTCTACACGCTGAGCACTCTTGCCCGCCTGCACGTACGCGAACACTCAATATCGGTCTCGAACGGCAAGCCCCGCGCCAGACCTGCTTCGAGTCGCATGTTTCGCCCGGGAGTCGCCCTGAGCAGCCTCACTCGCACAGCACGAAGGCAACGAGCGGTGGCAAGCTGCCTGTAACTCAACGGAGTTGAGCACAGGCCACGACGCCGGAGTGGAACAGCGGCGGGGTCCCGGTTTGGTTGGCAGCGAACTGCACCTGCGGGTCGAATCCTCTGAACTCAGGGCGATTTTGGGCCCCACGGCTCCCCCCGGAACACGAGGCTCACAGCACGCAAGAAAGTCCGTGAATTCTGCCGGAAGAGCTTCTGCCATTTTTCCCGTGAGAAGGCTCCAGATTGTGCCTTTAGGAAGGTGCGGGTGATGCCCTGTGCAACCCAAAGACCCATTGCCTAACCCGTCATCGAGGAATCATCATGAAGCTGCCCCTCTTATTGTGCCTGACCACGCTTGCTCCCCTGTTCCTGGCTGCGTGCCAGACGACCGCCAGCTCCAGCGCGACCCAGGAGACCTCGGCGCAGGTTGACCTGCCTCCTTACAACGGCCCCAAGGCCCGCATCCTGATCGACGACTTCGGCTGGGGTGTCGGCGGCGCCAACTACGGCGCCGAGTGGGAAGTGGAGGATGAAAACGGCAACACCCACCGCGGCTCGTTCACCATGCAGCAGACGCAGGTCACGACCGGACTGCAGGCTTCCTTGAGCGAGTCACTGATGTCGACGAATCGCTTCATCGTGCAGGATCGCGCGATGCTGAAGAGCTACAAGCAGGAGCAGAAGCTCAAGAAGGAGGGCATCCTCAACGGCGACACGGCACCGAAGATGGGCAAGGTCAACAGCGCCGACCTGCTCGTGCGCGGCACGGTCCTCGAATGGGAGGATGATGCCGGCGGCTCCGGTGGCGGCGGTGGCGGCCTGATTGGTGGCTTCTTGGGCGGGATCGGGATGAGCACCCAGAAAGGCAAGGTCGTCGTCCAAGTCGAGATCATCGATCTCGAGACCGGGGACAAGCTGGTCTCGCGCCAAGTGCGCGGTGAAGCCAATTCCACTGGCTTGACCTTCGGCGGCTTCGGCTGGGGCGGCGACGCGATCCTCGGCGGTGCCTTCTCGCAGTACGAGAAGAAGCCAATGGGCGATGCGATCCGCAAGGCGATCGCAGAGTCAGTCAAGCTCGTAGCGACGAATGTTCCCGAGGAGTACTACCGCCACACGCGTGGTGCGGCGGTGGCGTTGCGCTGACAGGAGCAATGGGCCTCAGCGTGGGTGACCCCGGCTACAACCGGGGTCGTCCTTGTTCATGGACAGAACTGAGCCTTGATCGTGTTGCTGAGGTTCGTGCCCGAACCGCCACCTGGAATATCGCGGAACCAGAACTGGAAGTAGCGTGTGTCACCGGGCTGGATCACGGCCCCGCCGGGAAGCGCCTGCAAGTTGACGAGCTGCGTCGCGTCGCCAAAAAGGTTGGTCTGCGTGATCGGGAAACGGAAAATCGAGCCGCCTGCACAGCGCAGCCCGTTGCCGAGCGCCGTCTGCGTTTGCGCCGTTCCGAAGAAGAAAATTCCGTTGACGCTGGGCGGGCAGTTCACTGCCAGCAGCTGCAGATTGTTGGCCGCCAGGCTGTTGGATCCGGAGGCTTGGATCGACGCTCCGGGTCCCGCTGAGTTGGGAGTCAACGGGCATAGGTTGGTGAAGGCGGAGGCGTGCTGAACCGTCCAAGTGCGTGACTCGCTCATGAACTGGGCACGCTTGTTCTCATCCTTGACCATGGTGGTCATGTCCGTGACCGTGACGGAAACCGTTGCCCCGCAGACACCGAGGTTGAGCGAGGGCAGTGCCAGCGTCGTACCTGTCGCTCCGACGATCGGGGAACCGTTGAGACTCCACTGGATCGCGAGTGGGTTGTTGAGCGGGGTCACGGGCGTGACGAACAGGGTTTCCGTTCCCTGGAGCGTGCCGGTGGTCGGCGTGGCGTCGTCGATGGGCTTCACCAGCTTGTAGATCTCGATGATGATCGACTCGGCGCTCGGCAGGTTGAAGGGCCGGTCGAGGCTGCGCATCAGGGAGTTGTTCGTCGGTCGGTAGACGCCGAACTGGCTGTAGCTGGAGCCCTCGAAGGTCGAGATGAGGCCGTCGAAGCCGGCGTTGTTGACACCCAGCCAGCGATGCCACTTGGCCATGGCCGCCAGCATGGCGCCCGAGTTGAGCTTGGAGGAGTTGGGCGCGGAAGGTTCGCCGCCGCTGTAGGTTGCAGGCCCGCCGTAGTCGTACTCGTCGGCCAGATTGCCGAGCGCATGGCCGAACTCATGGCGCACGATCTCCAGCGCCGCACCATTGCCGGCTGCGGAAGTCGCGAGGTCATTGGAGGAATAGCCGGCGCCGCCGTAGGTGCTGGAGTTGGCGAGCGCCAGAACGAGATCGACATCCGGTGCATTGTTGGCGAACTGGTAGGCCTTCGTGACATCGACGCACAGGAGACGGTCGATTCCGTTACACCAGTAACCCATGTCCATCGCGGTGTTGCGCTGGATGCCCTGGGTGGGGTCGTTGTCGACGCCGGAGTCCACCGAAACCACATCCACGCGGTGGACAAGGAACAGCGGCTTGTAGGTGAGATAGGGCTCCTTGTTGAAGAAGTTGGTGGCGATCGTGGCGGCTTGGGTCGCGTAGGTGCCCAGCTGGGACGAGGGATAGCCATCCCCCACGATGACGAGATCGATGCGGTTGGCCGGGTTGGGAGCCACGAGGAAGGGCGTCAGCGTGGTGACCAGCGCTGGCTGCACGGCGGTGATGCTGCCCTTTCTGGGGCTCATCAGCTCCAGCTCCCCACCGATCAGACGACCTTGGAGATCAAGGGTGTCCCAGAAGACACGCTCGGGCTCGAATGGCTGCGCGGAAGCGGCTTGCTGTGCCGCGGCGGTTGACTGCGCGGGAATGGTTGGCTGCAGCGCAGCAGTTGGCTGCGCGGGCGCGGCTCCCTGCGCGTTCGCGGCGCAGAGCAACAGTGCGGGAAGAAGTGTCGGGCCCATTGCCGCTGGATTGTACCCCTGGGGCCGAACCCCGTGGGCCCTGCCCCCCGGAGGGGGAAGTCTCCCTTGAGGCCCGGCACGGCCCGCCGCGATACTGGGAATGCCCCGCTCTGGAACTTCCGTCGAGCGCGCGCGGGCACACCTCCGGGGTAGGGCTCCTCCATGCTCCTCGGCATGCTCGGACTGCTCCTGATGCTGGCGGGCGGCACGCTGCTGGTTCACGCGCACGATGCGCAGAGCACGCATCTGCACTTGCTGATGCATGTGGATGCGGAGCACGCATCGCCATTCCCACGAAGACTGCGCGAGCGCGGAGAGCGGCGAGAGCGGGCCTGTGGCCTGTGCAGCCGTCGATGGAGAGCATTGGGTCATGCTTTCCCTGCCAATCTGGGAAGTGGTACGCGATTACAGTGCAGGTGCGGTGCCGGCACTCGGCCCGTGGCACTGGGGAGCACCGCAAGGCAGCGCCAAGGAGGCGACAGCGCCGATTCCACTCGCGCCGCGTGGTCCGCCCTAGCGCTCCAGACAAGCCGGCTCCGGCTCCCAGCAGATTCTTCGCTCCAGCCACGCGCTGCGGATCTGAACTCGATCGAGCGTTCATGCCTTGCGGCGTAGACGCCGGCGTCTTCCGGTCCGGTTCCGTGTCTTGTTCGAGGTTCTCCCGTGAAGCCACATTCCTTCCTGAGCGTCCTGCTCGCATCGTCTGGGCTCGTGGCGCTGTGCTCGAGCTGCTCCCACGATTCCCATGATCACGAGCCGAAGGCGCAGGCGTCGGAACCTGAGCCTGTGCGCCATCTCCGCTTTGGCAAGCAGCCGATGCCTGATCTTGAGCACCCGTCGCTGGTTAAGTCACAGCCAGCACGCTTTCTGGCCCATTTCAGCGTGTTGGCGAGCGGAGAGCCCGTTCGCGAGGGTCGCGTTCAGATCCTGCTGGGTGAGCAGCGCATGGAAACCGACAAGCCCGTTCGGGATGGCTTGTTCATTCCCGAAGGAGCGGCTGCCGTATCCGGCTGGCAGAAGCTGCAAGTGGTGCTCGAAAACGTGACGCTGCGCGAAGCCTTCGATCTGGGGATCGTGGAGGTGCATGAGAACGAACGGCTCGTGCCCGCAGCGCAACCTGGGTCTCCGGCGGATGCCGTGGGCTCCGGTTTCAAACAACAGCGGAGCGTCGGCTTGCTGGTGCAGCCCGCGGGCGAGGGCGGGGTGCGGCTGCGGCAGGAGTTCCCCGGAGTGCTGGAGTTCGACGACAACGCCAATGCCACCGTTTCCGCGGGCGTCGGCGGCCTGTTGGCCGCCCTCGAGGGACAGCGCCTGCCGAGCGCGGGCGAGCGCGTGGAGCAGGGCTCCCAGCTCGGCTGGATCGAGCCGCTGCTCAGCGGGAGCGATGCTGCGCAGCTGCGCGTCTGGGAACTCGAGGCCCGGCTGCTCGAGCAGGAATCCGCGCATGAGTTGGAGCTGGCGCGCGTGCAGCTTGCGCTGGCGGAGCGGGAGCTGGCCCGCTCAGCCGGCGCTCGCGAGCGCGGGCTGGCTCTTTCCCAGTGGAGTTGGTCGCTCGCAGTGGAAGCTCGACCTGCTGCAACCGCTGGCAGACGCGTGGCTGCGGGCGCCGCGCAGGGAACGTGCGCGCGTGGATCAGGAACAGGCGCTGGTGGATCTGTCGGTCGCGGCGCGCAATACCAACGGCGCAGCGCGCTCGGCTTGGATGGGAACGGCGACAGCCCGAGCAAGCGTCCAAGCCGCTGTTCGTGAGCTTTCCTTGATCGCGGAGCGCCTGGCGCTGAGCCGGGAGCAGCAGGCGCTGGGCTTGATCAGTGCGCAGGCCGTGGCGCAGGACGTGCTCGCGCACGCGACGCGGATGCTCGAAAGCGAACAGGCCCAGACAGAGGCGCGCGAAGCCGGCAGAGCGCTGGCTGCCTGTTTTTTCTGGGGGGGCTCGCTGGAAGCGGTCCCCCTCGCGATCGCGCCGCGGCAGGAAGCGCTCAGGTCGGACGCGTCGACGCTGCTGGCTCGTGCCGAACTCTCGCGGCGGGATCTGCGTCAGACGGCTTTGAACATCGAGGGCGCGAAGGCGGATCTGGAGCTGGCGAAGCAGGGGTGCTGGACGGGCCTGGAAGTCGGACTCTCGGCAGAGAGGCTCGCGGAATCCGGCTCGACGGTTCTGGGACCGGCTGCGACGCTGGAGCTGCCGCTCAATGGCAGACACGTTGCCGCCGTCGCGGCTGCTGAACAGCGCCTGCTCGAGCAGTAGGCCCTGCGCGAAGAGCAACTCGCGCGGGTTCGGCAGGAGATCCTCGCGCTGCTCGGGCAACTGCAGGAGACGGAAACCCATCGAAGACGCATGAAATCGGGTTGCTCAGCGCTCTCGATCGGCAGCGCGAGACGCTGCGGGCAGCGCTGGCTGCGGGCGTCACCACACGTCAGCTGCTGCTCGAAACGGAGTCGGCCCGGCTGACAGTGCTGCGGTAACTGGAAGCCATGCGCTGGAAAGCGGTCGAGATCGAGAGGAAGCTCGAGGAGGCCATCGGCGAAGCGTTGCTCTCCGCGAGCCCGGCTACAGCACCTGCGCCCGCGCAACCCGGCCCTTGACCCCGCTCTGGAGCATCGAAAGCGCCAGCGCGGACTTGGAGCGTTCGATGGCGACATAGCTCGCCATGTCGAGGATCTCGATCTTGCCCACGTGATCAGACTTCAGACCTCCAGGAGCGGTCAGTGCGCCCAGAATATCGCCCGGTCGCTGCTTCTGCCGGCGGCCGCCGAGGATCTGGATCGTGACCATGCGCGGCTGAAGCGGCGGCTCATGGGCTCGCGGCACCTCGGCCCATTCGGACCAGCTGGAGGCCTGCCCGCTCTCAGCCTCGATGCGCTCCGCACGGTGGCGCTCCTCTCGACTCACAAGGCTGAGCGCCAGGCCTTCGCGATCCACGCGAGCCGTGCGACCGATGCGATGCGTGTGCGTTTGGGGATCCGGTGACACCTCGGCGTTGATCACCAGCTCCAGGTCGGGAATATCGATCCCCCGGGCGGCCACATCGGTCGCAACCAGCACCGTGGCACTCCGGTTTTCAAAGCGAATCAGCACCTGATCGCGCTCGCGCTGTTCGAGATCGCCGTGCAGGGCGAGGGCGGCGTGCCCATTGCGCTGAAGGTGCTCGGCAAGCCGCTTGCAGCTTTCCTTGGTGTTGCAGAAGACGAGGGCGCGCTCGCAGCGCTGATGCTCCAACAGACGACGCACAGCTTCCGCGCGCTGCGCCTCCTCGATGCGATACCAGCGCTGCTGCAGACGCTGCGGCGCATGCCGCTCCTCGATGCGCACATGCAAGGGATCCTTGAGCAGTTCCAGCCCGATCGCCTCGATCTGTGCGGGGAAGGTCGCTGAGAACAACATCGTCTGGCGATCTTCAGGGCACAGCTGAAGCACCCGGTGGATGTCGGGCAGGAAGCCCATGTCGAGCATGCGATCGGCCTCATCCAGCACGAGTGTCCGCAGCGCCTTCAGCTGGAGCGTCTGGCGCCCTAGATGATCGAGCACGCGTCCAGGGGTTCCCACGACGACGTGGGCTCCGTGCTCGAGGCTCGCAAGCTGCGGCCGTATCGGGGTGCCGCCGCAGAGCACGAGCACCTTGACGTTGTCCATACCCCGAGCGAGGCGGCGGATTTCTCCGGCGACCTGCTCGGCAAGCTCGCGGGTAGGTGCCAGCACCAGCGCCTGCGTGCCATGAAAACCGGGTTCGACGCGCATCAGGAGCGGCAATGCAAACGCGGCCGTCTTGCCGCTACCTGTCTTCGCGAGCGCCAGCAGATCACGCCCGCTGAGCGTGTGCGGCAGCGATCGCGCTTGTATCCCGGTCATCTGCAGATAACCGAGGCTGGGCAGGTTCTCCAGCAGTGCGCGACTGAGACCGAGCTCCCCGAAAGATGACGGTGTGTGCTCTTTCACGGCGCGCCCGTGACGATTTCTGCCGTGTAAACGGCTTGGGGGTCGTAGCGCTCCAGCAGGCAGCGCGACATCACCTCTGCGGTGCGCGACAGCTTTCCGGAATGGACCTTGAGCCCGTCTCGGTACACGGCGACAGGTCGATCGAGGTCGACGAGCCCGTCTCGAAGCCGCACGCGGAGCACGCCCGCCTCCTTGGCGCCCTCGATGCGAATGTTCTGGCCTTCCACCACCGCCGTGATGCGTGTCCCGGCCTTGGGTTCATCGACCGCGAGCCAGTAGTAGCGGCGGTGGACGACGTCGTCCTGAAGCCAGATCAGCTTCTCGGGATCCGGTACGCGCTTGAAGCGTGCCATCCACGGCAACGCAGCCCGCTCTTCGCGGTCCATCCAGTGCCCTTTGCCCGCGTGGATCACGACCTGATGGGCGTAGCCGCCCTTGTCTTCGGCCGCGAGCTTCGCCAGACGCTCCTTCCACTGAGCCGCGATCTGGTTGCGGTTGTAGGCGGAATCGTCCGCTCCCATGTGCAGCGCAAATCCGATGTTGCGCAGCCCGTCCGGCTGCGTCTCGTTGGGATGACCGGCCATCATGCCTGCCGCCGCCAGCTGGTCGGCCATGCGGGGCGCGAGCTGGTAGACACCATCGCCACCGGCACTGTAGCCGAGGATGTACACGCGATCGGGGTCCACGCCTTCGAACAGGACCATGTTCTCGATCAGTCGCGAGAACAGCGGATCGATGTGGTCTTGATGCCACAGATTCCAGGTGTCCGTGGGCGCCCGGGGAGCCACGTACACACCTTCCTCGAGCGTGTACAGCCGCTTCTGATTCTCCCACTGCTGGTCATTGACCGCCGCAGGTGCTCCACCGCCGCCGTGCATGGAAATCCAGAGCGAGCGCCGCCCCGGTGGGGCGGCAGAGAAACTCTGGCTCCAAAACGGCATCCTGACTCCGCCCCACTCCAGCTGGCGAGCCTCGTGTTCCGCCTTGCGCTCCGCAGTCAGGCGCCTTCCCTGCTGCTCGACGAGCAGCTGCAAAAGCGACTGCGCATCACCTTTGCCCAGCGGCAACCTGCCTAGCTCGGAACGGAGCAGGGCTTCGAGCCCGCCTTGTTCCACAGCCCCATGCAGCGCCGGCAGCAAGGCGAGCTCCAGCTCGACGAGCTGTTCATCGCGCTCGACTGCGATGGAGACCGGATCAGCGCCTTCGACGCGCACCTCGTATCGGCTGCGCAGTGGCAGCAAGGCGGTCAAGTGATCGTTCCCGTCGAAGCGCTCATCCTTGGAGAAGCCTTCGAAGGCAACGGTGCCAGAAGGATCGATCACCCGCACCGCCGCAGAAAAGCGAAGCTCGCCCACTCGCACCCGGAAGCGCACACGTGCCAAACCTTCGGGGATCGTCGCCGACTTTTTCAGATACCGCTCGCTGACGTCCAACGCTCGCACCGAGCGATTCTCAGGCAGCCAGACCAGCGGGAAATGCAGGCCGGATTCGCGCCACGTGGCGGCAAAAATCGCATGGCGCGGGTCGCCGCTCCTCGCCCCCGCCGCGCGATCGACGAACCAGCCCTGATTGAGCGCCTCTCCGGTGGGTTCGGCGGCTCCGGTGAACTTCCATTCTCCGTCCCAGATCTCGACCCACGAGTGGTTGCCGCTGCCATCCGACCACAACGGTGTTCCCACGAAACGGGCGGGCACCCCGACCGAGCGGCAGGCGCTGATCAGCAGGATGGAAAGTCCCGTGCAGGAAGCGAGACCGCTCTCGAGCGTTTCGTAAGGGCTCTGATCGGCCTTCTTGCGCTTCGTCGAGTACGCCACCTTGTTCGCGGCGAAGATCAGCTGGTTGAGCCGGACGGCCGCTTCGCCGGGAGTGCGCGCATCCTTCACCAGCGGAGCGAAGCGCGTTCGGAAATCAGAACGCCAGGCGTCGCGGCGCTCGTTGACGCAGGCATAGGGCAGGAGCGCATCGAGGAACACGTCCTGCGGCACGCTGGCGTGCCAGGGCGATTCCCGCCAGGCTCGGTAAGCGCCCGTGCAGTGCTCAATCAGAAAATCGCCGGACAGCGTCGTCAGATCCTGATCAGGCATACGCTCGATGAGCCACTGCAGGCCCGCGCGCTGATCGTCCGGGACACCGCGGAGCGCGCGTTCGAGCTCCCCCCGATTGCTTCCGGCGCGTTGCAGCGCGCTTTCGAGGCTCGTCCCAGGCCACGCGCCTGCAGGCACACCCATGATCACGATCAGAAGCAGGTGCAGCAGAGTCCGCATGCGCCGAATGTACCCGACGCGGCGCCGTTTCCGCAGACGTTCAAGTCTGCGACCGGGTTTTCCGATGAAGCGTGCTTCGTGTTTCCCTCACCCCAACCTGCCAGCTCCCGTGACCGCTCGCGCATGGTCGTCAGCGTGGTCGTCTACGGAATCGTTTCCATCCTGCTCTGGGTGGTCCATTTGATCTGAGAATCGCGTGTGCGTTTCGCTACAGGATGGCTACGCTTCCTGACGATCCCTCCACCACTCGAGGTGCGATGCGAGTCCCGGAAATTTCTTCCACCACCAGACACGTCCGCCAGGGCTTCACGCTGGCTGAGCTGCTCCTGAGCTTTGCCGTGCTGACTTTGGTGGCGCTGCTCGCCATCACGAGCTTCTTCTCGCAAACCGAAGTGACTCTCCACAACGCGACGCGGGTGCTGGCCGATGACGTTCGCACGGCCCAGAATCGCGCGATGCTGCTGCGCGTTCCCGTTGCGCTGCGCTTCGATGAGGACGGCGACGGCTACGCCGTGGAGGATCTGGCTCCCAGTCCCGAAGCCCTGCTGGAGCTGGTTCCGAGCGTGAAGCGCAAGTATTCCGCGGATGCCGTCTTCGAGGGCGTGCGCATCGCCAGGACAGAGCTGGGCGGCGCCACGGTGCTGCGCTTCGACGCCGAGGGTCGTGCCGAGCACGATGCGCTGATCGTTCTGAGCTATGGCGGCGAGACGCGGTCCGTGCTGGTCGAAAAGGGGCGGGGCATTGCCCTACGCCCGGATTCGACCCGGAACCGCGGCTGGCTCGATTGGCTGCACTAGTCAGTCGGCATCAGCAGTGCATGAACGGCATGGTGGTCGCTAGGCCAGCGGCCGTGGGCTCCACGGCTGTCGATAATGTTGGCGTCGAGCGTCTCGGAGCGGTTGTCTACAAGCACGTAGTCAATCTTGTCACCCACTGAACCTCCTCGGAAGCCGTGGAAGGTTCCTACCTCCGCGCGCTGCGGGTGTATCGTACGGAACGTGTCCTGCAAGCCCGCGGATCGCAGCAAGCGCAGCGGGGCGCTGTCCTCGCCCGCATTGAGATCGCCCATCAGCACGGTGGGTCGCTGATCGGTCTGAATCCATTGGACCAGCAGTCGGGCGGATTCCGTGCGCGCCCGGCTGCCGCGGTGGTCAAAGTGTGTGTTCCACACGCTCCATTCCTTACCGCTGGCACGTTCGCGCAGCACAGCGTGGGTAGCGATGCGCGTCAGCGCCGCATCCCATCCCACTGAGCCTGCCCGCTCCGGCGTCTCACTGAGCCAGCGATCCTCGGACTGCAATAGTTCGAAGCGTCGCGTGTCGTAGTAGATCGCAGCGTGTTCACCCCTCGTGCCACCCTCGCGGCCCTGCCCCACCCGTCGATGATGGACCAGCACCGAGTCCAGATACTCCAGTTGAAAGTCGAGCGCCTCTTGAACGCCGATCCACGCTGCATGCGAGGTAACCAGCAGTTGCGCCACGCTTTCTCGGCGCAGCGGCCAGGCATCCGGCCCGTCCGTGGCGCTGCCGTAGCGAATGTTGAACGAGAGCACTCCGATAGGCGTCTTCGAGGTGGCCACCGGGGGGGTGGGAGCCGGCGAGCTGCCCACACAGCCCAGCAGCAGCAGCAGGCAGGGCCACCAGTGCATGGGCCCGCAGTGTAGCCCGCCAAGAGCAGGAGCCGCCCTTTCGGGGGGCGGCTCCTGAGGTCGATTGCGCTCGGGAAGAGCGCTCGACAGCCGAGGCTGGGGGCAGGTCCTGCGCTCGGCGCCTGAAATCTGATTTGGCAGGGGTGATTTCAGGTTGCTGCGACCGAGGCCGCAGCGTCCGGGTTCGGAGGGCAGGTTCTTTACCCGGACAAGGGAGTTATCGGCGCGCCCCCCCCAAACCTGAGCGACGCTGCTTCGAATCCGATACCGAGGTCTAGTATTTGGGAATCTTGGAGTCGATTTCAGCCCGCCAGGCATCGATCCCGCCCCGCATGGAGTGGACCTGAGTGAAGCCGTGCCCGACGAAGTAGGCCGCAACGTCCAGCGAACGCATGCCGCTCTTGCAGGAGAACACGATCTTGCGATCCTTCGGCAGGCTCATGTACTTCTCGGAGTTCTCGTAGTCGAGCGCCTCGGCCTGCGGAATGCTGGCCAAGGCCAGTTCCTGCGGCGTGCGCACGTCGATGAAGCTGAAGTCCTCGCCCTGATCGAGCCAGGCCTTGACGGTCCGGCAGTCGACCTGAAGGCGGGAATCGGCCTCCTGAGCGTGCTGGATGGTCCGAATGACCTCGGGGATGTCGAGGATGTTGTGATCCTTGCAGACCTGCGCCAGCGTGTCCGTGGGCTGGAACCCGCATGAGGAACAGCCACCGACGTGGTAGCGCTGGAACAGGGCCCGCTGGGCCGCGGGAGCGAGGCGAAGGATCTCCTCCATGGTCATGGAGGGGGTGATGGTGAGGGTCGTACTCATGGCTTCTGCCAGAATCCTAGCCTCGTTCGCGCCGGGTGGTGAAGACTCTCCCGCAAAGGTAAGGGTGATGGAGAGTCCTTCGCGGTTGCGGCCTCGGCCAGACCCCCGCACCCCCGCTCCGGGCCCTTTCTCCGGGCTGGTTTGGCTCCCCGCGCCGAGGAGCCCTAGACTTGCGCTCTTCAACATCATGGCCGAAGCACGCATCACGCCCCGTTCCAAGGACTACGCCCAGTGGTATCAAGACGTCCTCCGGGAAGCCGGTCTGGCGGAGCCCGCCGAGGTTGTCCGGGGCTGCATGGTGATCAAGCCACACGGCTACGCCATCTGGGAGAAGATGCAGGCCGACCTCGACCGGCGCTTCAAGGCCACCGGTCACCAGAACGCCTACTTCCCGCTGCTGATTCCGCTGTCCTTCCTTGCCAAGGAGGCCCAGCACGTCGAGGGCTTCGCAATGGAATGCGCAGTCGTGACGCATTCGGGCCTGAAGGCCGCCGACGGCAAGCTCACGCTCAAGAACGAACTGGAAGAGCCCTACGTGGTGCGCCCCACCTCGGAGACGATCATCGGGCACTTCTTCGCCAAGTGGATCGACAGCTACCGCGATCTCCCGCTGCTCATCAACCAGTGGGCCAACGTGATGCGCTGGGAGCTGCGCACGCGCCTGTTCCTGCGCACCGGCGAATTCCTCTGGCAGGAAGGCCACACCGCACACGCCACCCACGCCGAGGCTCAGGAAGAGGTGCGCCGCATGCTCGATGTCTACCGCGACTTCGCGCACGAAGTCATGGCGCTGCCCGTGATTCAGGGTGTCAAGACGGACAACGAGCGCTTCGCTGGCGCGGTGGAGACCACCTGCATCGAGGCGCTCATGCAGGATGGCAAGGCGCTTCAAACCGGAACCAGCCACGACCTCGGTCAGAACTTTGGCAAGGCCTTCAACGTGACCTTCCAGAACGAAAAGGGCGAACGCGAGCATGTCTGGCAGACATCCTGGGGCGTTTCGACACGTCTTGTGGGTGCGGTGGTCATGGCGCATAGCGATGACGACGGGCTGGTGCTGCCGCCGCGGCTGGCCCCGATCCACGTCGTGATCGTTCCAATCTGGAAGAGCGAGGCCGAGAAGACCGCAACGGTCGAGGCCGCTCGCCGCATCGCCAAGGAACTCGGCGACGACGGCCTGAGCGTCAAGATAGACGATCGCGACAACCTGCGCCCCGGCGACAAGTACTACGAGTGGGAGCGCAAGGGCGTGCCGGTGCGCGTCGAGATCGGCCCGCGCGATCTCGAATCGCGCAGCGTCATGATCAAGCGCCGCGTCGCGCCCGTCGACGCCAACGGCAAGCCCGTCAAGGAAAAGCTCTCGATGGATGGCCTGGGCGTCGCGCTGGGCAAGGTGCTCGACGAGTTCCAGAAGTTCCTGTTCGAGCGGGCTCTCAAGTTCCGCGAAGCGAACACGATCCAGGTCGACAACTGGAAGGATTTCTGCGACGCCTTCGCGGGCGAGAGCTCCAGATTCGTCTACGCGCACTGGGACGGGACCGGCGAGACCGAAAAGGCTATCAAGGAAGCCACCAAGGCCACGATCCGCTGCCTGCCCTATCCCGGCCAGGGCCCGGCCGCCGAGCCCGGTGTGTGCGTCAAGAGCGGCAAGCCCAGCGCGCGACGCGTGCTGTTCGCGAAAAACTACTGAGTACAGAGTGCCGAGCGCTGAGTGCCGAGCGCTGAGCGCTGAGCGCTGAGCGCTGAGCGCTGAGCGCTGAGAGCTACAGCCAGTAGCGCAGCTGGTAACAAAACCATTCCTTCGCGCGCGGCCACCAGCCGCGTCGCTCCCACTCCTCGAGGATGATCTCCCGCGAAATCGAGCAGGCTTCCTCGAATCGCTGGTCCATCAACTCGCCGGTCTTGCCGTCGACCACGATCAGGCCCACCTCGAGGTTGTGCAGGAAGCTGCGCTTGTCGAGGTTGTAGCTGCCGATCGTGCTCCAGATGCCGTCGATCACGCCGGCCTTGGCGTGCATCATCGAACCCGGCCACTCGAAGATGCGCACACCGCTGCTCAACAGCCGCGAGTACAGTCGGCGCGTCGCATGAGCCACCGCCGGGACATCCGAGCGCGACGGCACGATCACGCGCACCGACACCCCGCGCGCCGCAGCCAGAGCGAACGCGCGGCGCAGGCCATGGTCGGGAATGAAGTAAGCATTCATGATGTGGATCGAACGGTCTGAGCGTCGAATCGCCCGCAGGTAGGCCTGGCGCATGTGCGAACGGCTGCGCATCCATACGTTGCTGAAGACCTGCACGCCTGGCACGCTTTCTTCGCCGACCGGGAGGATCGGCTGAGCCGGACCCGGCTCCGCAAAGCGGTCTCCGCCGCTCTTGACCCAGGTGCGGCGAAACAGCATCGCCAGATCGCGTACAGCGAGCCCTTCGACGCGCGCGTGGATGTCATACCAGCCCTCGCCACCCTGCTCGATGGGCATGTATTCATCGGTCAGGTTAAGGCCGCCGGCGAAGGCCAGCTTGTCGTCGACCACGAGGATCTTCTGATGGTCGCGGCGGTTGAGGCCGAAGTTCCTGCGCCAGGGAAGCAGCGGCGCATAGGGCAGCACGGTGGCTCCCGCCGCCCTCAGCGGCGCGAAGAATGCGTCCGTGAGCGCGAAGGAACCGACCGAATCGTAGATCGCACGCACACGAATCCCCGCCCGTGCGCGCTCGGTCAAGGCATCCCGGAATCGGCGGCCCGTGCGGTCATCGGCCCAGATGTAGATCTCCAAATGGATCGTTCGGCTGGCGCCCGTGATCGCGTCCAGCATCGCGGCGAACGCTTCCTCGCCGCGAAAGTACGGCTGCACGCGGTTCCAGGGTCTCAGGCGCTCGCGCTTGGTGAGATAGCGCAGATAGCGGTCCCACAATCGCAAGCCCGCGCGTCGAAAGGCGCTGGCTTCGAGCAGGTTGGCCATGATCGATCAGGACCGCTGAGCGATCCTGAGCAGGACTTCGCGCGCTGCCCAGCTGTCCAGCGAGTGCGCGGCGGCGTCGACACCCTCGGCCAGCGTGAGTGCGCGGCCGGAGGCCTTGAGCATCAGCGCGGCTCCGAGCACCGCCGAATTGCGCGCCGGTCCTGGCACACCCTCCAGAATCTCCAGCGTGATCTCGGCGCAGCGGCGGACCAGTTCCGGATTGTCTCCTGCGCCCATTCCTTCCGGAGGCAGGCTGAACAGGGGTAGTTCGCATTCCACTTCGCTCATCAGGCCAAAATCCTCCGGCTCGATGTGGATCGGCACGAGAAAGCGCTCGGCGAGCTCCACGCCGCGAGTGCGCTTCGACAGGGCCGGGATCACGCCTCCCTCGGGTCCCTGAACGACGATTCCCCGGGGATGACCGAGCGCCTGGATCACCTCAGCCGCCGAACCGAGAACCGGTCCGCCCATCGCGCCCAGCACAACCGATGACTCCGCCGGCGCGAGCAGTTTCTCGACCGTCGAAAGCGGCGTGCGCACCGAAACTTCGGCGCGGACACGACGAAGACTCATCAGCGGCGGCAGCATCGCCGGCAGCGCGATCGCCGCAAAGGAGTGCTGCTCCACGTCGCGCTCCGCTTTGGCCGGATCCCAGTGCAGGGGCAGGTTGAGACCCTCAAGCACGCTGGCGGCCGTCAGCCCTCGGCGCGGCGACACGCAGCGGTCCGTGAAGATGAGCACCGGAACGCCCGCTCCCGCTGCGATGAAGCCGGCCGCGACTTCCAGAGGCGGATGATGTTCGATGCCATCCGAGGGGCCGCAGATCGAGACCAGCCCTTGCATGCCCGCGCACGGAATGCGAGCCGCTTCCCGGGCGGCACGCGCAAAAGCCGTCAACTCCTGCACGGTGATGCCCTTGGCGCGCATCATCACCAGAAAGGCTGCGATCTGGATCTCGCTTTCCTGACCGGACAGTACGGCTCGGAATGCGGCCTCTGCCTCCTCGAACGTGAGGTTGCGCCCGTCCTTGCGTCCCGGGCCGAGGATGCGCATCGCTTGACGGAGCTTCATGCAGGCTTTTTCTCAGGATACCCGCTGCGGCGCAGAAACGGAAGCGACCGCGAACCCACACGGGCTTCGCGGCCGCTGACGGCGCCGGGTTGGTCAGGAGTCAGCCGTCCTTCGGCTGGTCCCCATCCTTGGGTTTGTCCCCATCCTTCGGCTTGTCTTGCTCGGCCGGTTTTTCGCCCTCTTTCGGCTGTTCCTTGTCCGCAGGTTCCTTGGCGGAGTCCTCGGGCTTGGGTGCGGTCTCGCCCTTGTCGAGCTTGATCTCGGCCGGCGTGGCCTGCTTGCGGGGCCGGATGTGGGCAAAGTACAGCTCCTTCTCCTTGTCGTAGACGACCTTGCCGTCCACGATCGCCCACTGCACGTGCGTGTTGTAGTGCAGCAGCTCGCCATCGGTGACGATCATGTCGGCATCCTTGCCGACATCGAGAGAGCCAACCCTGTGCCCGATTCCCATCATCCGGGCAGGCACCGAGGTGATCGAGGCGATGGCGGCGTCATCGGGGAGCTCGCCGCGGACGGCGAAGCCGGCCTCGACCGTGATGTGCTGGATATCGCGGCCGACGATGCCGTCCAGGCTGACGCTGTCCTGGCCGGGAACGACCGCAACCGAAACGCCTGCCCGGTGCAGGATCGAGGCATTCTGAATGCTGGAACCGCCCGCGCGAACGAGGTTCTCATCCTTCGGCGACTGGGTGCGAATGGTCAGAATCGCCATTGCGCCGGCGCGGCCGAGCTCATCGGCAACGGTCCAGCCCTCCGTGCAACCCTCGATGACGGGGCGGAAGCCGAACTCCTGCGCAAGACGGGCGATGCCCAGCAGGTCGTCGCGATCGTTGGCCGCGAAGCGGGCATATGCCTCGTTCTTGAACACAGAGAGCAGACCCGGATCCACATCCTTCTTGGCGGGCTCCTTGAGATCCTTCTCGCGCTTGACGCGCTCCTCCCAGTCCCTGTACTTGCGCAGGTACTCGGATGTCGCCGTGAGCTTCTCGCGCAGGTTCTTCTTGCCTTGCGGGTTGCGGCCGGACCATGTCAGCGTCACGAAGGCACGATCACGCACCTGTGCGTCCTTGATGGAGAAACGCTTCAGCTTGACCGCCGAGTTGCCCACGCCTGTCGTCGTGATGCCGGCAGCGAGGCCGAGGATCATGTTCCGGTTGAAGGGGTCGATCGAATCCTCAAAGTCGCTGGCCGTATTGCCAAGCAGGCCCGAGGAGGAGGGCGACACGAGCCCCGGATAGACGTGCATTCCGGTGGCATCGATGATCTTGGTTTCGGGCGGCAGGTCCAGATCGTGACCGATCTTGTGGATCTTGCCGTTCTTGCACAAAACGGTGGCTTCGCGCAGCAGGGCGCCCGGACCGATGTACACATCCGCGCCGGACACGGCCAGCCAGCGGTCCTCGTCGGGCTTCTTCTTGTCCTTGCCCTCCTCGGGCTTGGCTTCGGCGGGCTTGGCTTCCGGCGCCTGCTCCTGAGGCGCTGCGTGGACGAAGGCGGTCAGCAACGACGAGGCCAGCAGGCCCGGGATCAAAAAGAAGCGCATCACAGCTTCACCTCACCGAAAACGAAGCGTCCATCGAGCATCACGGCCTTCAGTCGGGAGCTGGGCTCCAGAGGGTCGCCATCGAAGAAGATCATGTTGGCGTCTTTGCCCTTCTCGAGGCTACCCAGCCGTGCCTCGACGCCGAGCACGGCTGCGGGCTCCAGTGTCAGGGCGCGCAGGGCCACGGCGCGATCCAGACCGGCGTTGACGACCTCTCCGACGTGCGAGAGCCAAGCCTTGTGGTCATTGAAGGTGTCGCCGCGGGGAACAAAGGCGAGCTTTCCGCCCGCTTCGACGATGTCCTTGGCGAGGTTGCGAGCGCGCAGCGTGCCGGGCATGACGCTCAGCGTCGGTTCGAGGATGCAGCGCACCTTCTTGTCGCCGATGGCATCGACGTCCAGTTCGTACTCGCTCTTCTTCAGAACATAGAAGAGATCGCTCTCGCGGGTGATCGGCAGACGCAGGTCCCAGAGGAACTTCTCCTCGCCGATGGCGTCGAGGAAATGCAGGTACTCGGCCGCGCTCTGAACGCTCACGACGGCGCGCAGCCGCTCGGCACGCAACTCGACGAAGGGCTTGGCCTTGGGTTCCGGCTCCGGCGGCACATAGGCGCCCTTCGCGGGTGTGGCCTCTTCCTTCTTCTCCTCACCGGCCTTGGGTTCCTCTTTCTTCTCCGACTTGTCGGAACCTTTCTTGGCGTTGTCCTTGTCCCACTTCTCCTTGGCCTTCTTCTCCTTTTCAACGTAGTCGTCGGCCTTCTTGAAGCCGTCTCGGATGATGCGCTTCGCGGCGGGGTTCGCGCGGGCGAGGACCTTCAGGTAGACGCCATCGCGCAGAACCAGACCGTCCCTGGTCTCGCCCAGAGGACGGATGGCGACCGCCTGACCGGGGATGCCGTTGCCCGGCGGATAGAGGCCCAGGGTCGTGACGCCGACCTCCACGATGCGCTTGAGGTCATCGCTGTCGGCGTAGAGCTCGCTGCTGGCCAGCACCTCGGGCGAGTTGTCGTCGCCGCCCTCGCTGTCGAGGCTGTAGCGCGAGTACGCGTTGACCAGACCGGGCATCACCACCCATTCGGGGCGCTCGTAGACCGGAATGCCGCGCTCGATCGGAAGGTCTTCCCCGATCGTGACGATCTTGCCGCCCTCGACGAGGATGACCGCGTGCTCGATGACACCCTTGGCGATGGTCTCGGCCCGGCCAACGCGCAATGCGAACAGATTGGGCGTCGGCGTGCTTTGATCAGCGGATGCCGCGGCGAAGCTGGTGAGTAGGAGTGAGAGGATCATGGTTTCTTGGCTCCGCGCAGGCTCAGAAGAGTTGGCCTTCCACCTGCCGGTTGTATTGGATCTGACCGTCGATCAGCACGAGTTCCACGCGGGAGCGCGGGTCGAGCGGATCCCCGCTGCAAATGACGATATCCGCGTCCTTGCCCGGTTCGAGGCTGCCGACGCGATCGTCGATTCCGAAGGAGCGCGCCGGGTGGATCGTCACCGCGCGCAGCATCTGATAGGAATCGGCCCCGAGGCGGGAGGACATCGCTCCCTGCAGAGCGAGCTCTTCCTGAGGCATCACGGGCGCATCGGTGTTGAGCGAGAGGTTTCTGGCCCCAGCCGCAAGGTAGACGGCGGCCGTGCCCGTGATTCTTCCGTCGCGCGTCGAGAAGTAGTCCATCGTGCGCGGCCCGGCATTGATCGGAGCGCCCGTCTGCACGACGTAAGGCGCCGTTGCATGGGCATCGAAGCAGCCGTGCGAAAGCACGCATCTGGTTCCGTAGCGCTCCTGCCACATGCGCGCTGCCGCGGGGAAGCTGTCGCTGCCCGCGCAGTGAATCAGGATCGGAAGCTCGCGCGTGTTGACCTTCTGAAGGTTGGCAAGCACAGGGTCGATGCGGCCTTCGCGATTGGCACCGATGGCCTTCTCGTTGATGTCTTCGAGAATCCACGACAGCCCCGCGCGCGTCTGGCCGAAGTCGCCCGCCCGGCGTTCGGGGTTGTAAGCCTGAGCGACCTTCACGCCGCCTGGATTGCGCAGCACGGAGGCCTCGAAGGAGCTGCCGGGCTTCGTCTTGTAGAGAATGCCGAAGCCGCTCATGCTGGTGCCGCTGCCCGGAATTCCAAACAGGGTGGTGACGCCGCCGGCGCAGGCCAGCTTGATCAGTCGGTTGCCGGGTCGCAGTGCCGCCGAAGCCCGGTACTCGGGATTGACGGGCATCACCATGTCGTTGACATCGCCGAAGCCACCGCTCTGCACGTGCGAGTGCAGATCCACCATGCCGGGCATCGCGATCGCCTGCGGATACTCCAGCAGCGCGTAGCCCGCCGGAAGATCTCGAACTGGTCCCGCGTACACGATTTTCGAGTTGCGGGTCACCACAAGCCCGGGCGAATGCAGGCTGTCAGCATCGTCGCAGGCGATCAGCTTCGCGACGCGGATGGCATGACCGCTGTCGCCCGCGGCGAGCGTGGGAATGGACCCGGCACCCTCGGCGCGCTTCTCCGCGGTCATGGCTGCGCACGCGCTCAGAAGCGCGCACGCGGCCAGGGCGAAGATACGGCGGAAGGCGATCATGCTCACCAGATGCGGCGTTCGTTCTTGCTGTCGTAGACCCACTTGCCGTCGAGCAGCACGCGCTCGACCCAGCGACGCGGATCGGCGGGGTCGCCCGAGATGACCAAGATGTCGGCGTCCTTGCCCGGCTCGAGCGAGCCGACGCGGTTGCCGATGCCCGCCGTGACGGCCGGGACGACGGTCAACCCACGAACTCCCTCGAGGTTGGAGAAGTCCATGCCGTAGCGACCGCCCATTCCGGCCTGCAACTGCAGTTCCTCGGCGGGGATCACGGGCGCATCGGTGTTGAAGCCGATCATCTTGACGCCGCGCTTTTGATACTCGGCGCCGATGCCCAGCATCGCTTCAGGGTTGGAGCCCGTCCATTGGATGAACGCAGCGGTGGGAACTTCGACGGCTCGCGGGCCCAGGATGGCCTGCATGCCGGTGTCCTTCACCAGCTCGCCCGTGCGGTAGCCCGCCATTTCTCCGTGGTCGATGTAAACGTCGAGCCCGAACTCCTTGCGGAGCATCGTCACGGTCATCAACACCACCTGAAACATCTGCGTGTGGGTGCTGACCTGCGTGCGCTTGCCGAACAGCTCGGGGAAGACATCGAAATCCGGGTTGCGCTCGGGACGCGGCCCTTTGCCTTCTTCGAAGGCCTTCCACTTCTTGGCGTACTCACGGCCTCGCTGCAGCGTGTTGCGCAGGTTCCAGTTCATGAACGTGCGTCCCGGGTTGATCACCCAGCGCTCGGGGTTGCCCGCCTGCGCGATCTTGAGCGAACCGGGCTGCCGGATCAGCGCGTCCTCGTAGCGCTCGTGGCCCGTCTTGATCAACACGCCCTGTCCGCCCATGTTCACGCCCGATCCGGGAATGAACAGCACGCTGGTGACGCCGGAAGCCAGAGCGATCCGCATCGCCTCGTTGCGCGGGATCACGGCCGTGGAAACGCGCAGCCCCGGGTTGGCGAGGTACACCATGTCGTTGATGTCGAAAGTGCCGCCGATGTGGCTGTGCAGGTCGATCATCCCCGGCATGAGCCATTTCGGCCCCAGATCGATCACTTCGTAACCGGCCGGAATCGGCGTGGTGCGCGCCGGTCCGAGCGCCTGGATCTTGCCGTCGCGAACCAGCAGGACGCCGTTGTCGACGACTTGCGGCCCCTCAAGCGGCACCGAAAGGATCTTCGCCGCCTTGAGTGCAAGGCCCGGGCCGCCCTTCTCACCCGCCTTGGGGGGAGCACTCACGCGGATCGTCGCCTGATTGCCGGCCTGCACGGTCTGCGCGGCGGCATTCATCGCCGCCACGGCGCCCAGCAGGCACGCGCACGCGGCGCACCATAGTCGTCGGAAAGTCCGTCGAGTCATCAGCGCACCTCCTCACCATTGACCCACACGCGCATCACGCTGGTCGCGGGCTCGGCGGGAGCGCCGTCGAGCAGCAACACATCCGCATCCAGACCCGTCGCAATGCGGCCGATGCGCCCAGCCAGCCCGAGCATGCGGGCCGCATCGCTTGTCAGCGCCCTCAGAGCGCCTTCCGGGCTCATGCCCTCCGATACCGCGTAGCTCGCCATCAGCGGCAGATCCGCGGCGCCCTCTTCGGCCGCACTGTGGAACGCCACGGGGATGCCTGCGTTCTGCAGCTCGGCAAAGCGATTGCGCTCGCGTGCTCCCGTTTCCGGATCGAGCTCGAGCACCTGCTGCGTCAGGAGCACGCCTGCCACGCGTCCCGCGATCCGGTCAGCGACCATCCATGCGTCGCTGGCCGAGTAGAGGATCGGTTTGATGCCGGCATCCTCGAAAGCCTTGACGCATTCGAGGATCTCGTCCTTGCGGTCGCATCCGACGATCACAGCACCCTGCCCCTTCATCGCACGGCGAAAGGGCTCGAGTTCGGGGTCAAGCCCAGGCGAGCGCGGAGCACCCTTGGGCTCTTCCTTCTTCTCCTCCTTGGGCTTGCGAGGTTCGGGACGGGCCGCGACCTCGTACTCCGTGCTCTTCTGTTCGAGCTCAAATTCGGCGGAGGTTTCCCCGATGCTGAGCTTGCCCTTGAGCTTGCCCTTGAGCTGCTCGGCCTCGAGCACGACGCGACCCTTGGTCCCTTCGCCTTCGAGGCGCAGCTGCTTTTCCGTCCGCTTGCCATCGACGTTGATGAGTTCGTCGGAAAGCGCCGCACAGCGCAGCGAGCCGCACACCACCCCGTCGACATCGCTGACGTACAGGCGCATGCGAGCGGGCTCGGATCCGCCGAAGGCGAGCTTGGCTTCCCACGAGCCGGTCACCGGCTTGGCAGGCTCTTCCTCACCCTTTTTCTTCTTGGGTTCTTCCTTCTTTTCTTCGGATTTGGTGGCTTCGCCTTCCTTCTTCTCCTCGGGCTTGGCGGCCTCACCATCCTTCTTGGGCCCCTCATCCTTCTTCGCTTCCGCCGCCGGAGGGCTTTCCTTGGGCGGAATGTAGGACGCGAGCTTCTTCTCGTACTCGTCCCACTTCTTGGCGTAGTCCACCGCCTTCGCCAGCTGACCGCGCACGACGGCGCCCGACTGGGGGCGATAGCGTTCGGTCCAGTTGATGCGCAGCACGCTCGATTCGGCGACGACCATGTCCTCCACTTCAGAGCCCGCCGGCTTGTAGGCCAGCATCGAGACGCCGGAGCGCGAGGCGCCGCGCGGCGACAGCAGCACGGTGGTCACTCCGGCCTGAGCTACGCGCCGGTCGGTGACATCGCCCGGCTCGAGGATGCGCGACAGCGCAAAACGGACGCCGGGCGTGCGCTGCGAACCTTCGAGGCCCAGATAGCTCATTGCATCGACCATGCCGGGCATGGCAGCCTTGCCGCGCACGACGGTGACGCCCGCCGGACGGCCCACTTTGCGGCCGACGGCGCGGATCTTGCCGTTCTCCAGCAGAATCTCGCCGGGAGCGATCACGGTTCCGTCGCCCACGTGGATCTCGTCGACACACAAGACCGTGGCGCCAGCCTCATAGGCCTTGTAGACGATCTCGCCGTCAACCCAAGTGGCGAGCGCGCTGCCCGAACCGTTCAGGGGAGAACCGGCGAAGACCGCAAAGTCCGCGTCCTTGCCCGCTTCGATCGAGCCGACCCGACTCGCCACGCCAAGGATCTGCGCAGCCGAGAGCGTCACCGCCTTCAGCGCCGCCGCTTCCTTCAGCCCGCCGCGCGAGGCGACCGCTGCCGCATAGCGCAAGGTGGACACAGGTGCCGTGCTTGGCGTGGTGATGGCAAATCGCACGCCGGCCTTCTCGAGCGCGGCCGCGACGGCGAACTCCGGCCACTGCGCGTCCGGGCCCTTGCCCATGTCGCGCCCCATGCCCCCGGTGCTGATCGGTGCATCGACGATCACGCTGACGCCGGCCTTGGCGATCTGCGTCGCCAGAGCGCTGGTGCCCTGACCTCCATCGATGATCACGGGCTGCTTCATCTGCTGAGCAAAGCTCAGCAGCGCCGCGGCTTCCTCGGCATTGTCCGCGGCGATGCGCCAGGGAAGTCCTTGGCGCATCAGTTCGCGCAGCGCGGGCGCGGCCTCAGGTCCGAACTCGCCGTTTGCCGGCGCACCGTTGGCCTGTTCGACCAGCTCGCGCAGTGCCACCATGGCGCCCATCAGCGTGCGCGGCAGCTGCGGCTTCTCGTAACCCAGTCCGATGTCGATCACGGCCGGAACCGGCGGCTTCCAGTAGCCGGGCGTGGAGCGCGCCTCGGCGCTGATCGCACCGTGAATCATGCTGGAGGCCGAGAGCACCCGGCGGGTTTCGTCCTTCCCCGCGAGCTTCACCACCGCGCCCTGCCCGGCGATCAGGCGGCGGCGGGCCGGGGCGATGTAGGAGCTCGTGATGCCCTCCTGAAGGGCGAACACATAGCTGGTCTCGGGCTCGAATTGGTCGATGGCGAGCAGTGTCGGATCGGCACTGCGGTCCGAGGCGACGACGCGACCGATCGTGGAGTCCGCCGCTACCAGGCCCGGAGTGATGACCGCGTCGGGGCCGTAGTCGACGACTCGGGCGTTGGCCGGCACGACCACGTCAACGCCCACCGCGACGATGCGGCTGCCGCGGACGAGAATCGTGCCATTGGTCAGCGGAGCGCCGTTGACGACGTGAATGGTTCCGGCCTTGAGGGCGACCAGCGCCTCTCCCGGATCACCGCCCGCGCCGAGCGCGAGCGCGAGAAGCATGGATGTGAAAGCCATCGGGATTGCTCAGCCGTCCTTCCCGTCGTCGTTGTGATCCTGCTCGCCGTGACCGTGGCCATCGTCCTCGGGCTGCTGAACACCGGGCTCCTCGCGTTCGCCCGGATCGAGCTTGCGCACGTGGACGTGACCGGGCTCGCCCTCATGTTCGCAGCAAACCGCGGCAGCGGGATTGCGGGCGACCATCGAAGCTGTGGGCGCGGTGTTCGGCTGCTCGATGCCTTCGCGCAGGAACTTGAGGCGGGTGTCCTTGCTGCGGTCGTAAACGAGGTTGCCCTCGAGCACCACGTATTGAATCGTGGACGTGACCTTGAGCGGATCGCCCGAGAGCAGGATGACGTTGCCATCCTTGCCCTTCTCGAGGGAACCCACGCGCTTGCCGAGCTTCAGCAGATCGGCGGGAACCTTGGTCACCGCATCGAGAGCCTTCTGGCGGTCGAGTCCCCAGGCGACGCAAGTCGCGGCCTGCATCCAGAGGCCCTGCGAGGAGTTGCCCATCGACTGCAGCGCAAAGCGCACGCCCTTCTTGTCGAACACGCCAGGAACGAAGGTTTCGATCTCCTTGCCGGTCACCGGATCGCGCTCCACATAGACCAGATTCGGCGAAAGGATCACGGGCAGCTTGTTGAGGGCGATCAGGTCGGCTGCCTTCCAGGCATCACCTTCGAGCACCAGCGTCGTCGTGTCGAGCAGGCCGTTCTCCAGCATCACGTCGAGCGCCAGACGCACGGCGGCTGCGCTGTCGCAGTACATGAAGACCGGAAACTTGCCTTCCACCATGCGGAGCAGCGGCTCGAGCTTCTCGTCAACCTCGCCGCGCGGCACGATCTCGAGATCCTTCACCTTCCACTTGGCCTTGCCCTCCATGGCACGGCCCTTCTTGTTCTCTTCCTTCTCCATGTCGCGGCCCTGAAAGAGAGCTTCGCGGCGGGCGTAGTCCTTGCCGTCCTTCTTGTCCTGAACGAGCTTCTCAAGATGCTGGCGCAGATCGAGGAAGCCCTTGCGAAGCGCCTGCGCCTGCGTGGCGCGCGAGCGGCCGGGCCGCGGGCCGGCCACCACCTTGATGCCCGAACCGGAGCGCACGAGCATCTGCTCGATGGTGATGCCGAACGGCTTCACGACCATGCCCTGACCGCCGATCACGCAGCCGTTGCCCTGCTGGATGTTGAGCGTGGTCTGACCCGCGCGCAGCATGTCCTCGAAGTAGAAGCTGATGGGGTCGATCGAGTCGCGCACATCGAGGAACGGCGCGATTTCGATGTTCTCATTCGGCCGATCCATGCCGCGCGAGGTGTGCGCCTCCACGTAGCCGGGGAAGGCGACCAGCTCGGGATACTCGAGCACTTCGATGTCCCAGGCACCCTGCTTGTCGGCCCCGACTTCGGTGATGCGACCGTTTTCGATCACGATCACGCCGTTCTTGATTTCCGGGCCCGCCTGCGTGATGACGCGACCCGCCTTGATGACGATGCGTCCGTCGCCGGCTTGCGCGAAGGCCGCCGAGGCGAAGAGTGTGCTGCAGACCGCGCTGCGGATGATTTGCTGGATGGTGAACATCGGAGAAGTCGAAAGGGTGTGTCGGTTGGGTGTGCGGATTCGAGGCGGTTTCAGCGCGCGTCATCAGGACGCGGATCGAGCACCAGAGCGCCATCGATGATCACGCCGATGACGCGGGAGGTGGGTTGGAAGGGCTCACCGTTCCAGAGCGCGAGATCGGCGTCCTTGCCGACCTCGATCGTGCCGACGCGCTCCTCGACGCCGAGGAAACGTGCGGGAACGCTGGTCACGGCGGCGAGCGCCTTGTCGAAGTCCAGACCGCCCTGCATGGCGTATCCGGCCTGATTGCCCAGCGAGTTCATCGGCCCGGAGCCGCCGTGCGCCGATAGCGCCACGGGCACTCCTTCGTCGGTCAGCAGCTTGGCCACATTCCACGCCATGAAGGAGCCTTCGCCCGTGCGTCCCTGCGCCGGGAAAGGCGGCAGAACAACGCCCACTTTGGAGCGGATCAGCAGCTCGGGCTCCTTCCAGGCTTCGGCGGCCGCATCCACGAACATCCGCGGCTTGCCGGCGATCTGCGGCTCCTGCTCGAGTTCTTCCTTGAGGAACACGGCTGTGCGGATGTCCTGCGTGGTCCAGGCCTGCACCGACAGCATCAGCTTGCCGTCGAGCACGCGCAGCAGCTGCTCGCTGCCCGGCTGCGCACGCGCCGGATCGTTCTTGCCGGCCACGGCCTCGTAGAAGCTCTTGCGCCATTCCCACTCGACGCCCATGCGGGTCGTGGGGCGACGGTTGTAGAAGCTGCGCGGACGCTGGAAGGCCGGCGAGTTGCGCGCCGAGGGCTGCGAGCCCATCGAGCCGCGCAGCACGGCGTCAGCCTTGAGCATGCGGTCCGCGAGCGCGGGCTTGCCGGCCGACTTCAGCACAACGCCCAGCCCGCCGATCACGTTGTCGTCCTGAGGGCAGACGAGCGCGCTGGTGACGCCGGATTCGACCTGACGATCCCAGCGCACATCGTAGAGATCGAGCGAATCGGCGATGCGCATCTGCGGCGTGACTTCGCTCGACTGTTCGACGCCCGCGGAGCCCGGCGAGATGCGCACGCTGGCGTCGATCATGCCCGGCGTGACTGCGTAGACATTGAGGGTGTGCTTGCCGTTTTCCTCCGACGCACCCGGACCGACCGCTCCGATTCGGGTGCCGTTGACGATCACCGCGCCGTCCTTGATCGAGCGTCCCGCCGCGGTGTAGACGCGTTCGGCACGCACGATCCAGTTCTGGCGCGGCGCATCGCCCTGTGTGAGCGGATGGCGCAGCTGTTGCGCGGGCAGAGCCGCGATGGCGATGGCGAACAGAGAGATGCTCATGGCTTCTTGGCCTCGTGGACGAGCTTGCCGTCGATGTACACGGCGCGCACGCCGCTGGAGAGTTCGAGCGGATGTCCGCTCCACAGAACGAGGTCCGCATCGCGGCCCTTCTGCAGGCTGCCGACCGACTTGGCGACCCCGGCCAGTTCGGCGGCCTGCGTGGTGAGGGCGCGCCAGACGCGCTGCTTGTCGATCCCCTCCCGCACGCACAAGCCTGCCGTGAAGCGCAGGCCCTGAGGATTCACGGCCGGAGTGTCGACGCCGAATCCGAAAGCGACGTCGCTGGCGGCCAGCTTGACGATGGACTGGATCGAGCGACGATCCGCGCCGACGGACAGGGGTGAGAAGATCACGCTGAGCCCTGCCTCGCGAAGCTCGTCGGCCTGCTCGCCGGCCCATTCCGCGCCGTAGATCGCGCCGCGCAGCTTCCAGCGGCGCGAGAAATCCACCACTCGCTGCACATCGGCGCGGGTGGCGGCCTCGAACAGGCAGGGCAACTCGCCCGCGCGGGCGCGTGCGAAGGCGCCGGTCGGCTTCTCGAAGCGATTGTTCAACTCGTTGACCGCCGAGGCGAAGCTCGTCGGATAGGCCGCGGGGCTGATCGCCGCGCTGGAGAATCCCAGCGAAAGATGCGCGGAGCGCGACAGGATCCGGCCCCCTCCGGTCTTGACGACCGCGCTGACACCGCCGGAGAGACTGCGCGGGGAGGGCGTCAGCACGAGCGTCGTGATGCCCGCGGCAGCCGTCTTGGCGTAGTCGCTGTGCTGCGGATCGAAGGCCCAGGCCACTTCGGCATCAAGGACCGGACGCGTCGAGTCGCGCATCTCGGCCGGGTTGGATCCAAGCGAGTGCAGACCGACGAGCCCGGTGCTGAGCCAGCCGTCGTGCTCGACCACGGCGGTGTTCTCCGGCAGGTCGACTTCGCGGGAGATGGCGCGGATCCGGCCATCCTCGACCAGCACCATGCCGCCATCGAGCACCGTGCTGTCGTCAAGCAGGATGTGTGCGGCGCGCACGGCGAAAACCTGAGGAGTCTGCGCAGCCGGGGGGCTGGAGAGCGAAAGAGCGATGGCAAGCGTGAGCAGCATGGATCAGTTCTCCGGGTTGAGGACCACGCGGCCCGCCGAAATCACGCGCAGAACGCGCGTGGCGCCCTGCAGCGGGCGACCATCGAGCAGCAGCAGATCGGCATCCTTGCCGCGCTCCACCGTACCCACCTGACGATCGATGTCGAGGGCTCGCGCAGCGCCGATCGTCAGCGCTTCGAAGGCCTTGTCCGCATCCAGCCCGTGGCCGATCGCCATCTGGGCCACCAGCGGCAGATCGCGGGTGGCCGCCGGATCGGCGCCACCGCTGCCGAGCAGCACGTTGACGCCTGCCCGCGCCAGATCGCCAGCCAGCGAAAGATCCGCGCCGTCGTACTCATCGGGCGCACCCCGGCCCATCAGCATCGGCCAGACCAGCACGCTCATGTGCCGTTCATTCAGCTGCTCGGCGAATGGGCGAGACTCGCTGCCGCCGACGAGCACCATGCGCGTGCGGTTGTAGGGCTCGGTCGCCTTGAAGAAGCTGCGCAATTCCGCATGCCGGTGCACCTGCACGAACAGCGGCAGTTCGCCGTTCCAGACCCGTCCCAGCGTCTCGCCATCTTCGTCGTAGCGCGGCGTGTTGGGCTGCTTGTCTTCCTTGTACTTCTTCTCCTCGAAGGCCTTGCCCTTTTCCTTGGCATCCTTCTCTTCCTTTTCGCGGTCCTTCTTCGCCTTCTTGAACTCCTTCTCGAGTTCGGCGTCCTTCTCCGCGATCTTCTTCTTCCACTCGGCCAACTCGTGCTTGTACTCGATCTGCGCCTGCAGGTAGCTCTTGCCCTGCTCCAGCGCGCCCGCGATGCGATCGAGGTCGGCGAGCCGGTCAAAAACGTCCATGCCGCGCCCACTCTCCTCGACCGGCACCATTTGGCCGTCGACCATCTGGAATCCCCCGCCGCCGCCGCCCGCATTGGCATTGGCGCTGAGGCCGACATTGATCGTCAGGCAACCCGCTTTGGAGACCAACGCCAGGCGCTCGTCGAGTCCAGGGGCGAGGCGCACGACCGCTCCCGTGCCGCCGACACGCGCCGTCGCGCCCGCTTGCACCCGCGCCAGCGTCACGCCGGCGCGCAGGGCTTGGCGGCGCAACTCCTCACCACTCCAGGGATCGAAGGCGTCCGCGCTCTTGCTGGCGGGGCTGAGACCGCCATCCGCCAGAGAACCCGGGTCGATCGCCAGCGCAGACCAAGGATCGATGAAGCCCGCGCAAACGGTCTGTGCATCGAAGACCTGCGCATCCTTGGGTTGTTCCAGGCCGCTGCCGACCGCGACGATCTTGCCGTCGCGAACGACGATAGCGGCGTCCTCAAGCTCCACCCCAGGACGCGTGATCACGCGCTTGGCGCGGATGAACAGCGTAGGACCGGGAGCCAGGGGTGCCAGCACCTCGCGGGGGGGCTCCTTGGGTTGGGCCTCTTCCTTGGCCTTGGCATCCTTGGCTTCATCTTTCTTCTTGTTGGCGCCGGATTCCGCCTTGCCGTCCCCCTTGGGAGCAGCTTCCTTGGCCGGCTTCTCCGTCTGCGGAGCCTTGGCCTCGGGCTTGGAGTCCTTTTCCGATTGGGGCACGCTGCCGAGCAGCGCGAGGGCGAGGCAGCCCATCTGGATCCACATGCGTCTTTCTCCTTGTCGCCGTGAGGGGTCGCGAAGGGGCCGCGACACTCGAATGGCCTCGGACGGCGCCGTGCCCCGAAGACCAAAACGGCCTTCGCGGACCAGCGGGGCGTGAGGATAGCGGAAGGCGAGGCCCAAGGGGCGGCCCAGGAATGCTAAATCCTTGTCGCAAAAGCAGCACAGCGAGACCCGGGCGACCTCGGGAATTCCGCGATTGCGCGTTCGCCACAGCACGCCCTGCGGCTCTTGCACTTTGTGCTGCAACCGTCCAAGCGACCCCTGCACCCCCTGCTGCTCGACCGAAGTTACTGGCATAAGCGACTTTCGGACAACAACTTAGGGACAAGCTCCCTGTTCCTTACACCGCGTCCGGAGCTGTCCCATCCGTGGCTGGAAGTCCATGAATTCCGTCTGCTCTCGCACGACGGAATTCGTCTTTTCGGGCTGCGGGCGGCGGCCCGGCGGAACACCTCCCTCCCCCGGGCTCTGGTGCGCCTGCTCGGGCCCTGCGACGCGCCCGAGCCGGACGCCGCGGAGCTACTCGAGGGTGGAACCGAATTCCTGGTCCAGGAGCCGGCCGGGCGGCGTCTGGAGGACCGGGTCATGGACCTCCTGAGGGTCATCCGGCTGGCCGCCGAGCACAGCGGCCGCACGGTCCGCGAGGTCGACCTCCTGTCCGAGGGTCGGCCCCCGGACGAGCTCCTGATCGTGAGCCAGCTGCTCGCCGACGAGGAGGCCCTGAGGATTCTCTCCCGTCCGGGCGCCGACGGCACAGCCGGGCTGCCCTAGGACAGGGGCGAGCGGCGGGGATCGGAGAAGCGCCTTCGAGGGCTAGGCTCTGTCCCCATGCATCCGGAAGAACTCGACCTCGGCCCCCAGCCCCTCGCGACGATCCTGGCCGTGCACGGCCTCAAGCCGACCGACCTCGTGCGCGCCTCCGAGGAACAGTTGACACACAAGATGGTCGCGCGCGCACTCAAGGGCCGACGCCTGACGCGCAACACGGCGGAGAAGGTGCGGCGTGCGCTGCTCTCGGCCCTGCGCAGCACGGAGAGCAATGCACGGCCACAGGCCGAAGCACCGAAGCTCGAGCTCGCCGATCTCTTCAACTACCGCCTGTGATGCCCTGAGCGCTCGAGCAGCTTTTTTTCGTTCGCCTCGCGACGCCTTCCCGCTGATCGGCCCTTCGAGACGGTCGACTTCCTCGGCCGCTCGCTCTCCATGAAAGTCACAGGTATTCAGATACGAGAAGCGGTCAAGCATTGGACCGCTCAAAAGCTCCTCCTGTCGAAGGTGTTCGTCGATTCGGGATTTTCGTTTCCGAACGAGAACAAGCAGACACCGGAGGAAGTGGCCGCGCAGTTCGAGCAGGCCTCGCGCTGCGTGGCGGAACTCGAGTCGCTCCAGCAGGCCTACAACGGGGCTCATTCGCTCGTGCTTGAGGGCCGCATGCTCACCTTGAGCGAAGGCGTCAAGCTGATGGCTGCCTACGCGCAGCTGGTCAACATGTGGACCAGCTACGCGCAACGCGGACTGCTGGACATCGAACGGCCCTACAACACGAGCGAGGGTCTGCGGCGAGCCGCGACGGACGTCGTGGCCATTCGCCGCCGAACGACCGAGCAAGCCAATCAGATGGCGGCTGTGTATTCGAAAAAGGCTTCCCGTCTGCGCAATGCGGTGGCTGTGGCCAACACATCGGCATGGGAAATCTCTGATGAAAAGCTTCCGCTGTTCACTTGCGTGACGGCGGAAGCCGGGTGACATCCCCGCGTCCAAACCAGCGGTCGGCGCCAGCGAAGACCCTTGCATGAGCAGCAAAGTTGGCTGGAGCGGTCCCATGAGGACACTGCCCGGCGATCAACCTCCTGAGCGTGCGGTCCGTCGAGAGCCGTGCTATGGCTTGAGCACTGGATGACTGATGTTGCCCGTCTTGATTCGGCGGGGCAGGCTGCGGCCTGCCCCGCCTTTTCCTGTTCTCAGCCGCCGCCCTCGAACACGCCCGTGCTGCGGTTCTTGTGCACATCCCGCCAGCCGAAGCAACGCCCGTTCATCACCACATACGTTCCCACGGGCAGCGACTGCACGAAGGCCAGCGCGCTGCCGAGGTTGAACAGCCCGTCCGAGCTGCCGAAGGTGTAAGGCACCATCGCGCCCGTCAGCACGATGGTCTTCTTCAGGCCCGCGTTTCCCAGCACGCGCGCGGTGTGCTCCATCGTGTCGGTGCCGTGCGTGATGACGATGCGCTCCTCGGCCGCGCGGCGGCAGGCTTCGAGGATGCGCGCGCGATGTTCATCCGTCATTTCGAGGCTGTCGATCAGCATCAGGGTCTCGACCGCGATCGGCAGCATGCTGCGGCCCAGCCGGAGCATTTCGGGCACGTGCGTGTCGCGAAAGTGCAGACGCCCCTCGAGTTCGAGATAGGCCTTGTCGAAGGTGCCGCCGGTGGTGAGGACGCGGATCGGGCCGGTTTGCATGGGCGTGAAGCTCAGTAGCCGGTCTTGCCTTGTCCGCCCGTGACAATCGCCACGGAAGCCGAGGCACCAAGCCGCGTAGCTCCCGCTTGCAGCATGGCCTTGGCATCCTTGGCATCGCGCACGCCGCCCGAGGCTTTGACGCCGAGCGTCGGCCCGACGGTCTTGCGCATCAGCGCGACATCCGCCGCGGTGGCTCCGCCCTTGGAGAAGCCCGTGGAGGTCTTGACGAAGTCGGCCCCGGCTTCCTTGGCAAGCTCGCAGGCTCGTACCTTCTCCGCATCGCTGAGCAAGGCGGTTTCCAGAATCACCTTGAGCCTCGCCCCGAGGTTGTGGCAGGTCTGAGCCACGGCGGCGATGTCGCGGCGCACGAAATCGTGGTCTCCGCTCCTGAGCGCGCCAATGTTGATCACCATGTCGATCTCGCAGGCCCCGTCCTCGATGGCGCGGCGAGCCTCGTAGGACTTCACCTCGCTCGCCATCGCGCCCAGCGGAAATCCGACCACGGCGCAGACCGCCACGGGCGAGCCGTGCAGAATCTCCGCGCAACGCCGCACCCAGGTGCCGTTGACACAGACCGAAGCGAATTTGTGCTGCAGAGCTTCGGCGCACAGCTTGTCGATCTCGGCGGAGCTGGCCTCGGGCTTGAGCAGCGTGTGGTCGATCGCGCCCGCGACACTGCCGGGCAGCGCCGTGCCCGGGCCGCAAGCGCCCAGCCGGCAGGCTCCGGCTTCGATCATTTCGCCGGCGCGTTCGGGGCAAAGTTCGACGGAAACGGAGCCGCAGCCCCAGTTGCCCCAGCCATGCTCGAGAATCTGCCGCGCGATCTCGGACAGGATTTCCTCGAGTTTGGCGGCGTCGATGGGTTCGCGGGTAGGGCTCATGTGGAGGCTTTCGTCTGCGCGCGGTAGAGATGCTGCTGTTCGATGGCGCGGATCTTGTCGACGCGCTTTCGGTGGCGTTCCTCGCCGTGCGGAGTCGAGAGGAAAGTGCGCACGATGTCCTGAGCCTGGGCGGGCTTCAGGAGCTTGCCTCCCAGTGTCAGGACGTTGGCGCAGTTGTGCTCGCGCGCGTTGCGCGCCGTGACGGCGTCGTAGCACATCGCGGCGAGGATTCCGGGCACCTTGTTGGCTGTCATCGCCGATCCGATGCCCGCTCCGTCGATGCAGATGCCGATGTCAGCCCGGCCTTCGGCCACCGAAAGCGCAACGGCGTGTGCGAAGTCGGGGTAGTCAACCGGGTTCTCATCGTGCGTGCCGAGATCTAGCGGCTGATGACCAAGTTCGCGCAGCCACTCGAGCACGGCTCGCTTGAGCGGATACCCGCCGTGATCGCAGCCGACGGCGACGATCAGCCGAGCGTCAAGGCGGCGTCCGGGCACGAGCGCCGCACCTTCGACCAGCGCGATGCGTCGCTTCCACGCCTCCTCGCGCGCAAGCTCCGTGATCAGCGCCCCGGCGGGAACGGCAAACTGTCCGCCGCTGGCGACACCGCGCAGGCACTCGACGGTCACCAGCGCACGCCCAGCGGTCGAGGGAGCCTGCGCATGCTGGCGCTCGGAAGCATCGAGCGGGCGATCGGGTCCGCCCTGCTCCTCGACCGTGACGAACACGCCCTTGGCGCGCTCAGGCTCGGCCCTCGGAGCATGCTCCCGACCCTGTTCGGCGAGCGCGCGGGCGGCGACGCGCTTCACCAACTGCTGAAGATCCCGCTCGGGCATCATGAGCGCACTAGAGTCCGCGCGCGAAGGGGTTCTGTCAACCGCGCGCGTTCAGGCGCGGATCAGTTCGGGCGCGGCCTGCTCCAGCAGGTTGCAGAAGGCCGCGGAGGTCTGTCGGCCGACCGCGATGACCTCTTCATGGCTCAGCGGGCCCGCGGAAATGCCGGCAGCGAGGTTGGTGATGCACGAGATGCCCGCGACGCGCATGCCGGCGGCGTGGCCGGCCAGCGCCTCCGCGACGGTGCTCATGCCGACGGCGTCCGCGCCCATCCAGTCCAGCATCCGCACTTCTGCGGGCGTTTCGTAGGTGGGACCCAGCAGGCCGGCATAGACGCCGCTTTCAAGCGCCACATCGGCGCTGAGCGCGGCCCGCTCGAGCGCCGCCGCAAGACCCGCGTCCCACGGAGAACCTGCTCCCCGCTGCTCGCGCGTCAGCGGCGTGCGACCCTGCAGGTTGATGTGGTCGCGAATGCGCATCAGCGTGCCCGGCCTGAAGCGGCGTGCGATGCCGCCGGCCGCATTGGTGAGCACGAGTCTGCCGACACCCAGCGCGGCGAGGGCGCGCACGGCGCGCGTGATCTCGAAGACGCTCCAGCCCTCGTAGAGGTGCACGCGGCCTTGCTGCGCGACCACGCGCACCCCGGCGAGTTCGCCGATGATCAGCCGGCCCGCGTGACCGGGGACCGCGGATCCCGGCAGACCTTCGATATCCGCGTAGGAGATCGTTCTGGCCTTCTGGATGCGCTCGGCGAGCACCCCCAGCCCCGATCCGAGCACGAGCGCAAGGCGCGCTCCTTCGACACCGTGCTCTCGCAGGCTCTTCGTCAGCGGCAGGATGTCCTGCGCAATGCTCACAGGAACACCCCGGCGATCATCGCCGTCATCCAGCAGGCCAGCGCACCTCCGACCATCGCCTTGACCGCCAGACGGGCCAGGTCGCTCTTGCGCTCCGGTGCCAGCGCCGAGAGCCCGCCAATCTGGATGCCGATCGAGCCGAGATTGGCGAAGCCGCACAGCGCGTAGACGGCCATGATCGCGCTACGCTCGTGCTCGAACAGGCTGGCCGTGCGCATCTCAACCAGTCGCAGGTAGCCGACGAACTCGTTGATGGCGACCTGAGTGCCGAGCAGCTCGCCCACGAGGCGGCAATCCTGCGAGCCCTCGACGCCCATGAACCAGGCTACGGGAGTCAGCACCCAGCCGAAGAGGCTCTGCAGCGTCACGTTCTCGAAGCCCAGGCCCGCGGCCGCGGCGCCGATGGGCCAGTTGATCAGGTTGACGAGCGCAAGGAAGGCGATCAGCATCGCCACGACGTTGAGCCACAGGCGCAGGCCGTCCGTGGTTCCGTTGGCGGCCGCCTCGAGGATGTTGCTCGCGTTCTTCTCGACCTTGAACTCCAGCTTGCCCATGGTCAGCGAGTGTTCGGTCTCGGGCCGGATCAGCTTGGCCATCACGAAGGCGGCCGGCGCGCTCATCACCGAGGCCGTGATGATGTGCTCGGCGTAGCCTGGTCCCAGCCGCGACATGTAGACCGCCATGACCGAACCCGCGATGGTGGCGAAGCCTCCGGTCATCAGCGCGTTGAGTTCGGAGAGCGTCATCCTCGAGATGTAGGGCTTGACGACCAGCGGCGCCTCCGTCTGGCCCATGAAGATGTTGGCGGCGGCCGCCATCGATTCTCCGCCCGAAAGTCGCATGGTTTTCGACATCAGCCGGGCGAGCAGGCCTACCAGCAGCTGCATCAGGCCGATGTGGTAGAGCATCGACATCAGGGCGCTGAAGAAGATGATCACGATCAGCCCCGTGCCCGCGAAGGCGAACACGAAGCCGAGCTGTGATTGCGAATCCCCCAGGTGCCCGAAGACGGTCTTGGCGCCGGGTTCGACCATCGAAACGAGCTTGCTGACGAAGTCAGCCGCTCCCTCGAAGAATCCGCGGCCGACGCCCGTCTTCAGGATCACCGCCGCAATCAGGAACTGCAGCGCGAGCCCGCCGATGACAACTCGCCACGGGAAGCGCCTTCGATCGCTCGACAGCATCCACGCGATGCCGAGGAAGAAGGCGATGCCGAGCAGCAGGCGCAGATACAGCATGTTTTGGCTCGTGAAGATAGCGGCGGGAGGGTCAGCCTTCGAGTTCCGTCAGCACCAAGGGCGTCAGCGGCGCTTCGTCGCCGATCAGCAGGCTCTGCTCCAGCAGCGCGCGGCATTCCTCGACGCCGTGGTTGCGGTGGTGAATCTCGGCGATCACCTGGCCTGCGCGCACGCTCTCGCCCGCCTGCGCACGCCACAGGATGCCGACTGAGGGATCGATCCTGTCGTCGATTTTCGCCCGCCCGCCGCCCAGCTCGATCAGCGCGTAGCCGACCTTGCGGCAGTCCCGGAAGGCCAGCATGCCGGAGCACGAGGCCCGGAACGGATCGACGCAGGGCGCGCTGGGCAGCAGTCTGCGATCCTGTATCACGCGCGGATCGCCGCCCTGAGCGCGGAGGATCAGCTCGAACACGCCCAGCGCGCGGCCCGATTGGATGGCAGCGCGGATCTGTGCACGCCCTTGTTCCCGTGTCGCGGCCTTGCCCGCCAGCCGGAGCATCTCCGCGCCCTGCAGCAGCACCAGTTCACGCAGATCGGGCGGCCCGCCGCCTCCCAGGCAGTCGATCGATTCGGCGATTTCGAGCGCATGCCCCACAGCCAATCCCAGCGGTCGGTCCATCGCAGTCTGGAAGGCGCTGGCCTTCAGGCCCATGCCGGCGGCGATGCCCAGCATCGTGCGCGCCAGTTCCCGCCCGCGCTCGGGCTCGACGATGAAGGCGCCGCTGCCGTATTTGACGTCGAGCACCAGCGCGTCGAGACCCTCGGCCAGCTTCTTGGAGAGGATCGAGCTGGCGATCAGCGGGATCGACTCGACCATCGAGATCGCGTCACGCAGCTGATACAGCAGCCGATCGGCGGGCACGAGTGCGCTGGTCTGCGCTCCGAAGGCGACGCCGGCGGACTCGATGGCCTGATGCAGCTGCTGCTCGTTGAGCTGGGTACGGAAACCCGGGATGGACTCGAGCTTGTCGAGCGTGCCGCCGGTGTGACCGAGGCCCCGACCGGAGATCATCGGCACGGCGACGCCGCAGGCCGCGACAGCAGGTGCCAGCGGGATCGAGACCTTGTCACCCACGCCGCCCGTCGAGTGCTTGTCGGCCTTGGGCTGCGCGAGACCCGCGAAGTCGAGTCGGGATCCGGATTCGAGCATCGCGCGCGTCCACTCGGCCAGCTCCCCGGGCTGCATCCCGCGCACGTAGATCGCGGTCACGAGCGCGGCCGCCTGATAGTCGGGTATCCGGCCCGCCACATAGCCCTGCATGAAGAAGCGGATCTCCTCAGGGGAGAGCGTCCCGCCATCGCGCTTGGTGCGAATGACCGATTGCGCGTTCACGCACGCAGCTCGGCGAGAAAGGAACGACCTGGTCCCGGCGAAACGAGGCCCAGCGCCTCCTCCACCGTGGCGCCGAAGTCCGCAAAGCTCTCGCGCGTGCCGAGCTCTGCGCCTGCTCGCACCCCTGCCCCCGCGGCGAGCACGGGCACATGCTCGCGGGTGTGGTCGGTGGTCTCGAATTTCGTGGGATCGTTACCGTGGTCGGCGGTCATGAGCACGAGATCCTGCGGCCCGAGCCGGGTTTCCAGCTCGCGCAGGCGAACATCGAAGCGTTCCAGCGCCTCACGATAGCCGCGCGCATCGCGTCGATGTCCGTAGAGCATGTCGAAGTCGACGAGATTGACGAAGACCAGCCCGCGCTCGAGTCGCTCGGCGAGCGCGATCACGGCGCGCATGCCATCCTCGTTGCCCTCGGTGTGGATCGATTCACTCAAGCCCGCGCCGGCGAAGATGTCCTCGATCTTGCCCACGCCGACGACCGGGATGCCCGCTTGCGACAGGCGCACGAGGCTGGTGTCGCGCGGAGGCGGCATGGAGTAGTCGCGCCGGTTGTAGGTGCGCTGGAAGCGGCCGGGCTCGCCGATGAACGGACGCGCGATCACGCGACCGACGCCGTATGGATCGAGGATCCTGCGCGCGGTTTCGCAGCAGCGGTACAGCCGCTCCAGACCGAAATGCTGTTCGTGCGCGGCGATCTGGAACACGCTGTCTGCGCTCGTGTACACGATCGGCTTGCCGCTCTGGATGTGTTCGACGCCCAGCCGCTCGATGATCTCCGTGCCAGAGGCCGCACAGTTGCCCAGAATTCCCGGCACCCCCGTTGCGCGAACGAAGGCGTCGATAATCGCGGGCGGAAACCCGGGCGAAAAGACGGGGAAGGCCTGTTCCAGCGGACAGCCCATCAGCTCCCAGTGACCCGTGGAGGTGTCTTTGCCGGGGGAGCGCTCGCGCATGCGGCCGAAAGCGCCCTTGGGCTGGATCGGGCAGGGCAGCGAGGTGACGCCCGGAACGCAACCGAGTCCCAGCTCGATCAGCCGGGGGGCGTTGAGTCCTCCGGCGGCGGCCACCAGGTGATCGAGCGTGTGGGCACCGGCGTCGCCGAAGCGCGCCGCATCGGGCAGCTCGCCGACGCCCAGCGAGTCGAGCACCAGCACGAAGACGCGCCGGAAGGGTGCTCGGGGCGCGGCCGTCATGATTTCCGGCCCGCGAGGGCCTTCTGGATCATGTCCCGGACCTGCCGGTCCATGTCTTCCACCCAATCGGGGCCGAAATCCCGCTCCAACAGGTCCCTTTCGCTGAATTCGTAGCGTCCAGAACGGGGGTCGAAGTCGAACTGATAGTCGTGCTCACTGCCGTCGTCCTCGGTGACCATCACGAGGACGATGTTGTTGGGAGCATCGAGTTCGACGCGGAAGCTGGCCATGGTTGTCGGAAAAGGGTTTGAGGAACGAAAAATCGCCGCTGGATCATACTCCAGGACCTTCCCGGAAGTGAGCCTCGCACGTATAGAGGGAGTCATGGCTTGGCGCAGACGCGGAATCGGGTTGGCCATGGGCCTCGCCCTGTTCGTGGCCGGCGGCTGTCAGAGCTGGAAGCCGGTTGGCGCGGGCGAGGGTTGGAACCTCTATTCCCTGGATGGCGGAGCCTCCGACGTTCCGGGCTTCGAGGCGGCGTTCGATCCGGCGATGGTCGCGGTCCGCGAGGTGCTCGGCCCCTTCCGTGCTCCGGTGCGCGTGCATGTCGTCGAGCCGGACGCGCAACCCGAGATGGGCCGGAGCACCGTGACTGCCGGCGTCAGCGATGTCCCGGGCATCGGCCCCGCGCGTGTGCGCGCCTGGCACACGCGCACCCGCGGGACTTTGGGCGAGTCGAGCGGGATCTACATGAGCCATCCCGATGTGGGAACGGCGGCGCATGAGCTGGTGCACGCGCGTTTTGCGGAGGAACACGAGGCCTTGCCGCTGTGGCTGGAGGAAGGCATCGCCTGTCTCATCGGAGATGGTTTTCTCGCCGAAGGACGCTGGGTCATCGACGGGCTTTCCTGCTGGCCGATGCGCGAGCTGCGCGACCAGCGGATCGACGATGCCGAGTTGAAGCGACTCTTGTCGCTGCGCGCCGCCGACGGCTCCGATTCGCGCGAGAACGTGCTGGTGCACTTCCTCGGCTGGGCGATCGCCTTCGACCTGATGCGCGAGGATGGAGGCATCTCTGCCGATCGCTGGATCGACCGCTATCAGCGCGAGATCCCCGTGCGCGAGGCACGGGAGCGTCTCGAGCGGACTCTGTCGGCCGAGTGCCTGCGCGAGTGGCTGAAGCGCCTCGAAGACGAGGATCCGCGGGTCCGGGCGGCCACGGCCAAGGGGCTGTGGAAACTGAGATCCACCGCTGCCTTCGATGCGCTGCTGCAGGCCCTCGAAAAGGAGACCGACGTCGACGCCAAGGCCGCCCTCGGCATCAACGCGCTGGCCTGTGCGGGCGAAATGAATCTGACCGGCCGCCAGCAGGAACGGATGTGGCGCGTCGTGTGGCCGAGGCTGCGCCGCCTCGAGCTTGAGGATCCGCGAGAGAGGGAAGCGCTCGCCAACCTCTTCCGCGCTTTCCGATTCGGTTCCTCGCGCGGAACGCAGGCGCAACTCGAGGGACTGCGGCGCTTCTGGGCGGAATGAGCTCCTCGCTCGACGCGCTGGTTGTCGGCGCCGGCCCCGCGGGCTCGCGTGCGGCGGCCGTGCTCGCAGCCGGCGGGGCGCGGGTCGTGCTGCTCGAAAAACAGCGTTTCCCAAGGCCCAAGACCTGCGGAGGAGGGCTTGTGTGGCGCGGACGCCAGGCTCTGCCCGCCGATTTCGACCTGCCCATCCAGACGGAATGCCGCACCGCCCGTCTGCGCTGGCACAGGGGCGATGCTGGCGTGCGCGTCGAGCGTGCCTGGCCGATCGTGACGATGACGCTGCGCTGCGATTTCGACCATGCGCTGGCGGAGTATGCGGTGCGGGCGGGCGCGCGTCTGCAGGAGAACTGTCCGCTGCAGAGCCTCGAATACCGCGACGGGCAGTGGATCGCGCACACCAGGACAGGGGCATTGCGCGCGCGCGTGCTCATTGGCGCGGACGGAGCCAGCGGAATCACGGCGCGCATGGCCGGCTGGCCGGAGCGTTTGGACACGATTCCGGCCATCGAATGCGAGCTGGAGCCGAGTGAGCACGACGGCGCGGAAGCGCTGTTCGATTTCGCGGGGATCGAGAGCGGTTATGCCTGGTGTTTTCCAAAACGCGGGCAGCTGTCGGTCGGCATCCTGTCGATGCGGCGCGGCAAGCAGGGACTGCGCGGCGATCTGGAGCGCTGGCTGGAGTCGACGGGCCTTGGATCACGAGCGCGGCTCGAATCCTCCGGGTACGTCATCCCGGTTCGTCCGCGTCGCGTGGCCGCGCGTCGCAACTGCCTGCTGGTCGGCGATGCGGCCGGACTAGTCGATCCGCTGACCGCTGAAGGCCTGTCGCTGGCCCTCGTCTCAGGCGCGCTGGCGGGCAGGGCGGCGCTGAGCCCCGCTCCGGACAAGCAGTACGCCGGATCGCTGAAGGCGAGCCTCCTGCCGGAACTGCGCGTCGCGCGCATGCTGGCCGGGCTCGTCTACCGGCGCCGCGCTCTGGCGGAGTGGGTGCTGCGCCGCGGGGAACAGGCGGCTTGCGAAGCCATGGTGGCGGTGATCAGCGGCGAGCGCGGCTACCGCTCCTTCCTGCGTTCGCCGCACGCGTGGCTGAGCCTCGTGACGCGCTAGTGAGGGCTTCGGCGAGCGCGTATACTGCCGCCCCGCCCATGCAAACCATCGCCAAGCCGTCGTTCGAACAGCTCTCGAAGCATTTTCATCACTGGCAGAAGATCGGGGACATGATCGATCAGTGCATCGATCTGATGCTCAACCTGCGCCAGTCCGGACACCCCGGCGGTTCACGCTCCAAGGTCCCGCTGCTGGTCGCCACAACGCTCGGCGCGGGCATGCGCTGGGATCTGCGTCATCCGGAGAACCCCTTCGGCGATCGTTTCGTGCTCATCGCGGGACACTGCAATCCGGCCATCTACGCGATGCTCGCGGTCTACAACGAAGCGCTGCGTGCGCGCCATGAGCAGACCGGGAACCCCCGCTACCTGGTCCCGCATGCCGCGGAGCGGATGCTGACGTGGGAGGACCTGCTGTTCCTACGCCACAACAAGGGTCTGCCGGGGCACGCGGAGATGGAGGGCAAGACGCTCTTCTTCAAGTTCAACACCGGACCTTCGGGCCACGGAGCGCCGGCGGCGCTGGGCGAGGCGATCGCGCTCAAGCATGCCGGCGCAGGCGAGGTCAAGGTCTTCGCGCTGGAAGGCGAGGGCGGCCACACCGCCGGCGCCCACCACGAGGTCAAGCACTCCGCGTGGGGTCTCGGCGCGGACAACCTGATCTACCTGATGGACTGGAACGATCACGGCATCGACCATCGAGCCCACTCCGAGGTCGTGCACGGAACGCCGCGGGACTGGTTCGAGTCCTACGGCTGGCGTGTGGCAGGCACCGACCACGGCGAGGACTATGCCGCGATCACGCGCGCACTGCTCGAAGTCGTGCACGAAGAGCACACCAAGGGCCGCCCCGGCATGGTCTGGGTCAAGACGCGCAAGGGCCGCGGCTACCACAAGTTCGACTACCACAGCCACGGCAAGGCGCATGGCCGGAACTCGGAGCTGTTCTGGCGCTGTCGGCAGGATTTCGCCGAAAAATACGGGGTTTCCTTCCCCGGACACGGCGACACGAGCGATCCGGGCGAAGCCGCCTGCAGGGAGCAGTCGAAGAGCTGGTTCCGGACCGTGATGAGCGTGCTTCGCAACGACCGCGAGCTGCTCGAGTACCTCTCCGACACGCTGACCGAGCTCGGCGAGAGCATCCCCCGCCAGCCTGAACGCTTCAAGCTCGGCTCAAGCGCCAACATGCACGAGGATCGCTCGTGGCTGGCACTCGACAAGCTGCCTGCGGAATTGTTCGTCGCACCGGGCACCAAGGTCGCCAACAAGGAGGGTTTTGCCAAGTTCGGCGCCTGGGTCAACACGCTCGCGAACGAGCGGATGGGCCGCCCGCTGGTGATCGCCTGCTCGGCGGATCTGGCCGAATCGACCTCGATCCACGGCTTCGCACAGGACTGGCAGGGGAAGAAGGGTTTCGGCTGGTACGAGCGCAGCAAGAACCCCAACGGAGCCCTGCTCCCTCAGCAGATCACCGAATTCACCAACTCGGGCATCATGGCGGGCCTCGCCACGGTCAACATGGCCAGCGAGCCGGAGCGCCGCTACGTCGGTTTCTGGGGCGCGCATTCCACGTACGGATCGTTCAGCTACCTGATGTACGGGATGATGCGCTTGTTCAGTCAGCTGGCGCAGGACTGTCCGCTCAAGGTCGGCAAGGTGATCTGGGTCGCCGGCCACTCGGGCCCGGAGACGGCCGAGGACAGCCGCACGCACTTTGGCATCTTCGCCCCTGGCACGACGACCCTGTTTCCCGACGGCCACATCCTCAACCTGCATCCTTGGGAACACAATGAAGTCGCTCCGATGCTGGCCGCGGCGCTCTCGACCGACATCCCGATCGTCGCGCTGCATCTCACGCGGCCCAACATCGCCGTTCCCGATCGCGCCCGACTCGGCATCCCCTCGCATCTCGACGCAGCTCGAGGAGCCTATGTGCTGCGCGACTACGATCCCGCCCGCCCCCGAGAAGGCTGCGTGATCGTGCAGGGTACGAGCACGACCGAATCGGTCTACGCCCTGCTTTCGAAGTTCGCAGATGGCTCCGCACCCAATCTCAAGCTGGTCCAGGCCACGAGTGCGGAACTCTTCCGCCTGCAGCCGGCTAGCTACCGCCATTCTGTGCTGTCGCGCGAAGACTGGCTCGACTCGACCGTGATATCCAACAGCGCACGCCGCCTGATGCACGACTGGCTGCCGCACAAGGCCGCCGAGCGTTATGCGATGACCCCGGACTTCGACAATCGCTGGCGCACGGGCGGCAGCGTCGAGGAACTCAAGGTCGAAGCGCACATCGATCCGGCGCACCTGCTGGAAGGCATGCAGCGCTTCGCTGTCGAGCGCAAGCAGCGCCTGGCGGAGATCAGCTGGCAGGGCTGATGGCGGGCGTCGATCATCCGGTGACCCCGGCAGTGCGCGTCCTGCGCGCGGCCGGGGTCGCTTTCATTGCGCGGATGTACGACTACGTCGACAAGGGCGGCACGAGCCGCTCCTCGGCCATGCTGGGCGTGGAGGAACACTGCGTGGTGAAGACGCTGGTCTTCGAGAACGACCGCGGGGAGCCGCTGATCGTGCTGATGCACGGCGATCGTCAGGTCTCGACCCGCAATCTGGCCCGGCTGCTGGGAGCCAAGTCGATCCAGCCCTGCAAGCCCGAGATCGCCGAGAAGTGGACCGGATACCAGGTCGGCGGCACGAGTCCCTTCGGAACACGCACAGCCTTGCCCGTCTACGTGGAACGCACGATCCTCGATTTGCCGAAAATCGTGATCAATGGCGGAAAGCGCGGTTTTCTGGTCGAGATCGAGCCCAGGGTGCTGGTGGAAGTGCTGAAGCCCACGGCTGTGGAAGTGGGCTTCGTCAAGACGGGCGACTGAGATACTGCTCCCCGAGCGGGGACAGAATCGATACTGGGAACCGCATTTTCCGCGCGAGCCACCGTCGGCCGAGCCGTCCTCATGGGTGCCGGGACACATCTTCTCCCCGGCACTGGAGACACCGATGCAGAAGTTCATCCCGCCGCATTGCCCCTACCCCGCCTGCCCCCAAAGCCCTTTTCTGTACCGCCGCCGCGGCTACTACAAGCGCCTGTGCGGCACGGAACGCATCTCGCGCTTTCAATGCCTCACCTGCGGAAGGCGCTTTTCCTCCCAGACCTTCCGCAACGACTACCGCCACCACAAACCCGGCCTCAACCTCGGGATCGTCGATCAGCTGATCTCGAAGGTCTCCCAGCGCCAGATCGCCCGCAACCTCGGCTGCAACCCCAAGACGGTCGCGCGCCGAATCCCGCTCTTCGGTCAGCACTTTCAGAAAGCCCACGAGCGCGTGCTCGCGAAGAGTGAGAAGCTCCTCGGCAGCAACGGACACCTGGTCTTTGACGAGCTCGAGACCTTCGAGCAGAACCGCATCGAAAAGCCCGTGACCCTGGCGGTCCTGGTCGAGGCGCGCACCGGCTTCATCGTGCATGGAGAGGCGGGGACGCTGCCCTCACGCGACAAGCAGCGCGGCGATCCCACGCGGGTCAGCCAGTCGCGCGAGGTCGTGACCCGCTGCATGGAGGTGCTCGCGCGCCACCGCGATCCCAAGTCGCTGCTGGTGGTGGTCAGCGACCTCAAGACCACCTACCCCTCGATCGTGCACCAGACGCTTCGTGACCACGTCGTGCATGTCCAGGTCTCGAGCAAGCTCGCCCGCAACACCAGGAACCCGCTCTTTCCGATCAACCACCAGTTCGCGATGCTGCGCGACAACCTTTCGCGCCTCGTGCGCCGCAACTGGGGTTACAGCAAGCGCATCGAGCGCAAGCAGGATCACTTCTGGATCTACGCTGACTACAAGAACTACATCCGGCCGCGCACCAACCGCGACCACCGCCCCAGCGCCGCCAGCAAGCTGGGCCTTGTGCCCAGACGCCTCAGCATGGCGGAAGCGATCGCCTGGAAGGGACATTTTTCGCTGCGGACCTAGGACATCGCAATCCGGAGTCGATGTCCCCGGAAGGGGAGCAGTATCCCGTTCAGGCCTTCGAAGCGGCCTTCTTCTTCGCGGGCGCCACGGCGGGCTCTCCCTGCAACTCTGCGAGCTTGGCGCGCACAGCTTCGGCATGCCCCTTCGCCTGCACCTTGGCCCAGTGGTGCGCCACCTTTCCCGCAGGATCGATGATCACGGTCGAACGGATGACGCCCGTGACCTTCTTTCCGTACATCATCTTCTCCCCGTAAGCCCCATAACGGGTCATGACCGCTTGGTCTTCATCCGCGAGCAGGCGAACAGCGAGCTTGTGCTTCGTGATGAACTTACGGTGGCTGGCCGGCGAGTCCCCGCTGCAGCCGAGCACCACGGCCTGGAGCTTCTCGAATCTGGCGATGCCCGCCGTGAAGTCGCATGCCTCCACGGTGCAGCCTGGCGTGTCATCCTTGGGGTAGAAGTACAGAACGACCCATCGGCCCTTGAAATCGGTCAGCTTGACGGTCTTGTCATCCTGGTCGGGGAGGGTGAACGAGGGAGCGGCTTTTCCGAGTGTCAACATGGAGGGGATTTCGCGCCGTCAGAGGGTGTGGATTCAGGCAAACAGCTCGTGCACGACGCGACCATGCACGTCGGTGAGCCGGAAGTCCCGGCCCGCCCAGCGGTAGGTCAGTTGCTCGTGATCCATGCCCAGCAGAGCCAGCATCGTCGCATGCAGGTCGTGGACATGCACCTTGTCCCGTGTGGCGTAGAAGCCGTAGTCGTCGGTTTCGCCGTAGCTGAAGCCGCCCTTCACGCCGCCGCCAGCCATCCACATCGTGAAGCCGTGGGGATTGTGGTCGCGTCCATCGCTGCCCTGGACCGTCGGCGTCCGGCCGAACTCCCCGCCCCACAGCACGAGCGTGTCCTCGAGCAGGCCGCGCGCCTCCAGATCCTGCAGTAGCCCTGCGATCGGCAGGTCGACCTCGGCGGCGTTTTTCGTGTGGAGCTCGTGCAGGCGATCGTGCTGATCCCACTTGTAGCTGTGGGTGCACTGCACGAAGCGAACGCCCGCTTCGCACAGCCGTCGCGCCATGAGGCACTGGCGGCCAAAGTTCTCGGTTACGGGATTGTCGATGCCGTAGAGCTTCTTGGTGGCCGTCGATTCGCTCCCGATGTCGAGCACCTCAGCAGCCTTGCCCTGCATACGCCAGGCGAGCTCATACGACTCGATGCGCGCTTCGAGGGCGGCGTCTCCCGGTCGCTCGGCGAGATGCTCCGCGTTCTGGCGCTGCAGAAGATCGAGTTGCGAACGCTGCAGGTCGCTGCGCCAGCGTGTGTTCGCGAGGTGGCGGATCGTGGCGTTCCGGGCCGGCACGCTGGCGTTTCCGATGGGCGTTCCCTGATAGATGCCCGGAAGGAAGGCACTGGACCAGTTGTTCACGCCCCCATGTCCCAGCGTCGGACACAGCGTGATGAAGCCAGGCAGATCCTGATTCTCGGTGCCCAGCCCGTACACGATCCACGAGCCCATGCTCGGCCGCACAAAGGTGTCGGAGCCGGTGTGCAGCGCCAGCAGAGCACCGCCATGGGCCTCGTTGGTGCCATGCAGCGACTTCACAAAGCACAGCTTGTCGACCTGCCCGGCGACGCTCGGGAACAGTTCGCTGACCCAGGCTCCGCTCTCGCCGTGCTGAGCGAACTTCCACGGCGAGCGCATGATGTTGCCCGTTTGCGCGAACTGGATGCGCGGTTTGGCAAAGGGCAGCGGCTTTCCATGATCGCGCTCGAGCAGCGGCTTGTAATCGAAGGTGTCGATCTGCGACGGCCCGCCGTGCATGAACAGAAAGATCACCCGCTTGGCGCGCGCCGGGAAGTGCCCGCTGCGCGGGGCCAGGGGGTTCCTTGACTGCTCCGCTCCGGCGAGACCGGCCAGCGCCAGCCACCCGAAACCGGCTCCCAGTCCTTTGAGCAGGTCGCGGCGCGCAAAGCCTGCATGGCTGCAATGTGCGTGAGGATCCATGGGCTCAGTCGATATGCAGAAACTCGTTGGAGGCGAACAGCATCTGGCAAAGCGCCTGCCATGCATCCTGCCGGCCGCCGGGCGACTTGGCAGCCGCATCCACCAGCCAGCGCAGCGCTCGTTCAGCTTCCGCGTCCGTGGCGGGCCGCGCGTAGGCGCGCTGCCAGGCCTCGTCGAGCCGCTGACGATCTGAACAATCCACGCGTTGGAGCACGAGCGAGGCCAATCCCTCGCTGGCTTCGAGAGACAGGGGGCTGTTCATCAGCAGCAGTGCCTGATTGGCATCCGTCGTGCTGGAGCGCAGCTCCATCGCCATGCCTGGATCCGGGTAGTCGAAGGTTGAAAACAGATCAAAGATGGCGTTGCGGATCAGCGGGAGGTAGATCGAGCGGCGCGGCGTGGCGTAGTTCTCGCTGTTGCCTGACTGGTCGTTGGTGACGTAGTCCCCGTTGCCCGCACGCAGGATCGAGCCGCCCACGCTGAGATCGAGCTTGCCCGCAGCCGCCAGCATTCCATCGCGCACGGCTTCCGCTTCAAGGCGGCGGCGGTTCATGCGGGAGAGATTCCTGTTTTCCGGATCGAGTGAGAGCGCAGCCTCGCTGCCAACGCTGCTCATGCGGTAGGCGGAGGAGAGCATGATGCGTTTGTGCAGGCGCTTCAGCGACCAGCCGTCCGCCGTGAAGGAGCGCGCCAGCCAATCCAGCAGTTCGGGATGGCTGGGAGTTTCCCCGCGAACGCCGAAGTTGGAGGGAGTGTCGACAAGGCCGCGTCCAAAGTGTCCGCGCCACACCCGGTTGACCATCACGCGCGCGGTCAGAGGGTGCTCGGGATTCGCCAACCAGCGTGCGAACTCCAGCCGTCCGCTTTGTCCGGCGGGGAAGGCGGGCGGCGCCACGGTTTCCTGGAGCACCGTCAACACGCCCCGCGGAACCGGCTGCTGCTCAAGACGCAGATGGCTGCCGCGAATGTGGATCGGCAGTTCCTCGAGCTTGCCCTCCGTCACCGCCAGCGTCAGGGGCAGCTGGCGCGGTTCCCGGGCGAGCAGCGATTCATGTGCGGCTCGCAACCGTGAAATCGTGCTGAGCGCCGACGCCGGCGCCGATCGGTCGATCACGTCGCGCGCAGCGGAAAGCAGCCCGTCGCGGCCGATCAGGAACTCGCGCACCGCTTCGTGCTCGGCATTCGGCAGCTTTGCGGCATTCCCGTCCTGCTTGCGCAGCGAACGCCACTCCTCGGCGATGAGGCCGAAAACCGTCTGGTAGCGGGCGGCAAGCTCGCCGAGGCTCTGTGGAGCGGGAGCATGCAGGAGTCCGTGCAGCGTGGAATTCAAGGCCCATTTGCCGGCCGCGTGTTCTTCGCGGAGCATCGTCGCCAGATCGGCCGCATAGGCGGAGAAATTCTCGGTGGGCAGGCGCGCGTACTCGATCCACACCGCCAGCAACGGGTCATGGCGCGTGAAGGCCTTCGCCACGCGCAGGGCGAAACGATCGAGCAGTTCGGGCGAGAGCGGCTGACCTTGCGGCTCCATCTCGCAGACCTCGGTGTGCTCGCCCGCGCCAGCGAGGTCGGGATCGGTGAAATCGTGTGTGCCCGCCTCTGGATCGACGGCCTGCGGATCCGCCGCCACGGCTCTCGCAGGCAGCAGCGCAAAAGCGTCGAAGTGCGGCAGATGGTCGGCGCTCTCCATGCGCAGCGTGTGCCGGCCCGGCAGCAGTTCCGCGCGTCCCTGTTTCGACCAGCGCTGCCCGTCGAGGTTCCAGGAGCCCGTCACTTCGCCGCAGGCCTTGTCCGCGACGATCGCTCCATCGATCGAAAGACGCACCGGTCGACTCTGCTCGGCTGCGTGACGCACGTAAAGCTCATACTCTCCTGGGTAGCGCGCTTCGAAGCTGTACTCTGCGTATTGAGGGCGCGCGTCGCTGCCCGTGCGCAGAATCGGCTCCTCCCGGCTGCCCCACTGCGTGGTGTCGACGATCGCGTTCGTGCTCGAGGCGCTTTCCGCCTCCAGCAGGATCACATCCCCGGATCGCGGCAGGCTCTCCAGCAGGTAGCGAGAGAGATCCCGCTCCCAGCGTGCCAGCACTTCGGCCCGCAGGCGCTCCTGCTCCGACTCCAGCGCCTTGGCCGACTCGCTGACCAACTTGTCGTAGGCCTCGCGCTGGCGTCGCTCGGTCGGCGTTGCCAGCGGCTGTTCGTTCCAGCGCGAAACGAAGTCCGTGTTTGCCAGGCTCTGCGTGCTCTTGAAGATGCCCGCCAGCGCGTAGTAGTCACGCTGGCTCACGGGGTCGAACTTGTGGTCGTGGCACCGCGCGCAGGCCACCGTGAGCCCCATGAAGGCCTTGGTGAGCACGTCGATCTGCTCGTCCACGACATCGATCACCAGCTTGGCTTTGTCCTGCTCGGCCAGCATCTTGGGACCCAGAACGAGGAAGCCGGTGGCGGCGAGCGGCGCGGCGGCCTGCTCCCCGCCCTCCTCGGGGACGAGCAGATCGCCCGCCAGCTGCTGCTCGACGAACTGATCGTAGGGAAGATCGCGGTTGAGCGCCGCGACCACCCAGTCGCGGTAGCGCCACGCGTTGCCCATCGCCAGATTCTCATCCAGCCCGTTGGAGTCCGCGTACCGCGCCAGATCGAGCCAGTGGCGACCCCAGCGCTCCCCGTATTGAGGTTTGGCGAGCAGCGCGTCGATGGCGCGCTCGTAGGCTTGCTCGCTGGCCTCAGAAAGAAAAAGCTCGAGTTCCGCCGGGGTGGGCGGCAAACCTGTCAGGTCGAAGCTGGCGCGCCGCAGCCATGCTCGCCTGTCGGCTGCCGCGGCGGGAGCGAGGCCTGCTTGCTCCAAACGAGCCAGCACGAAGCGGTCGATCTCGTTTCGAACCCAGCTTTCGTTGCGCACCGCGGGCGGAACAGGTCGCGCCATCGGCTGAAAGGCCCAGTGTTCGCTCTTTTGGTAGTTGATCAGCTGCTTGACGCTGGGGCTGCCGGCTGGCGCCTGCGCAGCGGGGAAATAGGCACCCTGGCGGACCCACTCCGCGAAGTCCGCGATCACGGCGTCCGGGAGCTTGCCCTTGGGCGGCATCTCGACTTCGGGATCCGTGTGCCGCAGCGCCCGCACCAGCAGGCTCGCCTCCGCATCGCCGGGGACCACGACGGCGCCGGAATCGCCTCCGACCAGAAGCGCTGCGGCGCTGTCGAGCTTGAGGCTGCCCTTGACCTTCGAGGAACTGTCAGCGTGGCATTCGAAGCAGTGTTCGGCGAGCACGGGACGGATCCGGCTCTCGAAGAACTGTTCGCGCTCCGCATCCGAAGGCAGCGCGAGGGCCGAGGCTGGCAGGAACCAGATCGTAAAGAAGTGAAGGGGCCAGTCGCAGCGCATCGCTCCTTGAGAATACCACGCTCCAGCGATCACCCCCTCGCCACCCATCCGCCTGAAGCGCCCGCGCGGTCAGGCCTTCGGATCGGGTCTTGGAGCATTCGTGCCCCGCGCGGAGATCCCTGCGCGGTGATCAGTCGTCCCGACGCAGGGTCTCGGCTTCGATGACGATCTCGCGACGGCCGCCTACGCTGCGCGGCCCGCCGGACGGGCCGCCGCCGGGCTCGTTCGGCGGGCGCTGGCGTCGCCGACGCCGGATGACCCCGAACCAGCCCAGATCGAACAGCAGGCCAGCGACGATCATCAGCGTGCCACCGACAGTGGAAGCGCCCTGGTCGATGTGCCAAGCCGCGGCATAGCCCAGCGTCGTGGCCGGCAGGAAGAGAAAGCCCAGGAAGGGCCATACGCGGGTGGAAAAAACCGGATCCAGCCAGCTCGAACTGAGCCAGACGATCAGGAGCACCAGGCGCGGGAGACCGAGTGCAAGGCATCCAAGCAGGCAGGGCACGGGAAGAGTTTCCACTCTCAGGCTTGGAGCGGCAAGAGCAGATTCCGTAGCTTGCCTGCGGCTTACGAGCCCCACTCCGCATGAAGCACCTTGCATCACTTCTCGTTCTGCTGCTCCTCTCCACCGGCTGCAAGACCACGCCTGACTACGGCCGACCGCTTCCGCCCGGCGCGCCGGCACTCCTGCCTCTGGACAAGGATGATCCGCGTCCGGAACTGGCGGCGCAGTTTGACACGCGTCAAGAGCTGCTCGCCGCACTGGATCACTCGATCGCCTGGACGCGCAAGCCGAGCAGCACCCGTCACTTCCCGATCGAGGGCGTTTCGCATGAACGCGCCCTGAAGAGCCTCGAGCGCTTCCGCGAGATCCTCAACACGTCTTCGGACGGCATCGAATTCTCAAGGCGCATCGAGGAGGAGTTCACGATCTACAAGAGCGCGGGGTGGGACGGCAAGGGAGGCGGGGTGCTGTTCACCGGCTACTGCACGCCCGAACTGCGCGGCAGCCGCACGGCCGGGTCCGACTACCGTTACCCGCTCTACGCCCTGCCGAAAGACCTCGTGAAGGGCGAAGAAGGCGAAATTCTCGGCCAGAAGACCGATCAGGGCCTCGAGCCCTACCCGACGCGCGGCACGATCGAAGCCAGCGCCATGCTCAGCGGCAAGGGACTCGAACTCGTGTATCTCGCGGATCCGATCGACGCGTACATCGCGCACGTCAATGGTTCGGCCTTCATCCGGCTCGAGGACGGTTCGGTTCTCAAGCTCGGCTACGCGGGCAAGAACGGGCGCACGTACACCTCGCTGGGACAGGAGCTGGTCAAGGCGAAGCGTCTGGGCAAGGACGAGGTTTCGCTGGCATCGATCCGTCGCTGGGCAGCGGCCAATCCCGGCGAAGTCGAGGACTTCCTCAACCGCAACGACTCCTTCGTCTTCTTCACGCCGATTGAGCACAACCCGCATGGCTCGCTCAATGTGCCCGTGACGGGCTGGCGCTCGATCGCCACGGACAAGACCTTGTTCCCCCGTGGAGCCGTGACTTTCGTGTCCGCGAAGGTGGGATACGGATCCGACTCCGCCGATGTCGAGCAGTTCTTCTTCGATCAAGACACCGGCGGAGCGATTCGCACGGCGGGCCGAGCGGATCTGTATCTGGGCGCGGGCGACGAGGCGGAAAAAATCGCGGGGTCCACGCGCGCTGAGGGCCAGTTGTACTACTTCTTCCTCAAGGAATGAGCGCAAGGATCGTGGCGGTTTGCATCGGGTCGGGCGGCATTCCCAAGCACCCGGTCGATCAGGCGCGAGTCACCACGCTCGGTCTCGAAGGAGATCGCCAGCGTTTTCGCTTCCACGGCGGAGCCAACCGCGCCGTGTGCCTGTTTTCGGCCGCGGACTACGCCAGCCTCATCCGGGATGGCGTCACGGCCAGCGCGCCGGGATCCTACGGAGAAAACGTGCTGATCGAGGGGCTGGATTTTGCCCGGCTGCGCCCGGGGGATCAGCTTCGGCTCGGAACCGAAGTGGTGGTCGAGCTTTCCGACGTGCGCGAACCCTGCGGCACGCTGAAGAGCGTCGACAAGCGTTTTCCCAACCTGATGCTGGGGCGCAGCGGCTTTGTCTGCCGGGTCATTCAGGAAGGGCTCCTTCGATCCGGGGACACCGCACAGCTCGTCACGGGCTAGACTTCAGGGCGAGAGCCATGTCTGCGCAGCCGGAAAAGCATACCCACAGCTCCCGCGAGCGCTCCAACCTCGTCTACCACGAGGCTCAGGATCGCATGGCCCTGCTGCCCAACTACTACGGCTGGATTGCCTCGCACTTCGCAAGGGAGCTCGAGGGAGACGTGCTGGAGCTGGGCTGCGGCGCCGGACTCGTGATCCAGCACTATGTCGAGCGCGTGCGCTCCGTCTTCGGGGTGGACATCAACCCGGAGCTGCTGCAGCGGCTGGAGTCGGCGTACCCCAAGGGCAAGCTGGCCACAGCCTGCGTGGATCTGCGCGGGGATTGGGAGGAGCTAGGCGGACGGCGCTTCGACGCGATCGTCGCGCTCGACGTTCTCGAGCACTTCGAAGACGACCGCGTGTTTGTTCGCAAGCTCGCAGCTCACCTCAATCCCGGCGGCAAGGTGGTCCTCAAGGTTCCGGCCCAATCACAGCTCTACAACGCCATGGACGAAGCGTCCGGCCACTATCGTCGTTACGATGAGGCGCCTTTGGCGATTCTCATGGCCGAACACGGTTTCGAAACACGCTTCCTGCGGCACATGAACCCCGCGGGCGCCTGGGGCTACCGCTTCAAGAAGCGGAAGCAGACCAACTTTTCGAAGACTTTCTCGCCGGGCAGGTTGCGGGTCGTCAACGCGCTGATCCCGGCTCTTTCGCTGCTGGACCATGTGCCCGGTCTCAAGGGACTGAGCCTGATCGGCGTCTTCACCCTGCGCGGGGAAGCCAGACCGTGACGGGCCTTGCCCCGCGAACGACGCAACAACCCCACATACCGAGCCCTTTCCGCAACAGGAAGCCAGAGACACCGCATTCATGAGCAGCTATGAAGTCAAGAGCTACACCGTGCGCCCAGTGGACGGTGACGATCAGATCGAGGTCGTGATCCACTCTTCCGACGGAAGCAAGTGGGAGTACGGAATACCCTTCAGTCGATCGACCGGACGCTACATGTTCGAAGAGATCGACGTGATCTCCAACGATTTCGGCGACGAGTTCGCCGAGGAACTGGTGCGCTCGATCGAGAAGACGATCGACGGCATCGTCAAGCGCTAGCCGCTCGACGCGCCCGACTCCTCCAGCAGTTCCGAGAGCGCACGGCGGCGCTCGGCATCCTCTTCGATGGAGAGCGCTCGCTCGACCATTTCACGCACCCCTTCGTGATTGCCGAGCTCATGGTAGAGAACCGCGAGATTGCGCAAGGCGATCAGCATGCCGGGGTCGAGCTCCACCGCCCTGCGATAGGATTCGACGGCGCGCACATCCTGTTCGGTGGCCTCACACAGAACCCCGGTCTGAAAATGAGCCATCGCGTTGTTCGGCTCCCGCTCCAGAATCAGGTCCAGCCACTTGAGTCCGTGCTCGAGATCTTCGATGCGACGCACCTTGAGCAGCGGATCGACGCACGTCTGGGCACCAAGCAGCAGGTCCTCCGTCTTTCCAACACCGCCTTCGAAGGCCATCTGCCAGGCGTCCAGCGAGCCCCGAATGTCCCCGCTGGCCTTGCGCGCTCTGGCGAGGCGGGTCCAGATCGCACCGTCATTGGCGCCGGCCGCGATCGCGCTCTCGTAAGCGCGCGCCGCGGCACTCTCCAGTCCAAGCTTCATGCGCGCATCACCCAATTCGATCGCGGCCACGAGGCGCTCGGGCTGGATCTCCAGCACGCGCTCGAAGCTGTCGGCCGCCGCGCGCAGAAAGCCCTGCTTCGCGAGCGCTCGGCCCTTGAGCTCGAGCAGATCGACGCTTTTGGGGTGCAGCTGCAGTCCTTGATCCAGCACGCGATTGGCGAGTTGGGCGTTGTTCATCTGCAGGAAGGCACGGGCGCTTTCGCGGCAAGCCTCCAAGTCCTGCTGCGGGTTGCGCTGGAACAAGGCGTACCAGCGCACCGCCGCCTGATTCCAGTCGCTGGCCCGGGTGGCTTTCTGGGCTTCTTCGCGCGTGGACTCCACGATCTGCGGGCCTGAGGGCGTCGAGCCGCAACCGGCGAGCGCGATCGGCAGTGCCAGAGCGAGGCTGATCGTCAGCACCCGGCCGATGGTGATCGAAAGCGCCGGCCCGAGCGCGATCAGCAGCATCCGGCCGAGAGCGATCGGCGCTGTCCTACCTGAGGCGGGAAAGGTGAGAGAACGCATCCGGAAGAGTCTCCCAAGCAGCGGCTGCTTTTGGAAGACTGTGACGAATGGCACTGCGCGCCCTGTTTCTCGATGTCGGCAATACGCTGCTGCGAGAGCGGCCCAGCCGATTCGAGCTCTACGCACAAGCGGCGCACGAGGAGGGTTGCCCGATCTCAACCGAGGAGATGGCGGCACAGATGCGACGTGCCCATGCAGAGCTGCCGACCTGGGTTGGGGGCGCCTTTCGCTACACGAATCCGTGGTTCGAAGCCTACATCGCCCGGATCTTCCACGAGTCGCTGGGGGTGCCTCGGGAGCGCTTGTCCCCGCTCTCCGAGCGCCTCTTCGCGCGTTTTTCCGACCCAGCGACCTTCGAGCTCTACTCCGGTGCCTTCGAGCTGCTGGCGTTGGCGCGCACCCGCGGTCTTCGGGTCGGCATCATCTCCAACTGGAGTCCTCGGCTGCCTGGACTGCTCGAGAGGCTGGACATCAGCCCCCGCGTCGATTTCGTCCTCTGCTCGGCACTTGAGCGCCTCGAGAAGCCGTCTGTGGAGCTTTACCGGCGCGCCCTTCAACAGGCTGGCGTCCAACCGGAAGAGGCGCTGCATGCAGGTGACGACATCGGCAAGGATCTGCTCGGTGCACAGCAGGCCGGCTTGCGCGCCGTGCTGGTTGACCATGCGCGAGCGCATGCGAACATCTCCCCTGCCGTGAGCGGACTCGATCAGCTCGCCGAAATCGTGGATCGATTGACCACATGAATACGAAGAAAAAATGAAGGCAGAAGACGTCGAGAAGCTGTGCACTGAAGCCGCCGAAGCCGGTCGCAGGCTGCAGACAGCCCTGCACCAGCGCATTTTCGGTCAGGACGAAGCCATCGAGCAGCTGGTGATCGCCCTGTTCTGTGGCGGGCACGTGCTGATCGAAGGTGCTCCGGGTCTCGGCAAGACCACCCTGGTGCAGACGCTCGCCAGCAGCGTGGATCTCACCTTCCGCCGCATCCAGTTCACGCCCGATTTGATGCCCGCGGACATCCTCGGGGCGCGCGTGCTCGAACCGGGTGCCGACGGTGCGCGCTCCTTTCGCTTCCACCCCGGTCCGATCTTCACCCACGTGCTGCTCGCCGACGAACTCAACCGCGCGACACCTCGCACGCAGGCCGCGTTGCTTGAGGCGATGGCTGAAGGTCAGGTGACGAGCTTTGGCGACACTCATCCGCTGCCCAAGCCTTTTCTGGTGGCGGCCACGCAGAATCCGATCGAGATGGAGGGCACCTATCCGCTGCCCGAAGCCCAACTGGACCGCTTCCAGCTGCAGCTCGAGATTCACATGCCGGCCCTGGGAGCCCTCGTTCAGTTGCTCGAAGCCAGCGCATCCACAAAGGCGCCTGTCCAGCCCTTGATGAGCCGCGAAAGCCTGCTGCAGGCTCAGGCGCTCGTGCGGGAAATCCCGATCAGTTCCGAGTTGATCGGCCGGGTCGCCCGACTGCTGCTCGCGACCCATCCGGAGGATGCGGCTTCTGGACCGGTCGCGCGCAGACTGCTGCGTCACGGGGCCAGTCCGCGCGGTGGACAGTCCCTGCTGCTGGCGGCCAAGGCGCGAGCCTTGCTCCAAGGCCGTCTGCATGTGACGCGCGAAGATCTGGAGAAGCTGTACTTCCCGGCTCTGCGCCATCGCGTCGTGGCGGCATTTGGAGTGGAGCCTGGAGCTGCAACCTCACGCGAGGCGCTGCAGGAAGCCTGGTCACGCACCTGAGACTGCTCCCCGAGCGGGGACAGAATCGATACTGGGAATCGCATTTTCCGCGCGAGCAAGAGGCGGCGGCACCGTCCTCGTCCCTGACGGGGAGCTTGTGTTCCGGCACGGGAACGTCCCCCCCGAGAAGCAGCTCCTTGGCAGCCAGGGACAATCGGTCCTCGACGAGCGGCCCCATCGAAAAGCCGCTCGCTCTGGCGGTCGGGGTCGATGCACGCACCGACCGAGAGCCTCGGCCCCGGCGTCGCCAGCTGGCTGGCCGGGTCTGCTGCCAAGACGCTTCAGCCTGGCCGCAGCGACCGTAGGCAAGGGGTGTCCCAGCGTTAGAACACCAGACACCCCCATCCCGATCTGATGTCCCCGGAAGGGGCTCAGTCTCTACTTCTGGCCTTCAAACACGCTCTGCCCCTCGATCACCGTGCCAATGCAATGGCTCGTGTATTCAAACAGATCGCCGTCGTAGAGCGCGAGATCTCCGTCCTTGCCGACCTCCAGCGATCCCAATCGCGCCTCCAGCCCCAGCAAGCGGGCCGCGTCGAGCGTGATCGCACGCAGCGCACGCTCTTGGCCGAGCCCGTGCGAAGCCGCGATAGCGGCCTCGAACAGGACGACGCGCGTCTTGGGCACGTAGTCTTCAAAGCCGCTCTGAAAGGCAAAGGGTATGCCCGCTTCGAGCAGCTTCAGCGGAGTGGAGCGGCTGGCGTTTTCCATGTCGCCCGCAAACCTCGCCATCGGCGGATGAGCGATGACGAAAACCCCGGCCGTACGCACCTCATCCAGGACCTGATACACCTCGCTGGCCCCATCGAGCACCACTCGGACGTCGAATTCCTTGGCGAGGCGCAGACAAGAGATCAACTCCTGATGACGATGCGCCGTGATCATCAACGGCACTCGGCGCTTGAGGACTTCGACCCAGGCTTCCTTGCGCAGATCGCGCGCCGGTCGCTTCGCCATGTCCGTCTCTTCAAGCTTCGTGGCGTACTCTTTGGCTGAGAGTAGAGCCTCGCGCAGCATCGCCACCTGCTTGGCGGCAGTACCTGGTGACTTCCCGCTGCGCCCGGCACCGCTGAGCGTGCAAGCGAGCATCGCGTACGGCACGACCACCGCTTCTTCGGCTGTCTGCCCGCGTGTCTTCGCCACCATCGTCTGGCCGCTCACCAGCGCTCCGGGCCCGTGTCCCGTGTGGATCGTGGTAATCCCGAACTCGCGCAGCCATTGGACTAGCTTTTCGCGCGGGTTGTAGGCGTCGATGGCCCGCAGCTCGGGCTGAATCGGGGCGCTCTTGTCGAGCTGGTCCTGATCGTGCGGCTGGTTGAGATAACCGGCCAGACCGACAACGGAATGCGCGTCGATCAGACCGGGAGTGACCACCTTGGCCTGGATCACGCGGAATCCTTCGGGTATCGCCGTCTGGGCCGACGGACCGACTGCAGCGATCTTTCCAGCCCTGACGATCACGACACCGTCGCGGATCGGAGGGCTGCTCACGGGATGCAATTGCTCGGCGCGGATGGCGAGGTCCTGAGCCACCCCTTCGCGGGCGAACAGGCCAAGGATTAGCAGAAACAGGCTCGTTCTCATCGGTCCTCCGAATCACCCAGACAGCACAGATTGCCAACCCGGTCCATCCCCGCACCCCAGCCGCCCTCGGCCCACAGCCGATCCTTGGGATCGGCCAGATCGAAGACCTTGCGGCCCAGCACCCAGGTCTCCTCAATGCGCGTGTAGACCGACAGCGGATCCCCGGAAAGGACGATGAAGTCCGCATCCTTCCCGGCCTCCAGGCTTCCGACACGCTGGTCGAGGTCGAGTTGGCGTGCGGCATGGAGCGTCAGCCCCGCGAGGGCGGTTTCCCGCGATAGACCAGCGCGGACCGCGAGCGCCGCACTGCGCAGGAACAGACGCCCGTCCGTGATCCAGTCGTCGGTATGAAACCCAACGAGGTCCGCTCCCCCGCGCTTCTCGAGCTCGTAGGCCGAACGGTAGTCGAGATTCATGGCCTCGAGCTTGCCGCCGGGCGTGTCGATCACGATCAGCGAACAGGGGACCTTCGCCGCCACGATTTCATCCGCCATCATCCAGGCTTCGCTGACGTGATGGAGCACCACCCTAAATCCAAACTCGCGCGAGAGGCGGAGCACGGTCTGTATATCGTCGTGACGGTGGGTGTGATGGTGCACGATGCGCTTGCCTTCGAGCACTTCGACCAGACCTTCGAGGGCCAGATCGCGTGCGGGACGCTTGGCAGGGTCCTCTCCCGCTTCACGCAACTTCCTTTGGTACTCCTGCGCCGCGATGAAGCTCTCGCGCACCAACGCCGCGGACTTGCCCCGAGTCCCGGGAAAGGGCGCCTCGCCATGGCTGTTGGTGCCATTGGCCATCTTCATGCCCCCCATCGGCGAACCGTCGGGGAACGTGTAGGCCAGATCCTCGATGGTGCCGGCGTCCTTGTTCTTGAGGTAGATCGTCTGCCCGCTGAGCAAGTGTCCGCTGCCGCTCATGACGTTGAGCGTGGTGATCCCGCCCGCCTGTGAGCGTTGCAACCCCGAATCGCGGCAATCCACGGCATCCAGCATGCGCACTCCGGCCTGAATGGGTGCGCTGGAGTCGGCGCCCCACCCGCCGCCAACATGGCTGTGGGCATCGACCAGGCCGGGCATCAACGTCTTGCCGCGCAATTCGCGCACCAGCGTTCCAGCGGGTATCGACACCTCGCTGCGCTTGCCGACGGCCTTGATGCGGCCGTCCTCGACGATCAGGATGCCATCCTCGATGGGCGCGCCTTGAATGGGAAGCACTCGAGCGCCAACGAAAGCCGTGGTCTGCGACTGGGCGCACAATTCCGCAGCCATGCTCGCGCAGGCAAGAAGTCGTAGCAGCATGTGCACCAGCGTACGGTGTGTGAGGGTAGAGCGGGAGTACCGGGCGGAAATGCTATCCTTTCCCGTCATCCATGCACTGCAGAGCCGCTCTCGCTCAGATCGATCCGACCCTTGGGAACCTCGACGCCAACATGACCCTGCATCTGGAAGCAGCGCATGCCGCGGCAGCTCGCGGGGCCGATGTGTGCCTGTTTCCCGAGCTGTCCCTGACTGGCTATTTTCTGCGCGATCAGACGCCAGAGGTAGCCCTGCGCTGGGATGATTCCCGGCTGAAGCCTTTGCTCGAGCTTTCGCGGCGGATCACTCTGGGCATCGGTCTTGTCGAGCGCGGCGACGACGAGCGCTTGTACAACAGCTACGCCTTGCTCGAGGACGGCCGGGTTCTCGGCGTGCACCGTAAAGTGCATCTGGTGACCTACGGCATGTTTGACGATGCCCGCGACTTCGCTGCCGGTGAGCGCGTCGCCGTGATGCACTCGAAGCATGGGCGCTTTGGGGTCCTGATCTGCGAAGACATGTGGCATTTCAGCGCGGCATGGCTGCATTTCCTCGCGGAGGCGGACACGATACTCGTGCCTTCCGCGAGCCCGGGCCGCGGTGTCCGCGCCGGCGGGGAGGAGGGTCTGCACAGCGCGCGCATCTGGAACCGGCTGCAGGACGCTCTCGCACTTCTGTTCCAGACTTGGATCGTCTACGTCAACCGCGTCGGCAGCGAGGATGGCCTGATCTTCTCGGGCGGCTCGCGCGTTGTCGATCCCTTCGGCGAGGAGCGCGTGCGACTGCCGCTTCTGGAAACGGGAACCGTCGAGCTGCTGCTCGATTCCGAAACCTTGCGACGGGCGCGCGTGGCGACTCCGCTGCGTCGGGATGAGCGTCCCCATCTCGTGGCCAGCGAGATCACCCGCATCTGCGGCCTGAGAGCGCCATGAACCGCCTCGATGTCCAGTGCGATCTCGTCGAGCGCATGCTCGTGCAGTTCCTGCGCAAGGAAGCGGGCAAGTTCGGCTTCCAGCGTGCGGTACTGGGCTTGTCGGGCGGCATCGACTCGGCGCTCAGCGCCGCACTGGCGGCCCGCGCCTTCGGGCCGGGCAACGTGCTGGCAGTGATGATGCCGTACCGCACATCCAACCCCTCCAGCGAGCGCGATGCAAAGACCGTAGCCGGCAAGCTCGGCATTCCGACGCGCCGAATCGACATCAGCGCGATGGTCGACGGTTACTTCGGGCAGGTGGAAACGCAGGATCGCATGCGGCGAGGTAATGCGATGGCGCGGGCTCGGATGATCGTGCTCTACGATCAGTCCGCGGATTGGGGGGGGCTGGTGATAGGCACCAGCAACAAGACCGAGATACTGCTGGGATACTCGACCTTGTTCGGTGACTCCGCCAGTGCGCTCAACCCGCTCGGCGATCTGTACAAGCATCAGGTCTTCCAACTGTCCCGGCATCTGGGCCTGCCCGAGTGTGTGCTGGAGAAGGCCCCTTCCGCCGACCTCTTCGAGGGTCAGACCGATGAGGGCGAGATCGGATACTCGTATGCCGAGCTCGACGCTCTCCTGTTCGAGCTGGTGGACGAGCGACGCAGCGAAGCGGAGCTTGTGCAGCGCGGCTTTGCTCGCGACTTCGTGCGCGCCATCACGCGCCGGATGGCGCTCCATCAGTACAAGCGCATGCCGCCCGTGATCCCGAAGCTCAGCGAGCGCACAGTCAATCACGACTTCCGCTATCTGCGCTCCTGGGGCCACTAGTCTTTCGAAGCAGCGAGCGAGGACGCGGCGAGAGAAGGCACGGCGCACAGAGGCGCTGCCAGCCAAGTTGCGGCGCGTGGAGACCGTGGGGTGCAGACCGTGCGAGTGGAGACCGTGCGCCAGAAAAAGCTGCTAGGTAACGGCTGCAAGCCGGTAGGCGGGGCCGAGCCGTATCTGCCTCGGCGGAAGCTGGCGAGCGCGGGATGCAACAGGCGGCCCAGCGTCCGGCAGCGCTTGGCGCGCCGACCCGGCCCTGACACGTATCAGGATCCCTGCAGGCGTCGCGCGAGTTCGTCGAAGTCCGTCTCCGCGAGTTCCTCGCGGCGGATGGGACCCTTTTGGGTCAGCTTCGCACGCTGCAGCGGCGTCAGCTCGGGAGCATTGCCCCGACGGATCGGCGCGCTGGCGCCCTGCGCGAGCCCACCCTGCAGCAGCCGGCTGTCGGAGATCACCTGATGGAGATTGGCGGAAAGCTCATTGGGCAGGGCTTCGCGGCGCTCGAGCGCCGAACGGGCCCGCAGACACACATCCAGCGTGCTCCTGAGGTTGCCTTCGATCCGGCTGAGCCGCTCGACATCCGCTGTCGGCTCCTGGATGTTCTTGCGAACCTTGGCGGTGGCCACCTCGAGCACGGCGATCAGACAGTTCAGCTTGCGCATCAGGCGTTCGCGGTATTCGGCGGAGTCGAGCACGGACTCCTGAAACGGCTCGTTGAGGGGGTCTTGATTCATCGGTGGCTTTCCAAACAAAGCTACCCCCGAGGACCCATGCGGGTCGGACCGGTGCGGCAGAAAGATCTTCCCAGCCGAAAGGGGACCGGGGCCCGACGCTTCCGAAGGAATCAGGGAAGCGCCGACTCGATCATCATCTGCAGTTGGTCCTTGGACTGCCGACCGGCCGCGAGGAAGCGGTGGTGATTGACCTTGGCGTCCAGGATCGTCCAAGGTCCGACATTGAACACCCGCAGGCTGTGGGCCGTCAGCGGGTCGTTCATCGTCAGGCCGCCGCCGGTTCGACGATGGAGGAAGAACAACTGATCGGCTCCGTCGGTGTAGGACAGGCGCGCCCAAGTCTCGCCGCCGAGGTCGACGCGCTCGGACTTGGTGCGTTCGAAGCCATCCGGAACGAGGGTCGGTGCGCGCAGTTCGTAACCGAGCTGCGCAGCCGTGTTGGCAAGATCCAGATCCTGAACGGGCAGCTCCTGATGCAGCGTCACCTGCGACAGATCCGGATTGGCGCTGTACTCCAGCGTTTCGACGCGCCCAATCTCAACGGCGTTGGCGTCGTACTGCACGCAGCGCAGCACCAGGCCGGTTTGGGGCACGACATCGAGCGTGTGGTAACCTGAGCCAGCACGGGGCGTGACTTCCAGGCGCTCGACGGGCTGGCCAGCGACCGACAGGTGCGAACCGACAACCCGGATCGAGTAGCCGCGCAGGAACGTGGGGAGATCCTGAATGCGGAAGTCGCGCACGCGGTACATGAAGCCCTCGCGCGCGGTCTGCAGGAGCAGGAAGAGGTTGTGCTGCGCGGGAGGCAGGGACGGCTGAATCAGCTGCTCGGCCTCAACCCGGAAACCACCCTGTCCATCCGACCAGACCCGTTCGGTGTACTCGAGCATCTGAGCCGGAGCACCCGGCTTCGAGATCAGCTGGGTCACATGCCGGCGCGCGTAGTACCGGGTGGTGAAAGGCGCTCTGGGCATGCGCTCGAGGAAGCCCGGCATCGGGCCGCCGGCCGAGAGGCCCAGATTCTCGGTCGAATTGGCGTCCGCTCCGCCGGAACAACCTAGCGGCAGACACAGAAGCAGCGCGAAGGGGAGCAGGAAGTGCTTGCTCACAGCCGCTCCTTCCCGACGATTTCGCTGGCGCCGCCGCTCAAGCCGCCGATCAGGGCGCGCGCAATCGGATCCAGATCTTCGGCGGACTCCACCGTCTCGACCTGCCATCGGATCGCCATTCGCTGCTGCGGCGCTTCGATCTGGTCGGCGCTCCAGCGTTGGACCGTCAGTGACCCCAGAGCGATCAGAAGCAGCAGCCCGCCCACGATGGCGAGCGCGCGGCGCCGCCCCTCAGCGGAGCCTGCCGCCACGCGCCTCTCCAGAACCGGGGGCGCGCGCAGGCGGTCGAGCTTGGCGAGGAAACGCTGCGACATCGCTTGGGCGGGCGCGCGCAGCTCCTGATCGAGGCGTTGGTCCAACTCTACAGGGGCGGACAATTCCTGCGGCCAAAGCGCCAGCGTTTCGACCCGCTCTTCCAGTTCGCCGGGAACGCTGGCGCGCTCCAGAGCACGCAGGCTCGCGACGGCCCGCTCCTGACGCGCGCCGGCGTTGAGCGCGGCCACCACGGCGCCTTCCAACTCGCGAGGCGCACGCTGGGTTTCCAAACCTTGGAGCGTGCGCACCAACGCGCGCGCATGTGCGGCTCGTGCTCCGCAACCTGAGCATTGGCCGAGGTGCTGCGCAAGCGCAGCATCGGGCTCTGCGGCGTGCTGCCAGAAGATTTCAGGGTCGTGGGGACAGGGGGAATGCATGGCGAGCTCTCAACGCAAGTAGTATCGGTCCAGCACCGGGGTCAGTTCCCGGTCCAGGGCTTCGTGCGCCCGAGAAAGGCGCGACTTGACGGTTCCGATCGAGATCTGGAGCGTTTCCGCGATCTCCTCGTAGGACTGGTTTTCCACGTAGCGCAGCACTGTGATGGCGCGCATCTTGGGCGAGAGTCGGCCGATGGCGGAGTGCACCTCGTGCTCCAACTCATGGCGCGAAGCGGCCGCGAGCGGCGCTTCGACGCGCTCATCCCGCAAGTGGGCTTGGACGGATTCGTTTCCACCTTCCTCGGCCGCTTCGAGGGAGCTCGTCTGGCGCGCACCGCTGCGCCGCTTGAGGTCGATGCTGGCGTTGACGGCGATGCGATAGACCCAGCTTGAGAACTTGGACTCGAAACGGAAGTCGCCGATCTTGCGAAACAGGATGCCAAAGGTCTCCTGTGAGGCATCGAGCGCGTCGCTAGCGTTGCCGGTGATCCGGTAGCAGATGTTGTAGACCCGGTCCTTGTAGGCCTCGTACAGATCACGGAACGCACCCTCCAAGCCGTTGGTCCGTGAGGACTGGCAGGCTTCCACGAGGCTGCGATCGGGATCAGCTTTCATGCGAGGGGTGGGGCGACAGGGAAGAAGACGGGTGCGAGGGGCTCAGGGTTCCCGTTTTCCGCGGGCCGCGTGAGCGCCGGGGGCGTTGCCGGCACGGTGAGGGGGGGGGCGGGGCGCCAAAACGACTCCGGAAGATACCCGCTTGAGCCCCCTTTAGCCGCCGATCAGCAGGGTCGGATCGAGGGTCGTGTAGGTGTTTCCGACACTGCTCGAGCAATCGGGAGGGCAGAATCCGTCCCAACCCAACTGGCACTCGGCAGCCACGACTTCCTGCGTCAGAGTGGCGCCGCTCAAGGCCACGGTCTGGGTCTGCTGCACACAGACCTGGCCGGGTGACCAGTAGCTCTCTCCACCGTTGCTGCCGGCGACGGGCAGGGGCACGTAGATCGACCCCAGATTGAGGCCCGTGGATGAGCCCGCGCCGGTCGTGGTACCGCCCTGCAGCCCGCCCGTGGTGAGGATCAGCGGGTTCTGCATTTGCAGCGCGATGACCGATCCGAAAGCGACCAGCCGCTTGGCGTCCGCGGAGGCGATCGTGCCTCCGGGAGTGTGACGCACCACGCCGAACAGGCTCAGTTCGCCCAGCGCACGCACGTAGCGCGGCGAGAACGGCAAGTCGAACACGACGATCTTCGCGTTGGGCTTCGCCGCACCATAAAAACGCAGCCGTGCGTTGGAAATCAGGATCAGCTGACTGAGCGACAGATAGCGATTGCCGTTGATCAGGACACCGCCATCGACACCCACATCACGGAGGTCTCCCTGCGGCAGATACACCGCCAGCACGGCATGCAGATTTTCATCTCCGCCCCGGCAAGTTAGGCCGATGTGCAGGCGCTCGACCACGGGCGTGTCCTGCGGAAACAGCGGCGAGGTGCCCCGTGCGAATTCCTCGAGATCGCTGTAGCCGTCCTCATCGCTGTCGGCCCGCAGACCGTTGGTGCCGAGAATCGGCTCCTGAGCGTCGACCAGGCCGTCACCATCGAAATCGATCGTGTACGGGTTCTCGTGCGCCAGAAGCTCCGCGGGATGATTCCATTCCCACGCCCACAGGGCGCCGAGGGCTGCGATCGCCGCTGCAGGGGCCAGCACGGGTAGAACGCGCGAAAGCTGGGGTCGGCTGAGAGATCTCATGGGCAAGAACCGGAGAGAGGACGAAGAGCAGGAAGTCCTGAGGACGCCCTTCGTGAATTCTAGACCCTACCCAAGAAACGGGGGGCCTCTAACGAGGGTTTCTGGACTTTGGTGTAGTGATAGCAACGGCTGGGGACGGACACGACGGCCTGCCGGGCGAGGTTCTTTCGCCGGTTCCCGGGGGCGGGGACACCTTGGAGCGGCTCGAGCTTGGTACGATGCGCCCCCCCTTTGGGCGCCCGTAGCTCAGCTGGATAGAGCGGCAGCCTCCGGAGCTGCAGGTCGTGGGTTCGAATCCCGCCGGGCGTACCATCCCTTTGCGTGGTACCTCTGCCTACACCCCCCCCCGCCGGCACGATCGAAGCATGGTGCTGGGAGTTTCTTTTCGCCCAGGATTGGGACGGCAAGCTCCGCCCCCCGCCGCCGCCGGACCCGCGCCACGAGGCGCATTTTGAGAACCAGGCCCCTGCTCGCCGGGTCCTGCGTGCCGCGCGTCCGCCGGGGCTCGTGTGGATCGAGCGCAGCCCGCGCACACCCAAAGGCGCGGCACTGCGGCAGCCGCGCGTCCGCGCCCAGTTGCTGCATACGTTCCTACACCACGAACTGCAGGCTGCCGAGTTGTTCGCGTGGGCGGTGCTCGCCTTCCCCCAGACCCCGCGTCCCTTCCGCGCAGGATTGATCCGGCTGTGCCTCGAGGAACTGGAACATCTGGCCCTCTACCGGGAGCGGCTCGAACAGCTGGGTTTTCGTCCCGGAGATTTCCCGGTGCGCGACTGGTTCTGGGAACGCGTCCCCACCTGCGAAAGCGCTGCGGCCTTCGTGGCGCTGCAAGGCCTGGGTCTGGAAGGCGCCAACCTCGAACACAGCGCACGCTTCGCACCGCTGTTTCGCGCCGCGGGTGATGAGCGCAGTGCTGAGGTGCTGGAGCGCATTGAACGCGAGGAGATCGGACACGTCGCCTTCGCCGTGCTGTGGTTCGAGCGGCTCAGCGGCGCGCCCATGGACTACGCGCGTTGGAAAGCGTGCCTGCCCAAACCGCTCTCCCCGGCCGTGCTGCAGGGCAAACCACTCAATCGCGAAGCACGCGTGCGGGCCGGATTGAACGAAGAGTTCCTGCGCCAGTTGGAGGCGGAGCCCTCGACGGCGATCCGTCGCGATCCGTGAGCGGGCTCGAGCCGATCGGACGCGTCTGGGTGCTGAATCTGGACGCCGAGAGCGAGTTGGCGGCGACCCGCAGCTACGCTCCCACCGAGCAGCTGCGGCAGATCGTCGCGCGCGAGCGCCAGCGCCTGATCGGCACGCTGACCGGCCCGCGGGATGTGGTTCTGGATGAGCAGCTCCTCGAGCGTCGCGGCCCGGAGTTGGAGCGGGTGCGCGGCTGGCCGGGTTTCGCCTGGTGCCCCACCCCGCGTGCGCTGGCGATGCTGCGCAGCGCAGGTGCTGTTCCGATGCAGGTGCCGCCGCTCGAACAGCTGCGCTCGGTCAACGCGCGGCCCTTCGGCGCAGCGCTGCGCGCGGAACATGCGCCCGGGAGCTTCGTCAAGCACTGCGTATCCGATCTGGAAGCGGCGCTGGTGCTGCTTGCCCTGCCAGCCGAGCGAGGCTGGCTCGTGCGGCGCGAGTTCGGCGCCGCAGGGCGCGGAAGAAGACGACTGCACAGCGGGAAACCCTCCAGCGACGAGTGTTCGTGGCTGCAAGCCAGTCTGCGCATGGGTCCGCTGACGATCGAGCCTTGGGTCAAGATCGTGCGCGAATACACCCGCTCCGCATGGGTGCGTGCCGACGGAACGATCTCGATCTCGGAGCCCTGCGCCCAGACCACGACGGAACACGGAGCTTGGCTGGAGACGCAGCGGGTCGACGGAAGCTCGATTTCGAGCGCCGACGATCAGGCACTGCAGGCGATGACGGAGCGCGTCGGACGGGCGCTGCATGCACGGGGATACCGCGGACCTTTCGGCATCGATGCCTGGCGTCACCGCGTGCCCGGCAGCCTGGCCACGGCCCTCAATCCGCTGAGCGAGATCAATGCGCGATTCACGATGGATTGGGCCACGGCCATGGCGCGTGACCCCCGCTCCGGTGTTGCGCTTTCGGAACTCGCGCAGCTGACCGGAGCCCCTGTGGTAGAAGGTGGCCCATGAAGCGTCTGTTGCTGCTGCTGCCTGCTCTGATCGCTGCTCCGGCTGCCGCAGAGCTCCGTCTGCCCGCGATCTTCTCGGATCACATGGTGCTGCAGCGCGAGAGCACGATTGCGCTGTGGGGCTGGGCCGAACCCGGCGAGGAGATCGCCGTGGAGAGCACGGCCTTTCTGGCGCCCATGCGCACCGTCGCTGATGCTTCGGGTCGATTCGAATTCCGCCTCGCCACCGGCCCGGCGGGCGGACCCCACGTGATCCGGCTGCGCGGCCGGAACAGCGTCGAGCTCAACGATGTGCTGCTGGGCGAGGTCTGGATCGCAAGCGGTCAGTCGAACATGGAATGGAAGATCGGCCCGCAGAGCGATTCTCCGGGCATCCTCGACTGGCAGAAGGAAGTCGAGCGAGCGCACACGCCGCTGATCCGCGAGTTCGAGCTCATGAACGCGGTGGCGGCGGCGCCGATGGCGGACTGCCGAGGAAAGTGGGAGGTCGCGTCGCCGCTGACCGTCGCGGATTTCTCGGCCGTGGGCTACTTCCATGCCCGCGAGCTCAGCGAAGCCCTGGGGGTTCCGGTGGGCATCATCTCCACCAACTGGGGCGGCACTCGCGTCGAAGCGTGGTGCCGCGGCGAGGTTCTCCGTTCGCTGAAGAGCTGCCTCGGCGAACTCGACTGGGTCACCAGCATCGCCGCGGATCCCGAGGCTGCCCGAACACGAGCGGCGCAAGCCTGGCGCGAGGGCTTCGATCGAGCCGTGGAGACCGCGTTCCCCGGCAAAGGCACCAAGGAAGCTCACTCCCGCCCGGAATTGCCGGTCAGCTCGCGCAGCCTGCGCGTGCCCGGCGAATGGAAGGGCGAGCTGGGCGGCTTCGACGGGTTCGTGCTGCTGTGGCGGACGCTCGAGATCCCTCAGGAGTGGGCCGGCCGCGATCTGATGATCGAGCTGGGAGCCATCGATGACATCGACACCACCTGGCTGGGCGAGACCCTGATCAGCGGACCGGAAGCTGACGGCATGTGGGCCACTCCACGTCGCTATGTCGTTCCCGGTTCCAAGGTCGAGGCGGGCCCGACCCTCTTGTGCGTGCGCGTGCTCGACACGGGCGGGGGTGGAGGCCTTGTCGGGCGCCCGGAAGAGTTGCGTGCGCATCCGGCCGACGATGACAGCGCCCCGCTGATGCTGGCCGGCGAGTGGTCGATGGAAGTGGGAATGAAGCTCGCCGATCTGCCGCCTTGGCCCTCCGTTCCAACGCTGCACCAAAACACCGCGAGCGCGCTCCACAACGCGATGATCGCTCCGCTCGTCCCGTTCACGATTCGTGGCGCCCTCTGGTATCAGGGCGAGTCCAACCGCGGGGCAAAGGACTACGCCGAGCACGTCGCCGCGATGGTGTCGGACTGGCGGCGGCAGTTCGAGTGCGGCCCATTCCCCTTCTATTTCGTTCAGATCGCACCCTACGACTATCAAGACAGGGGCGAGCTGACCGCACGGCTGCGCGAGCAGCAGGACCTGACCCGCAGACTGCTGCCCGACAGCGCCATGGTGGTCAGCATGGACGTGGGCGACCCCGGCGACATTCATCCTATCCGCAAGCAGGTTGTCGGCCGGAGGCTGGCCGACCTTGCCCTGCAGCGCATCCACGGACTGGAGCGGCAGGCGGACTCTCCAGAGTTTCTGTCCGTCGTCTATTCCGGCGGCAAGGCCCGCATCCACCTCAGCCACGCCCAGGGTCTGCGCTCCGAAGGAGCCCCGGCGCACTTCCAGGTGGCTGGCGCGGACCTGCTTTTCGTGAGCGCCAACGCCGCGTTGATCGGCGAGACGATCGAGCTGTGGAGCGATGCGGTGCCCGAGCCCAAGGCTGTCCGCTATGGCTGGTGCGAAGCCTGCGAAGGCAATCTGTGGAACGGAGCCGGTCTCCCGCTGGCTCCGTTCCGCACGGATCGCGACTAGTCCATGTGCGCGACGACGCGCTCGTCACCCATCTGCAGCGAGACCTGGATCTGCTTGGGCGTGAAGAAGCGGTCGATGAAGCGCGCGAAGAAGACCTGGTACACGCGCAGGACGCCCTTGGTGCCCAGACGGTAGACGAAGTCCGTGATCGTCCAGTAGCGCGGTCCGCTGAGGCCCTGCGCCGTGGAATAGATCTTGGCCTGCTCCGCCACCATCCACTCCGAGTACAGCATGTACATGATCAGGTAGGGCTTGGCCATGATCTTCGACTTGATCAGGCGCGGCGCCAGCTTCATCAGCCAAGGGAAACGCACGATCAGCGGGAACAGCTTGTGGAGGTTCTCGACTTCGTGCTTGTTCTCGAGGTGGATCGAGGTCGTGCGGTTGAACTTGACCGGGAAGTCGTCGTAGCCCGCGACCGAGTAGCCCATGTCCTTCGCCATTTCGGCGATCTCGAACTCGGGGTAAGGCTGCATCAGGGAGACCAGCGGGTGGTCTACCTTGCACTCGATGTTCAGCTTGACGGTTTCGAACTCGTCTTCGATCGTGCCGCCGGGGCCGCCGAGCATGTTGAGCGATCCGAGCCGGATTCCGTACTTCTTGATCCACCCGGCCGCATCGGTGAGCTGCTGGCGCGTGGTGTGCTTCTTGAACACGGCATTGCGCACGTAGTCGCTGGCGGCCTCGAAGGCGATGCGCGCGTAGACGCAGCCGGCCTTCTTGAGCAGTTCGATGTGACGCTCCGTGGTCATGTTGGCCATCAGGATCGCGTCGAAGGGCAAGCCCACCTCCTTGGGAAAACGCTCCGCGAATTCCTCCAGCCAGTCGTTGCGCAGGTTGAAGATGTCGTCGACGAAGTGAACGAACTTCAGGTTGTATTTCTTGCGAACCTCGTTGATCTCCGCGATCACGTGGCTCACCGAACGCTTGCGGACGTACTCGGAGTTGCGCGCTCCGTAGACCTTCTTCTTCCAGGCGTGGTGGAAGCAGAAGGAGCAGGGCATCGGGCACCCGCGCTGCGTCACGAAGACCTTGCGGTCGGTGTTGCGGTAGATCGGACCCGCCTCGTAGATGACGTCGCGGTCCGGGAAGCCCAGATCCTCGATGTTCTTGACCAGTTCGCGCACCTCGTTCTTGTGGATCGTGCCGTCCTTCGCCTTGAACCAGAAGTTCTGGCAGTCGAGGTAGGGCTTGCCATCGCGCATGCGGTTGAGCAGCTCCACGATCGCGCCCTCGCCCTCGCCGCGGCAGATCGCGTCAACGCCCTCGGTGTTGATGTACTCCGGCGTGAAGGTCGGGTGCGGTCCTCCGAAGACGGTCAGCGTGTCGGGCAGGACGGCCTTCACCTTGCGCGCCAGATCGGCGTAGTAAAGGTGCATGCCTGTCGTCACCGAGAAGCAGACCACATCAGGCTTGTACGCCGTGATCTTCTCCACCCATTCCTTGTCGGGGATGAAGAGCGCCTTCGATTCGTGACCGGCGTCCTTGATGGCCCGGGACAGGTACATGATCCCGAGCATTTCCTGCGGCAGATATTCTTCTAGGAAGAGGACTTTCATGGTGCTGCTGGGAGTATATCGGCCCTCCCGGCACCTCGGTCGGTCGGTGCTGAGGGCTTCCTTAGAAGTTATGAGCGGGGATCCACGGGCTGTGCGGAAAGGAGTTCCACCACCAGCTGTAGGGCGCTGCTAGCGCTCCACCCGATATATGGACCATGCCGGTCTCTTGACCAGCCTTTGTTGTGCCTGAATCCACTCGTCGCCGCCGGTGTCGGGCCACTCGTAGCGCCGATCCCACTGCACCTGGAACATGCGCATGCGCACGACCAGCATGCCGGTCTCCACCCGGAAGGCGATGTCCTCACGCATGCGGGCAGCGTGCGCGGGCGGCAGCTCGCCGGGCACGCGCAGCAGCCCGAAGCTCGTGTGGGTGGCCGGACGGCAGCGCGTGAACAGATAACCCGCGGGGAACTGGTGCGCGAACAGGATTGGCTTGGTTTCGTCGACGACGGCACGCACGTCTCCGCGGATGCCGTCCAGGTAGCCGCGCTTGTCCTTGGAGGTCCACAGCCCCTTGTAGGGTCCGTCCGTGAAGCGCTCGTCAAAGCGCGTGATGAGATCCTCGTTGTAGGGCTGCCGCTGCGCGAACAGCAGCAGCAGCGATCCGCACAAGGGCGCGAGCACGCTCCAGTAGTCCCGCGCGGCTAGACCCAGCCAGAGGATCGAGAGCATCGCGGCCGGCCATCCTCCGAAGGCGCCGTTGATCAGGCCATTGCCGCTGGTGAAGGCGGCGACCAGCAGGCCGAGCAGCGAGGGCCAGAACAGGCTGCGCGTCAATTCTGCGGGCGGACGCAGGAAACGCACCATCAGCACCCCGATCAGGGCCACGAGGCTCGCGAAGCTGACGGAACTTGCCCAGCGTCGATCCGCGTAGCAGCAGACCAGCAGGACGACGCTCGCGATGGCGATGGGAGCACCCGAGCGTCCGCGAGCGAAGCGCAGAGCGAACAGCAACAGCAGCAGCGCCGCACACAGCCACGCTGGCGAGGGCACCAGCTGCACGCTCTGCCGAAGAACTTCCAGTGTGTGCTCCGACCAGCTGCGCTCGCGCTCCCAGTAGTTGGAGACATAGCCCAGTGTTGCAGGTCCGATGCGCAGAAGATCGTTCGCGAGAGGCAGCACGGCGATGAGTCCGCCCGCCAGCCACAGGCACCAGTGCGCGCGGGCCCGCAGCGTCAGCAGCGCGAACAGCAGGATCGCGAGGGCGTAGGTGGGCAGCGCCACACAGGCGAGGGCATGGCATGCGCCCGCTGCCAGCAGCCAGCGCGGTTGATTCCCCGGACGAAGCGCCAGCAGCGCGATGTACAGGCCCGCTGCGAAGAACCCCGACGCGCAGGTGTTGTAGCTCGGCGCGGGCAGGCCGATCGGGACGAGCAGCAGCGGAAAAAGAGCACACAGGCCGGCGAGCGCGGAGGGCGCGTGGCGGCGCAGCACGCGCCAGCCGAGCGCGACAAGCACAAGATTGCCGCCGAACCAGAGCATGCGCAGCGCGAGCAGCAGGCCGGTCGTGTCGCCGACGATCCGGGTGTAGACCTCGACAAACGGGCGCGTGATCAGCGCTGCCGTCTGCACTGGGTTGATCTCGTCGACGAAAGGCGTGTCCCCCAGCACGAAGCGCCAGGCCAGCACGGCGTAGAACGCCTCGTCCATGAAGTCCGCGCCGGCGAACATGCGCGCGAAGGTGGCGAGCAGGGCCAGCGCCGAAAAGACCCACAGCCCGCGCTGCAGCCAGCGCGGCAGATCTGGCTCAACGCGCTCCATTCGCCAGACGCTGCAGCGCCTCTTCGACCTGCGAGAAGGTTCGCGTGCGGTCGAACTCGGCGCGCCTGCGGAGGCCGCCCTGGACCATGCGTTCGCGCAGCTCGGCGGACCCGAGATAGCGCTCGACCGCGCGCTTCAGGCCTTCGATATCGTGAGGGTCGCAGCCCAGCCCGGTTTCGCCCTCGATCACGACTTCCGGGTTGCCGCAGACGGCGCTGGCGATGATCGGCGTGCCCAGCGCCTGCACTTCGAGCAGCGTGTGCGAGAGGCCCTCGTACTCGCTGTTGAGCACGAACACATCGGCTGCGCGGATGTAGGCAGGAATCAGCTTGTGGGGCACATTGCCCAGAAAGTGCGCTCGATTCTGGACGCCCAAACGAGTCGCCAACTCCTTCCACGGACCTTCCATGTCGCCGTCGCCCGCGATCAGCAGCTGGACATCCTCCGGCAGCTTCGCCAGCACCTCGAGAATCACGTCCACGCGCTTCCAGACCATCAGACGGCAGATCGTCAGCAGGTAGCGCTTCGAAGGATCCAGACCCAGCTGCGCGCGGGCGGCTTCAGGGGTTAGGTTGAGCGAATCGGGGTCCGGGCCATGGTAGGCATTGAAGACGCGCTGTACTTTCTCGCCGGGTACTCCGTAGTTGCGCACCAAAATTTGACGCAGGAATTCCGAGCACGAGATGATGTGGTCGCTCCACTTCCACCAGCGGCGCTGCAGGAAGCGCGTCACGCGGACCTTCCAGCCGTAACGCTTCGTCTGGAAGACATTGATGTCATCGCCGTCACACCAACCGTAGCGGTGCGCGATTTCCCAGGCCCCGTCGACCATGATGCGAATCATCACCGGTTTCCCGCGCAGCTTGGCCGCCAGAACATGCAGCAGCGCCAAGTGCTCGTTGACATACACGACATCCGCCTTGCCCGACTCGCGCCAGACGGCGAAGAAGGCTTTGAGATAGCGCAGCGGAAGCGGCCCGCGCGGTATCGCCACCACCGCAAAGGGATGTCCTTGAGGGAACCTGTCGGCGCAGAAGGCCACGACGCGCACCTCATGGCCTCGTTCGAGCAGGAAACGGGCCAGGCTGGGGACGTAGACGGCTGGACCGCCGAGATCGGGCGGAAACACCGGCGAGGTGATCAGCACCTTCATCGCGCCGCGGCGATTCAGGCCTTCGAGCCCGCCGGAGCGCCCGTGCTCTGAGAGTTGACGCGCTCTTCGGCGATCTTGTTCATGCGCTCCAGCGTGATGTCCCCTGTCGGGTACTCGCCGGTGAAGCAGGCATTGCAGAACTTGTCGACCTTGGGGTTGCCGGCCCGACCCGCTTCGTTCATCGCCTCGCGGTCGAGGTACAGCAGGTGATCGACGCCAAGCACCTTGGCGATGCCGGCGATGTCGCGACCCGTGGCCACGAACTCAGTCTTCGTCGCCATGTCGATGCCGTAGGGACACGGCGCGATCAGCGGCGGCGAAGTCGACGCGAAGTAGACATTCTTCGCTCCGGCTTCGCGCGCCATGCGCACGATTCGAGCGGCGGTGTTGCCCCGCACGATCGAGTCGTCGACGAGAACGACGTTCTTGCCCTCGAATTCGAGCGGGATCGGATTGAGCTTGCGGCGGATGGAGGTCTGGCGGCTGCTCTGGCTGGGCATGATGAACGTCCGCCCGATGTAGCGGTTCTTCACGAAGCCCTCGCGGTAGGGCAGGCCCAGTTCCATCGCCATCGCCAGAGCCGCGTCGCGGGAGCTGTCGGGGATCGGGATCACGACATCCGGCATGGGCGCCTTCTCGGCCAGCCACTGCCGAGCGATCGCCTCGCCGAAACGCCGGCGGGTCTTGTACACGGAGATGTCGTCGATCAGCGAGTCCGGTCGCGCGAAGTAGACGAGTTCGAAAATGCAGGGCCGATGCGGCTTGCTGGCGAGCTTGCGACGGAGGATCCTGCGGTCCGTGCCGACGAACACGGCCTCGCCGGCCTGCAGGTCGAAGCTGCGGCGGTAGCCGTTGACGTCGAGCACCGTCGATTCGGACGCGCAGGCGAACCACGGGCCCTCTTCGGTGGTCTTCTCGCCGAAAACGCAGGGCTTAATGCCGTACGGGTCACGAAAGGCGACCATGCCGACATCGGGCAGCACTGCCACGACCGAGTAGGCGCCCTTGACATCCCGGTAGACGCGCTCGACCGCGTAGAAGACGTCCTCGGCGTCGACCAGATGTCCGGGCCGCATGCGCTCGTTGAGAGCCATGGCGAAGGCGTAAAGGATCACTTCGACGTCGCAAGAGGAGTTGAGGCGCGTGCCGCTCTTCTTGAAGTGCTTCTCGTGCAACTCGGCGAAGTTGGTGACATTTCCGTTGTGAGCCATCGCGACTCCGACCGGGAAAGTCAGGTGGAAGGGCTGCGCGTCGTCCTTGCTGCCGCGTCCGACGGTCGGATAGCGTACATGCCCGACGCCCAGATGCCCGCGCAGGCGCGGCATGTTCTTCTCGTTGAAGATCTCGAGCACCAGCCCGAGCCCCTTCTTGACGTGGAAGGAGTCCGTGAAGGTGATGATGCCCGCCGCATCCTGCCCTCGGTGCTGAACCGCGAGCAGACCTTCGTAGATCTCCCCCGCGACGTCCATGCCGTCAGGACCGTAGATACCGATGAAACCGCACATGCAGGCCGACCTTCCTGGGAGTCCGGATGCCCTCCGGACCAAGCCGAGAGGATAGGGACTGCACGGGGCGCCGACAAGCGCAGCGCGACTGCGAATCAGGCGAGGATGTCGTGCGCAACCGCGCCGTGCACGTCGGTGAGCCGGAAATCGCGGCCAGCGTAGTTGTAGGTCAGTCGCTCGTGATCCAGACCCAGCAGATGCAGGATGGTCGCGTGCCAGTCGTGGATCGACAGGCGCCCTTCGACAGCTTCGATGCCGTTCTCGTCCGTGGCTCCGTACGAGAAACCTCCCTTGACTCCGCCCCCTGCCATCCAGGTCGTGTAGCCCTTGTGGTTGTGGTCACGGCCGTCGCCGTTCTGGGCGTAGGGTGTCCGGCCGAATTCGCCGGCCCAGATCACGAGCGTGTCCTTCAGCAGACCCGTGCGCTCCAGATCGGCCAGCAGCGCCGCCACGGGCTGGTCGATCCTGCGTGCCGACTCCGCGAGGTCATTGCGCAGGTTGCGGTGGTGATCCCAGCCGCCCTGCGTGACCTCGACGAAGCGCACGCCCGCCTGGGCGAGATGGCGCGCCATGAGGCACTGCCGGCCGAACCCGTCCGTGTCTTCCCCGCCGATTCCGTAGGCGTCGAGCACCTCGCTCTTCTCCTTGGAGAGATCGATCAGTCCCGGCAGCTCAGCTTGCATGCGGAACGCGAGTTCGTAGCTCTGGATGACGCTTTCCAGCTCGTCGTTTTCGCGCTGGTTGCGAGCCTGCTCGCGGTGGAGCTTCTCCAAAAGGTCGAGCTGCGCCCGCTGCGCCTTCTCGTCCATGCGCGCGTTGGCGATGTTCGCCACAGGCTCATTGCCGCTCCCGCGCAAGGCCCGCGCCGCGTTGCGGATCGGCAAGCCCTGGAAGGTGGCCGGGAGGAAGGCGCTGCCGTGCACCTGCGCGCCGCCGCGGCCCGGGTTGATCGAGACGAAGCCGGGCAGGTTCTGATTGACCGTTCCAAGGCCATACAGCGTCCAGGCTCCCAGCGAGGGCCGCACGAACTGGAACGAGCCGGTATGCGCCTTCAACACTGCCTGGGGGTGGGCCGGAACATCCGTGTGCATGCCCCGCAGCAGGCAGAGCTTGTCGGCGTGCTGCCGCAGTTGCGGGAAAAGCGAGCTGATCCAGAGTCCTGACTGTCCGCTCTGCGAGAACTCCCAGGGACTCGCCATCAACTTGGCACCCTGGCGGAACTGTCCCGACACGGTGCGTCCATCGTTCTTCCGAAGCTCCGGCTTGTAGTCGAAAGTGTCGACATGCGAGGGAGCACCGTCCATGTTGAGCAGAATCACGCGCCTGGCTCGCGCCGAGTGGTGCGGATTCTTCGGAGCCAGCGGGTTCTGCGGCTCTTCGCCGGCGAGCAGCGCGGCGCGCGTCTCGTCGGCGAGCAGGGCGTTGAGCGCCAGTGCGCCAAAGCCCATCGAGAACAGCTTGAGCGTCGAGCGGCGCGAACAGGAATCGGGCTGCGAGGGTTGCATGGTGTCGTCTCTCATCCGAGGAAGCGGAATTCGGCGCTGGCGAACAGCGTCTGCACGAAGGCCGACCAGGCCAGGACCCGCGGATCGGCGGGAGCACCAGGCGTGCCCGCCAACAGACCGCCTCGACGCGTGGCTCGGCCCTGCGTCCCGCTCTTGCTCTGCCTCGACGAATACGACTTCAGGAAGGCGTCCACGTCACGCTGCTCGGCAGTGCTCGGCTGGCGCCCGAGAACGAGCTCGAAAGCCCTCTGGATGCGCTGAGCGTCATCCGTCTGCTCCTTGAGCAGCCTCTCCGCGAGCGCGTCGGCGTTCGCCATCACCTCCGGATCGTTCATCAGGAACAACGCTTGCGTGGCGACGTGCGTTTCGTCGCGGTCGCCGGTCACAAAGGACGGGTCCGCTCCGTCGAAGACGCTCAAGGCCTCCGGCAGGCGATCGCGCAGGATCGGCAGGTAGATCGAGCGTACGGGCTTCTCCGCGGTGAGAGCGTCGAGCAGCAGTTCGTTGCGCATGGGCCCTTCGAGCACGCCCGCCGCGGAGCCGACAGGCGCGGGTTGCAGCCGGCCGGAGGCGGCCAGCATCGAGTCGCGGATGGCCTCGGCTTCGAGGCGGCGTTCCGGGAAGCGCCAGAGCGTCAGCAGATCGGGATCCTTCGCGGCATTCCCGGCATCGTGGGTGGCGGACAGGCGATAGGCGCGGCTCAGCACGAGCTCGCGGACCAGCTGCTTCGTGGACCAGCCCTGCTCCTGAAAGCGCAGCGCAAGCCAATCGAGCAGTTCCGGGTGCGTCGGCGGCTGTCCGCTGTGTCCGAAATTGTCCGGCGTCGGAACCAGGCCGGCGCCGAACAGGTGCAGCCACACGCGGTTGACCCAGACCCTCGCGGTCAGCGGGTTTTCCGGCGCCACGACCCAGCGGGCGAGTTCGGCCCGGCCGCTGCCGCTCTCGATGCGGGGCGAGCCTTTGGGTGTCAACACCTGCAGAAAACCGCGCTTGGCGAGTTCGCCGGGTTTGTCGAGCTCGCCGCGGTTCAGCACGGCGACATCGCGGGGCCGGCCCTCGCGAACGCCCATCGCGAGGCGATTGTTGTCCAGCGCATGGCCCTTGTTGTCGAAGCGGGTCAGCAGCTCCTCGATCAGCTCGCGCTGCTGGATTTGAGCGCGTCGAACGACGTTCGCGACGGGGTCGGGCTTGCCGTCGGCGCCCGTGCGCGGCTGCTGGGCGCGCTCCTCGCGCCGCTCGAGCTGGTCAACGAATCGCTGCAGCGTGGCTCGCGTCGACAGCGGCATCGTCGGACCATTGGGCAACCGAGCGTCCTTCGAGACCTCGATCAACCCGCTCGGATAGTCGTTGCCGTTGCTGCGGTGCGTTCCATACAGCGTCTCCGTGCTCAGAAAGATGCCCGCAAGCGCGTAGTAGTCCTGGATCGGTATCGGGTCGAACTTGTGGTCGTGACAGCGCGCGCAGCTGACCGTGAGGCCGAGCATTCCTTGCGAGAAGGCGTCGATCTGCTCGTCGGCCACATCGAGCATGAACTGACGCTTGTCGCGGGTGTTGTGGCCCTTTGCCCCCAAAGCGAGATAGCCCGTCGCGATATCGAGCTCCGCGCGTTCATCCGCATTGGCCGCCGCAAGCAAATCGCCCGCCAACTGTTCTTCGAGAAAGCGGTTGTAAGGTTTGTCCTGGTTGAAGGACTCGATCACGTAGTCGCGGTAGCGCCAGGCGTGCGGATAGAGGATGTTGGTCTCCTTCCCGCTCGACTCGCCGTAGCGGGCCACATCCAGCCAGTGCCTGCCCCAGCGCTCACCGAAGGCCGGCGAGGCCAGCAGTCGGTCGACGGCTTTTTCGAAGGCCTTGGGCGTGTGGTCGCGCTCGAAGGCGTCGAGTTCCTCCGGCGTCGGAGGCAAGCCCGTCAGGTCGAGGGTCGCGCGCCGCAGCCATGTGCGCTTGTCCGCGTCGGCCACAGGGCTCACGCCCAGATGCTGCATCGCATCCCACAGAAAGCGGTCGGTCGTGGTCCACGACCAGTTGTCCTTGGGGTTGGCCGGGACAGCAGGCGGGCGCGGCGCCTGAAAGGCCCAGAACTCGCGAGCCTTGGCGAAGTCAATCTCGGGATAAGCCGCGGGCGCCACAGCCGGTTCGGCCGGCTGCCGGTCTGTCTGCGAAGGGGTCCAAGGCGCTCCCAGTTCCACCCAGCGCTCCAGATCGCGAACCTGATCCTGAGCAAGCGGCTTCTTCGGCGGCATCTGGTAGTCCGGATCCGAGTAGCGCACGGCGCGGATCAACAGGCTTGCCTCGACATCGCCGGGCACGATGGCGGGCCCGCTGGCGCCGCCGGCGAGCAGCGCATCGCGCGCATCCAGGCGCAGCCCCCCCTTGATCTTGCCGCCCTCGGCGCTGTGGCAGGAGAAGCACTGATTGGCGAGCAGGGGGCGGATGCGGCTTTCGAAGAACTCGAGCCCCTCGGCGGTGGCTGCCGGCGTCGGGATGGTTGCTCCCGAAGGCTTGCTCGGAGCTTCAAAATCCTTGGCCGTGAGGTAGCCGTCCGAGTCGCGGTCGATGCGGCGGAACAGGGCGGCTCGGCCGCCGAACTCCGTGCGGCTGATGCGCCCGTCGAGGTCGGCATCCATGCGGCGCAGCATGGCGTCAAAGCCCTGGCGCCCTTCCTGGGGCTGGGGCAGCGCGAGCGACGAGAGAATCAGGAGTGCTTGGAGCATCGGTCGGCGGCAAGGGCCTTGGGGGAGTATCGGCAAGGGGACCGACCCCTCGCCAGCCCCTTCCATTCTGACAGCGAAACCCACTCTCCGGGGACAGGTTCCGAGAGCGAGTAAGATATGGGCCATGACGCAGGAGTCCTCGATCCCGATGCAGAGCCTCCAGCGAGCCGACAAGCGGCTCGGGTGGCTCGTCTGCATGCTGCTCCAGCCCCTGCGCTGGCTGCGGGAGCGCCGGGGTCGGAGCTCCGTCGGGGATGCCGATCAGGAGCGCGTCCTCCTGATCAAGTTCTGGGGCATCGGCAGCCTGGTGCTGCTGACGCCGGCGGTCGCGGCGCTGCGCCGGCGACACCCTCGCGCCCGGCTCACGTTCCTGACCCTGCGCGAAAACGAGAGCTTCGCCCAAGGTCTGGGCGTTTTTGATGAGGTTCTGGCGCTCGACGTGCGGGCCCGACCCGGTCCACTGGGCTGGCTGAGCGTGCTCGCGCGCATCGCGAAGCTCGTGATCGAGCTGCGCCGCGCCCGCTTTCAATCGGTCTACGACTTCGAATTCTTCACGCGCTTTTCGGCCTTTGTGAGCTTTGCAACCGGTGCCGCGACCAGCACTGGTTTTGACGCGCCGAATGTGTGGCGGGGCGGACTGCATCCCGTGCGCGTGCCCTTCAACCGCTACTGGCATGTTGCGCGCAACTTCCGCGCCTTGGCCGGCGGCGAGGACGGCACCGAGATTGAACCCGCCAACCTGTCGGCCTTCCGCATCGAAGCGGGCGCCCGCGACTCGCTGCGCTCCAAGCTGCTCGCGCGCGGCGTGCGCATCGATCGGCCGTATGTCGTGCTCAACGCCAATGCGGGACGCCTCTCTCTGGAGCGCCGCTGGCCGCGTGAGAACTTCGCCGCTCTTGCGCGCGCTCTGGTGCAGGACGACGAGACGCTAGTGTTCCTGATCGGTTCCCCTTCCGAACGCGACTATGTGGCCGCGATCGGAGCGTGGACAGCGGATCTGGGATCGCTGTGCGTCAACCTCACGGGAGAACTCAGTTTGGGCGAGCTTGCCGCCTTGCTCGAGCGCGCCGACTGCGTCGTCAGCAACGACAGCGGCCCCATGCACATCGCCGCCAGCCTGCGGGCCCCGGTGGTCGGGCTTTTCGGACCCGAAACGCCGGTGTTGTACGCGCCGATCGGCGTGCGAGCGCGGCACCTCTGGCATCCGCCGGTCTGCAGCCCCTGCATCAACGTGCACGACAACAAGGTGGCCAACTGCGTGCGCGGCAAGCCCGAGTGCCTCACCAACATTTCCGTCGACGAAGTTCTCGAAGAAACACGACTGGCGCTGTGGGACGGCGTGCTGCGCCCGGCTTCGCGGGTCATTCCTTTGCGTGCGGGCTCCGTGCAGCTCATCGAGCGACCGGCCAGCGAGCTTCAGCCTTGAAGGTCCTCCTGCTCAATCCTCCGGGTGATCGCGTCTACATTCGCGACTACTTCTGCTCGAAGACGACCAAGTCGAACTACCTGTTCCACCCGGTCGATCTCGTCGCGCTCTCGGGAACGCTCGCGGAGCGCCACGCTGTCGAAGTTCTTGACTGCATGGCGGAGAATCTGCCGAACGCCCGCGCCCAGGAACGCATCGACGCCGCCAATCCGGACGTGATCGTGAGCCTCGTCGGCTCGGTCTCCTGGAACGAGGATCGGGACTTCCTGAGCTTCCAGCGCGCCCTGGGCCGGCGCGTGATCGTGATCGGTGACGTGCTGCACGAACGCAGCGAACAGCGGCTGCTGGAAGAAGCCTGGATCGAGGCCGCACTGCACGATTTCTCCAATCAGGACATCGTTCACTACCTCGCGGGCTCGCGCGAAGCGCTGCTCGACATGACCGTCCGCGATGCAGCCGGTCAGCCGCTTCGCATCCGGCAGGGCGTTCGCAAGGGTTCATTCCAGATCCCGCGTCCGCGTCACGAGCTGTTTCCCGCGCGGGGCTATCGCTTTTCCTTCGCGCGTTCGGAGCCCTTCGCAACCGTGCTCACGGACTATGGCTGCCCCTATCCGTGCACCTTCTGCGTGATCGGAACGCTGGGGTTCAAGACCCGGGACCTCGCCGCTGTCCTCGAGGAACTCGACCATCTGCGCGGGCGCGGCGTGAAGGAGATATTCTTCATGGATCAGACCTTCGGGGTCGTGCGCCAGCGCGCTCTGGAGCTGTGCAGCGCCCTCGAGGCTCGCGGAGACCTCTCGTGGACCGCCTTCACACGACCGGACACGGCCGACGACGAGCTGCTGCAGGCGATGCGGCGCGCCGGCTGTCACACGGTGATCATGGGCGTGGAGAGCGCCAGCGATGCGGTGCTGGCGGCTTACAAGAAGGGCTACAAGGCCGATGCCGTGCGCGAGGGCTTCGCGCGCGTCAAGCGCCATGGACTGCGCAGCGTCGGCACGTTCATCATCGGTCTGCCCGAGGAAGACGAGGCCTCGCTGCGGCGCACACTGGAGCTGGCGCTGGAGCTCGATCTGGATTTCATGAGCCTCAACATGGCGGTTCCGCGCTTCGGCACGCCCTTCCGCGCGCGAGCCGTCGAAATGGGTCTCGCCGATCCGCAGGATCTGGTCATGGATCAGGGCGGAGCGGACGCCTTCCTGCCGACGCGCACGCTGGACCGAAGGACGATGCTGGACCTCAAGAAGTCGATGGTGCGGCGCTTCTACCTGCGGCCAGGCTACCTGTGGCGGCGCCTGCGCTCGGTTCGCAGCCTCACCGAGCTGCGCGGGCAGGTTCGCGAAGGATTGGCGCTGATCTCGCGCAATCTGTGAGGCTGCCCGCTATCTTCCGCTGCTCGAAGCGAAGATGCGTCGGCAACTGATCCTGTGCGTGTTCCTGTTGGTGCTGGTGCGAGCGACGCTCGTCCTGTGCCTCTCCGACGTCTTCTATTACGGCGAGGAGTTCGCAAAGGCCGTCAGCGGGAAGGCACTGATCGACGGCATCCCTCTGGATTACTTCGTGCGCAACTACGGCATGCACGAGGGCGGCGGCTTCGTCGTGGCGCATCTGCGCGCGCTCTTCTTCCTGGTGTTCGACGAATCGCTGCTCGCCGGGAAACTGGCTGCGCTGACCACCTCGCTGGCGCTGCTGCTGGTCATCTGGCGCTTCGTCGCGACTCACATCGGAGAGCGCGCAGCCTTCACAGCTGGCCTGCTGGTGGCGGTCGCGCCCGATTCGGCGCTGCGTTTCTCGCTGTTGTGCCTCGGAACTCACTTCGAGGGCCTGATCTGGATCACGCTGATCCTCGACGGCGCCCTGCGCCTGTCGGCGGGTGCTGCCTTCGGATCGCGCGCGGCGCTGCAGCTGGGGCTGGCGGCGGGTTTCGGACTGTACGCTTCCCTGCAGACGCTGCCCGCGAGCGCAGCGGCCCTGCTCTGGGTGTTGTGGCTGCGCCGAGCGCGGCTGCAACCGCGCGAATGGCTGCAAGGGCTTGGCGGCCTCGTTCTGGGGGCTCTACCGCTGCTGCTCGCCGTCCAGCAGCTGGGGATGGCGGCCCTGCGTCCCGTGCAGGTCGATTCCGCCAGCGGACGGCTCTCCGACGGCCCGCTCGGCCTCGCTCAGGCGCTGCGGGAGTTCGCGCTGTGGGATTGGGCGGCCGTAGCCATGGCCGTGTGGGGCATGGGGTCGGGCCTCCGCCACTTCCCCGCGGTGCGTCTCGCCTGTCTGTACGGAGTGCTGTTCCTCTGTTCCTATCTGCTGAGCGGTCTGGCAACCGAGTACGCGTACTGGATGTTCTTCCTGCGCTTGTCGGCCCTGTGGTGGCTGGGGGTGTTGGGCGCCTGCGTCGTGCAGCAACTGGCGGCGAAGGGGTCGCGTAGCGCGCGGCTGCTAGCGCTCTTGGGAATCGGGCTGGTCTTCATCGGCAATCTGCTCGACTTTTCCCGGCTGGCACAGAGCGGACGCACGGGAGCCCTGGCTGCCAACTGGACCGTTCTGGCGCACACGAAGACGCTGGAGTACGACATCTACTTCGACAAACTGTTTGGCCGCATTCCCGGCGGAGATGCCCACAAGCTGCTGATCGCGCGCAGTTTCCGAGAGGACCCGCGCCTGACTCTGCCAGCAGCGGCGCACGCTTTCGCGGCGCAGGGTCGCGCTCTCGAGGAGTTGCTCGCCAAGCTCCGCGCCAATCTGGGCGCGGATCAGGTCGTGGCGGCGCGCGGGCTGGGTCTCGCCGTCGTGCCAGCCTTCGGCCACGACCTCGCGAGCGGTTTCGAGCGCATCGCGGCGCAGGAGCCGGGCCTGCGCCAACCTTTGGCCGAGGCGGCAGGCCGCGTCGCGCTCGGACTCAAGTTCGACGAAGCGAAGCTGCGTCTCGCCATCGCCGCCGAAGTTCCCTCCGAATGGCGCGAGTCCTTCCTGCGAGGGCTGGGCATGCGCCTGTACCGCCTGCACCGCTGGCGCGAGGATCTAGCTTTGGATTTCCTCGGCACCCTGCCCGCAAGAGACCGCGCCCCGCTCGAGCAGGGCTGGCGCGAAGCGCGCGAGATCTACACGCTGCGCTAGCTTTTCCGACGCGGGTAAAGGCCCCGCACCCGGTTCCAAAGAAGGTGCGCGATCTCGCCGAGCACGCGAAAGTAGCTCGAGAGTCGCACCGTACCTCCGCCGACGTGTCCGCAGCGAACCGCGACTTCGCGCGTATTCCATCCCAGGCGCCTGGCGAGGAACAGCAGCTCGAAATCGAAACCGAAGCCGTTGATGCGCTGACTGGCGGTGAGCTCGCGCGCAACGTCCGTGCGGTAGAGCTTGAAGCCGCACTGGGTATCGTGGAAGCCGGAGACGACCAGGAGAGCGATCAGACTCTGACCGATGCCGCCCAAAAACTTGCGCACGGGCGGATAGCGCAGCTCTCCGCCCGGCGCGCGCTTGGAGCCGATCACGATTTCGGCTTCGCCCGTGCGAACCCAGAGCTTCTCGAATTCCTCGATGGGTATCGAAAGGTCGGCGTCCGCGAAAAGCACCCAGGGCATGCGCGCGGCCTGAACGCCCGTTCGAATCGCCGCACCCTTGCCGCTGCGGCGGGCGTGCTGGAGCACCCGCACCGCGTCGCCGAAACGCTCCCGAATCACCTGCGCGGTGCCGTCGGTCGATCCGTCATCGACGACCAGCACCTCAAAGGCGTCGAGCTTCGCGCTTGCCCACGCCAGCAGGCGTTCGATCGTCGTGCCGATGCGGCGCGACTCGTTGTACGCGGGAACAAGAATGGTCAATTCGCGCTTCAATGGGGCGGGGAGTCTAGCGCAGGGCGCTCTCGATCCAGCGAAGCACTTCTCGGCCAGCTGCACGGGGATCACTGGAGTCGATTCGCAGCTGGTATTTTTTTCCGCGCTCGGCGTGCCGGTAGAGCGGGTCGTAGTGCCGCTGCAGAAGGATCTCCGTGACCTGATCGATCGCTCCGGCCAGCAGCTTTGCGGCGAGATCGCGCTCCTCCTCGGGCAGGTTGAGGCGCGGTTCGAGCCGCCGAATGGCCTCCGCGAGAGCCGGCAGATGTGCCGGAGTCGCGAGATAGTCCTCGCGCAGGATGCGCAGACGCTTCTCGAGCGGCGCATGTAGTTCGATCGCCGAACCCGATTCCAGCGCCGCGAAAATGTGTACTGGAATGATGCGGTCGCCGACCTTGCGGCTCTCACCTTCCATGACCACGCACGGTCCGCGCAGCTGCTCGAGGCGCTGAGCGAGCCGACTCTCAAAGCGCTTCTGGCTTACCGGCTGCAGGCCGATGGCGCCCAGCATCGAACTGCGATGTCCGGCGAGGGCTTCGAGATCCAGCGTCCAGCCGGGACGTTCCGCTTCGATCGCCCGCAGCACCAGCGATTTGCCGACGCCCGTCAGTCCGCGCAGAACGAAGATCGGCGGCGGTTCCCAGCGCTCGATGCGCTCCACCAGCACGCTGCGCCAGGCGCGGTAGCCGCCTTCAAGAACCACGGCCCTAGTGATGCCCAGCGAATTCAGGAGGGCCACCACGCTGCGCGAGCGCAGGCCGCCTCGCCAGCAGTGGATCACCAGCGGCTTGTGCGGCAGTGCCGGAACGCGCTGCAGTTCGAGCTGGCCTTCGAGGGCCGCCATCCCCTGTCGCGTGAGCGCTTCGAACACCGACAGCGGATCGCCCGCGGGCAGAGGTTCCCGGGCAAGGCTGCAGATCTCCTCGACTAGCCGCACGAGGCGCGGACGGACCAGTTCGATTCCGCGGAGGAAGGCGGCGTCGGGCGATTGGCTCTTGTAGAGCAGCCCCACCAGCGCCCGCTCTTCATCCCCGAACAGCGGCAGGTTGACCGATCCTGGGATCTGATCCTCCTCGTGTTCGCCCGGGCTGCGCAGGTCGATGACGACCCGCTCCTGCACTTGCAGCAGTTCCGCCGCGGTGACGCTGCCGATGCAGCCTCTCAACGCCCATTCTCCAGATGGAGCTTCGCTCATCGCTCAGCGCGCACGATAGTGGCGCCGAGCGCGGATTGCGAACGAGCTCCGCTCAGCGTTCGTCGCCGCCCCTGCGGCCCGGTCCGCGGCGCTCGGGACCGCCGGGCATGCGCTGGCGCAATTCCCGTTCGAGCTCCTCAGGGGCCAGGGCGTTGAGCCGGGCCGCTTCGGATGCGTCGATCAGGCCTTCATCGAGCAGTCGCTGCAACACCCGGGCGCCCACGCGCTGGCGGACGGCTCCGGCGCGAGTCTTTGGATCGAGGTCGGCGAAATCGATGATGTCGCCGGGCCGCGGATACCACGCATCGCGGATGCGGTGCATGTGCTGATGCTGCTCTTCGCTCCACGGCGCGCCATCCTGTCCTTCCAGCCGGCGTCCCGGCTCCGGACTCTTGCGCTCCGGCCAGCGATGATCATGTCGAGGGTTTCGCATTCCCGGGCCGCGTTCGAAACCCTCACGCCGTGATTCCGGTCGGCCCTCGGCGCGCTGCCGCTCCATGCGCGAGCGGAACTGCTCGCGAACGGCTTCCAAGAAGGCTTCTGGCTGCATGGCCTGCATTTGGGCCCAGCGCTCGGCGCTGAGGCCCTCGGGCAGGCCGCGCTCGCGCACGAGGTTCTCGATCAGGCTCTTCTTGGCCTCGGCAAAGATCTGCCGTCGCTGCTCGGGGCTCGCGTTGCGCATGCGCTCCACGATCTCCGCGGGCAACTTCTCCCGCATGCGCGAGCCAATGCTCTGCAGCATCTCGCGCATCAGTTCGCGCTTGCGCTCTTCCGGAAAACCGGCCCAGCGCGTGCGTTGTTCGGGCGTCAGGTTCTCTTCGATGCGATCGCGCATCCGCTGAAAAGCGCTCGCCTTCTCGGTCAGGATGCGGCGCTCTTCGGGGTTCAGTTCCTGAAAGCGCTTCCAGTTTTCCTGAAGGCGTTGCTTGTCGACCTCGGGCAGCGCGGACCAGCGCTCTCGCATGCGGTCCAGATGCGGCTCGCCGCGCTGGTAGGCAAAGGCCGCCGCGGCCATCAGGCAGAGTGCAACCAGCAGTTGGAGGAGTACAGAAGTGCGCAGCATGATGGATCAGCCTTTCTTGGGCTCGCCCCCCTGCTCGTTCGAGACGCCATTGTCAGCTTCGAGTTCCAGCAGGTACTCGTCACCGTCAGGCAGCGTGGAAAGCAGCAACTCAAGATCGCTGCCACGCAGCAGATCCCACTCCTCTAGCAGCATCAGGTTCTCCAGCATGCGCGGATCGGGCTGGTCATTCAGGGTCACGAGAAGCTCGGGCTTGGGTGTGCGCGGAGCGAGCGCATAGAGGCCCAGCAGCGCCACCAACACGGCGGCTGCCGCCATCCAGCGCCAGCGCAGCGCGAACCTCGGAACGGTGCGCGCGGGCTGCGCCGTTCCAATGGGCTGCGCCGTGCCAACGGGCTGCGCCGTGCCAACGGGCTGCGCCGTGCCAACGGGCTGCGCCGTGCGGTGGGACTCCAGCGCCCTGCATGTGCGCTGGGCCAGGCCGACGGGGATCTCGACTGCGCGAGCCCGCTCGAGCAACTCGTCCAGATCGGTAGCGCGATGGCGTACCAGCGCGCGGTCCTCCGCCAGATTCGCCAAGACGCGCTCCGCCAGTCCCGCTCGCGCGGCAGGCGCTCGATCCAGATCGAGCAGCGCGTCGAGATTCGCTTGTGGGGCAGCACCCGCCGCAAGCCGCGCTAGCACGCGCTTGGCGAGCCGCGGCGGCAACTGCGGTCGCGGCAGGCTTTCGAGCAGCGCGTCCAGCGCCTCCTCAGCGGCCAGCAAATCGCGGCACGCGGCGCAGTCGTGCATGTGCCGATGCCAGGCCAGATCGCGCCACTCGCCTGCGGTGCCCGGACGCTCCAACGCAGCGCGCAACTCGGAGTGGAAAGCTCTGCATTCCGGCTTCATGCCAGCTCCTCCTTCAGGAACGGGGCGAGACGCTCGCGAAGCGTCTCGCGCGCGCGGTGAACCAGAGACTTGACGGCCTTCTCGCTCGAGCCCAGCACCGCGGCGATTTCCACATAGGGCAGCTCCTCGTACTTGGCGAGGATCAGAGCCATGCGCTGATTTTCGGGCAGCGAGGCAATCGCTTGACGCACCGCCGCGACGACGTCGCTCTGTTCCAGTTTCTCTGACGGAGCCCCCACGCGCTCGTCTGCCAATTGGTGCATCGCGCCTTCGCTCGGCTCTCCTTCTCCGCTCGGCAGCGTGAATGGCTCGCGCGAAAGCACTCTCTGCGTGTGGTTGACCGCCAGATTGAAGACGATGCGGTAAAGGAAGGTCGAAAAGCGGGCGCTGGGCTCGTAGCGCTCCCGTTGCCGCAAGAGCCGCAGGAAGACTTCCTGCACGAGGTCTTCGCGGTTGTCTCGGGGTCCCAGAAAGCGGGTCAGGAGCGCGTAGACCTGCGGCGAATAGCGCTCGACCAGCTGGTCGAAGGCCTGCTCGTCACCGGCCTGCCAAGCCAGCATCCAGCGCACCCCGGCGTCCTCTTCGAAATGGCTTTCCATGCAACCTCGCCAGCGTGAACCCTCCAAGATCGGCCGGGTTCCGCAAGAACCCCTTGAGCAACCCTAGCGCGCAGCTTTTTCCAGCGGTTGAGGGGCCGGAAATTCCCGCCAGCGCTCCAAGGGCCACACGATGTGCGTCGGGTGACCCAGAATCGTCTCCAGCGGGGTGGGGCCCCATTCGCGCCCGTCCCGGCTAACAGCCGAATTGTCGCCCAGCAGGAAGCACTCCCCCATCCCCAGACGCAGGGCGGATTTGCGGGCGTACTCCCCGCGCTCGGTGTAGTAGAGATCGCGCGACAACTGGAACGAGCGCAGTAGCAGGCTGCCCTGCCGGACCCAGACTCGCACGCGGGGCTGAAGATGCTTGCCGGCACCCGTGACATCGTTCGGATCGAGCTTGTTTTCACCTCCGGCAATCACGCTGGCCTCGTGCTCGTCGATGCGCATGCACAGCGAGTCGTCGATGTTGAAAAAGCGCAGCCGCCGGCCCGACGGGTGCCGCTGCACGGCCAGAACGCCCTCGCCCTCGCGGATCAGCGAGCACTCGAGCTGTTCCGCGCCACGAGCGATCTCGACCCGGAACAGATCGCCTTGATCCGTCAGCTCGAAACCGGCCACCGCTCCCGGCGCGAGCTCGAACTCGGCATCGATCAGCAGATCGTTGACGCTCTGCTGGCCGCGCACCAGACCGCGTTGTTCATCGAAGAAGTCATCGTGCACGTCCCCGCGCAGCAGAAGTCGGGCAGCCTGTTCCCCGCTGGCCGTCAAGCGCAGCTCCGCGCCGGATCGCTGCAGCGATCCGGGGCTCTCCTCGAAGAAAGCCTCGCTCCAGGCTCCCGGACGCGTGTCCAGAACAGATATCGGTGCCGGGCGCGGGATCGAGATGCCCAGACGGCGGCCGTCGATTAGGAGATCGCCGCCCACGATCTGCACGCGCTCATTCGGCAATCCGGCGGCGCGCTTGACCAGCGGTTTGCCCTCGCCCTGCCGCGTGACAACCACTGGATCGAAGCGCCGAGGCACAAAGGCTCCGTAGTGAACCAGCACCCGCTCGCCGCCCTCGCGCGAGCCCATGATGGTCGGCTCCATCGAGGCGGAATCGACACGGTAAACGTCGAAGACAAAGTGCTTCAGCAGCAGGCCTCCCGCCAGTGCCGCCACTGCGCTCCACAGAAAGAGGCGCAGCCTGGCACTCATTCCCGCGGCGCGCCCCCGATCGCGAGGGCGTTGGCCGCTCGCGTTGCCTGAATCGCGCCGTTGCGTCGCAGGAAAGCTCCATGCAGGGCCCGCACCGCGCGCTCCAGGTCGCCGACGCGAATCAGGAAAGCCTGGCTCAACTCGCGACTGCCCGTGTGCGCTTCCAGCACCTCCACCTGCGTTTCGGCGAGCACAGCCTGCGCGCGCATCACGAACTGCGACTCGTTGTGCGCATCGCGCCCAATCAGCGCGACCAGCGCAAGTTCCGTTTCGAGGCGCACAGACGCCCCCAGAGCCGCAGCCGCACGCTCCAGATTCGCGCTGGGGGCGACGGATGCGCTGATCCGATCGCGAGCCATGCGCACGGGTCCGATCTCCACCCGCTGATCCGCCAGAGCCCCGAAGAGCGTCGCCGTGTAGACGCTGCGGTCTCCGCTGGGAGGTACAGGCATGGTCACCCGCGTGATGCGCTTGCGAGCCGCGATGCCGACCACGCCATGCTCACCCGCTCGCTCCTCGATCACCGTGCCCTCGGCCTCGGGATGGCGCACGTCCAGCACGCGCACGAGCACGCCCCCGCGCCGGGCGGGTGCCAGCGCCGCGGCGTGCAGGATTTCGGCGCCGTGGAAGGCGTACTCGGCGGCTTCGTCGAAGCCGAGCCGATCGATCACGCGTGCATCGGGCACCAGCTTGGGATCCGCGGTCATCATGCCACCCACGGTCTTCCACAGGTGCAGCTCGCCCGCGCCGACCGCCTCGGCGATCAGCGCGGCCGTGAGGTCCGAACCGTTGCGCCCCAGCGTGGTGAGGTTGCCGGAGCGATCCTTGCCCACGAAACCGGTCACCACGGGAATGCCCGTGATCTCTTCGAGCGAGCTCTTGACCGTGGTCAGCGACTCGAGGCTCGGGGCTGCGTTGCCGTAATTGGAGTCGGTGCTCAGGCCCAGATCGAAGGCGTCCACCGGCGTGGCGAGCGTGCCGCGCGCACGCAGCGCATGGGCCACGATCCGCGCGCTCATGCGCTCTCCATAGGAAAGCGCCAGATCGCGCTCTTCGGGGCTGACCTTGCGGCGCGCGCGAACGCCCTCGAGCAGCGCGAACAGCTCGGCGAAGTGGCGGTCGAGCAGATCGGGCTCGAGGCCGAGCTGCCGCAGCAGTGTGCGGTGCCGAATCCGGACACGGTCTCCTTCGATGTGGCCTTGGGCCGCGGCCCGCACCACCGTGTCGAGCAGCTCCGTCACGCCCTGATGGGCGCTGACCACCACGATCGGGCGGCGGCCGCCGTGCTCGCGAACGAGGTCACAGGCGTGCTCGACGGCAGGGCCATCGGCAAGACCGGCCCCGCCAAACTTCAACACTCGCTCGAAAGGCATTCCTCAGTGTAGATCAGGCGCAAACCCGGGAAACAAGCCCAAACACGGAGTTAACGCGCAGCATCCCGGATCGTCGCTCGCGACGGTGCCATCAAACCGATCACCAGGATGCACAGGAGCGGCAGACCGACCGCCCACCACGGAGCTCCGATCAGAAGGCTCACCGTCGCCATCAGGCCCGGGGATTCGACCAGTGCCGCGCTGATGATCGTCATCGAAAAGACGGGCGGCGCGACCAAGCCTTTCTCTGCATGCTCCCTGACCTCATCGGCTTGGCGCTGGATCGCGGCGCGGAAGCGGGATCGCACCAGAAACAGCGGCGTGAGGAGCATGACTGCGAGGCCGTGAGACACGTACGCGAGCAGCGTTCCGATGCTCGTCGGCTGCTCGACCTGCCCGGTGAGCCTCAGGACGCAGACGAAGCCGAGGAACAGGGCCAGCCCCCCGGCCAAGGCGATCACGGTGATGCGGGCAGCTCGCAGGGCTATGGGTCGAGGCGGCGTAGCAGGCGTTTGTGGCAACCAGGCGAACATGAGGGGAGTCTAGAAGGCAGCGCGTCCGGCTTCCATGTCTTACAATCTCTCCCCCCGCCATGCAGCAAGACGACCTGATCTACGACTGGAACGTGCCCGATGCGAAGGGCCCGAAGAAGATCCAATTCGACGATGAGACCCTGCGCGACGGGCTCCAAAGCCCCTCGGCCCGCGATCCCGAGCTCGATCAGAAGATTCGCCTGATTCATCTAATGGACGAGCTGGGCATCGACACGGCGGATGTCGGCCTGCCGGGCGCCGGCGCGCGCGCCAGGGAGCACATCACGGCGCTCGTCAAGGAGATGCAGGGCCTCAAGATCACGCCCAATGTCGCCTGCCGCACAGTCATCACGGACATCGCTCCCATCGTCGATGTGGTGCAGGCCACGGGCGTGCCGGTCGAGGTTTGCGCGTTCATCGGCTCCTCGCCCATCCGGCAGTATGCCGAAGGCTGGGAGCTGGCGCAGATGCTGAAGCTCTCCCGCGAGGCGGTCGAGTTTTCGGTCAAGCAGGGCTTGCCGACGATGTTCGTCACCGAGGACACGACGCGCGCCAAGCCCGAGGACGTGCGCGCGCTCTACACCACAGCGATCGAAGCGGGCGCGAAGCGTATCTGCGTCTGTGACACCTGCGGGCACGCAACCCCAAGCGGCGTGCGCTCGCTGATCCGCTTTGTGAAGAGCATCGTCGAAGATCTCAAGGTCGATGTGGGCATCGACTGGCACGGGCACCGGGATCGGGGGCTGGGCCTCGCCAATTCTCTCGCGGCGATCGAAGCGGGCGCCACGCGCGTGCACGCCACGGCGCTGGGCGTCGGCGAGCGCGCGGGGAACACCGAGATGGACCTCCTGCTCGTCAACCTCAAGCTCGCTGGCTTGATCGACAACGATCTGTCCAAGCTCGGGGATTACGTGCGGCTGGCGGGCGAGGCGGTCGGTCTGCCGATACCCGCCAACTACTCGGTTTTCGGCAAGGATGCCTTCGAAACCGGCACTGGCGTGCACGCAGCCGCCGTGATCAAGGCCTTCAAGAAGGGCGATCACTGGCTCGCCAACCGCGTCTACTCGGGCGTTCCGGCGGATCTCGTCGGCTTGGAGCAGGTGATCGCCGTCGGCCCGATGAGCGGCAAGAGCAACGTGACCTACTACCTCGAGAAGCGCGGCATCGCTCCGAGCGAAGAGCAGGTGCAGAAGGTGCTCGAGCTCGCCAAGCGCACGCCGCGGCTGCTCAACGAGACCGAAATCCTCGGCGCAGCTGGTTTCTCACGCTGAGCCTCGCTCAGCGTCGCCTTAGGCGCTCGGAGCACTGCTGCAAGGCCTGATGAGCGACCTTTGCCGGGTTGTAGCCGGCCGTGATGCGGGCGAGCGGCTTGTCATGCTCGTCGCAATGCCGCGCCACCTCGTTGAGGGCGTGGCGGATCCAGCGGATGTTGAGCAGCACGAGCGCCACCTCGCGCCGCTGGATGTAGTGCAGCAGGGCGCTGACATCCGGCGCGCTCTCACGGGTCACCGGCCAGTGAACGGCGGCTGAGCGCAGCGCCTGCTGGAGGTTCTCCCGGTGGTGTTCCCGGGGGTCCCCGCCGATCACCAGCACTTCCCGGCCGCGCAGCAACTGCGCCAGCTGCTCCAGGTCGCTGGGCTCGGCCGAAGCGGTCGGTTTCTTCGGCTGGGATTGAGCCGCCAGCGTCCGGGCCAGCTCACGCTGCAGGTACAGCAGGTTGGCGGGTAGGCGACGATCGATCAGGGCGGGCAGAGCCTCGGCCAGCAGCCTTTGGAAGGGACGGAGCGGAGCAGGAAGCTGGTCGGCGACCAAGGCCTGAGCCTCTTCGAGCACGGCCTCCCATTCCACGTTGCTGCTTGGGTCCGCTTGCAGCCGCTGCAGATGGAAGCGCAGCCGGTTCAGTCGGGAAGAGACACGGGACACGCTGCCAGCCTAGCCGGGCAGTTGGCTTCGGAGGGGCCCGCAGGGGGCTGGTTCAGGAAACTGTGCCGTTGGAGGCCGTTTCCCTGGAGGTGCTGTCCTTGGGGGCGCCGTCCTTGGGGGTGGGCCGACCGTGTTTGGCCACCCAGGCGTTGTTGTATTGACAGGTCCAGCACTTGTGGTAACTGCCCCGCTGGCGGTCCTGGCATAGGGACGAACTGATCTTGTGAGCGAAGAGGGCGTGGTGTCCGTCGACGGGGGTCGGGCACAACTGCAAGCCGTTTTCTTCGTTCGCCATGCGGGGATCCTCAGAGTCCGTTGCGGGGAAGGGAACGGAAGCATTGTGCCGTACGTGCCCGGGGCTGGGCAAGCAGTCAACCCCACTGAAGCCCCTGCGTGGACACGGAACGGCCTAACCCCTTGCCCGGCAATGACCTAGGCTCCGCCCCTCAGGCGCTCTGGCCCGGCTTTCCCAAATCCTTTACCAGTACAGATTTAGGGAGCTCCGTGTCCAGCGAGAGGGTGCAGTCTCTCAGCCGGAGAGCGCCCCGCGCAGCGCCTCCAGTGCCGTGCGCGCCATCTCCGCGCCGCGGTAGCTATCGCGCGACAGCTCGACCGCCGCCATGCCGCCGTACCCGACTTCCCGGAGTGTCCTGAGCGTCATCCTCAGGTCCAGATCGCCTTCTCCAAACGGGCGGTGTTCGTGCAAGCCTCCCCGGATATCGTCGAGGTGGCAGTGCTCCAGATGGTCGCGAAGGACCCGGATCTGCTCCTCCACGGGCAGATCGGCGGTGACCAGCAAGTGCCCGACATCGAGCGTCAGGCCGAGTTCCCGGGCGCGGGGGCCCAGCCGGCGCAGCAGTTCCCGGTAGCCGGCCGGGCGTTCCACGAACATGCCCGGTTCCGGCTCGAAGCACAGCCGCACCCCCTGCCCGCCTGCATGGTCGAGGGCCTGATGGATCCCGTCGAGCAGCCGCTCCCAGAGCTCCTCCGAGGCCGGAAGGGGACCATCCCCCACCTCCCCGCGGGGGCCCAACCCGGCCCAGATCGAGACCCGCGGTGCGCCCAGACTGACGGCAAGGTCGATCGAGCGCCGCAGGAAGTCGACTCGGAGCTGTCGCTCGGAGGCGGCATCCTCGAGCAGGCTGGGCCGGTGCTTGCGGCGGGGATCCAGCAGGTAGCGCGAACCGGTCTCGACCACGAGGCTGAGGTCGAGCTCTCGGGCGAGCTCGCGGACGGCCCGCACTTCCTCTGAGCGCAGCTGGTAGAGGTCTAGGGCTCCGACATCTGGCGTCAGCGCCACGCCCTGATAGCCCAGCTCGGCCAGCAGCGGCAGGGCATCGCTCAGGCGATGGTGCGCCAGCCCGTTGGTGTTGTAGCCCAGCCGCATGCAGAGGCGCTCAGGCGCCGGGGTTGTCAGCCGGGCGGGCCGCCTTCGGCGAGCCTTCCGCCGCGGAAGACGGCGGGGGCTCCCCCAGCTTCCAGGCGGGGGGAGGCTGGGCGTTGTCGAGCTCGGGATCGCTGCCGCCGTGCGCGATGGTGCCCGTCAGAGGATCTTCAGCCGCCGGCGGAGCGCTCACCGGAGCCTCGAGCGCTTCGTGCAGCTTGGGATCGAGCTCCTGCTTAGTCTCGTTGAGGCGCTGTTCGACCTTGGACTTGGCGGCGCGAGCGATTTCGGCGACCGAGAGATCGTGGCGCACGTCTTCCACGGTGCGCCGGAGCTTGCGCATCTCGTGATCCATGCCCGTCTCCTGCTTGATGTCCTGCAGCGAGCGGCGGAACTTGGCGATCTGGGCGCCCGCCTGCGCCGCCACCTCGGGCAAGCGCTTGCCGAAGAACAGCACGGAGAACACTCCGATCACCACCAGCTCGCTGAAGCCCAGATCTTCGAAGAGGAGGAACACGACCGCGGGATTCTAGCGCGAGCGAGCCCGTTCTTGGACTGGGGGCTTTTTCCGGCGCCGGTTTCCGGCGCTCTTGAGCGAATCCTGACCCGGCCTTCACTCGCTGCGGCCAAGCCAGCGATCGATGAGGCCCAGGCCCGAGGAGCGGTAAGCCAGATTGGGCAGGAACTTGACGCCGAAATTGGAGCCTTCGCCGACCTGGAAGCCCAACTCGATCTCGATCACAAAGTCGTGGCCGAGGCGGCGCAGCGTCAGGTTGTTGTCCAGACCGCGGTCATCGCTCAGCGAAAGCGTCTGGGATGCTTCCAGCTCCCACTTGCGCGTGGCCTTGAAGCGCACCGCAGCGGAAGCCGCTTCGTACAGCGGGACGCCGTCGACATCGAGGCCCTGATGGTAGCCGAATTCGATGCCCACATTGCTGATCGGGCGCAGGCCGAGGTACGTGCGTGAGTAGAGGGTGTCCCACTGTTCGACATCGAAGCGCATGTCGTGGGTCATGCCGACGGGCACCTCGGCGACGAAGGTCAGGAATTCGCCGAGGAGCTTGAGCGGCAGCAGTCCGTCCGGCCGGGTCTCCTGTCCGGATCCGTGCGTTAGCTGCAGATCGACATCCAGTCGCTGCTTGCTGCGCGGGTGCCACCAGCGAGCGCGCAGTCCGGCATCGACGAAGAATCCGGACTGGGGATCCTCGACGGAATCCAGCCGCAGCGGCGTCCCGCCGAAGGTCTCCTCGACGAGATCGCCATGCACACCCACGCGCGGGGTCAGGGTCGAGAAGGTCCCGCCTTCATAGCTGCGCCACAGCGCCGTCGATGCTTCGATGCCGGCTTTCGCGACCACGCGTGCGCTCGCGCCGTCTTCTTCCGCATCGTTGCTCCATGCCGTGCCGCGCCCGCTGGCATAGGGCGTCAGGCGCCAGGCGCTCTTGCCCAAACCGAAGGGCATCTCGATTCGATGCTCGGTGTCGATCCGGGCCACGTCGCGGTCGCCCAATCCATCCGGGTAGGTTCGATAGTAGTCCGGATTGCCTTCCTGGCGCCGGTAGTAACCAGCTCGAGCGCTGGCCGTGTAGAGCACTTCGTTGCGGCCGATCCAGCCGATCGGCATGCGGCCCTGATACCACATGCCGCCGGGCAGCTCCTCGATGTCGGTGCGATCCTCGAGCAGCACTTTGGCGCTGACGGCCCAATAGGTGTCGCCGATGGCGTTGCGGTAGTGGGCGTAGTTGTCCTTCTGTTCGTAGAACAGATATTCCTTCTGGAAGAACTCGGACTGAACGCCGGGGTCGGTCTGATAGGTGAGCGCAAGATCGATCCACTCCGTCGGACCGTAAAAGCGCCTGCCCCTCAGGCGGAACCACTGACGCAGGAAGTCGCGCTCGTCTTCGGGCACGCGCACCAAACCGCGGTCTTCATTGCTGTCGGGGATGACGCTGTAGTTCATCTCCAGCCGCAACTTGTCGCGGATACCGAATTCCAAGCCGCCGCCGAGCAGCACACCGCGGGAACCGAGGTAGCCGATGTCGAACTTCCAGCGTCCGTCGAGCTCCGTCACGGGAATGTTGAGTGCCCCCGCGAAGATCCGACCCACGCCGAAGCCGATGGTTCCGAGCGCGAGATTGACAGTGGCGCGAACCGAGGCGCCGAACTGCGAGCTGTTTCCGGCGAAGAAGTTGGTGAGGAAGAAGGGATTGCCCTTCTCATCCGTGGGCGTATTGATCGTCGGGAGCGGAACTGCGGCGCCGTCGCGACCGAAGCGCAGCGAGTTGTTGCGGGCCTCGAAGCTCCAACCCTTGCCGCCGGACCCCGGCTGAATGCGCAGGCGTCCGGTCTCGATCATGTAATGCGGCTCGTCGAACTCGCACGACGTGATCACCGCACGGTCGGCGGAGACGGTGCCGTCGCTGCGCACTCGCATCCAGTCAGCCTTGGCACGCAGCTTCTGCGGCAGGCCCCTTCCGCGGAAAGGCAGGTCGAGCACGACGTCCGCTTCCTGCAGCCAGCCGGCCTCTTGACGCAGGTCGAGATAGAAGGCCGCCGCGCGTGCGCGACGCAGGCTCTTGCGCGGATCCTTGGCATCGCGCTCGACCAGCTCGACCTCCCCCTCGAGGTAAAACTCGCTGAGGATCCGCGCGATGGGGTCTCTACGGAGACTTTCGAATTCCGATTGCCAAGTGCCGCGCTGCAGCGGAGCCTCGAGCGGTTCCGGAAGATCGACGTGCAGCTCGGCTCCGCGGACCTCGCGCTGAATCGCGCCGCCGCCACTCTGACGCCATTCCGCGCGGTCAATCCACAGCAGTGACCAGTTGGCGCGGATCTCGCGCATGCCTTGGCGCAGCACCGGATTGCGCAGCACCAGAATCGTGGTGTCCTGATCCTCGAAAGGCTGAAGCGAGTCGTAGTCGACGCTCCAGGCGAGGGGATTGCGCTGATCGCGCGCCCGGATCTGCCCGCGCCCGGTCGCGAGCATGAGCTTCTCCGGGTCGTACTCGATCCACGGAGCTTCCCAGACGGTGCCCGGGTCGCTGATCCGCGCAGGTTGCCCGTCGAGGCGCAGCTTGTTGGCGGATCCGACGAGATGGTCGCCGGTGAGCAGCAGATCCTCTCCCAGCTGGACTCGCACGTTGCCATGAGCTTCAGCCGCCTCCAGACCCTGCTCCATGCCCTCCCGGCGCTGGAACTGACCCGCGAGATCAATCGTGTCGGCATCGATGACCCAACGCGTGCCGGTGCGCGTGCGTCCCAGCGCATGTGCGCTTCCGTTGAGCTGCATCTTGGCCGGATCGACGCGCAGGCGCTCGGTCGCGAGCTCGACCAGCATCGCCTCGTCGTCAGTGCGCTTGGATTCCAGCAACGCGATGTTCGCGTTCTGCGCTTCGATCGAGTTCTCGTCGAACAGAATCCAGTCGGCGTCCAGCTGATAGGGAAGTTTGCCGCCGATTCTGCTTCCCACAGCTCGCACGCGGCCATCCTCGCGCGCGCGGACGCTGCCGGATTTCTTGGAATCGAGGTCCAGCACTTCGCCCTTGAGCGAGAGATCGCCCTCGGGACCGAGCCATTCCGCGCTGACGTTGCCTTCGGCGTGGAATTGCGCGTACTCGACTTCGGGTTGCTCCTTCAGCGGGCGCCCCTGTTGCAGCGCGTCCGTTTCCGGCGAAGCGGTCAGACGTCCCTGAATGTCGAGCAGCTGACAGGAGAGGCTCAGCGTATTCGCCGGTGATTCGCTACGGGCCTTGATGGAGCGCTCGGCACGCAGATGGAAATTGCGCGATTGCCGCAGGGGCACGCTGCCGTCGGGAACACGCTCGATCAGCAGATACTCACTTTCGACGCGATGGTAAGCGCTGGCCTCGGCTACGGTCGTCACGACCGAGCCGCTGGCCTCCACGCTGTGATCGCGGGCATGAATCTCGACGGCCTGCGCTGTGGCCTGCACCGTTCCGCTGTCTTCGTCCAGCGCCTCCCACTGCGCCGGATTGGTGGCGGTGCCGTAAAGCGAGTGGTGGCGGGGGCCACGCGCGAGCGCACGGTTGGCCTTGCCGCGTCCCGCAGGGTTCTCAAAGCGCACGTCGCCCTCGGCTTCAAAGGTCTGTGCCTTGGGGTCGAGGTCTCGCACCACCAACGCCTCGGCGAGGAAGCGCTCGGCGCCCGAGTCGCGTCGAACGCGCACGCCGCGGGCGAGCGGCAGCGTCAGATACTCCGCGATGGAACGGATCTCGAGTCCGTCCGAGGCATCCACGAGGATGTCTTCCTGCTCGGGCAAGCTGAGCGTCGCCTGCGTCGGCCCGGTCGCGATCGCGCCAATGATCTCCCCGCGCGGATCGGAGAGTGCATAGCGCACATCGAGCGTTCCGGTCTGAATCGTGCTGCCGCGCCAGGCCCCAAAGGCGTCGCCTTTGGCCAGAATGCGGCCGGTGCGCGAGACGCGGTCGACGTTGCCTTCCAGCTGGTTGGCTGCTGTCAGAACGAAGTCCAGTTCCTTGATTTCGACCCGCGCCGGTCCTTGCAGCATGAGGTGGCTGGGCCCGATGAGCTGCCATTCGAGCGGGCCGTCTCCCGAAATCAGCGCCTGAGCTGCGGCGAGTTCGGGTTTGTCTGCCAGATCCAGCTTTCCAAGATCGAGCGTGCCGGCGGGACTGCCTGTCAGGACGGCGTTCGACATGCGCCCGTCCTCGGCGAAATCGAAGCGTGCCTCGCGGGCCGTGAATTCGCCTGCGGGGTCGATCAGCCTGACATTGCCCTGCAGGTCGGCGCGCACGAGCTGCCCGTTCGCATCCACGTTGAGCAATGCTTCGTCGGAGGCGAATGCCTGCTCGCCGCTGGTCGCACGCACGTTGCCGCGAGTCTTCGCTTCCAGCAGCACGAAGCGGCCCTGCGGCGTCCGGTACCCTGAGCACTCGACATCCGAACTGTCGAGGGTCAGCGTCGCAGCGCCTGGGCGTTCCAGTTCGATGCGCGCGCCTTTGCGCACGACGAGGCCGAGGGCGTCGCTGCCTTGCGGCGCCTGAGCCGGCGCTTCGGCGCGCGTCAGCGTCACTTCACCGGCGCCCGTGGCCTGGAGAATCGCTCGCGCGCCGCCTTCGAGTTCGAGCTCCACGCGACCCTGCTGCAACAGATCGATGCGCTGCTGAGTCCAGGAGGCGTCCAAACCGATCGAGCGCGCCTGAATCCCGCGGCCGGTGATCTCGACGTTTCTGGAGGTGTCGATGTTGCCGGACTTGGGCTGCCAGGCGAGTTCCGGCATGCTCAGCTTGAGTGGCGCGATGGCACCGCCTTCGAGCATGGTGACTTGTGCATCCGAGAACAGGACTTTCTCGTCGTCCGCAAGCAGCGGGCTGTTTTCGGCCACGGACAGCCGCACGCGGGTGCTCGGCGAAGCGAGCATCATGCGCAGTCTTCCGGTAGCCGGATCGTGGACGGCCAGATCGAGCTGCTTGGCCTCGTACATGTCCGCTTCGAGGAAGTCGACATCCTCGGCTTTCAGCGTGTACTCGATGCGGCGGGTGTCCCCCTCTCCGGCGCGCTTGATGATCTCGAGGGCCCCGTCGAGATGGAGCGCGGCGCCTTTCTGACCGGTGGAGGGCAGCTCGGTGAACTGCCCCGGCATGAATTCGACATGCCTTTGGGCCTCGCGCCGTGCCTGCTCGGCGCGCTCGTCCTTGCGCAGGTACAAAAGCACGGCCAGGCCGACGCCGAAGAAGGTCAGAAACAGCAGCAGCCGCTTCAACGAAGGCTCCGCTCGACGATGTCGTCCCACTCGCCACGGGCGCGCAGGATCGCCTCGGCTACCTCGCGCACCGCTCCGTTGCCTCCGCTCGCGCGCGTGCACAGCCGGGCCTGTTCCCGAACCTCGCGCACCGCGTTGGCGGGCGCGGCAAAGACTCCGGCGATTCCGAGCTGGCACAGATCGGGCAGGTCATCCCCCATCACGAGCGTCTCGGTGGCGTTCAAGTTCAGGCGCCGCTGCAGCGCCTCCAGGCAGGCACGCTTGTCCTTGACGCGAGCGTGGTATTCGGCGACGCCCAGCTCCCGGGCGCGATCCTTGGTCGCGCTGCAGCCGCGTCCGGTGATCCACGCCACGGTGATCCCGGCCTTGCGCAGCCATTCGATGGCGATGCCATCCTGAACATGGAAGGAAGGCCGTTCGTCGCTTCGTCCAGCGGGTCCGTATGTGATGCGCCCATCCGTCATCACGCCGTCGACATCCAGACTGACGAGCCGGATGCGGGCCAGACACGAGCGCAGGCTCCGGGTCTGTGGTTTTCGTTCGGCTTTCCGGCGCGTCACGGCGAGCTCAGAGGCGCACCTCGAGCAGATCCTGAACGTCCACAAGACCCACGGCGCGGCCCGCTTCGTCGATCACGGCGATCTGGTCGATGTGATGAAGGGTCATCAGCCGCATCGCGTCCTCGACGAGTTGCGCGGGCTGCACGCTCTTCGGCGATTTGCCCATGCGCTCACGAACCTTGGTGCCGCGGTCGATGCTGGAGTGCGATTCCAGCAGGCGAGCCAGATCTCCATGCGTGAAGATGCCCTTGAGAAGCCCCTGACCATCGACCACGAGCGCCGCGCCGGGTCTGCCGGGCGTACGATTCATCACGAGGATGGTCTCGGCCAGCGTCGCCTCGATTTCGACGAGCGGCAACTCGGCCCCCGAGCGCATCACTTCCGCGACGCGCATCAGTTTGCGCCCCAGCATGCCGCCGGGGTGGTAGAGCGCATATTCCTCGCGACCGAAGCGGCGCTCCTGCGAGACCACCATCGCCAGAGCGTCACCGAGCGCCATCATGGCCGAGGTGCTGGCGGTGGGAGCGAGCTTCAGGGGGCAGGCCTCCTCGATCTCGCCCATCTCGAGCACGCAATCGGCCAAGCGCGCCAGCGTCGAGCTGCGGCCGGCCGTGATGGCGATGACCTGCACGCCCATGCGGCGCGCGGGCGCCACCATCTGATTCGTCTCGGCGGATTCGCCGGAGTTGGACAGCGCCAGCAAGACATCCCGTGAGCGCACACGTCCCAGATCCCCGTGCAGGGCTTCGGTCGGATGGAGGAACAGGGAGGGCGTGCCGGTGCTGGCGAAGGTCGCCGAGAGTTTCTGGCCCACGAGCCCCGCCTTGCCGACGCCCGCCACCACCAGATGACCCTGACAGGCCAGCACAAGATCGACGGCGCGCTCGAAATCGCTGCCGAGCAGGGCTTCGAGCCCGGCGATGGTGCTGGCTTCCAGCCGCAACACCTCCGCTGCGCGCTCCAATCGTTCGCTTCTCTGGCTCAAGGCACAGCCGACATCCACGGCCCTCGTTCCCGTACCCCTGCCGAGCGGAGAAACCCGTTGCCTCCCGCAGACCCGAAGGGAGTGCGGATTCTAGGGCTCGGGCTTTCGGCCGATCAAGGAAAGCGCGCTGTCTGTGCGCTAGACTCTCGCCTCATCGTGATCCGACGCTTCCGTTCTCTGGCCCCCTCCTTCCATCGGGTGCAGTCCCTCGTCACCGAAGGCGCGCCGCTGATGGTCGCCGCTCCCGCCCTGCTGCCCATGGCGCGCACCGACATGGGCTGGATCGGGCTGACGCTTTCGCTCGTGCTGCTGGTGCTGTGCCTCAGCGTTCATGAGGCTGCCCACGCCTACATGGCTTGGAAGTGCGGCGATTCGACGGGCAAGGATCTGGGGCGGATGACGCTCAACCCGATCCCCCACATCGACCCGTTCATGACGGTGATCCTGCCGGGGGTCCTGTTCCTGATGACCAACGGTGCGATGATCTTCGGCGGAGCCAAGCCGGTGCCGGTCAACTTTCACCGCCTGCGCAGTCCCTGGCGGGACATGAGTTTCGTCGCCCTCGCTGGCCCGTTCTCGAACCTGCTGCTGGCCTGCCTGTTTCTGGCGGCGGCCCACTTCTTCGTGCAGACGGGTCTGTACAACGGAGCCGCGGAGTCGGTGTACCAGCGCCGCTACGACCTGCTCCCGGTCGTGCTGCACAGCGCGGTCTCCTTCAATCTGCTGCTCACCGTATTCAATCTGGTCCCGATCCCGCCGCTGGATGGATCGCGGGTGATGGCCTGGGTGCTGCCGGCCAATCTGCGGCCCGCCTACCTCTCGATCGAGAGCTTCGGCATCGTGATCGTCTTTCTGCTGTTCTACGTGGACGGCTTCCGGATGTTCATCAACACGACCATGCGCCACCTCGAATCGATCGTGCAGCAGGTGGTGACACTGGGGGGCCTGTGGTGAGCGCGACCCCCTACACCGTCCGCCTGGAAAAGGTCTTCCAAGGCCCGATGGACCTGCTGCTGCATCTGGTTCGCGAGCAGGAGGTCGAAATTCAGGAGATCGAAATCAGCCGGGTGATCGACGGATATCTGCAGTACCTGCGGAATCTCCGCGATCTGGACATCGAGGTCGCGGGAGACTTCCTCGTGATGGCCGCAACGCTGATGTCGATCAAGTCTCGTTCCCTGCTTCCCAACGAGGCGATCGATCTGGAGAAGGAACTCGATCCGCGCGACGAGCTGATTCAGCGCTTGATCGAGTACCGCCGGTTCAAGGAGGCCTCCGACGAGCTTGGCGAGCGTTACGAACTGCGCAACCGCTCCTTCGCACGCGGCAACGCCGGCGCGGAGGAGCCCTCCGTGGAGCCGGAACTGGATCTGGGCGAGCTGACAGCCTGGGATCTGCTCTCTGCTTTCTCTCGACTGATGCGCGAGACGCTGGGCAATCGACCGCACCAGGTGCTGCGCGATTCCCGGCCGCTGCGTTTCTACGTTCGTACGCTAGCGCACACGCTCCGCCAGCGCGACGGCATGAGCCTGCGCGATCTGGTGCTATCCATCGACGCCCAGCCTTCGCGCGAGTCGCTCATCGGATCGTTCTGTGCGCTGCTAGAGCTGGCCAAGCTGGGCTTGATCACGGTTTCACAGGCGCAGACGCAGGGCGAGATCGAGGTCAGCCTGCGTCCGGAACACGCCGAGGACGTCGATCTGGTCATCGAGAACAGCGTGCTGGATGATGAACAGCCCGCGCAGGAGCAAGCTGGCGCATCCGAACCCGTCCCGCAGGCCTCGGAAGAGGAACCTGCCTAGCAGGGTCTGGAACTTTCCGCTTCGCCTTCCCATATTCCTCGTTCTCCGTTTTCCGAACTCCACGCAACTCCCCCGTACGCCTCCTTCAGGCCCCCGCGAACCCCCTCCCCCGCACGAACATGAGCAACGCAATGGATGTCACTGACAACAACTGGGATGCTGCTGTCCTCGCGAGCCCGATTCCTGTGCTCGTCGACTTCTGGGCGGAGTGGTGCGGGCCCTGCAAGGCGATGGGCCCGTCGGTCGATAAGCTGAGCGAGGAATTCAAGGGCAAGCTCAAGGTGGTCAAGCTGAACACCTCCGACAACACCGAGGTGCCTTCGCGCTACGGCATCCAGAGCATTCCGACCTTCATGGTGATCAAGAACGGTCAGGTCGTGCATCAGTTCGTGGGTTCCATGCCCTACGACCGCTTCAAGGCTCAGGTCGCTCCGCTGCTCTGATTCTCGACCGGCACAGTGCTTTCCGGCAGCCGACGTCTTGCGTCGGCTGTCTTGTTTTCGGAGTCTGCTCGACGTGCGCGTCGCTTTTCTTGGATCTCCTCCCTTCGCTGTGCCGATCTTCGAGGCGCTGCTCGACAGCTCTCACGAACTCGTGTTGCTCGTGACCCAGCCCGACCGGCCTCGCGGTCGCGGGATGAAGCTCGAAACCTCGCCGCTGGTGGAACTCGCGCGGCGGCGGTCGATCCCTGTCCTCCAGCCGCACACCACCCGAACACCCGAGTTCGTCGCGGCGCTGCGCGCTGTTCGGCCCGATGTTCTGCTGGTCGCGAGCTACGGCGAAATCCTGCGCCGGGAGGTGCTCGAGCTCGCGCCCCACGGCGCGCTCAACGTGCATGGTTCGCTGTTGCCCCGCTGGCGCGGCGCCGCTCCGATACAGGCGGCGATCCTCGCGGGGGATCCGACGAGCGGGGTCTCGATCCAGAGAATGGTGGCCAAGCTCGATGCGGGCGATGTCCTGCTCGAGCTTACGACCCCGATCGGTCCGACGGAGACCAGCGGCGATCTGTTTGCCCGATTGGCTCTGCTGGGTGCGCAGGCAACGCTTGAGGCTCTGCGTCTGGTCGAGTCCGGCAGCGCGCGCTTCACTCCGCAGGACGAGACACGAGTCACGCATGCGGGCAAGCTCGACAAGGCTCACGGCCGAGTGGACTGGTCGCGCTCCCGCGTCGAAATCGAGCGCATGGTGCGCGGCTTGAACCCCTGGCCGCTCGCGCGCTGCTCTGACGGCAAAGGTGGCGAACTGGCGATCCTCAAGGCGCGCCTCGCTCAAGCCGGCGCAGGTCAGGCCGGCGCAGGTCAGGCCGGCGACGTGGTGCTGCGCTCCGGAAGTCTGTGCGTGCTGTGCGGCGATGGCGCTCTGGAGCTGCTGGAGGTCAAGCCTGCGGGAAAGGCCGCGATGAAGGCGATTGCCTGGTGGCGCGGGGCGCGGCTTCCCGAAGGGACTTCGCTGGTGCTGCCGTGAGCCGCAACGCCCTGATCACCGGAGCCTCCTCCGGCATCGGCTTGGCGACCGCCTGCCTGCTGGCGGCCCAGGGTTATCGAGTGGCGCTGCTGGCCCGGCGCGAGGACAAGCTGCGGCGAATAGGCGAAGATCTGAAGCGGGCCGGCGCGCTCGAGCCGCTCGTCCTGCCTTGCGATCTGGCGCAGCCGCTCCAGATCGAGGATTCGATCGCTCGCCTGAAGGATGCGTGGGGATCGCTCGATTTGCTCGTCAACAATGCCGGCGTCGGCTACCGGGCACGCGTCGAAGAGCTGGAGCACGACAAGCTCGAGCATCTGTTCCGCGTCAACGTCTTCGGACCCATGCACACCTGCCGGCTGTGTCTGCCTCTGCTGCGCCGCAGCCAGGCGGCCTCCGTGGTCCTGGTGGCCTCGGTCGTCGGCCGCCGTGGCATTCCGGGGCAGTCGGCATACTCGGCGAGCAAGGCGGCGCTGGTCTCTCTGGGCGAGGCGCTGCGCATCGAGTGGGCCCGCGACAACATCGCTGTCTCCGTTCTGCAGCCCGCGTTGACGGCCACAGGCTTCTTCGAAGCGCAAGCCAATCCCTCCGGTCTGGCAACCCCCGACCTGTCCGGAGCGAGCGGCCCCGAAGAGGTCGCCGCCGCCATCCTGGAGCTCGATCAGCACCCGCGTCCCGAGCTTTCCATGCGCTGGAAGTGGCGCATGCTCAGCGTGCTGTCCATCCTGTCCCCGCGGTGGTCGGATCGCGTGCTGGCCAGGCGTCTGGGCGAACGCTGGATTGCTCCTCGGCGCTGAGCAGACGCTGCTCCCCGAGCCGACGTCCCCGGAAGGGGATCCGTATCCCTAGCTGTTCTCCTCAGGAACCTGCAGATCGTTCATCACAGCCTGGTCAGCCTGATCGAAGAGCGAGGTCCAAGCACCATCGCCTTCCTCCGCCGCGCTCGGGAGGGGTGCCGCGGGCTCCTGCTTGAGGTTCGCGGTGATCCACTGTCGATTGCTGTTGACGGAGCCGACCACCGGAAGCACCGTGAGGTCCGTCATCGCGGAGAGCTGACCGAGAATCTCCGCGGGCACCATCGCGGGCATGGCGATCGAGAGCACCTGACCATGGCGTGCGATCGGCACGAGGCAGTGCTCGTTGAGGAAGGCCGGGTCGATCCCCTCGAGAACCTTCGGGTCGATCTGCAGCAGTTCGACGGGCATGAAGGCCAGTCCGAAGATCTCGCAGACGATCCGCGAGAGCTCCCAGTCCGGCACGAGATTGGCCGTGACCAGCATCTCCGTGAACGGTCGCCGGGAATGCAACGCAAACTGCGCCGTTTCCTTGAGCACACGCGGCTCCACCAGGTGGCGTTCGGCCAAAGCCTGAGAGAGTCGGGTGTTGTCGAGGCGCTGAAGGGTCTTCACGGGGGATCGCTAGTAGTATCGACCGCTCCGCGGACCCGCCTGATGAGCTTGTGCCGGAAAATTGTTCCCGGCGCACCGAGTGGGCCTCAGACGTCCAGATTGGTGACCTCGGAGGCGTGCTGTTCGATGTATTGGCGGCGAGGATCGACCTCGTCGCTCATCAGCACGTCGAAAATCAGATCCGCCGCGATCGCGTCCTCCAGTTTGACCTGGTAGAGCTGGCGCTTGGAGGGGTCCATGGTCGACTCCCACAGCTGCTCTGGATCCATCTCACCGAGACCTTTGTAGCGCTGGATGTCGACATCCGACTGGGCCGCCGACCGAACGGCGGCCGCAAGCCCCACGAGCCCCCGAACCTCGCTCGGCTCCTTGCCTCCGCTGATCAGGAACTGGCCGCCGCCGCGGAAAGACAGCCCCTTGGATTCCAGATCCTGAAGCAGCAGAGCGAGATCCTCGCTGTGCGACAGGTGCGTGACCACCGCATGCGCATCCTCGCGCGTGAAGCTGACGTTGGGAGCGTTGTAGACACGCAGCTCCTCGCCGCGCAGCTTGCCGCGGATCAGCTCGAGCATGTCGTCGAGCTCGCTCTTGCGCTCGAAGAAGTGGTGCTTGCCCTCGATGCGCGCGTAGTGGAGCGGAAAATGCTGTCCATCGAAGGACTCGATGGCCTGCTGCAGCGGCACATGCGCCCAATGCGGAGCCGCCACGGCGAGCAGATCCTCGAGCCTGCGCAAGCTCTCCGCGATGCTGCGCAGCATGGGCCCGGACCAGCTCTTCTTGGCGATCCGGTCTTCGACGGTCAGGGACTCGACGCCCCTGTCGATCAGATACTGACGCAGGTCAGCATCGGTCGTGATGTAGCGCTCGTCGTTCTTGATGCGGATCTTGTAGAGCGGCGGCTGGGCGATGTAGAGGCGCCCAGCCTCGATCAGGACGCGCATGTGCCGGAAGAAGAAAGTCAGCAGCAGCGTGCGGATGTGGGATCCGTCCACATCGGCGTCCGTCATGATGATCGTCTTGCCGTAGCGCAGCCGGCCGATGTCGAAATCGTCTCCGATCCCCGTCCCCAGCGCGGAGATGATCACCTGAATTTCGGAGTGCGACAGCATCTTGTCGAGCCGCGCCCGCTGCACGTTCAGGATTTTTCCCTTGAGCGGAAGAATCGCCTGGAAACGCCGATCACGACCGGTCTTGGCCGAGCCGCCTGCAGAGTCACCCTCCACCAGATAGAGCTCGGACTCATCGAGATTCGAGGACTGGCAGTCCGCGAGTTTGCCCGGCAGGTTGCCGCTCGCCAGAGCGGACTTGCGGCGCACCAGATCGCGCGCCTTGCGGGCGGCCTCACGCGCTTCGCGGGCCCGCATCGCCTTGCTCAGCAGCGCTTTCGCGACGGCCGGGTGCTCCTCCAGGTACGTGTCGAAGTATTCGGAGACCGCGGATTCGACGACGCCCTGCGCTTCGCGGTTTCCGAGCTTGTCCTTGGTCTGGCCCTCGAACTGGGGCTCGGGCACCTTCAGCGAAAGAATGGCTGTCAGGCCTTCGCGGAAGTCATCACCGGAAGGCGCCTCCTCGGAATCCTTGAACGACTTACTGCGCTTGCCATAGGAAGTCAGCGCACGAGTCAGCGCCGAGCGCAGGCCCGAAAGATGCGTCCCTCCGCCGGGCGTGCTGATGTTGTTGACGAAGCTGTAGACCGTTTCCTGATATCCGTCGGTGTACTGCAGCGCGAGTTCGACCTCGTACTCGCGGTCCGGGTTCTCGGGCGATTTGACGCTCTTCGTGAAGTGCACGATCTCGGGGTGCAGTGCGGTGCGCGACTTGTTGAGGTGTCCCACGAAATCGCGCAGGCCGGCCGGAAACTCGTAGTGCTCCTTGGCACCGGTGCGCTCGTCCTCGAGGTCGATCACCACCCCGCGCGTGCCCATCAGGTAGCCCATCTCGCGCAGGCGCTTGGAGACGATTTCGAAATCGATCTCCGTGGTGCTGAAGATCTTCGCGTCGGGTTTGAAGGCAACCTGAGTGCCGCGCCGATCGGCCGCGCCGATCACCTCGAGCGCCTTGGTACGCGCACCGCGCGCGAAGCTCATGCGATGCGCTTTGCCCTGACGCCAGACCGTCACTTCGAGCCACTCGGACAGGGCATTGACGCAGGAGACGCCGACGCCGTGAAGGCCCCCTGAGACCTTGTAGGCGCTCTTGTTGAACTTGCCGCCCGCGTGGAGCTTCGTGAGCGCGACTTCGACCGCGGGAATGCCCTCGGTCGGGTGGATGTCGACGGGAATTCCCCGTCCGTCATCCTGCACGCAGACCGAACCGTCCTGCCGAATGGAGACCTTGCAGTGGCGCGCGTAGCCCGCGAGCGCCTCGTCCATCGAGTTGTCGACAACTTCCCAGATCAGATGGTGCAGACCGCGCACATCGGTGTCGCCGATATACATCGCGGGACGGACGCGCACGGCCTCCAGACCCTCGAGCACGGTGATCGAGGCTGCGTCGTAGCTCTGTGCTTGCTGTGTATCGCTCATGGTCAGCGCTTGAGATGGAAAGTCAGTCGACGCACCTCTTCCTTGCCGAGGTGCTCGTTGATGCGGGCTCGATATTCCTCACCCGTAAAGTTGGCCAGTTCGTGCATGTGAGCCGCGGAGTCGACTTCCACCAGCAGTTCGCCGCGGGCGAAACGCATGGCCCGTGCATGCCGCGCGAGCTCGGGCCCTGCAGCTTGATGCCAAGCGCGAAACACCGGCCAGTTGTAGAGCTTGCCGCCCAGCCCGCTTTCGCGCAGAAATCCCGCCAGCGCGTCCGACAGCGGAAGCGCTTCCCGGCGGCGGACTCTTCCCGGCGGCAGCGATCGTTGCGGCTGGCTCATGCGAGCACTGGGCTCAGCTTTCGACCGTGATCGGCATCACGATGTACACGTAGTTTTCGCCGAGCGTAAATTTGCCCGGGCTGGAGCGCTCGTTGAAGGACAGTCGCACGAGACCCGTTTCGCAGTTCTTCAGCCCCTCGAGCACGTAGTCGGGGTTGAAGGCGATCTCGGCCTGTGTTCCCTTGAAATCGACTTCCATCGCGGCACGGGCTTCGCCCCGTCCCACCGACTGACCAAAGAAATCCAGATGGCCCGGCGTCAGCTTGAGCTTGACCGCTCGCGCTTCCACGCCCGTGACGTTGGCGACCAGACGCAGCTTGCGGATCAGCGTCTCGGCATCGGCCTCCATCGCGTTCGTGGACTCGCGCGGGATCACCGCCGCGTAGCGCGGGAACTCGCCGTCGATCAGGCGCGAGAAGATCTCGGCAGACTTGGTCTTGAGACCGATCTGGTTCTCCGTGATGTGCAGGGTAACCTGCTCGAGCGGATCCTGAATGACCCGCGTGAACAACTGCAGGCCCTTGGTCGGAACGATCGCGGGTTTGCCGGGCCCGGAACCTTCCTCGATGGGCTGGGCGGCCAGAGCCAGGCGCCGGCCGTCGGTCGCCACCAGCTTGAGGCTGCCGTTTTCGATCTCGCACAGCACGCCGTGCATCGCGTAGCGGCCCGCCTCGCGGGCGGCGGCGAAGCTGACTCGTCCGACGAGCCGCGTGAAGTTGCCGCCCTGGATGGTGAAACTCTTCTCGGATCCAAAGCGCGAGACCACCGGGAACTCTTCGGGGTCCATGGTGACGAGGTCGCATGTGTCGGCGCCGCTCTCGATCACGCACTTGTTGTCCTGCGTGTGGAGCTTGACCTCGTCGCCGGAAAGGTCGCGCACGAAGTCCAGCGTGACACGGGCGGGGATCACGGCGGGACCGGGCTCTTCGACCTGTACGCCCTCGATGCGGTAGCGCACGGAGCTTTCGAGATCGGTGCCGAGCACCTCGAGGCTGTCGTCGGTCGCGACGAGGCAGATGTTCTCGAGGACAGGCTTGGTGCTCTTGGACGGCACGACCGTGTTGACCACGGCCAGAGCCTCGCGAAGTTTCTCTCGATTACAGATCACTCTCATGTCGTCATCTCAGTAAGCAGCGTGGATTTGTGGATCGTTGCTTGGCTCGCGGCCGCAAGTAGCGGTCGGCCAAGGGCTTGTGAGTCAGAGCCGACGCAGCGTGCCTGTGGATGATCCGGGATTGATGCCGGGCTTGTCCACGCGCACCCACAGGGTCGCGAGGTGGGCTCGCAGCGACTGTGGATCGACGTCGATAGGTGCAGGGGTTGTGAGCAGGTTTTCCACAGGTTGCGCAGGGCCGTTTTTCCGCGAAAAACCCGGATCCAAGGGTACGCAATCCCCCCCGGAAAGTCCACGCGCGCAGCCTCAGGAACGGGGCGACAGCAGCCGGTCGAGGAAGCCCTCGAACAGACGGGCCGTGGAGGGGTCATTGCGACGCAAATCCTCCATTTTTTCGACCGCATGGATCACCGTCGAGTGGTCCCGGCCGCCAAAAAACCCTCCGATCTCCTCCAGCGAATGCCGGGTGATCTGGCGGGCGAGGTACATCGCCACCTGCCGGGGATAGGCGATGGCGTTGGTGCGCTTCTTGGACTGCAGGTCGGAGAGCTTGACCCCGTAGTGCTCGGTGACGAGCGTGAGGATGTTCTCCATCGAGGGCTGGCCGCGGCGCGCCGTGAACAGCTCGCGCAGGGTCTCCCGCGCCAGATCGGTCGTGATCGGCAGCCCTGAGACCGAGGCGAAGCCGATCAGCTTCGTCACCGAGCCCTCAAGCTCGCGGATATTCGAGTCGATGCGCTCAGCCAGCAGGCTGGCGACCTCGTCGGTCAGCTCCCGGCCCTTTTCGCGGCTCTTGCGCTTTAGGATCGCCATGCGCGTCTCGAAGCAGGGCGGCTCGATCTCCGTCACCAGACCCCACTTGAAGCGCGAAACCAGGCGCTCCTGCAGGCTGGGAATGTCTTTGGGCGGGCTGTCGGAGGACAGCACGATCTGCTTGCTCGACTGGTAGAGCGTGTTGAACGTGTGGAAGAACTCTTCCTGCGTGCGGTCCTTGTTGGCCAGCAGGTGGATATCGTCCACGACGAGCACGTCGACGTTGCGGTACTTGTTGCGGAACTTCGCCAAATCGCCGTTTTCCAGCGCGTTGATGAAGTGGTTGACGAAGGTCTCGCAGGACAGGAACAGGATGCGAGCGTCGGGGTTGCGCTCCAGGATCGACCAGCACAAGGACTGCAGCAGGTGCGTCTTGCCCAAGCCGACGCTGCCGTGCAGGAAGAAGGGGTTGTAGTTGCGTCCGGGCGACTCGGCCGTCCCCATCGCCGCCGCGTGGGCAAAGCGATTGCAGGGCCCCACCACGAAGTTGTCGAAGGTGTACTTGGTGTTGAGCCCCACGTCGCTGGAGATCAACAGGCCCGGCGGGTTGGGATTGGCGCTCGACAGCGGGATCGCCAGCGCTCGCGAATCGCGCGCCAGGGCGGGTTCGGCCGGGCGGGCCGGGAGCGCCGAGCGCGCGGCGGGCAACTGAGCGAGAAAGCGCTCGGAGTCGACGACCACCTCGACCCGGGGCTCCTGGCCGGGGATCAGCTCGCCGGCGGCGCTGTGGAGGATCTCGTCGTAGTGCGTGCGCAGCCAGTTTCGGGAAAACTCGTTCTGCACCGCGAGCACGACGCGCTCGCCATCGGCGCTGACCAAAGCTGCGCGGTGGAACCAGACCGCGAACTGCTCCGGCTTGATGCGAGCGCGCAGCAGGTCTTGCAGGCGTTCCCACAGGTCCTTGAGGGAGTTCGAGGAGCCCACGGGGGTTGCGGGCAGCGGAGCATCGGAAGCACTCATGCAGTGGTGGCGGGGGGCGGTATTCAAGCACGGTGCCCAGCCGAGTCAACGATGACCCGCCCTTTCCTGCACAGGTTGTCCGCAAACAGGCGCGAGCGCGCGGGTTAGGGCCGCGCAAGCGCCGCTCTCCGCAAGATATCCACAGCCGTGTGGATATCTTGCGGGTTTGTGGATGCGCCGATCGACAGTCGCAGGCCGCCGCGCGCGCGCTCGGGCTCCAGGCCCAGGGCCAGCAGCACGGGAGAAACTTCGAGCGAGCCGCTGGCGCACGCCGATCCGCTGCTGGCTTCCAGGCCTTCGAGGTCCAGACGCGCGACCAGCAGCCGTCCGTCCCAGCCAGGCAGCTCGATGTTGAGCGTGTTGGGCAGCCGGTCGGGGTCCGCGGGTTCGGGCCCGAAGATTCTCAGACCCGGGACGGAGGATCGAAGCCCGTCCCACAGCAGTTGAATGTTGGAGCGCATCCTCTGGGCCGTTTCCGCCTGCTCCGCCACGGCCAGCTCGATCGCCAAGGCCGCGGCGGAGATCGCCGGCGCGTTCTCCGTGCCCGGTCGCAAACCGCCCTCCTGCGGTCCCCCGTAGCTGCGAGGTTCCAGCGCGAGGCCCTTGCGCTTGTAGAGCAGCCCGACGCCCTTGGGACCGCCCACCTTGTGGGCCGAGACCATCGCCAGATCGACGCCGTCGCGCTGCCACTGCAGCGGGATCCGACCGAGCGCCTGCACGGCGTCGACGAACAGCAGCGGGCGCGCTCCCGAGAGCTGCGCGAGCAGCTCGTCGGCCCGCAGCAACGAACCGATCTCGTTGTTCGCCGCCATCAGCGCCAACAGCTGGACGGACGCCGGGCGCAGCACAGCCAGCGCTGCGGCGACATCCAGCCGACCCTGCGCGTCGACCGGCAGCACGCTCAGGCGGACTCCCTGGCGCTGGAGCGCTTCCGCGGGGCCGCGCACGCAGGGGTGCTCGATCGCCGAGATTGCCAGCGAGCGATCCGGCTTGCCTTGGGGCAGCGCGCCGAACAAGGCCAGATTGGCGGCTTCGGTGCCGCCCGAGGTGAAGATCAGCTCGTCCTCGTGCACCTGCAGCGCGGCGGCGCAGCGCTCGCGCGCCAGATCGATCGCCATGCGGGCTGCACGACCAGAGGCGTGCACGCTCGAAGGGTTGGCCGTCAACCGCTCGAGTGCTTCGAGGTAATGCGCCCGAACGGAATCACGCAGCGGAGAGCTGGCGTTGTGGTCGAGGTAGACGCGTCGCATCACTGTCGCTTGAGGAGCTGTCTGTAGAGCGCCTCGTATCGGGCCACCACCGCATGCCGCTCGAACTCGTTCACCGCGCGCAGTCGGCCGGCCGAGCCGAGCCGCTGAGCCAGCGAGCGATCGGTCAGCAGCTGCCGAAGATGGCGCGCGAAGCCCTCGCGGTCGTCGACATCGCACAACAATCCTTCACGCTCGTGTTCGAAGACCTCCGAGACCCCGCCGACGCGTGTTGCGACCACGGCCGTGCCGCAGGCCATCGCTTCCAGCGCCGAAAGACCGAAGGACTCCTCCGAACTCGACAGCGCGAAGACATCCGCTTCGGACAGCAACTGCGGCAGCGCATCACGCTCGCCCAGAAAGATGACGCGCTCGCCCAAGCCGCACTCGCGCACCTTGGCGCGCGCAGCCGGCATCTGCGGACCGTCGCCCACCAGCACGAGCCGTGCTTCGATGTCTCTGGCTGCCTGCGCGAAACACTCGATCAGCCACGGGACGCGCTTGACGGGCCGGAAGTTCGAGACATGCACCACGGTTGGTGTGACGTGCGCGCGCTCCGGGTCGCTGGGACGGAAGGCGAGCGTGTCGACGAAGTTGTGGATCACGTGCACCTCTCGACGCAAGGCTGGAAAAGTCGCCTGCGTGCGCTGCGCCAGGTCGCGTGAAACGGCGGTGACGGCATCACTCTGTGCAATCACAAACTCCGTCAGGGGAGCGTAGGATGGATCGCTGCCGACCAGCGTGATGTCCGTGCCGTGCAGCGTGGTGACGAGTTTCGGAGCGCTGCGGGTCGTGTCGGATTGTGCAGCGGCGCGGGCCAGATAGCCCGAAACGGCATGCGGGATGGCGTAATGCGCGTGGAGCACGTCCAGACCGCTGGTGCGGTGTACGGTCAGTATCTCCGAAGTGATCGCGAGATCATGCGGAGGCGACTGAAACAGCGGATAGGGAAAGCCCTGCGCCACGTGCATCTCGACCGGGCCGCTGGCCCGAGCCAGACGCGGAGGAACATTCTGCGAAAACAGGTGCACGCAGTGACCGCGTTCCGCCAGAGTCAGCGCCAGCTCGCTCGCCACCACTCCGGAACCGCCGTAGGTCGGGTGGCAGACGATACCGATGCGCAGTCCGCTGGCCGAACTCTCGCACGGGCGCGAGCCGTCCTGCGGCACGAGCCCGGGGAACTTCATGACGCTCCTCCATCCGGCAGCATGTACTCCAGAGCTTCCGGCGGCAGCGGCGGCAGATCGAGGCCGCTCGCCGGCGGGTGGGCAAGCGCGGGCGCGGCCGGCGCTTGCGAAGCCGGAGCCTGTGCCGGTGCCGCCGCGGGCGGTGGCGCAGCCGGTGTGCTGACCACGGGTGTGACCGCTGGAGCTACCACCGCCTCAACCGGAGCCGCGCGCGGCTTGCGCGGCGGCGGCGCGCGGCGCGGCGCGGGCTTGAGCTCATCCTTCGGCGTGAGGCTCGCGACATCCATGCGGAAGGCCGGCAGGTGGGCGAGTTCCGGATCACGGCTTTCCTGGGCCAACAGCTCGCGTGCGGCGAGCAGGTAGTCCTTCGTGCCGTGCGAGCCCGGCGCGTACTCGAAGATCGTCTTGCCGTAGCTGGGCGCCTCAGCCAGCTTCACGTTGGAGCGGATCGGGTTGGGCAGCACCTGACCGGGGAAATAACGCCGAATCTCGCCCAGCACCTCGCGCGCGAGCTTCAGTCGGCTGTCGTAGAGACAAGGCAGGATCCCGCACACGGAAAGCTCGGGGTTGAGACGCTTTTGGAGCAGCTGAACCACGCCGACCAGCTTGCTCATGCCCTGCAGGGCGAGGAACTCCGTCTGCAGCGTGATCAGCACCTCGCCGGCGGCGGCCAGCGCGTTGATCGAGAGCAGACCGAGGCTCGGCGGGCAATCGAACAGCACATAATCGACCGGCGCGCGCCCGGTCCGGCGGCACTCGGCCTCGGCCCAGGCCTTGATCGCATCGCGCAGCAGGAACTCGCGCCCGATCGCGCTGGCGAGTTCCAGCTCCGCCCCCGACAGATCGATGTTGGCCGGCACGATGGAGAGACCCGGAACGCTGGTGGGGCGAATGGCAGCGGCGATTGGCGTTTCGCCGATCAGCACGGTGTAGCTGGTCGGCGTGCTGCTGGGAGCTTCGACATTGAGGGCCAGGGACAGGTTGGCCTGCGCGTCCATGTCGATGACGAGCACGCGGCGGCCCTGCAGGGCCAGTGCCGCTCCAAGATTAGCCGTGGTGGTCGTCTTGCCGACGCCCCCCTTCTGATTGATGATCGCGATGCGACGCATGAGGTGCGCGGGATTCTAGCGGATTCCCGCTCAGGCAAAACCTAGAGATCGAGCAGATCCTTGACCGGCAGCGGCCCGAGTCCGAGCAGCGGCTCGCCGTAGCGCGCGCCGACGCGCTCGCCCCAAAAGCGCGCGCGGGTCTCCATGCGCTGCAGGATGTCGGCGCCGAACAGGAAGTGCTGGCCCTTGTCGGCCTCGCCTTCGGGATTCAGCTGGCTAGCGTAGCAGCGCACCAGTTCGCGCTTGGCCTCGAATACCGGACCGATGTCGACCACCAAAGTCGGGTCGAAGGGCAGGTGGCCCATGTAATGGAAGAAGCGCCGGGGTCGGTGTGCCGTTGTGCCCGCGCTCAGCTTGGCCAGTCCCGCGAGATACCAGGCCTCGCGCGCGAGCAGCCCCGTCATCGCGTGGTCGGGATGCAGGTCGCGCTCGTGTTGCGCCAGGACGCAGTCGGGCCGATGCGTGCGGATCAGCTCCGCCAGCCGCTCGCGCGCCTCGATGCCGTGCGCGACGCGTCCATCGGGGAGACCCAGATTGTGGCGCACGTCGAGCTGAAGGCGCGCATTGGCCGCGGCTACCTCGCGCTCGCGATCCACAGCCGTGCCGCGCGTGCCCATTTCGCCGCGCGTGAGGTCGATGATGCCGATGCTTCGGCCGCGCGCCTTGGCCGCAAGCAGGATTCCGCCCACGCATATCTCGGCGTCGTCGGGGTGTGCCGCAATGACCAGCAGATCGAGCTTCATTCGTCCAGTTCCTCCGCTTCCGACGGCTGGTCATCCGAACCGAGATGGATCACCAGATGCTCCAGCATCAGGGGATCGTGTTCGCGGGCCAAAAGATCGATCCAGTCCGTTCCAAAGCGTGCGATCCAAGGCAGCGGGCCGAGCACGCGTTCCTGCGGCTGGCCGCGAGGCATCAGCAGGTTCGCCACGCGGCGCTCATGCCTGCGTCCCTTGCCCGAGCGATTGTGGTGGGCGCGCGCGGCCTTGTCCGCCAGCGTCGTGATCAGGTCCTCGATCTGGGCCGCGCTCTTCTTGAGCTGCACCACCAGCGAGGGTTCGACCGCGTGCAGAGCATCCTTGTGCGCGAGCAGCGCGCGCGCCTGCGCCTTGGCGAGCTCGCGCAGATCCAGCGAGAGCTGCGGGTCGGCCGCCGCGCCCTCGGCGCCGGCTTCTCCGCGGCCCGCGAGCACCTTCTGCACGTCCGTGTGCAGGAGCTCGAGCGAGAGGCGCACGGCCGGATCGGTCAGGGTCGCGGAAAGGCGGGGAGCGAAGCACAGGGGGCCAAGACCCATCTGCTCGCGCAGCAGCGGCAGTTGCGCATGGTAAGCGAGCTCTCCAAAACCGCCGATGTAAACGAGCGTCGGGAGTACCAGGTCCTGCACGATCGGTCGCAGCAGTGCTCCAGCGGACCAATCGAGCGGATCCTGCAGGATCTGTGCGACTAGCTCCTCGCGCGAGCGCGAGCCATCCTCGCCGTCGTAACGATAGCCATCCTCCGCCGAACGCAGTGCCCGACGCTGCGGCTGGCTGTTGCGGCGTTCGTGATGGAACAGCAAGGCCGCGTGCTCGGGCGGCAGCGCGATCGGATGACCGGCGGCGGCGAGCCGCGCGCTCTGCGCGCCGAGCGCCTGCTCCGGTCCCGCGCCGACCACTCGAGCGAGGGCGCGCGACAGCTCAGGCCGGATCCATTCCGGCTCAATGACGATCAGGCCGTGTTCGCCGAGCAGTTCGAGCAGCGAGCGGGTGCTGGCGGAGGCCAGCGTCTCGCCCGCGCGTGGGAAACACGCTCTCAGCGCGCGCTCGAGATGCGGCGTGCCGCGCAGGCTCTGTTCGAACACGGCCTGCAGCGCGCTGAGACGGGCCTTGTCCTCGTCGAGCACGACATGCGAGAGCGGAGTGCGACCGGAGGAGAGCCCGGGCAGCGCCACCTTCTGCAGATCGAGGTTGGCGTTGACGATGTGCGTGTGATGCGCTTCGGCGATGTCGTGGTCATCGGCATGGTTCCAGAAAATCGGAACCACGCGCAGCTCCAGCCGCTGGGAAAGCACGCGCGCGAGCCGGATGGCGCTGATCGCCTTGTACAGCGTGTACAGCGGCGAGTTGGTGAAGCCCGGCTGCTGGCCCGTCAGGATCGCGAAACAGCGCGGATGCGCGAGCGCTCGGGCGCTGTCGAGCACGCGCACATGCGGCGAGTGGTACGAGAGCTCGCGCACGAGTCGCTCGCTCAGCAGAGCCCGCGCTTCCGATTCGAGCGGATCCGCGCCAGCGCTGATCTGGCCGGCATGGCGCGGAACGCGAATCCCCAACGACTCCAGATCGCCGCGCAGCGCGGCACGCGACAGCTCGGACAGTCCGAGGATGTCCGCCGGGAGATGCTCGATCCGCAGCATCGAATCAGCGTCCGAGCGCGCCGATCTCGGCGATCATGGCGTCGAGAGCCGCGCGCGAGGCGTCCTTCCAGTGCATTCCGGCGTAGCGCGGCTGCTTGTAGGCAAACAGGATGCCGCGCGAGGAGTTGACCAGCGCGCCGCGCCCCTGCGGCAGGAAGCCGCCGGCGATCTCCGCCGCACCCGCCCCCTGCGCGCCGTAGCCCGGAATCAGGAAGGGCGTCGACGGCATGCGGGCCCGCAGGGCGGCGAGTTCCGCGGGATGCGTTGCGCCCACGACCGCGCCGATGCTCGAGAGTCCACACTTGCCCATCACTCCGGCGCCCCATTCCCCGACCATCTCGGCCACGCGTTCGTACAGTCGCGGACTGCCGTGGTCCTGAAACAACGCGCTGTGCTTGTTGGAGGTGCGCACGAGCACGTAGATGCCCGCTGAGTGCTGGCGGGCTGCGTCGAGGAAGGGCTGCACGGCATCCCCGCCGAGGTAGGGATTGACCGTGATCGCGTCGCAGACCGCTTCCCCGGCCGTGGCGGGATCGAGGAAGGCGCGCGCGTAGGCCGCCGCGGTGCTGTCGATGTCGCCGCGCTTGACGTCGCCGATCACGAGCAGCCCGGCGGAGCGCGAAGTCGCCACCACGCGCTCCCAGGCGTGGATACCATCCGCCCCATGGAGCTCGAAGAAGGCTGACTGCGGCTTGACGGCCGGCACCTTGCCGGCGGCGAGCTCGACCACCGCACACAGAAAGTCCGCGCAAGCCTGCGCCTTCTCGCGGCGCGAGGCCTGCGGGTCGCGCGCCGCGGCGAATTCCGGCGGCAGCGAGTCGGCATGCGGGTCGAGTCCGACGAGGGCGGCATTGGAGGTCCGGGCGATGGCGGCTTCGAGTCGGTCGGCGTAGCTCATGAAGGGCAGGATCCTACTCGCTGGGAGAGCGCCAGGAACTGCCGGGCCACGTAGTCCGCCAACGGCAGACCCGCGGCGCTGAGCCGCCAGCGTTCCTCACCGCCGAGTTCGAGCAGACCCTGCTGTTGGAGCTGCAAGGCAAGCCGGGCGAAGTCCTCGTCAGGCCCCGCGTGTCCCGCGCGCTCGCGGGCCTCGCGGGCGCTGAGGCCTTCGGAAAGCCGCAGGCCCAGCCACCAGGTTTCGGCCAGACGGGCTCGGGAGGACGGCTCCTCGGACCAGGCGCAGGCCTGGGCCTGCTCCTCCATCCGGCGCGTGTAACCTTGGATGCCCTTGTGGTTGCCACGCCGCTGCTGTCCGACCTTGCTGACCGCGGACGGTCCCAGCCCGGCATATTCGCCGTTGTGCCAGTAGTTCAGGTTATGTTGACATTGATATCCATTCAGAGAGAAATTGGATATCTCATAGGCATCCAATCTAGCTTGGGACAGTCGCTCGCGGGTGGCCTGAAAGAAGCTTAGCTCGCGCTCCTCGGGCAGCCGCTCAAGGCGTCCTTCTTCCAACCATTTGCGGAACAGCGTTTCCTCTTCGAAGGTCAGGTTGTAGGCCGAGAGGTGCTCGGGCTGGAGTGCCAGCACGCGCTCGAGATCGCGGAGCCAGTCCTCGAGGCGCTGGTTGGGAACGGCGTAGATCAGATCCACGTTGAGCGCGCGCACCCCGGCCCGGCGCGCCGCATCAAAGGCGGCGAAGCTGGTCTCGACCTCGTGCACCCGGCCGAACAGCCGCAGCGTATCTGGGTCGAGGCTCTGGAAGCCGATCGAAAGCCGCGTGATGCCCAGCTCCACAAGTGCTGCGGCCTTGGCCTCGTCGAGGCTCTCCGGGTTGCATTCGGCCGTGCGCTCGAGGGCCGAGCTGCGCCAACCCGTGCGTTCGTCGAGCCCGTCGAGCAGTCTTTTCAGCTCCTCGGCGCTCAGCAGCGACGGCGTCCCACCGCCCAGAAACAGCGTGCGCGGCGAGCGCGGAGCCCAGTGGTCGGCCTCCCGCAGGATCGCCTCGATCATCGCGCCGCGGTCATGGCCCTCGGCTGGCACCGAGAAGAAATCACAGTAGTGGCACTTGGCCGCGCAGAAAGGCAGATGCACATAGAGCGGCGTGCCCTCGCGCGGACGCGGAAAAGGCTGAGAGGAGGTTGTGGACACCTCCTCTCAGCTTAGCGAACCAAACCGGAAAACCTTCTCTTCTGGCCTAGCCGACCTCTCGCTTGGGCGGGTTGTCCCCCAGCGACCGGAACTGGGCCTCCGCTCCCTCGGCGTTCATCACGCCGTGGAGTTTTCGCAGCGCGTCCTGTTCGATCTGGCGCACGCGCTCGCGCGTCAGACCGACGACCTTGCCGATCTCCTTGAGGGTCATCTGCTCGCCGTTCTCATTGCCGAGTCCGTAGCGCAGCCTCAGGATCATCGCTTCGCGCTCGTCGATGATCTGCAGCAGCTCGCTGAGCCGCTTGAGCAGGTCCGTGTTGAGCAGCTCCTCATCGGGCGTCAGCGTGCGCGCATCTTCGACCGTGTCCTGGCCTTGCGTTAGGATGTCCAGCGACACCTGCGGACCCATCCCGGACACGATGATCGTGCGCTTGAGCAGCGGCCAGTTGTCCTCCGGAATCCCGAGCTCTTCGGCCACTTCCTCGACGGTGGGCGCGCGGTGGAGCATGTAGGCGAGTTCCGCGCTCACGACTCTCCAGCGCGAGATGAGCTCGGACATGTAGCTCGGCACGCGGACGGACTTCACCGTGTTCGTCAGCGCCCTGCGGATCGACTGCTTGATCCACCAGGTTCCATAGGTCGAGAAGCGACAGCCCGCATCGGGATCGAATTTCTCGGCGGCCTTCATCAGACCGATGTTGCCCTCGGCGATCAGGTCCTGCAGCGTCAGGCCGCGGTCGGCGTACATCTTCGCCACGGAAACGACCAGCCGCAGGTTGGCGCGGATCATGTGCTCGCGCGCGCTGAGGTCACCCATCTGGATGCGGCGGCCGAGCTGGATCTCCTCGGCGGCGGAGAGCAGCGGCACCTCGTTGATTTCTTGGAGGTATGTCTCCAGACAGCGTTCAGCAGAAATGGTGGCTCTCCGTGGTGTGGTTCAATGGTTGTTGGGCGCGGGCGGGCCTGAGCCTGTCCGCGAAGGCACCGGGGTTGGCCTCCAAGCGGAAAATCGGCGCGCGGCCGAACGATTCTTGAGGTGCGTGCCCGGTTGACGCGCGCTCGCTACAATTCCTCGACGAACGCCATGCCCGAAAGCTCGATGGAAGAAATCCTTTCCGAGGACGCCTTCTCCAGGACTCTGGAGGAGCGCGTGCCGCCTTTCGTGGCTCTCTCGCTGGCTCTGCGCGAAGCCGCCGCCGGGGAGTGGACCCGCACGCACCACTTCCGCCTGGTGAGCGAATCCGACGCGCTCGAGTCGCTGCTCGATGAGCACGGCGCCCGCTACAACCGCCGCTACTCCGTGCTGCGCGAGCTGGTCGCCTCGCTGCGCTGCTTTGGACAGACGGGCTTCAGTCTGGTGCATCTCGTTCGTCGCATGGCCGGCTACGGCATCACCCTCTCCGAACGCGAGAGCGCGCAGTTCGCGGCGGCGTTGCAGGCCACGCGCGCATTCGTCGAGCGCTCGGAGATTGCCTTGCTGGATGCGGCGCTTCGCGAACTCAAGGCTCAGGGCATTGCCTGCAGCGTGGCCGCGGACAGGAGTCTCAGCGATGAGCTGGTCGGCCCTCGCCGCATGCTGCCGCGCAATCTGGGCCAGGAAGAGGTGGCGGACGACGAGAGCAAGGCCGCCGAGATCGCCTCGCGGTACCTGCAGGCCTGCGCGAAGCTCGACGAGCTGGGTGTGCATCGGATCGTCGATGAGAAAGAGCGCGACGAATGGCTGCGACGCCACTGCTCCGAAGAGAAAGCGCGCGTGTTCGAGGCTGCCATCCACAACCTGCAGTCGATGTACGACACGCACGTCAAGAACTCTCCCGCCGAGCTGGCGGATCCCAGACTCGGGCGATTGCGCGGCCACATTTCCGTCGTGCTGCATCTGCTGGAGTCCGTGACACAGCTGGTGCACTTCGTCGAGCGCCACGAGAGCGGGCAGCGCCATGCGGCGCTGGAGCAGCGCATCGCACAGCTGATCGGCCGTGACGAAGTGCGCGAGCACACGCTGAACCATCTCTTGTACTGGGCGTCGACGGTCCTGCGCCGTGGCCGGCCGGTTGCTGAGGATCTGCTGCCCGCCTACACCGATCTCGACTCGATCACGCTCGAATTGCCGAGAGACGTGGCGATCCATGCCCGGCCGGCGGCTCTGATCGTCGGAATCGTCCAGCACTACGGGATGCCGGTGGAGCTTGAGATCGAGGGCGTGCGCAGCAATGCCGCCTCGATACTGGAGCTGCTGCTGGCCGTCGGCTCGCGGCCCGATGCGCGCCGCTTCGTGTTCCACGGCGATGCGCGCCCGCTCGCGGACATCCGGATGCTCTTCCAGCACATGCTCGGCGAAGCGGGCATCGATCGACTGCCGGAGTCGCTGAGCTACCTCAAGCGACGCTCCTGAAGCGGATCACACACCGAGCCTGAGACGCTCGGCAAGCACAGCGGGCAGACCGGCGGCGAGGATGCGCTTGTGCTCGCGGTCGATATCGTAGGGAGCGCGCAGAATCCTGAGCAGACGCGTCTCGCTGTCGTACAGTGCGCACGCAGTTCGCGGATCGTCGTCGCGCGGCTGTCCCACGCTGCCCACATTGACCAGCGCGCGAAGCGATACCGAGAGGTCGACAGTCGTGTCGTTGCTGAAAGCGGTGTGCAGCGGATCTTCCTCGAGACGCAGCAGCGTGATCGGCACGTGCGTGTGTCCCACGAAGCAAACCGGCAATTCCAGCTCATCGAGAGACTCATCCGCGTCGTGTGGCCCGAGTACGTAGGTGAAGCGCTCCGGATGCGCGTAGGAGCTGTGCGCCAGCGCGCAGTGTTCGAAATGCTCCCGCATCGGCAAGGCCCGCAGCCAGGCGATTTCCTCGGGTGCCAGCTGTTCGCGGGTCCACTCGACCGCGGCGCGCGCATACTGGTTGAAGAAGCGCGGATCCAACTCACCGACGACTGCAGCGTCGTGATTGCCCTTGACGACGTGCACGCTCTCCGCGCGCAGCATGGCGATGCACGCGCGCGGGGCCGCGCCGTAGCCCACCACGTCGCCGACGCTGAGGAGTTTCTCCGCGCCGCCGGCACGCAACAGCTTCAGCGCTACCTCGAGCGCTGTCAGGTTGCTGTGGATGTCTCCGAGTACCCCGTAGATCATGGCGAGCTATGCTGCTGGCGGGATCGGCCGCAAGCGAGCCCGAGATGTACCAGAAAGGGGCTCAGCCCGAGCGCTGTCCAGACCGCGGCACTCCCCTCCCCCAGCGCGTAGAGACTGCCCAACACGAAGAACAGGCCCCCGCCGAGAGCCGGCGCCCAGCGGAGTTCGCGCAGCGGCATCACCCACAGACAGGCCAAAGCCCACCAGCCGAGCGCCTTCCAGGAAGGGAGGGCCAGAAGCGCTGAAATAGTAATGGGTAGAAGAAACGTAGAAAGGTATATGATAAAGGTTGTTTGAGCTTCCGAAAAGCCGCGCACCCAACCCCGGAGTCGCAGCCCGTGGACGAGGAGAAACCCACCCATCAATGCACAGACTAGGAACGCCCATTGCTGTCGCAACAGCGGCGAGGAGTCTGGTCCCAAGGCCGTGAACCATGGGAGCGCCAGGCTCAGGACCCAGCCCAAGGCAAGGCAGCCGAGGGCGAGGACCCAGAAGTCGGCTCGGCGCAGCGGCATCCAGAACAAGGTCCACATTCCGTTCTTCATACGCCAAGCAGGGGACGGTTGCCAGCGGGTCCTCGCCACGAGATGGCGGCTCAGGGCATTCGGTGGAGTGGGGAGCGTTGAGGCGGAGCAGGGTGGCAACTTCTCGCTCGGGAGAGACTCAGGCGGCCTGATGTGCACGGAAGGCCAGCCCTAACCCTTGACACGCAAGCATGGGTGTCTAGCCTTTCCCTCAGCACCAGCCACAGTAGAAACGGGTCATTTTGGGGAGGCTCCTATGGAACGCAGACTAGGTCGAGGATTGGGTTCACTGCTCTCGGGAAGCACTGCTGAGGAATCAGCGCCGGCCATCGTTCCGGCAGCAGCGCAGCCTGCGGGTCCTGCGTCGATCCCACTCGAGGCGATCGAGGTCAACCCCTTCCAGCCTCGACAGGTCTTTGACCCTGCCGGTGTGGAAGAGCTGGTGCAGAGCATCCGCGAGCACGGCCTGCTGCAACCGGTCGTCGTGCGTCCCTATGGCGCAGGCTATCAGCTGGTTTCGGGTGAGCGCCGCCTGCGCGCTTTCCGGATTCTAGGTCGGGCCACCATCCCCGCCATCATCCGCGAGGGGGTACGAGACCAGGAAATGCTCGAACTGGCTCTGGTCGAAAATGTCCAGCGCAAGGACCTCGACCCGATCGAGCGCGCGGTGGGCTTCCGCAACATGATGGAGCAGCTGAATCTGACCCAGGAGCAGGTGGCTGACAAGGTCGGACTGCAGCGCTCGACGGTTGCCAACCAGCTGCGCCTGCTGGAACTGCCCGAGAACGTTCGCCAGGCGCTGGCCAAGGGACTGATCCAGATGGGACACGCACGTGCTCTGCTGGGTGCCAAGACCTCGGACCAGCAGCTGGAGCTGTTGGAGCGAACCGTTCGGGAGGACCTCTCGGTGCGGAATGTGGAGGAAGCCGTCCGCCGGGCCCAGACGGCCGCTCCCAGCTCCGAGCCGGTCAAGACCGTCGTGCCGCCCGCGCCCTGGATCCGTGATCTGGAGGCTCGCATGCGCGAGCATCTGGGTACCAAGGTTCAGCTCAAAAACGGACCAGGCTATCGCGGTCAGATCGTGATCGAGTACTACCAGCGTGAAGATCTGGAGCGCCTCATCCAACACCTGGCGCCGAAGCCAACGCTCTGAAGCTCGCGGAGACGGGCCCAAACGGAGCGGGGTGTTCCACGTGGAACACCCCGCTGCATTGGGCGGCTTGGGAGCTGTGCGTCAGAGCACTTCCGTGCTGAGCAGGACCACCGGCTTGGCCGGCCGATCCGAGCTGCCGCTTTCGATCTCGCCGCCCTCGATCTGCCGGACGATGTCCATGCCCTCGATGACCTTGCCGTAGACCACATGCTGCCCGTCGAGGCGGGTGCTGTCGGCGGTGGTGATGAAGAACTGGGAACCCGAGCTCTGCTCGTCGCTGGGCTTCTTGGCGGCGGACAGATAGCCAGGGAAGTGGTGGAGGTTGTTCTCCTCCTTGTCAATCTTGTAATCCGGACCGCCCTGGCCCCAGGTGGCCTTATCCTCACCGCGCGAGTTGGGATCGCCGCCTTGGATCATGAAGTCCTTCACCACGCGGTGGAAGCGAGTTCCATGGAAGTAGCCCTCCCGTGACAGCTTGAGGAAGTTCTCCACGTGCTTGGGCGCCTCGTTGGCATACAGAGCCACCACGATGTCGCCCAGATCGGTCTTGATACGCACCCTCGGCGAGCCTTCGGCCGGCGCGGGATTGTCAAACAGATTGGCCCGGCTCTCGCGCCAGGCTTTCTGCTCGCGGCAGCGCCGCTCGAGCTCGCTGACGAGGCTGACGGCAGCGCCCCCGTCCCGCACGGCGATCTGGTCGGTGACCAGCGGATGATTTGCGTGTTCCTTCTTGAGCGCCTCTAGCGCTGTCAAAGCCGCATCCCATTCGGAGCGCTCGGCCGCGTTCGTGGCGGCCGCCCAGAGGGCCCACGGTGCGGCGGGCAGACCCTTGAGCTTCTCGTGAGCGGTCATGAGGGCCGCCGGATCCGCCTCGATGGTCAGCGGGTTGGCAGGCTTGGCACTGGCGGCGGCGGCGAGCTGGGACCAGCTCTTATCCAGGTTCTTGACCTCCTGCATGGAGGTAAATGAACGGTAGATAGCGTACGAAGCGATCCCGAGAATGATCACGGCGGCCGGCTTCCAGGCCACCTCGACGAAGCGCTGGAAAGCGTTCTTGTCGTCGGAAGTGGCGAAGGTAACGGCGGTGGGGGCCTTGTGTTGGGCCATGGCAAGGGGTGGTGTCGGCGGGGGCGCCCCGCCAGAGCGGCCGCAGGCGATGCGGAGAGCCCAAAACGGGACTCTGGCGACCATCGGCTCGGCGAACCAAGCAGTCTAACGGGAACAACCCTACCTGTACAAGCCGCGCAGGAAACAGGCTCCGGGGCAGGTTACCATGCGACCGTCATGCTGAGTCTGCTCCTCGTCGTCCTGTCCGCGTCCCTGTCCACCCCGTCCCTGCCCGCCGCGTTCCCTGTCACCCAGACACCGGTACAGGGAACCAACCCGGATGTCGCGGAGTTCGAAAAGCGCCGCAAGGCCGCGGACAAGGACACGGACAAGCTCTGGGACCTCTATGAGTGGTGCCAGCAGAAGAAACTCGACAAGGAAGGCAAGAACTGCCTGCGGCGCATCGTGCAACTCAGCCCGAACGACGAGAAGGCCCAGAAGCTGCTCGGCAACGTCGCCTACGACGGCAAGTGGTTTCCCTCGGAGAAGAAGGTCGAGGAGTACAAGAAGGAGCAGGCGAGCAAGGCCGCCAAGGAAAAGGAGAAGGAGGCCAAGGAGAAAGGCCTCGTGAAGTGGAAGGACCAGTGGGTGCTGCCCGCGGACCTGCCCTACCTGCAAAAGGGCATGGTGCGTGACGAGAACGGCGCTTGGATCAACCCTGAAGTCGAGAAGAAGAAGAAAGAGGGCTGGGTGCTGCAGGACCTTGAGTGGATCCCGCCGGCCGAGAAGGACAACCTCACCAAGGGCCTGTGGAAGTGCGGCGACAAGTGGCTCGCCCTCGAGGAAGCCAATGAGTACCACTCGGAGTTCTTTCAGTGGTGGAAGATTCCCGAGAGCATCAAGGAACGCTACACGCTGCTGACCACCTGCGAGCGCAAGACCGCCGAGGCGATGATGCGCAACCTCAGCAACGCCTACGAGGATCTCGTCAAGTGCTACGGATACCAACCGGCGGAACCGGTCCGAGTCGTGATCCTAGGCTCGCAATCGCAGTACGAGGCCTTTGCCGCTGGCGATCCGGAGGAGGAACGCCCGGCGACGGAGACGCACGGCCTGTCCTCCGTCCACTATGCGTACTTCGCCGACGTTCTTGTGGACCCGGAGGCGCAGCAGATCATGCAGGTCGGCGTTTCGTACTGGGACACGCAGGGTGACGGCCCCAAGTGGGCGCTGCACTCCACCCGCCACGCGCTCGGACAATCCTTCGCCGAAGCGCTGGATCCAAGCCCCAAGATGCTCGGACAGATCATGAGCGGCGGACAGTACGAACCAAAGGAGTTCTGGGCCGAGAAACGCGTGCCGTTGTGGTTCCGTTATGGCGCGGCGGCCTACGCGGAGCGTTACTTCCGCGACCCCGACACGCTCGCGGGCGGCAACTCGGCCTGGGCCATCGAATGGTCCATCGCCAGTCTCGTCAAGCGCGGCGGGCTCTCGCCGCTGAAGCAGATCTTCGAGTTTCAGCCGGAAGTCGACAACTTCGACATGTCGCAGAAGTGGATCAACGAGGTCGGCATGCTGATGTACTTCATGGTCGACGGCAAATGCGCGCCGGTCACGGCGAAGCTGGAGGCCTTCCAGCAGGCTCTGAAGACCAACGCGGATCGCAAGAGTGTCAACGCGGCCGCGAAGGCACTGACGGACGAAATCATCAAGAACGAAACCGAGCTGCGCAAGTTCACCAAGCTCTGAGCAGCACATCATGATGCATCCCTGTCTGCTGTTGATGGCGCTGGCGGAACCGGCGCCGAGGGCCACCGATCTGATCGCGGCGTTGCATCCGGCCAAGGCGGATGTCTACCTGGAACTCACGGACCCGCAGGCGCTGCTGTCGGCATCGGAGCAGTTTCCATGGATGCGTCTGTTGCGCGATCCGGAGATGGAGAAGCTCTCCGCTCTGATGGCCGCGCTCGGCTTCGATCTCGGAGCCCAGATGTCGAGTCTGCTTCCAGTCGATCTGACCGGAGCAGGGAGCCCGCTGCGCACACTACAGCGGATGAACGTCTCGATCAGCGGTCTCGACGAACGGGCGGCGCCGATCGAGATGTGGATGAGCATGCGCATGCAGAGCTCGGAGAGCGCGCAGGCGATGCAGGCTCTGATGGAGTCGGCGGGCGTGATGCAAGCGCTGCCCGGCGAGCCGCAGGCCATGCCCTTCGGCGAGCGCTCGCTGGCCGTGCGGCGCTATGCGCTCGATCTCTCCCGAATCCCGATGGCTGGTCAGGGTGGAATCGAGGTCGGCAAGCAGGGCCTGTGGCTCGTGCAGGATGGCGCTGATCTGGTGATGGGCATGGGGCTCGCCACGCCAGAGCAGCTGGCGCAGCGCGTCCGCGGCGAGCAACCTTCGCTGCCGGCTTCCGCCGAGCTGTTCCCGGATAGCTTGCCCTGGCCCAAGGGGAGCGGACTCAGCGTGTATCGGCTGATGGTCGATCTCGACGGTCAGGCCATGCTCGAAAGCCCGAGCTTCGCTCAGGCGCGGGAAACGCTGGGAACGGCGCTTTCCTGGGGCCTGCCCGCGCTGTTTCCGTACCTCGGCGCCAAAGGCGTATGGCGCGTGCAATGGAGCGGAACGCAGTTTGTCACGGATACCGTCCACACACGCTATCCGTCGATGAGCACGCAGGCGCTGGGCGCTGCACCCGTCGATCCCAAGGTAGCGCGGTTCGTGCCTGCGGAATCGGTGGGGGCCTGGATCACGAGCATCGATCCCGTGCGCTTTGAGGCCGAGCTGCGCCAGCTGGTCGGCGTGGCGCTGCAGGGTTCGGATGAGCAGGCACCGCTGCTGGAGCCTCGGCAGCTGGCTCTGCTGCCGCCGCTGAATCAGGGACTGGGTCGACAGGCCGCGATGTTTCTGCTGCCGATCTCCAACATCCAGTCGATCGAACCGCGCGTCTTCGTGGCCATGGAGCTGGAAAACCGCGAAGCCTTCGAGGCGGCGCTCGATGCCTGGGCAGCGAAACTCGAGGAGATCGCTCCACAAGCGCGCGTCTCGAATCGACCGTACCGCAAGCACAAGCTGGTCAGCATCTCGGGAGCCAATCAAGCCGAGGAAGGCGAGGGACCCGGCGCTCAGGGACCGCTCGGTGGCCTTATGTCGCCGCCCTCCTTCAGCCCCACGATCGGTGTCCTCTCCGATCGCGTGCTGATCACGATCAAGAAGTCCTTCGCGCAAACGGAAATGCGCCGCGTGCTCGACGGCAAGGACGTCGCGCCGCATCCGATCGCCGCGCCGGGTGCGGTTCCGCCGGGAGTTTTCGAGAGCAGCTCGATGAATTGGCCGACCTACACGGGCAAGCTGCTCGACATCGCGGCGGGACTGCTGCCGATGGCCGCGAGCATGATGGGTGAGGAGGACACCAAGCTCGACCTCGCTGGCCTGCCCTCGACCGCGACGCTGCAGCGTTATTTCGCGTCCACGACCAGCTGGTCGCGCCGACTTGCCGACGGAAGCGTGCTCAGCAGCAGCACCAGCTCCTACGGTCCCGAAACGCCCGCCACGCTGGCGCTGCTGGCGATCGCCGGCACGCAGCTGATGAGCGCTCCCAGGCCCACGGGCGTCGAACCGAAGGAGCCAGCAGCACCACAACCCTCGAGGCCCGAGCCCACCGCGCCGCCCGGGCCCTCGGAGAGCGACGAGGAGTTGGCCACGCGCGCCGGGCTGCTCTCGATCCGTGCCGGAATTGCCGTGTATCGAGCGGATGCGGGAAAGATCCCCGCGGAACTGAAGCTTCTGACCCAGCCGACGGCGAACTTTCCCGAGGCCTTCCTCAGTGGCAAGCCGCTGCCGCAGGACGGCTGGAAGCGCGACTTCGTCTACAGGCCGGAACCCGACAACAGGAAATACGCGCTCTACTCGCTGGGGGCCAACGGCAAGGATGAGGGCGGCGAAGGCGATGATATCCGCCTGAAGTGAAGCAGCAGGACAACCAACACTGGCGCAGGCGCATCAAGGCTGTGCGCCGCGGCGCCGGACTGCGACTGATCGGCGTGCTGGGCCCGCTGTTCCTGCGAACGCTGCGCCTGCGCTGGAAAACGGAGCGGCTTCAGCAGCAGCATTGGGAGGCCGCAATCCACGACGGCAGTGGCGCACTGCTGGCGCTGTGGCACGGCCGCATGGTCTGCGGCATGGCGGATCACGCCGGCCGCGAATACACCGTGCTGGTTTCACGCAGCAGGGATGGTGACATCTCGGAGAAGCTGCTGCAGCGCTTTGGTTATCGCGTCATCCGCGGATCCTCGAGCCGTGGAGGCGCCAGCGCGGCGCGAGCGATGCTCGCCTCGCTGGGCAAAGGCTCCAAGCTGGTCGTGACTCCCGATGGTCCGCGCGGGCCGCGCCACTCGCTCAATCCGGGGCTTGTGTGGATGGCGCGCGAGACCGGCTTGCCGATCCTACCGCTGGGTTTCGCGGTGGACCGCGCGTGGCGGCTGGGCAGCTGGGACCGCTTCACGATTCCGAAGTGGGGGGCTCGCGTGGTGCTGGTGTACGGAGAGCCGCTGCGCGTTCCCGCGGAAACGGGCGAGGAGGAGTTGAGCGGACTCACGGAAGAGCTCGGGCGCCGGCTGATCGAGGCTGAGCGGCGGGGCTTTGAGCATCTGAAGGAGCCAGTCGATTGGTGATGCGGGTGGGTCCTGCCGGCTGGTCCTATCCCGATTGGGAGGGCCGCGTCTATCCCGCACACAAGCCGCCGGGCTTTCACCCGCTGTCGATGCTGGCGCGGCATTTCGATTGCATCGAAATCAACAGCTCCTTCTATGCGCTGCCGAGAGCGGAACACTCGCGGCGTTGGGCGGAGCTGGTCCGCAGCAACCCCGATCTGGTTTTCACGGCGAAGCTGCACCGCGATTTCACGCACAAGGACGCGCGCAGCTTCGAACAGGAACTGGCGAAGTTCGAGGAGCTCGCCGGCGCTTTCGTGGCGGGCATCGAGCCCCTGCGGGCCGCCCGACGGTTGCGCGCCCTGCTGGTGCAGTTCCCAGTCAGCTTCCTGCACGGCAAGGAGGAAGTGCGCCGACTGGGCCGGATCCGGACCTGGCTGGACGGGCTGCCTCTGGTGGTCGAGTTGCGCCACGAGTCCTGGTTCCAGCCGCCCGCACTGGCTTCCTTGCGCGGCCTGGGTTGTTCACTGGCCTATCTCGATCTTCCGACCGCCTGGAATCACCCGCCGCCTTGGCACGAGCCAACCGGCAGGATCGGCTACCTGCGGCTGCACGGGCGCAACGAGCAGGAGTGGTCTCGACCCGATGCCGGAGGGGACCAGCGCTACAACTATCTCTATCGCCGGCCTGAACTCAGCGCCATCGCCGAACGCGCGCGCCGAATCGAAACGGCACACGAGGAAAGCGTGCTGGTGACCAACAACCATTTCGGCGGGAAGGCGGTCGCGAACGCATTGGAACTGCTTTACCTGCTGCGCGGGGAGCGGCAATCGGTGCCCGAAGAGCTGCTGCAGACCTACCCCCGGCTGGCATCGATCGCAAGGGAAGGCGGGCAGGGAGGGCTCTTCCAGTAGGAGCTTGCAACAGGACATTGGAAGCCCGCAAAGGAAGCGCTAAACTTTGCGCCCGAATCCGTAGCGGATCCGCCCCCCCTTTGCAGTCCTTCCATTTGCTTGCCAGCCTGTACGCCGTCACCCTCGGCCTTCTGGCCGTCTACGGGCTGCACCGCGTGGGGATGCTGGCGCGATTCCGCTGGAAGAAGGACCGGCCGCTCCCCGAGTCCGCCTCCCGGACCACGCCCTTCGTCACCGTTCAGCTGCCGATTTTCAATGAGCGCACGGTCGCAAGCCGCCTGATTCAGGCCGCCGCGGCGCTCGACTATCCGCGCGAGCGCTTGGAGATTCAGGTTCTCGACGACTCCACCGACGATACCCGCGAACGCGTCGACCAGGAGGTGATGGCCCTCGCCGCGCAGGGACTCGACATCAAGGTGGTGCGCCGGGACAACCGCCGCGGCTTCAAGGCCGGCGCGCTCGATCACGGGCAACGCATCGCCAAGGGCGACCTGTTCTGCATTTTTGACGCAGACTTCATGCCCGCTTCCGACTTTCTGAAGCAGACCGTGCCGTACTTCGCCGATCCCCGCATCGGCATGGTGCAGGCGCGCTGGGAGCACGCCAACCGCGGCGACTCGATGCTGACGCGCGCGCAATCCGCGCTTCTCGACGGCCACTTCGTGATCGAGCACAAAGTTCGCCACGACAGCGGCGTGTTCTTCAACTTCAACGGAACCGCCGGCCTGTGGCGCCGCCAGACAATCGAAGACGGCGGCGGCTGGCAGCACGATACGCTCACGGAGGATCTCGACCTCAGCTACCGCGCTCAGCTTGCGGGCTGGCAGTTCGCCTATCTCCCGCGCGTGGTCGCGCCGGCGGAAATCCCGCCGGATATTTCCGCCTTCAAGTCACAGCAGCACCGCTGGGCCAAGGGCAGCGTGCAGGTCTTCAAGAAGCTCGGCTGGCGCATCCTGACGTCGGATCAGCCGCTGCGCGTGAAGCTCGAAGCCTTCTCCCACCTTACGGGCAACGTCGGCTATCCCTGCGTGCTGCTGCTGGCGTTCCTGCTGCCGCTGTCGCTGGGACTTTCCGATGTCTTCCCGCACTGGGTGCACCTGATTCTGTTCACCACCTGCACGCTCTCCGTGCTGGTGTTCTATGAAACCAGCCAGCGCGCGGTGGGACGCAGCCTGCGCCAGCGCCTCGTCGACACGATCGCGGCCATCGCGCTCGGCATCGGGATGTGCGTGTCGCAGACCCGCGCGGTGATCGAAGGACTGCTGCCGGGAACGGGTGTCTTCGTGCGCACGCCGAAGAAGGGCGACGCACCGAAGAGCGCGGGCTATCGCGTGAGCCTCATGGGCTGGCCAGGCGTCGAGTTGGTGCTCGCCGCCTGGTTCGGCTATGGCATCTGGCTGGCCATCGACAAGCAATTCTGGGGTTCGCTGCCGTTCCTGTTCCTGTTCTTCGCGAGCTTCGCGTGGGTAGGAACCCTGAGCCTCGCCGAGTGGTGGCAGAATTCGCGTGCGGTGCCCGTGCTGACGCCCGCAACGGCGATCAAGTCGGAACGCGGCTGAGCAGCGGCGCGCCGTTCGGAAACGACGGCGCGTCTCGCCGCGGAGGAAGTCTCAGCGCGGCTTGGCCGTGAGGTGGTCGACAAGGTCCATCTTGGTGATGAGGCCGATCAGCTGGCCGCTCTCGTCGACGACCAGTCCAGCCATGCCCTTTGAGAAGGTTTCGACCAGCTTGGAAGCCTCGTCGGACTCCTTGACGGTGCTCACCTTGCGGAACATCACCTCGGCCACGGCGCTGGAAAGGCTCGCTCGGCCCTCGACGAGCTTTCCAAGCACGTCGGACTCGGTCAGGATGCCGATCAGTCGTCCATCATCGAGCACCGGCAACTGGCTGATGCCGTGCTCCTTCATCACTAGAACCGCGTCCGCGATCGTGTCGCCGCTCGAAGCGGTGACCAGCTTGCGGCGCGGGAGCTTGCGCAGCAGATCGCCGATGCGCTCGCTCTCCCAAGCCGGCTCGGTGAAGTTGTTCTCCTTCATCCACTGCGGGTCCATGAACTTGGTCATGTAGTTGCGAACTCCGTCGGGCAGGATCACGACGAAGCGCTTGCCCGGGCCGTACTTCCTCGCCATCTCCAGAGCTGCCCAGACCGCGGAGCCCGAGCTGCCGCCGCACAACAGCCCCTCGCGCCGAATCAGCCTGCGCGCCATCAGGAAGCTCGGACGGTCCTCGCTCTTGACCCACTCGTCGACGAGCGATCGATCGAGCACATCCGGGATGAAGTCGTAGCCGATGCCCTCGACCTTGTAGGTGCCGATCGGGCCGGGGCCCGCGAGAATCGAGCCCACCGGGTCGACGCCGATGATCCTGACGCCCGCGACCTTCTCCTTGAGCTTTCTGGCGGTGCCGCTGATCGTGCCGCCGGTTCCCGCCGTCATCACCACGAAGTCGAGCTGGCCGTCGGTCTGCTGCAGGATCTCCTCTGCCGTGCCATGGTAGTGCGCGGCCGGGTTCTCCGGGTTGCCGTACTGATCGAGGATGTGCGCGTTGGGCAGGATGTCGCGCAGTTGCTTGGCGACGCCGATATGACTCTCGGGCGCATCCCAGGCGGCTTCGGTGGGCGTGCGGATGATCTCGGCGCCGAGAGCCTCGAGCACGACCTGCTTCTCGCGGCTCATCTTCTCCGGCATCGTGATCACCATGCGATAGCCGTAGACAGCCGCCGCCAAAGCCATCCCGATGCCCGTGTTTCCGCTGGTCGGTTCGATCAGCGTGTCACCCGGCTTGATGCGTCCGGATTTCTGAGCTTCCTCGACCATGCGCTTGCCGATGCGGTCCTTGATGGAGCCGCCGGCGTTGAGGAACTCGCACTTGGCCAGGAACTCGCAGCCGGTTTCGCGGCCGATGTGACGCAGTCGGACCATCGGCGTGCAGCCGATCGCTTCGAGAATGGATTCGTTGATCTTGCCCATGAGAGTCTGTGTTTTCGGAATCTAGGCCGGGCAGGATGGCAAAAAAACCGTGCAAAGTCGCCAGCCTTTGTTCCGAGGAACGACCCGCGATCAGCGCCGGGGCGGCTCCAGACCCAGCGTTCCGCGCTGCGTCAGGCGCACATCGAGCCGCTCCAAGCAGGGCTTGCCGCCGGTGATCAGGCCGACCGCGTCGACCCGCTTGCCGTCCCGCAGCGAGAAGCGCCATTGGTGCCAAGGGCAGGTGATCGTCTCCGCGCTCTGCGTGCCGTCGAACAAAGGTGCCTGCAGATGCGGACAGAAGCTCTGCACCGCGACGAACTCCTCGGCGATGCGAAACAGGGCGAAGGAGCCCCAAGGCGTCTCGAGCGGCTCTGGGCGCTCCCACTGGTCGGGGCGGATGCCGCTGTCCCAAGGTTCCTGCGTGGGCCCCATGCGCCGTTCAGTGTAGCGCCCGGGCCGGACGCAGGCCCACCGTGACGCTGCGTGTACCGGCCGCCAGTTCGTCGCGCGAACTCGAGCGCAGCTGGGGCGCGCTCGACAGGAAGGAGCCGCCACGGGCCACGCGCAGCGCTCCGGGCTCGCCAAGATGCTCGCCCGTCCCGGGCGCGAGCGCGCCGGCGTGGTTCGGAACGTAGGAATCCCGTGTCCACTCGGCGACGTTGCCGAGCACGTGCCACAGACCAGCCGGGTTGGGCCGGCCTCCGAGGGCCGCGACGCTGTCGGTGTTCGCGATCGAATCGACGCAGGCATAGTCGTTGCCGCACCACCACAGCGTGTCCGTGCCTGCGCGCGCGGCGCACTCCCACTGGGCCTCGGTCGGCAGAAGCCAGCCTTGCTGCGCGCACACGCGCTGCGCGTCCTCCCAGGAAAGGGTGTCCACCGGGTGCAGGGCCCGTGTAGCGCCGCTGTCCCGTTCCAGCGGCAGATAGCTGGGATTGGAGCCCGTGATCCGGAGCCATTGCCCCTGCGTCAGTTCGTGCTTGGCGATCAGGTAGGCCGCCAGCGCCACGCGGCGGCGAGGCAGCTCGTGGTCCCGAGCCCAGGGGTCGACCGTCTCATGAGCGGAGGGGAACGCAAAGGCCCCCGGCGATCCCATCCAGAATTCGCCGGCGGGAATCAGCACGAACACGACGCCGTGGCGCTCGTCGAGTTCCAGCAGACCTTGCGCATTGCGCGACGGCGCGGAACCGGAGCCCAGATCGGCAAACTCCTGCAGTCCGCTCGCCGGATCGGGACCGAGCGGAACCAGTCCGAACTGCGGCTTGAGCGCGCCGATCCGCGCATCCGCTGCCAGCCGATCCCACAGCGCTCGGGCGCGCACGAGGCTTTCCTCGCGCATCCACTCGCCGCGTGAGCGCAGTTCGCGCACCTGCGCCAGCGCACCGCCGTCGGGCAGGCTCAGGGCCGTCAGGCGCTCGGCGAGGGCGCTGAGCGCGCTCGCGCGCCAGCGGCTCTGCTCGTCGGCCGGCTCCACCAGCAGCGCTTCCAGATCGCGCTTGTGCTGGGGTAGCGAGGACAGCAGCGCTTCGGCGCGCGCGATCCACGCATCCATCTGCGCCATGCGCTCGGGAAGCGGTGGCTGGAAGCTCGCGCGCTCGGCCAGCAGCTCCTCGAGCACCTGCGCGTCAGCGAGCCGCGCCAGCTCGCGCCGCTCGTTGCGCTGATTCCATCCGTAGTAGGCGAGACCCGCCAGCACGCTGATCGTCAGCGCGCCGAGCGCGCCCGCCAAAGCCCGGTTGCGCGCGATCCACTTGCGCAACTCGACCCACGGTCCGCGCGCATGCGCCTGCACGACGCGGCCTTCCAGATGCGCGCGCAGATCGTGCGCCAGTCGCGACATGTCGGCATAGCGCTGGCGGGGCGAGCGCTGCATGGCTCGCTCGACGATCGCCGCGAGCTCCGCCGGAGCCTGCGGAGCGGATAGCGCCAGCGGTATCGGCGGCCCAGCCGTCACCGCCGCCAGCACGGCATCGCCATCCGAGCCCATTTCCGCGTAAGGAGCGCGACCAGAGAGCAATTCGTGCAGGATCGCTCCCGCCGAATAGACATCGCTGGTCGCCTCCAGCGTCGCGTTTTCTCCGCGCGCCTGTTCTGGGGACATGTAGGCTGGCGTTCCCACCCGGCCCCCGCTGCGCGTGGCGTGGGCGGGCGGATTGGCCTCGTCGGACCCCACGGCCGGCTCCAGCAGCCGCGCCAGCCCCCAATCGAGCACCTGCACGCCCCCGAACTCGCTGATCATGATGTTCGACGGCTTGAGATCGCGATGCAACACGCCGCGCGCATGCGCGTAGGCCACTGCATCGAGAGCCTGCAGCAGCGTGGACAAGAGATGTTCACGCGTCCATTCCGCTGAGCCGCGGCGGTGCAGATCGAAGGCTTGCGCCAGCGTGATGCCCCGCACCAAAGGCATCGTGAACCACGGTCGACCCTGTTCGTCGATGCCCGCATCGAGCACCCCGACGATGCCCGGATGGTTGAGCGAGGCGAGTAGCCGAGCCTCATCGATGAAGCGCAGCAGCGAGCCGCGATCGGCTCGCGCCAGGCGCTTCATCGCGACCTCGCGCCGGAGCACGGCGTCCCGCACTCGCAGCACGATGCCCATGCCGCCTCGTCCGAGGCTGCCGATGCGTTGGTAGCGCGGACCCGAAGATTCACCCGGGCCGAAGCCCGCTCCTTCGGCGCCGGCCACTTCAAGAAACTCGCCGCGCGCCTCGGCGCTCAGCGTTTCGAAGTCGTCGTGGTCGGGTCCCAGCGCGACGAGCGTCGTCTGCAGGCGCTGATAGCGTTCCCACAGACGCTTCAGAGCGGAGGCATGTTCCGGGGCCGATGCGAACAGCGCCTGTGCGTCCAGCGGCTCACCGGCTTCCTGACGCGCCAGCCACTCGGCGAAAATCCGCCGCGCCGCGCCGCGCTCCTCGGCAGCATCGGGATCGCTGTTCATTCGCGGCGCATTGTAGCCCGACGACGAAGAAGCGTTCGGCAACTTGCTGGGGAGCGCAGGGTCGGAGCACAATCAAGGCATGGCGGCACAGGGCGAAGGGCTGGGGCGGGAGGAGTTTCAGCAACTCCTCGAGGCCAACCTTCAGAGTCTGCGCACCTACATCCATCTGCGCGCGAGCCCCGAGCTGCAGCGCCATGAGCCAGTTTCCGACGTGCTGCAGTCGGCGGTGCGCGAGATCTGGGAGAGTCAGGAAACGTACCGCCACGTCGATGAAGTCAGCTTCCGCGCCTTCCTGTTCCGGGTGGCGACCCACCAGTTGATCCAGAAAGCGCGCTACTGGCAGGCTGAGAAGCGCAGACCTCAGGTACTTGAGCCGCTTTCGAACGCGCTCTGGGAGCTGCCCGAATCTCAAGGCAGCCACGCCTCGCGCAGTCCGGTGGGCAGCGCGATCCGCGCGGAGGACATCGCCCGCCTCAAGCACGAGTTCAGCCAGCTGGATGAACAGGATCAGCGGCTGCTCGCGCTGCGCCGCGTCTTCGACGTGCCTGTCCGCGAGATCGCCGTTGAGCTTGGCATTGCCGAGTCGACCGTGCGCTGGCGTCTGGCGCTGATCGAAACGGAACTGGCGGACAAGCTGGGCTAGGCGAGGTCCGGCTTGTATCCGCCGGACAGCAGGCGACAATCGGCCCATGGCTCAGGAAACCCTCGTGGTACAGGTCGATCCGCGCAAGGCTGGCGAGCTGCGCTCGCAGCTCAGCGCCGCGGGCTACGCCATCGAGGGGGCGCCGCACGCCGCCTTCCGCGCGCGCGCGAAGGGACTCGTGGCGACGCTCTACCTTTCGGGCAAGCTGGTCGTTCAGGGCGAGGAGGCCGCGCTGTTCATCGAGCGCTTTACGCAAGCGAAGCCGCTTGAGCGGCCGATCGCCGCCGCCACGGACAACCACGCCGACCTGCTCGATCGGGAGATCGTCGGCAGCGACGAATGCGGCAAGGGCGACTATTTCGGCCCGCTCGTGGTTGCCAGCGTGCGCCTCAAGCCCGAACAGATGCAAGAGCTGAAGCAGAGTCAGGTGCGCGACAGCAAGACGCTCAGCGACGAGCAGTGCCTGCGGCTGGGTGCGGCCCTGCGCGCCCGCTATCCATACGCCATCGAGGCGCTCGAACCCGAGCACTACAACACGACGTACCAGCGCCCCGGACAGCTCAACCAGATGCTCGCCGACCTGCATGCCAAGGCGGTCGGCCGTCTGTGCCAACCGGGAATGCGCGTGCTGATCGACAAGTTTGCCGACGAGAGGATGCTGAAGGAGCGGCTCGCTTCCGCACATGTCGAACTTCACCAGCGCGTGCGCTCCGAGTCGCATCCCGCTGTCGCCGCCGCCAGCATCATCGCGCGCGAGCACTTCCTCACGCGCCTCGGCGAACTTGGCGAGGAGAACGGTTGTGATCTCGCCAAGGGCGCGGGCGCGCCGGCCGATCAGGCGGCGCGGCGCTTCGTGCAGCTGCACGGTCGTGCCGGCCTCGCCCGCGTCGCCAAGCTGCACTTCAAGAACACGGGCAAGATCGGTCCTGCGACGCGGCGCGGAGGCTCATGAGGATCGACTACACGCTGTGTTCCGGCGCGGGCAATCGCTTCGTGGCGATCGACCTGTTCCGCCAGCCGGCGCCCGAGCGCCCGGCGGATTTGGCGCGCATGCTGTGCGCCGGTCCAAAGGCCGGTGGACTCGATCCGAGGCCAGATGGCCTGCTGCTGATTGCGCCGCCCGTGCGCGGAGGCGATGCGGCGATGATCCTCTACAACGCTGACGGATCGCGCGCGGAGACCTGCGGCAACGGACTGCGCTGCGTCGCCAAGCTGGTGGCCGATCGCGGTCATGTGGCTAGCGATCGCTTCGTGCTCGAAGCCGATGCGGGGCTGTGTCCGACTTCCGTCGAGCGTCAGGATGGCCGCGTGGTACGGGTCCGCGTGGCGATGGGAGCGCCGCGCACGGCGCTCTCCGCCGAGCGCCTGGTCCTGAGCGACGGTAGCAGTGTTACTGCGGTGCTCGTCGACATGGGCAATCCTCACTGTGTGCTGTTCGTGCCCGACGAGCGCACCGCTCCGGTTGCGACGCGCGGTGCCGAACTGGAGCGTCACGAGCGCTTTCCGCGGGGCACAAACGTCGAGTTTCTCGCGCTGCGCGCCGAGGGAGCTTTTCTGCGCGTGTTCGAGCGCGGTGTCGGCGAGACCGCCGCCTGCGGCAGCGGAGCGTGCGCGGCGGCGGCCGCGGCGGAATGGTCGCAAGCGGCGAGCTTGCCGCTGACGCTGCACCTGCCGGGCGGCGAGCTGACGATTTCGAGGGACGCGAACGGAGGTCTGGAACTCACCGGGCCCGCGCAGGTGGACGGCGAAGGCACGCTTGCGTGGGCGCACGCCTGAAGCGATGCCCGCCCTGCTGCCCCTGCTGCTCGCCTTCCTGACCCTCGGGGTGTCCGAGGAGGGCTGGCGCGTCGAGCAAGAAGCGCTCTACGCACTGCCGCTGCTGTTGGCGTTGCCGCATCTGCTCGGCTGGCGGGCCCGGAAACTGCTGATTTCGGGCCGTTTCCGGCGCGCCCGGCTGCTGCTGCGCCTGCTGACCCATGCCCCGGTGCTCGGGCATGCGGCGGCGATGCTGCTGCTGGGCTACGGGCCGGCGCTCGAGCGTTGGATGGGCCGTTCGCTCGACATGACCTGGTGGCCGGATCTGTGGGTGGTGGTCGCGATCGCGCCTTGGCTGATCCTGGAGCTGCTCGCGATCGATGCGCGCGCCCGGCTTCAGTACCGCGATCCGGACTACATCCGCCGCACGCGCCGCTGGCAGCTGCGCTCACTCAGCGGACTGCTCGCGCCGCTGCTGCTGTTCCTGCTGATCTCGGCCGCGGTCGGTACCAGCGAGGGCGCGCGCGTGCGTATCGAGACCGTCGGCCTGTTCGCGAGCCTCTACAGCACCGCGCTGATCCTGCTCTTCGTCGCCTTACTGCCCTGGGTGCTGACCAAGGCGTGGGACACGCGGCCTCTGCCAGCCGGGCCTCTGCGCGAAATCTTCGAACGCGTCGCGCAGCACGCAGATTTTCGCGCGCGCGAGATCTACGCCTGGAACACGGAAGGCAGCATGGCGAACGCGGCGATCGTGGGGATCGGTTCGCGCCTGCGCGTGGTGCTGTTCAGCGATGCCCTGCTGAGCCAGCTCAACGGCCGCGAGCTTGCAGCGGTGTACGCCCACGAGATCGCGCACGCCAAACGCGGCCATGTGCTGCTGTTCGGACTGTGGGCCGTGGGCGCGTTTCTCGCCGGGGATCTGGCCGCACGCCACTGGTTCGCGGAGGACCCGCTGCTCCAGACCGTGTGCGTGCTCGGCGCGCTGCTGCTGTGGTTCCTGTTCTTCGGCTGGCTGTCGCGACGCTGCGAGCTGGAAGCTGATTTGTTCGCCCTGCGCCTGTTCGGATCCCATGAACCGATCGCCTCGGCGCTGGAGCGCGTGGGCGGCCGCCTGCGCGATGTCGCCGGCTGGCGCCACTTCAGCATCGCGCAGCGGGTGCAGTTTCTCGAGCGCGCCGCGCAGGACCCGGAGCTCGGCCGGCGACTCGAACGCGGCTTGAGCGTGTGGTTTGCGCTCGGACTGGTTCTCGCGCTCAGCATGGGGGGACTCCATGGCTGGCACGAGCTCCAACGGTTGCCCGGGGAACAGCTCGAAGCGGATCTCAAATTGGGCCTCTACGGCCAGGCCGTCGAGCGCGTGGACGCCGGCACCCCCGTCGATGCCCGGCAGGCGGCGCTGGTGGAGATCGCGCGCACCCTGCCCGCGGACCGGCTGGCGGCGGCAGAGTTCGAGGAGCTGGCGCTCGCCGCCTGGGTGCGAGGAGCGGAACGCGAGCGTGTCGAGGGTCTGCTGGTGCTCGGCGCGTACCGCGGCGATTGGATGCTGGTGGAGCTGGCAGCCGCGCTCTCACAGCCCGAAAAGTCTCTGCCGGAGCGTTTCGAGGCCCGCTGGGGGCCGCTGCGCCGTCTTTCGAGAGATCAGTAACCCAAGCCGTTCCGGCGCAGATGCACTAGAGGCTCGCCTTCGCGCAGCATGGCTCCGGCGCGGACCTCGCCGAAGAGGACCACATGGTCAGCCAGCGGATGCTCGCCGCTCAGCTCGCACTCGAGCCAGGCGAGTGCTCCGGAGAGATAGGGCAGGCCGGTCTCGCTGTGGCCGAGTTCGAGACCCTCGAAGGGGCTCTTGCCGGGTGGCTGGCGCTTGAGAAAGGCCGCCATCAGCCCGCGCGAGGGTGCATCGAGCAGCGAAAGTGTGAAGCGACGCTCCGCGCGCAGCGCGTCGAGGATCGAGCGTTCCTGACCGACAGCGAGGGCCAGCGTCGGCGGCTGCAGACCGACCTGCTGGACGAACGAGGCCAGAAAGCCGATGGCGCCTGCCGGTGTGCGGCTGGAGACCACGTACAGGCCGGAGGGAATTCGGCCGAGGGCTGGGGCGAAGGGCGGCAGTTCGCGGCTCATCGCCTGACTATATAAATAAGGGGTCCACGCTGGAATCGAGCGGCTGTGCTTGGGACAATCTCCGGCCTGCAAATCTCGGCAGTTTCGACGCATTTCCTGCCCGCATGTCCAGCCCGTACACCTACCTGTGGATTCAGGACGGGATCCCCGTTCACCGCTTCCTCGACGAGGGGCCGCTGACGCTGGAAGAGCGCCTCGCGCCGCTGGTCGGCAACCCAGCGGGGAACAGCGAGGAGCTCACCCGCGCCGTCGCCAGCCAGTGCCTCGCCTGGCTCCAAGCAGGGCGCGAAGCTCCGCCCGCGGAGCTCGGTCTGGCCTGGGAGCGCGGTGTCGCGGCCTTGGAGCTGCAGCATGGCTGGCGCGGACCGCTGGCCTTGCTCCTGGATGCGCTGCGCGGAGCCTTTCACGCCGAGGAAACCGGCCTGCCCGTCCAAGAACGCCTGCGACGCGAGGCTCAGGCCTGGCTGAGTGATTCGGAGGGCGAGTGGGACGGGCTGCCGCTGAGCCCCGGTGCTCGCCTGCCGCAACTCGCGGCCCTGGCGGAGGCGGCGACGCGCCACCTGCAAACCGGCGACACGCTGCTCGTTCAGGGCTGGTGCGCGGCCACGCGCGCCGCGCTGGAGCTCGCCGCCACGCGCTGCCGGAGACTGCACGTGCTCGCCACGGAGGGGCTGCCGCTGTTCGACGGGCGCCAGCTCGCACTCCATTTCGCCCATCACCCCGGTCTGTCGATCGAGCTGGCCTTCGACGCCGCGCTGACGGACCTGTGCCTCGAGGCGGATCGGGTGTGGATCGCCAGCGAGTCGCTGGGAGCCTCCAGCCTGCTCGCGCGCATCGGCAGCACCCGCCTCGCGGCCGAATGCGAGGCCGAGGACGTGCCGCTCGACTGGCTGGCCTGCGCGAGCGCGCTGCTGCCGGGCGGCGAGTTGCCGGAGCGCATGCATCCGCAGGACTCGCTCCTGTGGGTCGGCGCGCCCGGCAGGATCCGTCTGCGCACGCAGTGGCTCGAGGAACTGTCCCTGCCGCCCCGCTCCCTGCTGTGCACCGACGCGGGCGTCGAGAGCTTCGCGGATCTCGCGACCCGCGCGCTGCGACTCGAGCGCGCGCCGCGCTGCGCGCCCGTCGAGCATTCCGATTCGATCACACCCCTCGCCGCCCCAGCACGCAAGCCGCTCCTGTGGCGCCGCGACGAAACCAGCCTTCCTCATCCGAGTATCCGATGACCGCCACCGATCCCAAGAAACCGCCCCACTACGCAGGCATCGTCACCCCGCGCTCGATCGAGCGCGAGATGAAGGAGAGCTACCTCACCTACGCGCTCTCCGTGATCCACTCGCGGGCACTGCCGGATGTGCGCGACGGACTCAAACCGTCGCAGCGCCGCATTCTCGTGGCAATGAACGACCTCAACCTTGGTCCGCGTGCGAAGTACCGCAAGTGCGCGAAGATCGCGGGCGACACGAGCGGCAACTATCACCCGCACGGCGAAGCGGTGATCTATCCGACGCTGGTGCGCATGGCGCAGGACTTTTCGCTGCGCTACCCGCTGATCGACGGCCAGGGCAACTTCGGTTCGATCGATGACGATCCGCCCGCGGCCATGCGTTACACCGAAGCGCGCATGTCCGGCATCGCGGTCGAGCTGATGGCGGATCTCGACAAGGAGACCGTCGACCTCGAGCCCAACTACGACAACACCCGCATGCAGCCGATCGTGCTGCCCAGTCGCTTCCCGAACCTGCTGTGCAACGGTTCGGAAGGCATCGCGGTGGGCATGGCGACCTCGCTGCCGCCGCACAACCTGCGCGAAATCTGCGCGGCGCTGCGCATCGTGCTCGACCGTCCCTCGGTGGCGATCGGCGAGCTGTGCGAAATCGTCAAGGGTCCGGATTTCCCCACCGGCGGCATCGTGATGGGCAGGAGCGGCATTCTGCAGGCCTATCTGCATGGCCGCGGCCTGGTGCGGGTGCGCTCGAAGTACCACGTCGAGGACCTGCGCACCAAGCAGGCCATCATCGTCACCGAGATTCCGTATCAGGTGCGCAAGTCGGCGATCATCGAGAAGATCGTCGAGGTCGTGAAGGATGACCGCATCACGGGAATCTCCGACATTCGCGACGAATCCGACCGCGACGGCATGCGGCTGGTGATCGAGCTGAAGAAGGGCGAGGACCCGGAAGTCATCGTCAAGCAGCTCTTCCAGTACACGCCGATGCAGACCACCTTCAGCATCATCAATCTGGCGATCGACGATCGCCAGCCGAAGACGCTGAACCTGCGCGGGCTCCTCGACGCCTACATCCGTCACCGCAAGGAAGTCATCCGCCGCCGGACGGCCTTCCTGCTGCGCAAGGCCGAGGAGCGCAAGCACATCGTCGAGGGCTTGCGAATCGCGGTCGATCGCATCGACGAGGTGATAGCGATCATCCGTCGCTCCAAGGACCGCGATGAAGCCAGAAGCGCGCTGATGAGCGCATTCAGCCTCTCGCAGCGCCAGTCGCAGGCCATCGTCGACATGCGCCTAGGCGCACTGACCGGTCTGGAGCGCGAGAAGCTCGAAGAGGAATTCAACCAGCTGCTGGCCGAGATCGCCGACCTGAAGGACATCCTCGCCCGCGATGCGCGCGTCGTAGCGATCATCAAGACGGACCTCGACGAGATCGAGCAGCGCTACGGCGACGAACGCCGCACCGAGATCTCCGCGGAGGAGATCGACAGCTCCTTCGACATGGAAGAGCTGATCCAGAAGGACATGATGGTCGTGACCGTCTCGCAGGACGGCTACATCAAGCGCACCGCGCTCGACACGTACCGTCAGCAGGGTCGCGGCGGCCGCGGCATCATCGGCTCCGAGGCCAAGGAGGGTGATGTGCTGAAGTCGCTCTTCGCCGCCGGCACGCACGATTATCTGCTGTGCTTCACCAACCGCGGTCAGGTGCACTGGCTCAAGGTCTATCAGGTGCCCGAGGCCGCGCGGACGAGCAAGGGCCGCGCGATCAACAACCTCCTGCCGCTCGAGCAGGGCGAGATCGTCACGAACGTTCTGCGCGTGCCCGAGTTCGACAAGGAAAGCTCCGTGTTCTTCGCCACGCGCAAGGGCACGATCAAGAAGACGAGGCTCGAGGCCTACTCGCGGCCCAAGAAGGGCGGCATCCGCGCCATCCTGCTGGAGGAAGGCGACGCCGTGGTCGCCGTGGGACTCAGCAGGCCCGGGGACACACTGGTGCTGTGCACGGCCGACGGCCAGGCCATCCGCTTCGATGAGGCGGCCGCGCGCTCGATGGGCCGCACTTCCTTCGGGGTGCGCGGCATCCGCCTGCTCAACGACGACCTTGTCATCGGTCTCGTCGTGGCGACCGGGGACAACGGCACGATCATCACGGCCTGCGAGCAGGGTTACGGCAAGCGCACCCCGCTGGCGGAGTATCCGATCAAGGGCCGCGGCGGTCAGGGTGTCATCAACATCAAGACCACGGAGCGCAATGGTCGGGTGATCGGCGTGGCGCTCGCCAAGGAGGGCGACGACATCCTGTTCATCACGCAGACCGGCATGCTGGTGCGCACACCCTGCAAGGAGGTCAGCGAGATCGGGCGCAACACGCAAGGTGTCACGCTGATCAACCTCAAGGACGCTGACAGGCTGGTGGCGATCGAAGTGGTCTCCGAGGACGATCTGGAACGCTACGCGCGCGAGGCCGCCAATCGGCCTCTGCCGGCCGTCGTGATGGAGTCGGGCAGCGACGAGGACTCCAGCGACCCCGAAGAGGAATCGGACGAACCGGAAGCCGACATGCCCGAAGACGATCTGCCCGGACCGGAAAACGACGAGGAGTGAACACCATGAGCCTCAAAGCCAAGCTGGAAGCCGATCTCAAGCAGGCCATGCTCGCCAAGCACGAGCTGGTGCGCGATGTGCTGCGTCTGATCCTCGCGGAGTTCAAGCGCCTCGAGCTGCAGGAAGGCAAGACAATCACGCCGGAGATCGAGCAGGACGTACTGCTCAAGGCCGTGAAGACCCGGCAGCAGTCGATCGACGAATACACCAAGGCAGGCCGCACCGATCTGGCCGACAAGGAGAAGGCCGAGCAGGTCATCGTCCAGACCTACCTGCCCAAGGCGCTGAGCGACGAGGAAACCCGCGCGATCATCCAGACCATGATCGCGGAGTTGAAGATCGCCTCGAAGAAGGATATCGGCATGCTGATGAAGCCGCTCCTCGCCCGCTACAAGGGGCAGATCGACGGCAAAACCGTGCAGCGCATCGCCGGCGAACTGCTGCCCTGAGCTTGCGCGCCCCGCAATGAGCGCCCCGCCGCCGGTCACTGTCTCGCGGCATCGCAAGCTCTTCTCGCGCACGCTGCTGGTCTCGTCGCTGACGCTCCTGTCGCGGATCGTGGGCTTTGTCCGCGAAAGCATGGCCGCTTCCGTGTTCGGCCATGCCTCCGCGATCAACGACGCCTTCGTCACCGCCTGGCGCGTGCCCAACCTGTTCCGCGGACTGCTGGCCGAGGGGGCGATGACCACCTCGCTGCAGACCGCGCTGACACGCGAGGATGCCGAACGCGGGGAAGCGGCCGGGAATCGCCTGTTCTGGGCGCTGCTGCGCTTCGTCCTGCTCGCGAGCGTGCTCGTCACGGCCGGCGTGATGTTGCTGGCCTGGTTGATGCCCGACGCCATGCCGCTGACCGGGTGGGAGTGGCTTGGGGATCATCCCGAACCCGTGCGCGAGCTGCTGCTGCGCATGATGCCTTTTGTCGTCTTCGTCGCGCTCGCCGCGGTGATCGGGGGGGCACTGCAAGTGCGCGGGCACTTCGCGAGCACCGCCTTCGCGCCCGTCCTGATGAATCTGTGGTGGATCGCGGCGCTGTTCCTCGTGATCACGCGTCATCCTTCCGGGGAGCCGGCGAGTGAGTACGCGAGGCAGTTCGACATGGCGCGCGAGCTGGCGTGGTACCTGCTCGTGGCGGGAGCGTTGCTGGTGGCGGTTCAACTGCCCGGCCTGTTGCGCACGGGCTTGTGGCGGCGCGAGCCAAGCGCGAAGGAACCGACGCTGAATGCCCGCGTGCGCGCGGTCTGGACCGGAGCCCTGCCGCTGGCCTTCGGCGCCGCCGTGTACCAGATCAACGTGATGATCGGGGGTCTGATGGCCGAGGGCCTGCTGGCGGATGGCGGGCCCTCGCTGCTGTACTACGCCACACGCCTGCAGCAGCTTCCGCTCTCGCTGGTCGCGGTCGCGGCCACCAGCGCCGTGTTTCCGGCCTTCGCGGCGCTGGGACAGGCCGGGCGGCGCGAGGAGCTGCGCAAACTGCACGCCGACACCCAGCTGGCGGTCGCCTTCGTGGCGCTGCCTGCCGCGATCGGATTGTTCGTGTTCGCCGAACCGGTGATGGCCGTCTGTTTCGAGCATGGCGCCTTCGGCGCCGAGGGGGTCGAGCGCGGGGCGCAGGCCCTGCGCGGCCTGGCTGTGGCGGTGCTGCCGGCCGGCGCGGTCGGCCTGATGGCGCGCTGCTGCTACTCCGTGGGCGACCTCGGCGGCCCGGTGCGAGCGTCGGTGCTGGTCCTGGCGGTCGGCGTGGGGCTCAACTGGCTGTTTGTCCCCGTGATGGGCCTCGATGTGCTTGGAATCGCGCTCTCGAGCGCGCTCGGCGCCTGGTTGAACCTGCTGCTTCTGCTGCCGATCCTGCACGGGCATCTGGGCGCGAGCACGAGGCTCGCGCAGCGCGTGTGGCGGATCGCCCGCATGGCGGGCTGCGCAGCACTGGCTGTCGGGCTCGGCCATCTCGTTTGGGATTTCCTGACGGAGGACCGCCGTTCCACCCTCGCGCTTACGTCAGGGATCGGTGCGGCGATGGTCAGCTACGGGTGCCTGACCTGGGCGGTGCGCCTGCCCGAGGCCCACTCGGTCCTCCAGCGGATCACCGCCTGGCGGCATCCAAGGGAGGGGAGCACAGGCTAACGCAATTACTAGTGGCGTTGTAAGTCGTGTATCCACAACAGCTAGTAGGTTCACAAAGAGGTTTTTTTGAAAAGGGGTTCCGTGCTACCTTGAATCCGACCTTGCGCGAGCGTGCCGGTGCCGAAGCCTGCGCCGTTCGTGAGCCCCGTCTCTAACCCTATTCCAGCCAAGACTTTACAGCAGAAGACCCCAGCGCCTGTAGCGCTGCCGGCCCGCTTTTCTCCCGTCATCCGAACCCCGATCCAACCCCGCATTCCCGGATAATGAAGCCCACCGCTCCGACGATGACCAAGTCCCACCCGACGGCTCAGCCCTACAGCGCCATGGATGCCATGGCGGAGCTTGAGGCCATAGCGCCGCCGGCCGACCTGCCCGATCCGATGCTGACCTCGAATGCGGTGACGGTGCTCGAGCGCCGCTACCTGAAGAAGGACAGCAACACCGGCAAGGTCTGTGAGACCCCGCGCGAGATGTTCTGGCGGGTGGCGACGCACATCGCCAAGGGCGAGCTGAAGTTCCCGGGCGGCACGCCGCCCCGCGCCCTGTCCGTGGCGCGCGAGTTCTACGAGCTGATGGCCAAGGTCCAGTTCATGCCCAACAGCCCGACGCTGATGAACGCTGGCCGCGAGATGGGCATGCTCTCGGCCTGCTTCGTGCTGCCGGTAGAAGACTCGATCGAAGGCATCTTCGATTCGATCAAGGCCACGGCGCTGATCCAGAAGGCGGGCGGCGGCACGGGCTTCAGTTTCTCGCGCCTGCGCCCGGCAGGCGATCTCGTGCGCAGCTCCGGCGGCACCACCGAAGGTCCGCTGTCCTTCATTCAGGTCTTCTCGAAGGCTACCGACGCCATCCAGCAGGGCGCGTTCCGCCGCGGCGCCAACATGGGCATCCTGCGCGTCGATCACCCCGATGTCGTCCAGTTCATCACGATGAAGGACAACCTCGGGATGCTGACCAACTACAACATCTCGATCACGGTCACCAACCGCTTCCTCAACGAGCTGCGCAACAAGCCCGAGACCCCGCACCAGGTGCAGAACCCCCGCACCAAGCAGTGGTCCAAGCTCGAGAAGCGCAATGAGAAGGGCGAGGCCACGGGCGAGTTCTGGTCCGTCGGCGAAGTCTGGAACATGATCATCCAGCACGCCTGGCAGACGGGCGAGCCGGGTGTCGTCTTCATCGACCGCGTCAACGAGCGCAACCCGATCAAGAACGTCGGCCTGATCGAAGCCACCAACCCCTGCGGCGAGCAGCCGCTACACCCCTACGACTCGTGCAACCTCGGCTCGATCAACCTCGGCGTGCTGGTGCGCGGCGAAGGCGCCCACGCGCGCTTCGACTGGGATGAGTACAAGTCGATCATCCACACCACCACGCGCTTCCTCGACAACGTCATCGAGGTCAACAAGTACCCGCTGCCGCAGATCGACAGCATGTCGAAGACCACGCGCCGCATCGGCCTGGGGGTGATGGGCTTCGCGGATGCGCTCTACAAGCTGGGCATCGCCTACAACTCGGCGGAGGGCTGCGCCTTCGGCGAGAAGATCATGCAGGTCATGAACGACGAGTCGCACAATGCGAGCGAACTGCTCGCCGAAGAGCGCGGCGTGTTCCCGGCCTGGGAAGGCTCGGACTGGGAAAAGCAGGGCCGCCGTCTGCGCAACTCCTACACCACGACCGTGGCTCCGACCGGCACGATCTCGATCATCGCCAACTGCTCGGGCGGTATCGAGCCGATGTTCAGCCTGGCCTTCATCCGTCAGGTGATGAAGGACAACCAGGGCAAGCCGACGATCATGCGCGAAGTCAACTATGTCTTCGATCAGGTCTCGAAGCAGCAGGGCTTCTACTCCGACTCGATGATCGACGACATCGTCGAGCACGGCTCGCTGCAGCACCGCCCCGAGATTCCCGAAAACCTGCGCCGCGTGTTCGTCACCGCGCACGACATCTCGCCGTTCTGGCACATGAAGATGCAGTCGGCCTTCCAGCGCCACTGCGACTCTTCGATCTCCAAGACGATCAACTTCCCGCACGAAGCGAGCGTCGAGGATGTGCGCCAGATCTTCGAGCTGGCGATCGACGAGGATGTCAAGGGCGTCACGGTCTACCGCGACGGCTGCCGTGACATGCAGCCGATGGCTCTCAAGAACTCCAACCACGGCAAGAAGACCGAGGAAGCCAAGCAGGAGGAAACTCCGGCTCCGGCACCCGCACCGGTGATCGATACGCTGCGCATGTCGACCAACGATCAGGGTGAGCAGGAGCTCAGCCCGGTCAAGCTGCCGGAGATCATGAGCTGCCTGCGCATCCGTCAGATGACGCCCTTCGGCAACATGCACGTGAAGGTCACCGTCGATCCGATCTCGGGCCGCGAGCGCGAAGTCTTCGCGCAACTCGGCAAGGGCGGCGATGTCGCCAACTCGGACCTCGAGGCGATCTGCCGCATCCTCTCGCTGTGGCTGCGCTCGAACGGTTCGCTCAAGATGGCGATCAAGCAGCTGGAGGGCATCGGCTCTTCGCTCTCGGTCCCGACCAAGGACGGTCGCATCATGTCGCTGGCCGATGGCCTCGCCGTGGCGCTGACCCGTTACCTCCAGGCCAAGGAGCAGTCCGGCCTGCACGCGCTGCTGCTCGGCGGAGCGGCTCCCGACATGACCAAGACCAACTTCATGTCCCGCACCGAGCTGGGCGAAGCCTCCGCCGCCGAGACGGCTTCGATCAAGAAGCCCGTCAGCGCTCCGCGCAACACCAGCCAGTACAAGCTGAAGTGCCCGGCGTGCAGCGCGAACCTCTCCTTCGAAGAGGGCTGCGTGAAGTGCCACAGCTGCGGCTTCAGCCAGTGCTGAGACCCTGAAGCGGCGTCCGTGAAACAGGAGCCCTGCCTGTAGAAGGCGGGGCTCCTTGCTTTTGCGTAGTGCAGGCAGGCGGACGAAGTGCCTACTTCGGGGGCTCCTGCTTGTCCGGAATCACGCGGCCGTAAGCATCGCGCTCCTGGACCGAACCCATCACCATGCGCTGAAACGTCAGCTTCTGGCCCCTCGAGTGCGTGAGGATCAGCTTGTCGCCCAGCAGCTGAACGTCGTAGCGGTGCGTCGACCCGGGTGCGCGGAACTCGATGCGATTGGCCTTGCTCACGAACGGAGACCACAGCACGTTGGGATCCTCGGGGCGCAGGTACGAGCCGATGATCGAGGTCAGCATCAGGCGGTTGGCCTCAGCGATCTCGAAGCGCCACATGCCGGAGTCGAAGAGGGTCTGCTCGGTGCGCTGGTCCGGGCCCTTGACGATGATGTGGAACTCCATCGAGAGCACATCACCACTGACCAGACAGTACGCCACCGATTCCGTCGAGGCATCGCGCAGGAGCGGCCAATCCATCGAGGTCAGCTTCCACAAGCCCTGAAGGTCCTTCTCGATGCGCACCATTTCCTTCGCCTGACCCTTGGTAGGCGTCAAGGGCGGCATCGGAGGCTTTTGGGCCTTTGGTACAGGCAGCAGCAGCGCGGCCGAGAACAGGCACAGTGAGGCGGAAAGAACGGCGATCTGCATGGCGGGGGAGAGCATAGGGAACCGCTCCGGGGAGATCTGTACGGAATCCAAACCCTCGGAAAGCTCCGCCGACCGTACAGTATCGATCGGCTATTCTGGAGAACCCCTCGACGCATGAAGCGCTTCGCCACCCTTTGGTTGACCTGCCTCTTCGCTCTGATCTGGAGCAGTCTGGTCCATGCCCAGGACATGAAGGCCTCCTCCAGGCTCTACGCCCGGATGCAGGGCGAGGAACTGCGCGTCGCGATCGAGGTCACGGTCGAATTCGGCTGGCACCTGTACCACGGGCCCACCTCCCGGGAGATGGGGGACGAGGGCGCCACCGGTCTGCCGACGACCGTCGAATTCGACGCCGCTGGCTTTGATGTCGGACCGCTGATCTACCCCGAGCCGGTCAAGGTCGTGCAGGAGATCGGCGACGAGAAGTACACCATCTACGAGCACAAGGGCACGTTCACGCTCTACGCGCAGGGCACGCGCAAGTTGGCCGACGGGAAGGTCGAGGACCTCAGCGCCACGATCGCCGGACTGACCTGTCAGGATGACGGAGTCTGCATCCCGTACGAGGAGGAGCTGATCTACGGCGGCCAGGGCCCCGATGGGCTCTTCGCCGCTTTCCCGGCTGGGAAGGCGACACCGAAGCATGCCGAAGCGAACAAGCCGACGGAAGTCCAACCGGCCGAGCGCAAGCCGGCGGACGAGAAGCCCATTCAACCCCAGCAGGAGGATTTCAGCCTCGGCCTATTCCTGCTCTCCGCGATCGGATGGGGCATCTTCACGCTGCTGATGCCCTGCACCTATCCGATGATCCCGATCACGATCAGCTACTTCACGAAGCAGGCTGCGCAGCGCCAGTCGAGCACGCTGCCGCTTTCGATCGCATACGGGATCGGCATCATCGGGACCTTCGTCCTGATCGGAGTCGTCGTCGGCCCGCCGATCATCGAGTTCGCGGCGCACCCGGTCACCAACATCGTGATCGGGGGCATGTTCCTGTATTTCGCGCTGACACTGTTTGGCGCGATCAACCTGCAGCCGCCGGCCTTCCTGATGAACATGGCGAGCAACGCCTCGCGCCGGGGCGGCATCGGGGGTGTGTTCCTGATGGGTGCGACGCTGGTGGTGACCTCGTTCACCTGCACGGCGCCCTTCGTGGGCACGCTGCTGTCGACTGGTGCCTCCAGCGGGGGGCTCGGCCGCGTGGCGCTCGGCATGGCGGTGTTCGGAGCCACGATGGCGATCCCCTTCGTGCTGCTTTCGATGTTGCCAGCCAAGGCCAAGAGCATCCCGCGGAGCGGCGAGTGGATGCACACGCTGAAGGTGGCGCTGGGCTTCATCGAGGTCGCTGCGGCGCTCAAGTTCTTCTCCAACGTCGACCTTGTCTGGGGCTGGAACTGGCTGTCGCGCGAGCTGTTCCTGATCCTGTGGGTCGGCATCTTCCTCGCGGGAGCGCTGTACCTCTTTGGAGTCTACCGTCTCAAGGACGAGAGCACGGAGCCCATCACGCCGGGCCGCATGGTCGGCGCATTGGCTTTCCTGCTGATCTCCGCGTACTGCCTCTACGGGGCGATGGGCAACCGCATGGATCGCATCATGACGGCGATCATCCCGCCCTACTCCAACCGGATCGCGGCCCTGAACGACGGACACGGAACAGCTGGCCCGAAATGGGCCATGGTGATCGACGACTACGAGGGAGCGCTCGCCAAGGGCAAGCAGGAGAACAAGCTCGTCCTGCTGAACCTGACGGGCTACACGTGAGTGAACTGTCGGCAAATGGAGGAAGAGATCTTCCCCAGACCGGCGGTCGCCGGTGAACTTGGCAAGCTGATTGAAGCCCGCCTTCACTACGATGGATCGAACAAAAAGGCTGTGCGGGAGCTGCAGAAGAACCTGCTGAAATCCTACGCGGCACCGATCTACTGCATCGTCGACCCCAAGACCGGCGCCATCCTGCGGCGCAACGACGGCATCATGGGCGAGAAAGACTTCCTGAAGTTCCTGACGGGAACCTGATTCAGCCCCAGCCCAGCGCGCGTCCGCCCTGATACACCGCAAAGCTCGCCACCCAGGCTAGGGCGGTCATGTAGCCGAACAAGAAGACCGGCCACTTGAGGCTTCGGGTTTCGCGGTACACAGCACCCAGCGTGCTCATGCACTGGCAAGCCAGCGCAAAGAACACCATCAAGGAGAGCCCCATCAGCGGCGTGTACAGCGGTGTTCCGTCGCTGCGCTTCTCGCTCTGAATCTTCTCGCGCAGCGTCGCCGACTCCTCGTCGACCTCCGCGCCGACGCCGTAGACGACTCCCATCGTGCTGACGAACACCTCACGGGCCGCGAAGGCCCCGATCAGGCCGACCCCAACCTTCCAATCGAAGCCCAGCGGTTCGATCAGCGGTTCGATGGCATGGCCCATCTGTCCGGCGAGGCTGGAGCGCAGCTCTTCGGCTCGCACCGCTTCTGCGCCTTGCTGCGCAAGCTCTGCCTGCGCCGGTGGAGCCCATGGCGAGCGAATCACGAGCAGCGCCCACAGCACGATCGAGCACACCAGAATGATGCCGCCTGCCTGTGACAGGAAGGCGCGGGAGCGCTGGAGCATCATGCGCAGGATCCCGCCCCAGTGCGGCAGCCTGTAGGCAGGCAGTTCGAGAATCAGAGGCAGGCTCTTGCCCTTGAGCACCGTTCGCGAGAGCACCGCCGCGGCGACAAGAGCCATCAGCGTGCTGAACAGGTACATCGCGACCATCAGTAGCCCCTGCACGGGCAGGAACCCGAGCACGACGCTGGCCGGAAAGAGTGTGGCGATGATCAGCGTGTAGACCGGCAGCCGCGCCGAGCAGGTCATCAGCGGGATGACCATCATGGTGAGGTAGCGATCGCGCGCGCGCTCCATGGTGCGCGTGGCAAGGATCGCCGGCACCGCGCAAGCGTAGCCCGAGAGCATCGGGACGAACGCGCGCCCGGAGAGTCCGAATAGACGCATGATGCGGTCCATCAGGAAGGCGACGCGTGCCATGTAGCCGGTGTCTTCCAGAATCCCGATGAACAGGAACAGCAGCAGGATCTGCGGCAAGAAGACGACGGTGCTTCCCACGCCCGCGATCACCCCGCCGACCAGGAAGTCACGCACGACGCCTTCGGGCAGGACGCTCTCGCACCAGGCGCTCAGCGAAGCGAACAGGCCTTCGATCGCGCCGATCGCCGGGTCAGACCAGCTGAACAGCGACTGGAAAATCACGGCCATCATCAGCAGGAACAGCGCGAATCCCAGAGCTGGATTGAGCAGCACGGCGTCGACGCGCTCGGTCGGCGAGCGCTTGCCGGCCCGCTTCGCGGTCAGGAAACGCGGCAGCCGTTCGTCGATCCAGTCGTAGCGCGCCCGGATCAGCACTTCGTCCAGCTGGCCGGCCTCGCGCAGCCGCTCCGCCAGCGTGCGCAATTCGGAGGGAATGCCCGCCAGCTCGTCCCGCGCATCCAGCGAAAGCAGCGCCCAGCGCGACAAAGCCTGCGCGCGGGCAGGTGCGCCGGGATTCCAGATCGCGGGCAGGTGCGGGCGCAGTTGGTCCAGAGCGGCGACGACGGCAGGGGGATCCTGCAGGTTCGGGCGCGAGCCGGGCTGTTCATCGCGCAGGCAGCGATCCATGGCCGCGCACAGTTCGTCGAGGCCGCGGTTGCGGAGCGCGGAAATCGCGACCACCGGGACGCCGAGCTCCCGCTCCAAAGCTCGGACGTCGATCTCCAGACCGCGCTCGGCAAGCAGGTCGGTCATGTTGAGGGCGAGTACCACCCGCCCGGGCAGCTCCAGCACCTGCAGCGCCAGATAGAGGCTGCGGGCGAGCTGCGTGGCGTCGAGCACCAGAACGGTCAGGTCGGGCGCCGCGAAAGGCGGCAGTCCGGCGATGGCCTGGATCGCCAACTCCTCCTCTCGGCTGCGCGCCGCGAGCGAGTGACAGCCAGGAACGTCCAGAATCGTCACCGAGCCCGAACGCGGGAGCACGAAGGCGCCTTCCGCGATCTCCACGGTCACTCCGGAGTAGTTCGCGACCTTCTGGTCCGAGCCGGTCAGCCGGTTGAAGAGCGTTGTCTTGCCCGCGTTGGGATTCCCAGCCAGCGCGATGCGGGTCATGAGCGCACCACTTCCAGCGTATTCGCATCCTCGCGTCGCAGGCTGAGGAACATGCCGCGCACCTCCAGCTCCACGAGATCGCTGACGAGACTGCTGCGCACCACGCGCACCATCGTTCCGGGAAGCAGTCCCATCTCCATCAGCCGGCGGCGAAAGGAGCCTTGGGCGCGGATATTCAGCAGGCGCGCCGAATCTCCGGCGCGCAGCTCGGTGAGTGTCAGGTTCATTTTGAGACCGAATCTCAATATACACCCCCGATCGCCGCGCTTCCAGAGACCGTGTCCGCAAGGCAAGATGCGGCCATGAACGACCCCAAGAGCGTGGCCGGTCGAAAAGCAGCGGATCTGGTGCGCGAGGGCATGTGCCTTGGGCTCGGCACCGGTTCGACGGTGCACTTCGTGCTTCAGCGGCTGGCGGAGCGCATCCGTGAGGAGGGTCTCAGCGTGCGCGGGGTGCCCACCTCGCTCGAGACGGAGAGAAAATCGCTGGCGTGGGGCATCCCGCTGATCGAACTCGGCGCCGTGAAGCAACTCGATCTGGCGATCGATGGCGCGGACGAGATCGATCCGCAGTTTCGCATGATCAAGGGCGGCGGTGGCGCCTTGCTGCGCGAGAAGGTGGTGGCGAGCCTCGCCAGGCAAGTCGTCATCGTTGTGACGGAGAACAAGTGCGTGGAGCGGCTCGGCACGAGCTTCGCGCTGCCGGTTGAGGTTGTGCCCTTCGCCATGTCTAGCGTGGCGCGCCGGATCGGGGCGCTGGGCTGCGAGCCGGTCGAGAGGCGCGCGGGCGGCGGTTCCTTCCGGACGGACAATGGCAACGCGATACTCGACTGCCGCTTCGCGGAGGGGATCACCGACCCCGAAGCGCTGGACCGAGCCCTGCACTCGATCCCGGGCATCGTCGAGACCGGGCTCTTTCTGGGACTTGCCCACACGCGCATCGTCGGGAGGGCCGACGGCAGCGCGGAGTTGAGCACGCGAGCCTGAAAACAAGAAAGCGCCGCGGTTTGTTCCGCGGCGCTCTCCTATCAACCGCGCTTTGCGCGCGGTTGCTGGTTTCTCACAGCGACGAGATGTAGGCGAGGATCGCCTCGATGTCGTTGTCGATGTTGGTTCCGGAGACCAGCGTCACCTGAACCTTCGAAGCTCCCTGAACGAACTGTTCGTGTCCACGCAGGTCGTGCACTTCGTTGAAGTGCTTCTGGACGCTGACGTAGGGAGCCTCGCCCAAGGCCGTGTAGGCCGGCGAGCCGTAGATCGGGCTCGAGACCTGCGCAGCGGGATCCAACAGGTGGCGCAGCGAGTAGCTGGTGTGATCGTGGAAGTACGGGGCCGTGCCCAGCACGCCCAGCTTCTGCGGAACGCTGAAGGCCTGCGGGGCGCGGGCGAACAGCATGAAGGGGTTCTGCGCATCGCAGTTGGGGTCGTTGACCGGATCGCAGGGGCAGAGGTAGCTGTTGCCGTCGTCACGACGGAAATCGTCGTGGCCGTCGGGGTACATCACGGCGTAGCTCTCGCGGTCATCGTAGCCGTCGTTGTTGCGGTCGATGTCCGGTCCGGGGATGCCGTCCTGATCGACGTCGGCGCCCGAGTTCACGTTGCGGATGTTGACCGCGACGATGTTCTCGCGCAGCGAGAAGCAGGAGGGGTCCACGTTGCCGAGGTTCTCTCCGTTGGTGAGGATCGGGTTGAGGAAGTCGACCGTGTAAAAGCGCGGGCCGGGGAAGTTGAAGGCGTTGGTCTCGGCGTCCGGGTGGCAGGTAGCGCAACCGGCGTGGCGCAGCGTCGGGTTGAGACCCGTGTCGTTGTTGCCGAAGTAGAGGTCCTTGCCCAGTGCGGCCAGCGAGGTGTAGGTGCTGCCAATTGGGTTGAGGTTGGGGTTCAGCGGGAACGGAATGATTTCGTGGTACGCGCGCAGGCCGGCCTGCTCGGCGTCCGTGAAGTTGCCGTTGCCGCCGTTCTCTCCGTGGAACATCGGGCCGGTCTCACCGAGGTTCAGCCGGACACCCTTCCAGAGGATCAGGCCTGTGCCCAGCGCGCCGCCGTAGACCGGCATCGTGCTGCGCGGACCGGCGGGACGTTGCCAGACGTTGGCGTCTTCACCACCATCGAAGTGGCACGAGGCGCAGGAGTTGTTGAAGTTGCCGGCCGTCTGCGGGCGTGAGGCATCTTCAAACAGTTCCTGACCGATGCGCTGGTCGAGGGTCAGGGCGTCGGGGCCCTGGTGGGTGGGAACCTGATCCTTGAGCTTGTGGATGGTGCCGGTCGCCCAGTCCACGCGCAGCATCGAGAGGCTGCGCGAAACTTCGTTGATGATGTAGACGCGCGCGTCATCTTGCGGCGTGCTCAGATCCGGAACCACGGTCATGCTCAGCGGCAGATCGCCGATGCCGGTGGTCATGTCGAAGGGCGTGCGCGCCTGGAAGTTGTGGCGCGGCGGGTAGACGCACTGCAGCTCCATGTTGTTGCCCGCGGTCTTGTACAGGAATAGATCCTCAGAGCCGCGGTTGAGCATGAGCACCTGATTGCCCGAGGGGCTGTAGGCGACCGTGCCGGGTTGACCCGCGCGGTGGCCCATCTTGTTGAGGCCGTAACCCTGAGTGCCCGTGACGAACTTGAGACCGGTGGAGAGCGCCTGTTCGCCGGTGAGCGGATCGGACACCAGCACCTGCGCGAGGCCCACGAAGTTCGTCAGCGACGCCGGAATGGTGTAGGTCGCCGTGTTGCCTGTCATGCGCACGCTGAGGCGCGGGGCCAGCAAGAGGGTTCCCGCGCTGCCCAGGTTGAGGCTCGTTTGTGTCTGCCCGAGCAGGAGCTTGGCGGTCTGACCCGGCAGCATGCCGGAGATGATGAAGGTGATCGGCTGGCCGGGGATCGGCGAGCCGGAGGCGCCCAGCGTCGGGATGTTGCCGCTGCTCATGCGCTTGCCGCGACCGAAGGGCACGAACTCAGCCGGAGTCTTGGTGTCCGAGAGCTCGTTGTGCAGGCGGCGCGAGTTGTCGCCGGTCTGACCGTAGCTGTTGGTGACCGTATCGAGCACGGTCAGCGCGGGGTAGACACGGTTGGCATAAGCCCCGTCGAGAGCCGGGCCGAAATTGTGGCCCACGTCGTGGTTGACGTTGTGCAGCACGTGCGGGATCACGGCTCGCGTCCCATCAGGCGAAAGCGCGATGTTCTCGAGGAAGCGCGGCTTGCCCTGGCTCTTCAGGATCTGGACTCTGGCGGGGTTGAGCACGGGGTCGAACGCATAGTCGTCCGTGTTGATCTTCTTGGTCAGCGTCGCGGCCGTCGGAAGTCCGCCGGCATTGAGCGTCAGGTCCACGACCGAGATGTAAGGAGACTTGTGGTGCGTCACGTACAGGCGCGTGTTGTCCGAACGAAGGACGAAGCCGCGCGGGTCACCCACATCGGCGAGGCCGTCGCGGTTGGCGTCCACATCGGCGATCGTGAAGGGCGCGGGGATCTTGTTGAGATCGCGCAGATACTGGAACGTGAACAGCGGGGCGAGCGTATTCGCGTCGTAGAACTTCAGCGTCGCGCTGCGAGTGCCGCAGACCACGAGGAACTTGCCGTTGGGCGAAACGGTCAGAGCGACCGGCTCGACGCCGACGTTTGAGAGCGTGCTCGTGACGCTCAGCGAGCCGACATCGATGACGCTGATCGTGCCCCGCAGCTCCGTGCCGTTGAACGGCGTGACGAAGTTGCGGTCGATCGGCACATTTCCACGCTGGTTGGCGACGAAGACCCGGTTGCCCGCCGCGTTGAAGGCGAGCGCGCGCGGGTGGACGCCGACCGGGATCTCCGCAACGATCAGCCCCGAGGACACGTCGATGACGGCCACGGTTCCGTTGTCCTTGTTGCAGACCCAGACGCGGTTGGGGTTGCCGGGTTGTTGAACAACGGCGGTGGTCTGGGCGTGCTGCGCGGCCGAGGAGCCAGCCAGCAGACCCAGCAGCAGGAACGAAGCGATGAGCTTGAGCAACTTCATGAAGTGGAATGCGTTCAGAGACGGTGGGGCGGGTGCCGGAGCGACCGGGACCGGACCGACGGATGGGGTGTTTGAAACCTGTCGCCGGATTTCCCGTCAGAAGACTACCCCGAAGCCCCCCGACTCGGGGTCACTAGGAATGCGCTTTCGAGGCTTTTTCCGTACAGGAATTCGCTGACACCCAGGGGACGAGGGGGGCGGTCCTTTTGTTCGCACCTGGAAGCAATCTCCCGGCGGAGTCAGGAAAAGGCTGCCCAGGGCGGCTCCGAGGCCTGCTAGCACCCGTGTCGTAAGTCCTTATTCCAAAGAGATTTAGTGTCAAACCGCGGGCTTGGCCAGCCGCTTGCTACAAGGTCGGCGATGGAGCACTCAGCGAGTCTCCGTTCCTTGGAAGCAAGTGGGCGGCCGTCCGGCACGGGACGGCCGTCCCTTTCCGCTCCCAGGAACGAAAATCAGACCACACCCCCGGGTGAGGGCTCGGAAGCCGCGTCGAAGGACTCGACCGCCTTCGACTCGCTAGTGCGCAACCAGTCACGCCGCCGGACCCAGCGGCAGGCACAAGGCAAGGAGAGCCAGCCAACGCAAGAGCCCGCGAATTCCACCGCCGCTCCCCGCCGCGAGACCTCCTCGGAGGTCGACGGGTCAGGTGGGGCGACGGTGAGCGCTGAGGCAAGCGAGTCGGGCACGACCGCCAACCCGAGCCTCGATCTGCTGGTGCCGGTCCAGCTGCCCTTGGCTTCGCAGAACTCACCAAGCGCCGCTGGAGTAAGCGCCGCCGGAGCAAGCGCGGTCGAGCCGCACGCTCAGCAGAGCCAGCCCTTGTTGGCCCTTCCGCAAACCACGGAGCTCGCGGACGCGGCATCCTCCCCGACGGCAGATGTCAAGGCGGCCTTCGAGCCGCTGGTCGATCCGGAACTCGCGGACCCGCTTTTGGCAGCGAAGGTTGACGTGCAGCAGGTCGAAGCATCCGGGCGCGGTCTCGAGGCGCTCAGCGCCAAGGCCGAAAAGGCGCCCGAGACCAGCGCGGCCCGGACGGAAGCCGGCAGACAGCCGCAGCCCGAGCATCCGACGCCGAAACAGGAGCGCGCGGCTGACATCCTGCAACAGATGCGCGTGCATCTCCAAGCCAACACGCGCAGTGCCGTGATCCAGCTTTCGCCGCCGGAACTGGGGATGCTGATGATTCAGATCCGGATGGAGGAGGACAAGCTGCGCGCCGTTGTGCGTGCGGAGCGCCCGGAGGCGCTCGAAGCCCTCAACCGTCACCTGCCCGAACTGCGCGCCACGCTGCAGCAACAGGGCCTCCAGGCCAATGACATTCATCTGGAGCTGGGCCTCGGCAGCCGCGAGCAGGCGCGCGAGGAAGCGCTGCTGCAGGCACAGTCGCAAGGCTCGCGCCGCGACGCACGCTCCGGCAGCGCCTCCACGCAGAGCGCGCTGCTCGCCCGCATCCTCTCACCTCGCATCGGTGGAGTGGATCTCTACGCCTGAACAAGGAGTTCAACAGCCATGAACATCAACAGCCTCAGCAGTTCCGACACGGCAGCCCTCACCCAGTCGACCGCAGCCGGCCAGCAGGCGGCCTCGAACGTCGACAAGGACGCCTTCATGAAGCTGCTCGTCTCGCAGCTGCAGAATCAGGATCCGATGGCGCCCACGGACAATCAGCAGTTCATCGCTCAACTGGCGCAGTTCTCGAGTCTCGAGCAGATGCAGCAGCTCAACGAGAACATCCTCGGCCTTGCGGTGCTGCAGCAGTCCAACGCGCTCATGTCGCAGCTGACTCAGTCCAGCGCCCTGATCGGACAGCAGGTCAAGTACATCGATCCCACGACGGAAGAGGAGCTCACCGGCACGGTGAGTCAGGTCAAGATCAAGGACGGCATGGCGACGCTGCTGATCGACGGCGAGGACATACCGCTTGGCAACGTGACCACGATCCTCGGCGAAGCGCCAGAACCGGAGCCGCAGCCCGGCGGCTCAGGGTCGGACAACTCGAACACCAACTGATCAGCCCACTCGATTCACAAGGACATACGCAATGGCAAGCTCACTCTACACGGCACTCAGCGGACTTCAGGCCAACCAGACCTGGATCGACGTGATCGGTAACAACCTCGCGAACAGCAACACCTCGGGCTTCAAGGGCTCGCAGGCGGTGTTCAGCGACCAGTTCGCGCGCACGCTCAGCTACGCATCCGGCCCCAACGCTGGCCGCGGCGGACGCAATCCCTCGCAGATCGGGCAAGGCGTCCGCGTGGCGGGCACGGCGCGCAGCTTCACTCAAGGCGGCATCACGTCGACCGGCAGGGTCTTCGACGTCGCCCTGCAGGGCAACGGCTTCTTCGCCGTGCGCAACGGAACGCAGAACTTCTACACGCGTGCGGGCAGCTTCGGACTCGACGCCGCCAACAACCTCATCGATCAACGTACGGGCTCCTTCGTCTTGGATCCGACGGGTGCGCTGATCCAGCTCGACACCCAGAGCATGCTCAATCCACAGGCGACCAGCACGGCCAATGTGGTCGGCAACCTGCCCAAGGTCGTCACCGGGCCGTTGCCGGAAGTGCTGACGAGCGCGGATGCGTTCGCTCAGGGATCACCGGTGACTCTGACCACGACGGGCAGCGGCCCCTTTGCCATCCCGGTCGGTGAGACCTGGACGATGCGCCTCGCCGTCGATGGCGCCGCACCGCAGACGGTCAGCCTCACGAGCGTGACCGGCAGCGTGACCTCCGCAGACATCGCGACGGCCATCTCGGCCCTCGATGGCGTCAGCGCCTCGGTCAACGGAGCCGGACAGGTCGTGATCGTCAGCGATGGTGTCGGCGAAGACGTGACGCTGCAGGTGACGCCGGGTGCAACCGGCCGCGACCTCGCGTCCCTGATCGGCATCTCCACGGCGCTCGTCACGGGCACCCAGACCACGGTGAATGCCTCGACTGGCCTAAACAATATCCCGGGCAACACCACGGACTATGTCAACGGCGACACGATCTCCATCAGCGGGGTCGATACCGACGGCTCTCCGATCAACGCGACCTTCACCTACGGAGCAGCTCAGGATGGCACGACGATCGGGGATCTGGTGGCCTTCATCGATGCCGAATTCAGCGGAGCGACCGTGGAGCTGAACAGCGCGGGCAAGCTCGTCGTGACGGCCGATACGGGCGGCGAAGCAGACCTGCAGCTGACCATTTCCGATGACGCAGGCACGAGCGGGGAGACGGACTGGACTCGCTACTCCATGTCCGTCAGCACCGAAGGAACGGCCTCCGACACCGTGACGACGTCGATGGAAGTGTTCGATCGCGCCGGCGTCTCCCACATCGTGACGCTCACCTTCGAACGCCAGTCGAACGGTACCTGGTCGATCATTCCGAGCGTTGACGACTCCGAGGGAAGCGTGACCTCCTCGACGATCACGGGCATCAACTTCAGCGACAACGGAGCACCTTCGGGCCTCAGCGGCGTCGATGCCACGATCACCATGCAGTTCAACGGCCAGACAGCGCCTCAGACGGTCACCCTCAACCTCGGCACCTCGGGGCAGTTCACCGGGCTGACCCAATTCGGCGGCGATGGGGAAGTCCTGATCGAGGAGCAGAATGGATACGGAGCGGGCCAGCTCTCCAGCATGTCCGTCGACGGTGACGGCGGAATCATCGGACTGTATTCCAACGGTCAGTCGCGAACGCTGGGCTCCATCGGCATCGCCACCTTCACGAACCCTGAGGGCCTCACCCAGTATGGCGACAACCTCTACACCGAGAGCATCAACAGCGGCAACGCGCTCTTCTCGGCCGGTGGAGTCGGTGCGGCCGGCTCCGTTGTGGGAGGCGCGCTCGAGGACTCGAACGTCGACACGGCCGAACAGTTCGTCAGGCTGATCGAAGCCCAGCGGGGCTTCCAGGCCAACTCGCGTGTCATCACCGTCCAGAACGAAGTGATGCGCGACATGGTCAACATCGTCTGATCCTGAATTCGGGGGCGGGAAAAAAAGGCCCGCAAGGCCCTTCCTGACCCGGAAAAGAACTCCACAGGCGCGGTCCTTTGTGACCGCGCCTGTATTTGTAACCCTTTTTTTGGCAATGCTTTGTGTCGAGAGCAGGCACTTGGCAGACCGCTTGCTACACGTCTGGCGGACATGGACATCAGCCTCAGCAACGCAGTGCAGGCGATGAGCGCCGGCGAACGCCGCCTCGACGCCATCGCCACCAACCTGGCCAACCTTCAAGCGCCCGGTTTCAAGCGCTCGGCGACCTTCCAGCATGTGCTCCAGCGCGAGCGCGGCGGACGGCCGACGCGCGAGATCGTGGCGCAGGGCTCGATCGACTTCAGCCAAGGTCCGGTTCAGGACACCGGCAACACGCTCGACTTCGCGCTACTCGGCGACGGCTTCTTCGCCGTCGAAACAACCACGGGCGAAGCCTACACGCGCAACGGCCGCTTCCATCTCGATCCTCAGGGTGCGCTGCTCGACGCTTCCGGCAATCCGGTCGCTTGGGAAGGCGCGCGCGGAACGATCAACCCCGTCGGCGAGGAAATCACCGTCGATGGAGTCGGGTTCGTTCGCCAGGGAGCGAACACGCTCGGGCGCCTGAAGCTCGTCGACTTCGCCGAGCGCGAGAACCTGAGCCTCGATGCACAGGGCTACTTCCGTGCACAGCCCAATCAGGAACAGCGCCCGGCGACAGCGGAAGTCAGGGCCAAGGCCATCGAGCGGGCCAACACGGACAGCATCGATGAGCTGGTCACGATGATCCGTGTGCAGCGCCACTACGACCTCGCCAGCAACATCATCCGCACGGTCGAACAGTCCTACAGCCGGCTCAATCAGCCGCGCTGATCTCTGAAACCACACAGCCTCTGGAGTCCACATGAATCGCGCACTGATGACCGCAGCCTCGGGCATGAAAGCCCAGCAGATGCAGGTCGACACCATCGCCAACAACATCGCGAACGCCAACACCAGCGGCTTCAAGAAGAGCGAGCTGTCCTTCCGCGCTCTCTTCTATCAGACCTATCGCGAGCCGGGCGCGGCAACCGCCGCCAACCAGCGCAACCCGATCGGCCTGCAGATCGGCAGCGGCACCGAAGTGGCCGGATCCTCCAAGATCTTCTCGCAAGGGGAGCTTGAACCGAGTTCGGGCACCTACTCGATCGCGCTCGTGGGCGAGGGCTTCTTCGGCGTTCGCATGCCTTCGGGCGAAATGCGCTACACGCGCGACGGGGACTTCCATCTCGACGGCAACGGAACCATCGTCACCAACGAAGGCTTCGTCCTCGATGGCGCTCCGGTGATCCCGCGTGAAGCCGTCAGCGTCACAATCAGCGACGACGGCCGGGTCGAGTACATGACCAGCAATGCCGGCACTCCTCAGGAAGCTGGCCGCATCCCCGTCTGGCGCTTCCCCAATGCCGGAGGACTCCGGGCCCAGGGCAGCAACCTGTTCAGCGAGACGCCCTCTTCCGGCACCGCAGTTGCCAGCGAAGCGGGCATCAACGGGACAGGGATTCTGCGCCAGGGGCAGCGCGAGCGCTCCAACGTGCAGGTGGTCGACGAACTCGTCGGCCTGATCGTGGCCCAGCGCAGCTATGAGGTAAACAGCCGCGCGATCCGCGCCAGTGACGAGATGCTCCAGCAAGTCAACCAGATGATGCGGTGAACCATGATGCTGCTGACCACCATCCTGTTGGGCGGCCTGACCGTCGTCCTGACCCCCCAAGCGACCGTCCGCGGAACCGAGCTGACTGTCGGCGAAATCGCCGAAGTCCGAGGCGAAGACACCGAGCTCGTCGAACGCGTCAAGTCTCTCGAACTGGGCTGGGCACCGGCTCCCGGCTACACCCGCACGCTCCAGCGCTGGCAGATCGAGCAAAAGCTGCAGTCCGGCTTTCCGGGAACCACTCTGCTGGTGGAGGGCGCGCGGGTCGTGCGGGTGACCCCGCTGACGCAGAAGATCACGGGCACGGAACTACGCGCCCGCGCGGAAGCGGAGCTGCGTGCGTTGTTCGGCTCGCGCGAGGCGATTCTGACGCCGACAGGCCAGCTGCAGGACGTGGAAATCCCAGCGGGAGAACGCGCTCCGGAGCTGCGCTGCATCCTCGACAAGCGCGAACAACGCCCGGGCGTTTGGTCGATCCCCGTGCAGATCTGGGTGGATGGAACACCCTTCAGCACGCAGTGGGTCACCTATCAGGTCGAATGGAACGCATTGGTGCCGATCCTGCTGCGCGATGTGAGGCGCGGCGAGATCCTGGGGCCTGAGCATTTCGATCTGCGCAAGGCCCGCGTCGGTCAAATGGGCGGGCTGGAGCCGCTGAGCGGACCCGCGCTGCTCGGAGCCGTGGCCCAGCTGGACCTGCCAGCGGGTTCCACGGTTACCTCTCGCGATGTCCAGCGGGCTCGGCTGGTCAAATCGGGAGACACGGTGCAGGTACAGGTCCGCAAGGGCGCGATCACAGCGCGCACGGCGGCCATAGCGAAGGCTGACGGCATGAGCGGGGACCGCATCAAGCTCACGTCCGTCGACAAGTCCCGCGAACTTTCCGGTGTGGTCATCGGGCGGGGTCTTGTGGAAGTCGAACTGGGCTCTTCGGGCAATTGAGGCGATCACACATGAACACAAGGAATCTAATGCTGACGACTCTCGCGGTCCTTTGCCTCCCGGCCTTGAGCGCGGATGCGGGCCCCGATCTGCGTCGCGGGTCGATCTACAACCCGTCGCAGGGCCCCGTCGGTCTGGTTGCCAACAAGACCGGATCGAAGATCGGTGACCTTGTCACGATCGTGATCAACGAAACACAGGATGTGAAGAACGAGGAATCCTCGGACTTGAGCAAGTCGACGAACCTCAATTACGAGCTCGCCAACTTCAACCTCAAGCCGAACGCCTTCGGAACGCTCCCGGCCCTCGAGGCGACATCGGACGACAGCCTGAAGGGGACCGCGAACTACAAGAAGAAGGGCACATTCAGCGCCCGCGTGACAGCGGTCGTTGTCGATGTCCTGCCCAATGGAAACCTGGTCGTGAACGCACGACGCGAAATCCGCATCGACAAGGAAACCAAGCTGATCGAGTTCTCAGGCATCGTGCGCCGCTACGACATCAGCGCGGACAACTCGGTGGCGAGCGAGCTCGTCGCCAATGCGGTCGTCTCCTACGTCGGATCGGGCCCGCTGACCGACAGCACCAACCGTAAGGGCCTCGGGGCCCTTGTTCACGACGCCATTGCCTGGATCTGGCCGTTCTGATCGCTGAAGAGGACAAGACACAATGCTCACCACTCTGCTGATGCTCGCGCTGGTTCAGGATGCGCCCAAGCCCGCGCCGACAAGCGTGGATCTCTATCCGCGAGGCGTCGAAGCTCCGGTCCAGCCCAATCGCGCCTCGAGCGCGATCGTGGTCACCGGAGCACGCGAAACGCCGCAGAGCCCGGCCAGCGCGGGTCGAATCCTCACGACGCCCGTGCGCAGCCTCGTCAGCGTCCGCGGACAGGAAGACAACGTCGTCATGGGCATCGGTTTGGTCACCGGACTCGCAGGCACAGGCGATTCGATCAACGCCGCCAAACAACTGCTCTCCAACCTGCTGCTGACGCGCAACATCAAACTCGACCTGCAGAGCCTTGCGACGAAGAACATCGCGGTCGTTCAAGTGGAAGCCGTGTTGCCCTCGGGTGTGAAGCCCGGTCAGCGGGTCGACGTGACGGTCTCGACGATCGGAGACGCAGCCAGCCTTCAGGGCGGGACCCTGACCCTCACCGAACTCACGGATATCACCGGCCGTGATGTGTGGGCCACGGCCTCCGGGCCGATCACCGTCGGCGGCTTCGCGGCCGAGGGCGCTTCGGCCAGCGCCAAGAAGAATCACACCACGGTGGGAACACTCCCAGATGGGGGCAAGGTGGAGCGCGAAGTGTCGACGACGCTCGCCAGCGAGCACGGCTTCATCTACCTCGATCTGCGCACGGGTCAGGACAGCTTGGGAAACCTGGTGCGTGTCGTCGAAGCAACCAACAAGCTCTTCCCGGGCAGCGCCAAGGCGCTGGCTGACGGCAAGTCGCTCAAGATTCAGGTGCCGGCGGATCTGCCCGACTACGAGCACGCCAGATACCTCGACGCGGTGCTTCGGCAGGAGATTCAGTCCGAGGCGATCGCCCGGGTGATCATCAACGAGCGCACGGGCGTGATCGTGATGGGTGGCGACGTGCGACTGCGTCCGGGCGCCATTGCGCAGGGCGGACTCACGGTGACCATCGCCGAGAGCCCACAGACCAGCCAGCCCGGCCCCTTTTCGAATGGCCAGACCACGACCAATCCTCGCACGGACCTGCGCGTCGACGAAGAGAACCGGGCGCTGGTGATGACGCCGGAAGCGGTGACGCTGGCTGAGGTCGTCGACGTGCTCAACGTGCTCGGCACCACGCCGCGCGATCTGATCAGCATCCTTCAGGCCATGGCTTCGGGCGGCATGCTCGTCGCCGAAATCCGGAGGATGTGAATCGTGAGAATCCCCGATTTCCAAACGCCGAATCTGGCCATTGGGGCCCTCGCGGGCCGCGATGAGGCCCGAATGCAGGAGCTGTCGCGCCGCGCGGACGACAAGGGGGGCAACGCGGCGGAAGTCGCCAAGCAGCTCGAGGCGGTGTTCGCCACGATGCTCGTCAAGGAGATGCGCAACGCCTCCCCGGGCAGCTTCTTCGGAGAGGACTCGGCTTCGGACGTCTATGGAGGCTGGTTCGACCAGCACGTGGGTGAGTCGATCGCCAATCAAGGCGGCTTGCACATCGGAGACTACGTGCAACGCCTGCTTCAGTCGCGTGAAGGAGAGCAATCATGAAGAACCAGCAGAGCCTGCTCAACGCTCTGGAAGGCTGGGCTCAGGAAGAGCTGGCCGGACAGCGCCGGATGATCGCAACGCTCCAGCGTCAGGAAGATGCGCTGGTCGCCAACCGCTCGGGTGAACTTCTGAGCGCTTGCCAGGAAATGGACAAGGAGCTGCAAGGCCAGTCCGAGCGCAATCGGCGCCGTGAACGACTGTTCCGAGACTTCGGCGAGCTTTTTGGCGTCGACGCCAAGGCGCTCTCGATGAGCAGCATTCTCGAGCGCTGCTCGCATCCCGCACGCTTGATCGCCCTGCGCGAGGAATTGCGCCGATCCACGGCACAGATCGTGCGCAGAAACCGTCGCTTCGCCGCGCTGGCAGGCGCTCAGCGCAAGCTCATCGACGAGTTGGTCGCGGAGCTGCTCCAGCAGGAAGATCCCACACAACTGAATCAGGGCGGCTCACTCATCAACGCAAAGGCCTGAACATGAGCGGAATCGGACTCAACATCGGTCTGAAGGCGCTGCTGGCTTCGCAGACGGCGCTCGAGAACATCGGGCACAACGTCAGCAATGCCAACACGCCCGGGTATTCGCGTCAGAATGTCAGTCTGGCCTCGGCTCCGGCTGTCATGGTTCGCGGCCTGGCGATCGGCAACGGTGTCAACGCCAGCAACATCCAGCGAACGGCGGATCTGCTGCTGCACCGCCGTCTCGTGACGCAGGAGAGCGCGCTCACGGGGCTGGATACGCGCCTTGGCGGCATGGCTCAGGTCGAGGCCCTGTTCGGCGAGCCCGGCGATCAGGGACTCAACAGCCTGATGCAGAGCTTCTACACGTCGCTGTCGTCTTTGTCCGCCAGCCCCGACGATCTGGTCCGTCGCACGGGCGCCATACAGAGTTCTCAGACGCTCAGCGGCCGATTCAACGAACTCAGCACGACGCTGATCGATACTCGCCGGGACACGGCCTCCCAGATCAAGGGACAGGTCGAGAAGGTCAACACGCTGGCCGAACAGATCGCCGGCTACAACCGCCAGATCGCCGGCTTCGAAAGCGGCAACATGACGGCCAACGATCTGCGCGACAAGCGCGATGAAGCGGTCAAGAGCCTCGGAAAGCTGATCAACATCACGTTCAACGAGGGCGCTGACGGAAATGTCACGGTCCAGACGAATGGGGCGCTGCTGGTGGGACAGACCAAGGCCTACGCCATGAGCGTTCAGGTCGACACGGAGGGAGCCGCGACGCTGAGGGTTCAGGGCAGCACGAACCCGATTCAGCCCAAGAGCGGCACGATCGGCGGCTTGCTGCAGATCAGCGGCCAATTCGTGCCCGAGCTGCTCCAGCGAATCGACCTCATGGCTCACGAGTTCATCCGCGAAGCCAACCGTGCGCACAGCACGGGCGTTCCCATGAGTGGCCCGTTCCAGACGCTGAGTGGAGCCTATCCCCTCCAGGATCTGGACTCCGACGGCGCCGTCAATGACGAGCTGCTCGCCAATGCCGGTCTGCCATTCGACATCACCACAGGTTCCCTGTACGTGAACGTGACCGATCGGGATACCGGCCAGTTCACGCGCTCGCGGGTCGACATCACGGCCGAAACGACCACGGTTCAGGATCTTCTGGACTCCCTTAACGCGATTCCCAACATGAATGCGAGCATCGACAGCTTCGGCCGCTTGCAGGTGCGATCCGACGAGGGCTACGGCTTCGACTTCAGCGCGCGCATGAATCCGCGGCCCGATGTCAACGGCACCTTCGGAAGCGCGCGGGCCTCGATCGGGTCGTTGACCGACGAACCCTTTGCGCTCGCCGGCGGCATGAGCTTGAACCTCAGCGGACCTGGCGGCGGCGCCACCGTCACGTTCAACAGCACCCAGTTCGCCGACATCACCCAGGCCACCGCCGAGGAAGTCGCGGCGGCCATCAACTCCAACCCGGCGGTCACGACCATCGGGATGAAGGCCGTTGCTCAGGGCGGCCACATCTTCCTTCAGTCGCTGGGGGAGGGCTCCGGTGAGACGATCACGCTCTCCGGCGGCACCGCACTCGGTGCGCTGGGATGGACCGCCGGTCAAAGCGCGTCCGGTACCACCAACAGCGTCGCCGCCCAGATCAGCGGCGCGTACACCGGCAGCTCCAACGAGGTCTACACGCTTGTGCCGACTGGTGACGGGATTGTCGGCACGACGCCGGATCTAGAGGTCGAGGTCTACGACTCCAGCGGGGCGCTGGTGGCGACTTTGGACGTGGGAGCTGGCTACCAACCCGGCACACCGCTGTCCTTCGCCAACGGACTCAAGGTCAGCTTCGGACTCGGCGAACTCGCGGCGTCGGATGGTGATCGCCTGCAGATCGAAGCGCTGGCCGATTCCGACACCTCGGATGTGCTCGTGGGCCTGGGTCTCAACGCCTTGTACATCGGTGAAGGGGCTCAGGACATCGCCGTGCGCGCCGATCTGGCGGCCGATCCGCGGCTGTTCTCGGCCTCGGGTACGGGAGCGGTGAACGACAACGGCGCACTCAAGAACCTGCTCAGCCTGCGCGACATGAATGTCGGCGAGCTGTCGGGCACCAGCTTCGGCGAATACTACGGGGACTTGGTCGGCGGTCTGGCTTTCGATATCGAGTCGGCTGGCAACGCGCGCGAGGTCGAGCAATTCCTGACAGACACGCTGAATACCCGCCGGGAACAGATCAGCGGAGTCAACATCGACGAGGAGCTGGTCAACATGATCCAGTTTCAGCAGTCCTATTCCGCGGCTGCCCGCTACATCACGGTCGTCAACGCCACCAGCGAGGAAGTGCTGCGCCTGCTCTGAGGAGGCTTATGAACCATGAACATACGGCCCACGCAAAACACCAATTTCGCGCTCGTTCGCAACGGACTGGCGCTCAACCTGTCCAAGCTCATCACAGCACAGGAGCAAGTGTCCACGGGCAAGAAGCTCGTGCGTATTTCCGATGATCCGGTGGCGGCATCCTCCGTGCTGGCTTTGAAACGCCAGATCGGTGGCGTGAACCAGAATCAGGAGTCGATCGACGCCTCGAAGCCCTTGCTGCAGGCCGGCATGGCTTCGCTCAACGAGGCCGGCACGATTCTGTCCGAAGCTCGCTCCAAGGCGATCCTCGGTCTCAGCGGCACGCTGAGCGACGGTGATCGACGGGCCGTGGCTTCGGAGCTGCGCATGCTCAAGACGAGGCTGCTCGAAATGGGCAACGCACGGCTGGGCGATCGATATCTGTTCAGCGGCACGGCCTCCACGACGCAGCCCTTCGCCGAACGCGAAGTCAGCGGGCTCGTGCGCGTGGAGTACGCCGGCAACCAGGAGTCGCGTCAGGTCGAAATCGGCTCGGGTGTTTCGCTGCCGATGAACCTGTCGGGTTCGGAGGTGTTCGACCGCTTCGAGGTCAGCTCCGTCAGCCTCGGAAGCGTGACAGGTCTGGGCCTTGGCACGACAGCCAACCAAGGTTCTGGCTACGGATATGTCCACATCCGGCACGATGCCACTCTGGGCAGCCCCGGTTCGGGAGTGGCGCTCGCGTCGGGCGGTCTCCAGGACACCCTCGTGGGCGACCGCGTTCTGACCATCGACGCCGCTGCCGGAACAGTGCAACTCGGTACGGGCACTCCCGTCGCAATACCGAGCGCAAGCAATGCCGCAGTCACGAATTACGGCGTTGCAGACGAGAACGGAGCTGTCGTCTATCTCGACTTCACGGGCTTCGACTCGACCAGTTCCACGGTCACGCTGACGGGAGAAGCCTCGATCTCGCTCGACCAGACCAACTGGACCGCGCTCGATCTGAACCTGACCGATCTGGAGCTTTCGGATCCGGAGACGGGCACGATCCTCCATCTCGACACGCGGCGCGTGGTGCGAGCCACGAGCGAGCTCTACAACTTCGATGGGGGCGTCAACGCTTTTGATGCCATTCAGGGGATGATCGAGGATCTCGAGAACATCCACGATCTGACGACTCCCGAGCTGCAGGCGCGCTTGACGTCGCGTTTGAGCGATCTGGACCGCAATTTCGAGAACGTGCAAAGCGCACAAGGCACGCTCGGCTCGCGGGCGCAGCGCCTGGAATCGGGTGCTGAGCGGCTGAGCGACTTCGAGATCACCCTGAGAGGCCTGGTTTCGGATCGCGAAGACGCGGACCTCGCTTCCGTGATTCTCGAAATGACCAAGGCTGAGCAGACGCTGCAGGTGGCTCAGGCCTCAGGAACACGCCTTCTCCAAACGACACTTCTGGACTATCTCCGTTGAGCGCCATGATCGATCCCTATCTCAAGCTGCCGGGCACGGAGCTCTCCTCCGCGCAGACGCGATCAGCGACGGCCGCGAACCCGCTTTCGTCAACATCCGGCGTGGCCTTCCACGCTCTCCTCGAGCGGCTCGACGGGCAAGCCCGCGATCTGCGTCAAGAGGCTGGCCGTGTCGAGAACACGGGCGACCTGCAGGAGGCCGTCGATCGCGCCAACGAGTCTCTGCGCGATGCGCTGGACATCACTGCCCGCATCGTCGAGTCCTACCGCGAAGCTCTGGCTCGCCATTCCGGCGCGAAGGACGGGAAACAGGCATGAGCCTGCGTTTGTGTCGCGAATCTCGTTCGGCGCGCGCCCTGATGGGCCGTGTGCTGCGCGATGGTCGCGACCTCGGCAGCGAGTATCCGCTCGTCTTTGGCGAGCAGAGCGCCGCGACCATCGTCGTGGATGAGCAGGACGGTGCCGTGCGATCGACATGCGCGATACTGCCGCGCACGCTCATCGCTGGCCGCGAACGCATCCTGATCGGAATGATCGGATCCGTGGCCACGGACCCGCATTGGCGCAACCGCGGTCTCGCCGGCCGCGTCCTGAGCGCCGCGGAGCGCGAGCTGCAGGCTCGGGGAGCGGTACTGGCCATCCTCTGGGCTGATGACGCACGCTTCTATGAGCGTCGCGGATGGCGCTTCTTCGGCTGCGAAGTGGATGCGGTCCTCAAACCCGGAATCATGCCGAATCTGCCTGCCGCCAAGGGTGTGCGGCCGATGCAGCCGCACGATGCCGCTGCGGTGCACGAACTGTACCTGCAGCACAGGGCCCGCGTGGACCGCAGCCTCGAAGAGACGCGGCTCCTGCTCGCCTGTCCGGGCATGGAAGTGCTGATCTGCGAAGATGGCGTCGATGTGCTTGCTTACGCCTGCCTCGGACGCGGCGGCGACATGGAAAACGTCGTGCACGAGTGGGGAGGCGATCCGCGGGCCGTCGGCATGATCCTGAGACGCCTGATCGAGCTGCGCCGCACCTGCGGAATCGAAGACGATCTGTATGTCATGCTGCCTTGCGCGACGGATGGCCTGCTGCGCCTGCTCTTCGACGCCGGTGCGACTCTCGCCAAGGGGGTGCTCGGCATGGGCAAGATCCTCGATGAAGCAGCGGCGCGCGCGGCTCTCGCCAGAGCTCTAGGCACGGATCAGGATGTGATGCTGTCCGGTGCGGAGCTGCTCGACGCGTGGTTGCCGCCGAGAGGCGACAAGGCCGTGCGACAGCGACTGGCTCAGCAACTCGGCCTGACCGAGGCTTCGTCGGCCCCTGCGCCCTTCATCTGGGGCCTCGACTCGATCTGAGCGTCTTCAGGCGTAGTTCCCCGGATACATCCGCCGCTCCACTGCTTCAATGGCAATGTGGAGCACCTTGATGTGGATTTCCTGAATGCGATCGGAAGTGGTCGCGAGCGGAACGATGATCGGAATGTCGACCAACTCCCGGACCTTGCCGCCACCCTTGCCGAGCAGTCCAACGGTGGTGATGCCCTTGGCGCGGGCCTTTTCGACCGCCTTGAGGATGTTGGGGCTGCCGCCGGAAGTGCTGATGGCGACGAGCAGGTCGCCGGGCTTGCCGTAAGCCTCGACGGAGCGCGCGAACACCTCGTCGTAGCCGAAATCATTGGCGATGCAGGTGAGTTGGCTTGGATCGCTGAACGCCATCGCAGGCAGTGCGGCGCGGTCTCGGCGGAAGCGACCGGTCCATTCTTCGGCGAAGTGCATGGCATCGCACATCGAACCTCCGTTGCCGCAGGACATCAGCAGCCCGCCCCGGCTCAGAGTTGCGTGCGCCGCTTCGACGAACTGCTGCACGCCCGTGAGGCAGGCTGGATCCCCAAGAAAGGCGTCCAGCGTGGCGCGAGCATCCAGAAAGGCCTTGTGAACGGGATCGGTCTGCATGGAGGGAATTGTGCGCGCGGATCAGTTGGGAGCGCAACACAGTTTCAGGTTAGGCGATCGCGGCAAAGGCCCGCTCAGCCCCGCGAATGGCGTGGTCCAGCGCATCGTCGTCGTGAGCCGCCGACAGAAACCAGGCTTCGAAAGGCGAGGGCGGGACATGCACGCCGGCCTCCAGCAGGCTGTGGAAGAAGCGTGCCCAGCGCGCGCGATCGGTCTGCAGCGCGGCGGCCAGGGTGTGGACAGGCTGCTCGGAAAGATAGGGACAGAGCATCGAGCCTTGACGGCCCACCGTCAGAGCGACGCCATGCCTGCGTGCGGCCTGCTCAAGACCGGCCTGCAGCCGAGCGCTCTGGCGCTCGAGATATTCGTAGAACCCGGGTGCGTCGCAGGCTCGCAGCGTCGTCAGTCCCGCAGAGACCGCGACCGGATTGCCCGACAGCGTGCCAGCCTGATAGACATCCCCCGCCGGCGAGATGCGCTGCATCAGATCCTTGCGCCCGCCGTAGGCGCCGATAGGCATGCCGCCGCCGATGACTTTGCCCATCGTGATCAAGTCCGGTCGCACGCCGCACAACTCCTGATAGCCGCCTCGCGCCACCCGGAAGCCCGTCATCACCTCGTCATAGATCAGCAGCGCGCCGTGGGCATCGCAGAGCCTGCGCAGGCCCGCGAGAAAGCCGTCCACGGGCCTGACGAGCCCGATATTTCCCGCGACCGGCTCGACGATCACGCCCGCAATCGACGAGCCGTGCTGGGAGAAGACAGCTTCGACGCTTTGGAGGTTGTTGTACTCCGCCACCAGCGTCAGGGACGCCAGTGATGCGGGCACGCCGGGAGAATCGGGAGCTCCGTGCGTCAAGGCGCCCGATCCGGCCTTCACCAAAAAGGAATCGCCATGCCCGTGATAGCAGCCGTCGAACTTGAGGATGTCGTCGCGTCCGGTCGCCGCGCGCGCCAAGCGCAGGGCCGCCATGGTCGCTTCCGTACCGGAGTTGACGAGGCGCACCATCTCCACTGGCCGCACGCGCTCGACGATCGTGCGCGCCATGTCCAGTTCGAGTTCCGTGGGCGCACCAAAGCACGTGCCGCGGGCAGCTGATTCCTGTATGGCCGCAAGGATCCGCCCGTCGGCGTGTCCGTGGATCAGCGGTCCATAGCTCATCACGAAGTCGACATAGCGATTGCCGTCGACATCCGTGATCCAGGCACCTTTGCCGCTGGCCACGTGCACGGGCGTGCCGCCTACGGAGCGATAAGCGCGCACGGGCGAGTTGACACCTCCCGGAATGAGCTCCCGGGCGGCTTCGAAAATGGATTCAGAGCGGGTGAGCTTGGGCATCGCCGTCGATGGGTCAGGGACGCAAGAGGCGCGCAGCCTCGCGAGCGTAATACGAGAGGATCATGTCGGCGCCAGCACGCTTCATGCAGGTCAAAGACTCCATCATCACGCGCTGCTCATCGATCCAGCCGTTCGCGCCAGCGGCCTTGATCATCGCGTATTCGCCGGAGACCTGATAGGCGGCGAGGGGCATGTCGAATTCCTCGCGCAGCCGCCGCAGGATGTCGAGGTAGGGCAGACCAGGCTTCACCATGAGCATGTCCGCTCCCTGTTCGATGTCCAGCCGGGCTTCGCGCAGCGCCTCGTTCGCGTTGGCGGGGTCCATCTGGTACGTCGCGCGATCGCCGAATGCGGGCGCTGAATCCGCGGCGTCCCGAAACGGACCGTAGAACCCGCTGGCGTACTTGACCGCGTAGGAGAGGATCGACACCTGCGTGTGTCCGACCTCGTCGAGCGCATTGCGCACCGAGGCCACCGCTCCATCCATCATCCCGCTGGGCGCGATGATCTGAGCGCCGGCATCCGCCAAAGAGGTGGCCTGCAGCTCGAGATTGGGCAGGGTGAGGTCGTTGTCGACCTCGCCATGTTCGGTCAGCACGCCGCAGTGCCCGTGATGGGTGTACTCGCAGAAGCACAAATCCGCGATGCGCAGCACGGAGGGCGCCGCGTGGGCGATGGCTTCCAGAGCGCGCTGCACGATGCCGTCGGGGGCCCAGGCGATGCGCCCCTCGGCGTCCTTCTGGGAGCGATCGGGAACGCCGAACAGGATCAGGGCCGGAATGCCCATCTGCTCGGCGGCTCTTGCACTCTCGGCGATGCGATCAATCGACTCGCGGTACACGCCGGGCATCGAAGAGACCTCGGTGCGAACGCGGTTGCCCTCGCAGACGAACAGCGGCAGGATCAGATCGTCGCGCGACAGGACGGTTTCGCGCACCAGCCGCCGCAGAGCCGGATGCGAGCGCAGTCGGCGCGGCCGCTTCACGAGGTACTCCGGAGGCAGGGGAGGCATGTCGCCGGGATGAAAGTGTTCTCCTTGGGTGTAGCTCATGAGGGTCTGTCCCTGGCCAAGGCGAGCAGGCAGCTGTGGAGCGCCTCCACCGATGGCTGAGGGAGCGGGATGATAGCCGAGAAGCGCTCTCGCGCCGTCTCCCGCAGCCTTTGAAGCGTGGTTTCCCCGATGGCGATGGCGCCAAGGCCTCTGCGCTCGTCCAGCGCCAGCCATCGATCGACGGCACTGGGGCTGGCGAAAAAAACCCACTCGCAGGCAGGCAGGCCGGCCACGGGCAGTGATCGATTCGCGTAGGCGATCCTGTCGAGGACCTGAAGTCCGGCGAGCCGCAACTGCCGCGCGAGCTCGTCGCTCACGTCACCTCGGAGCCAGAGCACCCGGCTCTCCCGAGCCAGCGCCCCGCGCAGTGCCTGAGCAAGTCGCGACGTATCGAAGGCCACGTGCACGGCTGATGGCAGTCCGGCTTCGCCAAGCGCGGAGTTCGTGCGCGCGCCCACGACCCACAGCGGCGCAGCGCGCAGTTCAGGCTGACTTGCGAGCAGCTCCAGCAGAAACGGAATCGCGTGGCTGCTGGTCAGCACGATGGCGTGCGGCTCTCCAAATGCCGGCAGCGCACGCAGATCCTCCGGTTCCACGCTCCGCGGAACGAGTTCGATCAGCGGGCAGGCCACCGCCTCCCAGCCCGCGGTCCGAGCGGCGGCGCACCACTCCTCAAGGGAGCCGACAGGCCCCGTGATCGCGATGCAAGCCATGCTTCAGGATCCCGCGCGAGCCTTTGCGATCCACTCCCGTGCTCCCTTGGCGATCAGGCGCTCGGAGAGCTGTCGGCCCAGCAGCACCGCGTCCGTCGCGAGCCCGTGAATGCGATCTTCGATCACATGGCGGCCATCCAGCGACAGCACGCAGGCTTGCAGGCTCAGCGCACTCTCCACGACGCGGGCGCGGGCGCCAACGGGTGCGTTGCAGCCCCCGTGAAGCGCCGCGAGCAGCGCGCGCTCCGCCAGGGCTTCGGCGTAGGCTTCCTCATCGCCGATGCCGGCGAGGCGGCGCTGTGTGGCCGCATCCTCGCTCGAGCAGACCATGCCCACGATCCCCTGGCCGACGGCGGGCAGGAACATGGACAGCGGAAGAATCTCGGAGATCTGCTGTGTGAGCCCCAGCCGCAAAAGCCCCGCATGCGCCATCAGCAGCGCTTCCGCTTCACCGCGCGCCAGCTTGGCCAGCCGTGTCTCCACATTGCCGCGGATCGGCACGACCACGAGATCGGGGCGCGCGCGCCGGAGCATCGCCGAGCGTCGCACCGAGCCGGTGGCGACCCTTGCTCCGCGAGGCAGATCCGCCAGCTTCCGGCCGTCCATGGTGACCAATACGTCTTCCACGGGTCCGCGGGCAAGCGCCGAAGCCAGCATCAGGCCCGCAGGCAGCGTTGTCGTCATGTCCTTCAGGCTGTGCACACCGCAGTGCGCCGCTCGGCTCAAGACAGCCCCGTCCACTTCCGCGGTGAAGATGCCGGTGCGGCCGAAGCGCCCGAGCTCGCTCTTCTGGTCCTTGTCCCCGCTGGACTCGATGATGCGGATCTCGACGGGGGAGTCGGGCTGCGCAGCCAGCAGTCCGGAACGAACCTGATGGGCCTGCCACAGGGCCAGCTGGCTGCCGCGGGTCGCCAGTACGAGGGGCGCAGAGGAGCTCACAGATTCTCCAAGAAGCGACGATACTCGCGGTCCAGCGATTCCTCGGAACGCGAAGAGCGCGCGCCTTCCTTGAGCGAGTCCAGCGCCGTGTCCAGCAGCTTCTTGCTGAGCTCGTGCGCCAGTTGGATGTTCTCAGGCGTTGCCTTGCCGCCGGTCACGCGATCCAGCACTTCCTCACGCACCGACTGGAAGCGCTCCCGCATCGACGCGATCGCCGGGGTGAAACTGGCGTAGGTGCGCAGCGCCAGGAACTTGTGCAGTTCGGCGAGCAGGATCGAAGAGCTCGCATCGCCCGCGTCGGATCGCGACCGCAAATGCTCCTCGACCACCTTCTGGAGATCGTCCATGTCGTACAGCAGCAGGTTGTCCAGTTCGGAAACGCCGCCTGCCACCGAGCGCGGCACAGACAGATCGATCACCAGCATCGGCCGGTCGCGTCGACCCAGCATGCGTGCGTCGAAGCTCTCCACGTTAAGCAGCGGCGTTTCGGTTTCGACGCAGGAAACGACCAGATCCGACTGGCTGACCAGCCGCGGCAGGTCACTCAGCGGATGAGCGCTGCCGCCAAGCTGGGTGGCGATCTCCAGCGCACGCTCCAGCGTGCGGTTGGCAAAGCTCAGCTCGCGCACGCCCAGCTCCTGCAGATGCTTGGCGACCAACACGCCGGTTTCACCGGTGCCGACGATCAGTGCGCGCACGTTCTGCAGTCTTCCGAAGATCCGACCCGCCACGTCGATTCCCACGCGGGCGACCGAGAGCGTGCCGGTGCCCAGGGCCGTTTCGCTGCGAACGCGCTTGCCCACGTGGAGAGCCTGCTGCAGCAGCGGCTTCAGCACCGCCCCTAGCGTTCCGGCAGCCTGCGCATGCTCCATGCAGCGCTTCATCTGACCCAGAATCTCGCTTTCGCCGACCACCAGGCTGTCGAGCCCGGAAGCGACCCGAAACAGGTGGATCAGCGCGTGGACATCCTCGTAGGTGTAGATCTCCTCATCGCCTAGATTGCGGAAGAGCTGGGCGCGCACCTTGCCGGCGGCTTCGAATCCGTGATCGGAGACGACCAGCGCCTCGGTGCGGTTGCAGGTCGAGACCAGCCAGGCTTCGCGAATGCCTTCGGTCTGCGTCAGCACCCGCATGCATTCGCCCAGATCGGCCGTCTGAACCACATAGCGTTCCCGCACGGCGATCGGAGCCGTGCGATGCGAAATGCCCACCAGTGTCAGGCGCAGAGAGCCGTCCATCAGAGTGTCGCGTGGAAAACCACCTCAGGGAACAGGATCAGAACCGACGAGAGCAGCAGGATCGCCAAGCCGACGCTGGCGGCGAGCGAGGCGCGGCGCGCGCTGAAACCCTTGATGTGCTGAGAAAAGGCGATCGCGCCGAAGTGCAGCCAGAGCGCCATCGTCAGCAGCACTTCGCTCCGGCTGTAGCCAAAGCCTGGCAGCGCTTCACGGTGCGCCAGATAGATGCCCACGTTCATGCCGATTGTGATGCACACAAAGCCTGTGAGCGCTCCGCCGCGCATGATGCGCGCGAGCAGCTCGAGATCCGGAAGCTGGGCGAGCAGGCCGCCGAACTCGCGCCGCTTCATGCTGCGCAGCAGCAGCAAGTAAAGTGAGCCGTGCACGCCGGAGACGAGTACTGCGGCCAACGCCAGCACCATCGTCACGATGTGCAGGATCTGAGGATTGCCCAGAGGGATGGCCCGCGGCTTGGGATTCATGGTCCCCAGCGCCGAAGCCAGCAACTGCACGAGCAGCATCAGACCCAGGATGATCCCGCCTGAACCCGCATGCTGGACCGAGCGCGCCAGCGTCCCGTACAGGACCGCGCTGGCGAACACGACGCTCGAAGCGGTGCTGGCGAGATCGATCACGGGAAAGCCGTCCACCAACTGCGCGCGGGCCACAAACCACAGGCCGTGAAGCAGCACGGTTGCGCGCAGGCTCCACACGCGCAGCGCCTGCACCCGCTCGCCCGCAAAGGCCATCCCATGGAGGATCGCGCAGCCCAGATACAGGCTTGGCAGGAGCACGCACAGCGCCTGAAACAGCGCGTTCAAGCCGGGCCTCCCTGCAGAATCCGGCCCGCGACCAGCCGGCCGCGGGCGATCACCTGCTCGACCGAGACACCTCCCACCCACGGACCGGCGAGGTGCAGGCCCGCCGCGCGAGAGCGCAGCAGCAGCTCAAGCGCTTCGACGCGGTCGCGGTGTCCTGGGGAGTAGCGGGGAATCACGGAGTTCCAGTTCCAGATGCGGGATGCCAGCGCTTGTGGGGGCCGCTTCCAACCTAGTCCCAAAGCCAGATCCCGGCCAGCTTGAGCGATTCGTTCTCCATCGTCCAGTCCTTCGAGGGCGGAGCGTGCATAGAAGCTCGCCGTCGAGTGCATGCCGCGCGGCGCTCGTCCCGCGAACAGGTTGGAGCTGAAAATCACGCCCAATGCCCGCGGCTGAGGCCCGCGTTCGCCCGGCGGCACGAGAAACCCGAAGCCCCGCGGCCAGCGCTCTCCTTCCGGCAGCGAAAAACCCTGCTGGACCAGAACGAGGTCCCCGTGGGCGATCTCCGGCATGTCGGCATGGGGCTCGAGCAGGGTGCGCGCCTGCGGTGCCGGCAGCGCGAGCACCAGTTCGCGCGCCTCGAGCTCGCCCTGCGTGGTGCGCACGCGCCATGCACCGCCGCTGCGCGCGATCGACAGCGCCGCGCGTTGCGTGTGGATCCGCTCACCCAGAGCCCTTGTCAGCGCCCGCACAAGTTCGTCGAGGCCTTCGGGGAACGAGAGCAGCTCCATCCCGGCGACCTTGGGACCGGGCAGATCCTCGGCTACTTGACTGATGCTCGCCAGAGCACGCAGAAAACTGCGGTGCTGCACCAGCAGTTCATCCAGCCTGGGAAAGGCGCTGCGCACGCCCAGATCCGCGAGATCCGCAGCGTAGATCCCGCGCACGAAGGCTCCGGCGAGTTTGCGCGCGGCCTCCGCGCCGATGCGCTCCTCCAGCAGGCTCTGCATGTCGAGCTCTCCACCGTCCGAAGGGGCTTTCCACGGACGGAAACCCTCGCTGAGGATCGTCAGCTTCGCCTTCCAGGAAAGGATCGAGGTCGTCAGCAGTTGCCACGGCTTCTTCGGCAGCGCGCGCAGCCGGCCGTCGACCCACAGGTAGCGCTCGCGAACCGCGGGATGGGAGGCGATCAGCCGCTCGGCGATGCCCAGTTCGCCGCACAGCCGGCGGAATTCCCCGGAGCGCGCCTGCAGCGTGTGAGGTCCCATTTCGAACAGGAAGCCCTTGTCGCGCACGCTGCCCACCACGCCGCCGACGCGATCGGCCGCTTCGAGCACAATGCAGCCGCGACCGGCACGCGTCAGAGCATGCGCGCAGGCGAGCCCCGAGAGCCCCGCTCCGAGCACCGCGATCGGTGCCTGCGCGCTCATGCAAAGCGAATGTCGAGCGTGCGCATCCAGGTGTGCAGGCCCGCATCCTGAACGGGCAGCACGATCGCGGGAGTGTCGGTCTCATTGTGGTGGCTGTGCCACCAGCCCGGGGGCGTGACGAAGGCCGCGCCCGGCTTCCAGTCGCGCCGCACCGGCTGAACGATCCGTCCCTCAGCGTCCAGCTGCTCACCCATCAGCGTGTAGGTGCCCGCCTGCGCCGCGACGCACAGATCCAGCGCCACGGAATTGTGGCGGTGCGGGCGCTGCACGGTCTGCGCCGGCAACTCATTGAACAAGGACCACAGCACATGAGTCAGCGTCATGGTCTGCGGCGCAGCGGCGTTGGCGAGCAGCACGCCATTGCGATTGCGCTGCGGTGCGTCCGGGTCGCTGTTGACGCGGCGCAGCTCGGCGAGCATGCGCTCCGCGGTGTGGAGCGTCGGCCGGAACCGGGGAACACCCGGTTCGACGCCCAGATAGCTCAGCAAGGGCGCGTCGCTGACCGTGTAGATCGCCGTGTCCTGCTCGGCGGCATGCTCCACGCGCTCGCCTCCCGGCAGCACGAACAGATCGCCGACGCTCCAGTGGAGCGCCCCGAAGGACCCGCGGGTCACGCCGCCACCGCGCATCACGAAGTACATGCGCGAGGTGGCGCGCGCCCGTGTGGCCAGGCTTTCCCCAGCGCGGATCCGCAAGAACGAGGCCAGCAGATTGGGCGAGGTCGCCTCCCATTCCAGCTCCAGATGCCCCGAAAGATCCCAGACGATCTCGCGCGTCGCGCCTTGTTCGTGTTCTTTCGCCGGCAGCACCGACAGCGGAATCCCGCGGACCGCCGGGTCCGCGGCAGTGGTGTATTCGAAGAAGCGCGCATCTGCGCCCCAGTTCTGCTCGCGATCCTGCAACTTCATCGATCTCATGCTACTTCTTCTCGTTTCCCGAGGGAGCGGGCTCGGCTTCCGTGTAGCCCAGAAAGCCCAGCCGCTGTTGCATTTCGGCGGAGTAGCGATGCGGTTGCGGCGCGATGCCGAGCTTTTCCCGCAGGATCGCTCCATCCTCCAACAGCTCATCCATCCGGTGCAGTCGCTCTCCGAGCCAGGCTTCCTCGCGGCCTGCGGGCCGCCGCTCCCTGGCATCGCGAACCAGCTGGTATCCCGCTTCCCACGTGCCGTGCTCGAGCCGCGCCCGCATCACCTTGTCCTCGGCCGTTCGCAGCGCCCGCCAGTCGTTGCGGTCCACCAGCAGCTCCAGCAGATGGGCCGCCGGAGGCAGGATTCCGCCGTTCCAGACCGCGCTGAGATCGCGTCCCTGCGTGCGCCATCCCGACTCGGCGCCAGCGGCGTGCGCCAGCGTCGGAGCGATGTCGACGATGCTCGCCGGCAGCTTCGCCACGAACCCGCCCGGCAGCTTTCCTGGCCAGACCAGAATCAGCGGAATCCGCACCTGCTCCTCAAAGAGCGAACTCTGATGGCCCTTCTTGCCGTGTTCGAAAAACTCCTCGCCGTGATCGGCCGTGATCAGCAGCAGCGTCTCCCGTCCTGGAACGCCGCCGCCGAAAAGCTCCCACAGCCGCGCAACCTGCGCATCAACCGAACGGATCTCGGCGTCGTACAGCGCGATCAGGCGCTCGCGATCCCGCGGCGACATGTGTTCGTGGATCGCGGGGTTGGTGTCGAAGTTCGAGAAGTCGACGTTGCCCTCGTAGGACGGTGAGAACAACTCGAGCAGTTCCGCGGGGGGTCTGTAGTCGTAGTGCACATCCCACAAATGCACGAAGCAGAACAGCGGCCGGTCCGTGCGAGTCGCAAGGCGCCGCTCGACGGCGGCCAGCGTGCGGGGGCCTGTGACGTCGGCGTGCGAGTGCTCGCCCAGCGGGCTCATGCAGCTCTCGTAGTGGTCGAAGCCCTGCCCGAATCCGAAGACTGGGTCCAGATAAGGGCCGCCGAAAAAGCCGATGGTCTCGTAGCCGCGCAGGCGCAGGCGCTCGGCCAGCGTCTCGTGCGCCGGCGCCAGAGCCGTATTGTTGTTCGTGACGCCGTGCGTGGAATCGAACAGCCCTGTGAACAGCGCGGCATGCGCAGGCAAAGTCCATGAGGTGGTGCTGACGGCGGTCTCGAAGCGCACGCCCTCGGCGGCCAGCCGGTCGATCACCGGGCTCGTCGGCCTGGAGTAGCCATAGCAGCCCAGATGATCCGGCCGCAGCGAGTCGATCGAGATCAGCAGAATGTCCGGCGGCCGAACACCGCGGCCGGGCTGCCAGGCCTGCACAGCGACCTCTTCTCCGCAGCCCGCCAGCAGAGGCAGGGCCAAGATCAGCTTGTGGCGCAGAACGCGCAACAGATGGGGCTGCATGGCCCCATCCTAGAGCATCCCTCTCACTGCACGAGCAGCGAATCGCGGTAGATGCGGCGCACCTTGCCGGACACGCCGATCGCCACTTCGCCGCTGAACTTCGGATCGTGATTGACCACGTTGATGGTCACCCGTTCACCGTTCTCGTTGGTCAGCCACAGATCGCGCTCGGTGCCCTCGAAGGTCACGAGCTGCCCCGAACCGAAGCGCGCCCGCTGGCGCGGACCGTCCAGGAAGATGCTGTTGTCATGCAGAAAGCCGCGGAACGTGATCTCAGAGGCCGAGTCGCCGACGCGCAGTCCGGAAGCTGCATCGGCGGCGCCCGGCACGAGCGTATCGCCGATGTAGACGGGGAACAGGATCGGCTCGAGCGCGACGCGCACTTCCTCGAGGAAGCCGTCGAGCAGCACGGGATTGGTCACCTGCTCGCGCGTCTTCGTGGATGCGATCTCCAGCAAGGCGTCCTTCAGCTGAGCGATGTAGACCGCATCTTCGGAGCCGCCGCCGCTGAGACCCAGTCGGCCTTTCACGTAGTTCTCGTTGTAGGCGAGGTACTCAGCCTGCAGGGACAGCAGCAGATAGCGTTTGCCGCCCTCGCCCGCGAGGTTGACCTGAACATCGGTCTTCGAAAGGGGCGAGACAAAGGGCCCCTCGATGTGCGGCTTGGGTGCCTGCTTCGCGGGTATCGCCATCGATGCCATCAGGTAGCCGATGGCGATCATCGAAAGCGCACCGCCTCCAAGCACCAAGGGCAACTTGCTCTTCTTGGGCTGGGCCGCGTCCTTGCCTGCCGCCGGGGGTGTGTCCTTGGGTGTTTCGGCCATGGTGGCTCTCTGGATTTGCCTTTCGGCCCCGAGGTCGACCATTCCTGAACCAAAGACCAAGGAAATTGCAAAGCGGTACCGGGCGGGCGAGCGCGGGAAATTCCTTCCCGCTGGCGCGGAGGCTCAAAGCGTGCGGGAGAAGGTCTGCGCTCCGCCGCCAGCGGCCTTGCGGGCCGCGTAGTAGCGATCGAAGGGCAGGGCCACGTTGCGCAGGAACAACTGTCCAAGCTCCGTAACCACCAGCGCGCTGCTCTCGCGCCGCACCAGCCCGTCCGTTTCCAGCGGAAGAAGCTCGGCGAGTTCGCGCGCGAAGTGCTCCTCGAACAGGACCCCGTGGGAGCGTTCCACGGCACCGAAGTCGACGCGCCCATTGCACATCAGCGCCAGAATCACCTCGCGGCGCAGCTGATCCTCGGCGCTCAGCCGATGACCCCGGCCGGTGGCAAAGCCCCGTTCGCGGATCCGTGCCTTGTACTCGAGCTCTCTAGGCGAGTTCTGCACGAAGCAGCCGGAAACATCGCCGATCGACGACACACCGAGCGAGATCATGTCGTCGCCGCGCTTCGTCGTGTACCCCATGAAATTGCGGCCCAGCTTGTGCTCTCGATGGGCCACGGCCATCTCATCGTCTGGCAGCGCGAAGTGATCCAGGCCAATGTACTCATAACCTGCTCCGCGGAACTGCTCGATCGCACGCAGGAAGATCGAGAGCTTCACCTCGCTGGAAGGCATCGCCGCCGTGTCCATCACGTCCTGATGCTCCTTCATCCACGGCACGTGGGCATAATGGAACAGCGCCACGCGCTCGGGGCGGATGTCGAGGACGCGATCGACCGTGCGGGCGAAACCAGCCTCTGTCTGGTGCGGGAGGCCGTAGATCAGGTCGATATTGACCGAAGCCATGCCGTGCTCGCGGGCCGCGTCGACCACGGCGCGCGTCTCTGCTTCGCTCTGCACGCGACGGATCGCCTGCTGAACCTGCGGTTCGAAATCCTGAACGCCCAGCGAGACGCGATTGAAGCCCAACAAAGCCAGCAATCGGATCTGCTCGCGCGTCGTCACGCGCGGATCCACCTCCAGGCCGATCTCCGCATCCGGAGAAAAACGGAACCATCGCGAGAAGGCTCGCTGGACGCGCTCGATCTGCTCGAGATTCAGTTGCGTCGGCGTTCCGCCGCCCCAGTGATACTGCCGGACTTCGCGGCCGCCGATCCCGCTCCTGCCGACGGTTTCAAACTCCAGGTCCAAGCACTCGAGATAGTCGTCGATCCGGCTGACGTTCCGCGAGACCACCATGTTGCAGCCGCAGAACAGGCACAGCTCGGCGCAGAAGGGCAGGTGCACATACACCGACAGCGGCCCAGTGCGAGCCGCAGCCTGCGCCAGCAGCTCCGGGTAGGCCGAGCCCTCGAACTCCTTCGACCAGTCGACGGCCGTGGGGTACGAGGTGTAGCGCGGCGCGTTCGTCGCGTACTTTTCCAGCAGTTCGCGGGAGATCCGGGCCATGCGCGTGAATCGCAGTCTAGCCCATGCTGGCCTCAGCCACAGCGCGGAGAGCGCGCGGATCCGGCGTGAGCCCGCTCCTGACGCCCGCGCAGCACGCGGAAGAGCGCCTCCATGCTCTCCACCGGGGTGCCGGGCAGGATGCCGCTGCCCAGGTTGAAGATGTGGCCCTTCTGCCCGGCGAACTCATCCAGAACCCGGGTTGTCTCCCGGGCGACCGTTTCAGGCCCCGCGAACAGTACGCAGGGATCCAGATTGCCCTGCAGCGCGACGCGCGAGCCCACGCGGCGGATGGCGTCCGCGGCTTCCACTCGCCAGTCGATACCCAGCACATCGGCTCCCGTGTCGGCCATCACCTCCAGAAGCTGCGCAGCCCCGTTGACGTAGAGAATCACCGGCACGCCCAGGCCCTTGGCGCCCGCGACCAGACGACGCACATGGGGCAGCAAGGCCCGCCGCCACGTCGCCGCATCCAGCGCACCGCCCCAGCTGTCGAAGATCTGCACGACATCGGCTCCCGCGCGCACCTGCATCCCCAGGTACGGCACGAGGTTGTCGACGATGCGCGTGCAAAGGGTGTCGAACAGCTCGGGATCGCCGTAAAGCAGCTGCTTCGTCCGCTCGAAGTTGCGGCTCGTCGAGCCCTCGACCATGTAGCTCGCGGTCGTCCAAGGCGCTCCGCAGAAGCCGATGATCGCGCGCTCCTTGCCGATCTCCTTGCGCGTCAGCCGAATGGCCTCGCCCAGAAAACCGGTCTGCGACTCCGCATCGAAGTCGACCAGCCGGGCCACGTCCTCCCGCGTGCGCACCGGCGGGGACAGGCGCGGCCCCTCGCCCTCCTCGAAGCGCACCTCGACGCCCATGGCCTGACAGGGGACGAGGATGTCGCTGAAGATCACGGCTGCATCCATCCCGAAGCGCCGGATCGGCTGACAGGTCACTTCCGCCGCCAGCTTGGGGTCATGCACCATCGTCAGGAAGTCATGCCTGCCCCGCACCTCGCGGTACTCGGGCAGGTATCGGCCAGCCTGTCGCATCACCCAAGCCGGCGGAACATCCAGAGGCTCACGGCGACAGGCGGCAAGAAAACGCTCACGACAGGTCAACTTGGGTTGCATGGCGATGACGGAGGTCAAGTCGCAGAGCTTACTCCGCGACCGCTTGCGCCGCTCACAGGCATGCGCGAGAATCTTGCCCCACATCATGTCCCCAAATCGCAAGCCGTCTGCGTCCACGAAGGCCAAGGCACGCGCACCGCGCACCTGGACCGAGAAGCTCGAACCCCAATCCGAAGCGCGCCTCGAAAAAGACGGCAGGGAACGCAGGCTCGTTCCCACGCCCATGCTCGTGGCCGAAGAGCTGGTGCGCGTGCGCATCGGACAGCTGATCACGCCCAGCGAACTGCGTGAGCGCCTAGCCGTACGCATGCGCGCGGATCTGACCTGCACGCGCACCACGACGCGCTGCCTCCAGGTGCTTGCGATGGCGAGCGAGGAAGCTCTGCGAGCGGGCCGGCGGGCGATTGCGCCGTGGTGGCGCGTCGTCGACGACAAGGGTACGTTGCACGACAAGAGCGAGCCCGGTGTCGAGCGCCAGCGCAAGTTCCTGCTCGCCGAAGGGCACGAGCTGGTGAAGAGCAAGGCGGGCAAGTGGCGTGTCGAGGGCTTTGATCCGGCGCGCGCGGCCAGCAAGCGCGAACCGATCCGGCGCTGAGCCAGCAGGCCGGGATCCCCACGATCAGTAGAACATGCTGCGCACGGCGCTCTTCCTGCTCAGCCTGCCGGCTCTGCCCCCGACTTTCGCCCCCTGGTTCCACACCGATTGGTGGCTTGTTGACCTGCTCGCCTGCTTTCCCGTTCAGGCCGGCATCGTCTGCCTGATCAGCACACTGCTGCTGGGTCTGTTCCTGCGCTCCTGGCTGGCGCTGCCCTTCCTCGTTGGCACGCTCTCGGCAGGCGTGCTAGTGCTCCCGGACATGCTTCTGAAGCATGAGCCGCGCCCATCCAGCGCCATCGAGGTGCGTGCGCTCACGATCAACCTGCTCCGCGAGAACACCGAGCATGCCCGCACGATCGAGGTGATCACCAAGCTCAACCCCGATCTTCTCTTTGTCAGTGAGTGCACGCCTGAGTGGGCAGCCAGGCTCGAGTCCGCCCTCAACTGGCTGCCGCACCGCAGCCTCCATCCGGATTCCGGGCACTTCGGCGTGGCGTTGTTTTCGCGCTGGCCGCTCGAGCAGGCGGCCGTTCTGCGATTGGGAGTCGACTGGGCCCCGGCCCTGCGCGCGGTCGTGAAAACGCCGGGCAGGCCGTTGGGCCTGATCGGAGTCCATCCCCCTGCGCCGATCCAGCCGAGTTGGCGCGTGTTCCGCGACCAGGCGTTGGCAGACCTGCGGGAATGCCTGTCCGCGCTGCCACCGGAGCGCATCGTGCTAGGAGATTTCAACGCGACTCCCTGGAATGCCGGTATGCGCAGGCTGCTCCGCGAGGCTCAGCTGACAAGCGCCACCAACGGCGGTTGGCATCCAACTTGGCCGACGGATCTGCCCGCATTCCTGCGGCTGCCGATCGACCATGTCCTCGTGGGCGGATCGATCGGCATGTTGTCGAGCGAGCTGGGTGAGTCGACCGGCAGCGATCACCTGCCACTGCTGGCATGCCTGCTGTTGCCTGCGCGTTTGTGAGCTACGCGCAGGCCCAGGCCACCAGGACCGCGCGCCCACTCCAGGCCAGCGTGCGGATCCAGTTGGTCGACACCAGCCGACGGATGACGGCCGCGTTGTAACCATTCAGCTCGAGCTTGCGATGCAGCGGCACCTGCAGTGCCGCCGTGGAGATCCAGATCACGAAGATCAGCCCCATTCCCACCCAGGCGAGCCAAGGTGGGGTGCCCGCCTCCGGCGTCAGGATCCACCACAAGCCCGTCGCGGTTTCCAAAAGCATCAGCGGACCGACGACGAAGGTGACGCGCTGGAGATGCCCGGCGTGCCAAGCCGGGAAGCGCTCGGGACCCACGGCGAGCATCAGGGGGTAGTGCGCCAACTGCACCAGCCAGATCACGCCGAACATCGCGGCCGTTGCCAGCGCGTGGATGGGGAGCAACAGGGGATTCAGAGCTTCCATGGGCTCCAGCAGGTTATGGGTCTGCGGCTCTCGATGACAGTCCCGGGCTCGAAGACTCCGATCTACGGAAGGTTCACACCTGCCGATCCCCGCAGGCACCGGGGTCGCAATCCACAAATACCTGTTCGAGTGTATGCCCTGGTGATTGTTTTTTTGTGGCATGGGGTCCCGAGGGCAAGCCGACCTGGTGGTATCGTCACTCGCGGATGGCACTCCTGCGAATTCCAATCATGCATGCCCTTCAACCCACCCTCATCGGAGCGCGCGTGACCCTGCGGCCGGTCCGTGTCGACGATCTTGACGCCATGCATCAGGCTGCGAGCGACCCCGAGGTCTGGGCCCAGCATTCAGAGAAGAACCGCCACGAACGCGCGGTATTCGCTCGCTTCTTCAAGTCGGCACTCGAGTGCGGCGGCGGGTTGGTGATCGTCGACAACGCGACAGGCAACGTGATCGGCTCGAGCCGCCATTACGACTGGAACCCGGCCGACGAGTCGGTGGTGATCGGCTACACCTTCCTGGCGCGTGCGTACTGGGGTGGCGCCACCAACGGAGAGGTCAAGCAGCTGATGATCGAACACGCCTTCGGGTTCGCACGCACCGTGTGGTTTCACGTGAGTCCGGGCAACGTGCGTTCACAGCGCGCTCTGGAGCGGATCGGTGCGCGGCTCGACCGCCGCGAGCTCATCCCGGTCGGCGGCGTGCCGAGCGAGCGCATGATCTACCGCGTGGATCGGGAGTGAGCGAGACCCTGTTCCGCCGATGACCTTGGCCTGGCTTGGGTGAAGGACCACACCGGGCGGCCCGCTTCCAAGCTGATGCGATCCGCCAGTCGCCTCGTGCCCCGTGCTCTCAGCGCGTGCGCTCGAACTCGAAGCGCTGCGCGTCCTTTCCCTCGAGCTTCCTGCAGGCCTCGGCGGCCAGGCCTGCGTCAGGAGGGGTAATCCTCCAGTACCACCTGAAAACCGGCAGCGCGCCTCGCCTTGAACGCCGGTCGGCTCTCTCCGGGGGGGGAAAGGCCCTGGGCTTCCCATGGAGCATGGGTGGTTTCCGCGAAACCTTGAAGCCAGGCCCGACTAGAGCGTACCTCCAGCGCAGAGCGTCAGCCTCGAGTGCCATTCGGCATCGAGCAGCACGCCTCAAGCTCTAGCATGAGACTCGATTCACAGCACAAATATCGGAAACTTCGGCCGGGCTTGTTCAGGACTGTGTGCAGCACAGCACTCTTGGCCGTGGCTGTGGCAGACGAGCCTGTTCCGCTTCCTCCCCAGCGGGTAGCCGAGCCAGTGCCTCAACAGCCTGACTCCCCAACGTGCGCCATAGACCTGACCAAGCCCCGGGAGCTGTTGGATATCCTCTCGAACGTGCTCATCCGCTCTGAAGGGAAGCCCGAGCCGGAAGTTCGTCAATACTTGGAGTTCAAGAACTTGGAGTTCAACAATGCGCAAGCGCCCAAGATTACGAGCGAGACACTGACCGTTGCCGTCGCAGAGCATTTCAAGATCGACGCGAAGCGGTTCGAGGCCTCGGTCGAACACTGGCGCCACGTCAACTGCCTTCATGGAGTGATCCCCGGCTACGTTGCGCCCGACTCAGCCCACCTCTTCACCCCCGTGCCCAGCTCTGATTTCGCCAGAGACGTCACTCTGCATGTTGTACTCCATGAACTCGCCCACGCGGTGATCCGCGAGTTCGACCTGATGGTCTTGGCGAACGAGGAGACGATGGCCGATGCCTTCGCCACGCACATGCTGACAGAGCACTTCCCTGACCAGGCAGTCCGTTCGATCTCTGCACGAGTAAAGTCCCTCATGATCGAGGCCAACGAGGAACCCCGCGTTGAGTGGACCGTTCACGGAGAGCACGACAACGATGCCCGTCGCGCGTACCAGATAGCCGCTCTGGCAGTCGCTGCAGATGAGATCAAGTATGCGGAAGTGGCGAAGTTCGTGGGGATGTCGGAACAAGACGTTGCGAGGGCGCGCGACTATGGCGCTGACATTCACCGGGCATGGCGCCGAACCTTGTCCCCACTGATGATGCCCGCGGGTTCGGTCTCGAAGGAGTTTCGCTTCCGTGCCGACGAGTTCACGCGAGCGTTTGTCAACACGGATGAGCCGAGTATCGCCTCGACGATCGAGTCTGCGTTCAAGCGATTCGACTGGCATTCTCGTGTGAGCGTCGAATTCGTCGCGGGCAAGGGCCGGGCTGCTTGGAATCGCTCGAAACGAACCGTCACGGTGAAGACCGAATATCTTCTCCGCTTCGTCGCCCAGGGAGTGACAGCTGAAAAGCCGGCGCAGCTGGAGGATCCGGTCGCACGCTGAGTTTCATCGAGAACGGCCCGAAACCAAGTGACGCACGCGGTTTCGATGCCAGGAAAAGCAGGGAAGGCAGCCGCCGGTGCCTCGTGCTGGGCTTGTCCTGGTTGCCTTGCGTGCACCGGATCCTGCTCGATGACCCCCGAGCATCCGGGCGGGTGCACCGCCGACAGCGGCGGATCTCGCAAGGCCGGTTCAGCAGCCCGAGCAGCCCGAGCAGCCCAGGTAGCGCATCACATGCGAACACCGACTTCAGGCATGTAGACATGTTGTTTGTTTTTTTAGTTGGCAAAGTGCACGGAGCATCGTGCAGCCGTTGATGCTCCAGATCGCGCCATTCGTCACGAGAGTCGGCTTGACGAAATCCTTCACAGGCCTCAAGGCTCTTGGCACACGTCGCCGAGAGCTGCAGCGAGGCTCTTGCAGCCAATCGCGAATGTCTCAGCCCATGATCGACCGACCACCCGTGCGCTGCAGCCTCAAGATCGATGGCTGCGGGCTGAGCGCAGTCATCGCGCCCTACGTGTGCAACTACGGCTTTTGGCTGTCGGATGATGATCCCTGGGCGCGAGCACACTTCAGGCTGGGATTGACGCCCGAGACCCTGAGCGAGGTCCTGCGTAGGCAACCGGGACGCCCTGTCGAGGTCGATGGGGACCTTGGACCCTTCAGTCACGTGGACGAGAATCGCGGGTATTCAGCGGCCGATCTGGGACCATGTCGGCGTCCGGTCACCGCCCTGCGCCTGCGCCTGTCCCACCGTGAGGGAGCCACCACGTTTGGCTTCGAGGGCACCACCGGACCGATCGACCCCCAGACCGTCTTCGGTGCCGCCCGCCCAACCGACCGCGTTGGCTGGCGGTTCGAGGTCGAGTTCACGATCGCAGATGCGGACCTGCACCGCTATTTCGTCGATGAAGTTGCCCTGCGAGCTGTCCAAACCTATGCCAAATCATGGGGTGGGCGGAACGGCGCAGGCTGATCTATGCAGCGGGAATGCCGTCGAGGAGCGCCCGGCCACGAATCCTGTGTGGCGATGACTGAGAGCGATCGGCTGCTGGCGAGGAGGCGAGTACCCGAGCGGTTGAGATCCGCATCGACAGAGGTCCGCTTGCGCCACGAAAATAGTGCACCTCACCCAGGACCGCCAGCCGGTTCCGAGCGTTGAGCGCCAGCAGGTGCATCGGCCCCACGGACTCACCGCTGCTGTCGGGGTGACACTGGATTGTGGCCCGCTGTTCAGCACGCACAAGGCTCAACAAGGACGGTGTTTTGTGCGATGCGGCCCTCGCTTGCCTTCGACCGTTTCCCGGCGGACGTCAAGCAACTGTTGCCGCTGTGCACCGCTGCTTGACGTGCGCCGCTGCTTGACGCCTCCGCCTGCCGAGAATAGTGATCACTGCTGGCAAGCCGATGCTCCAGTTGTTCATCAAGCGAACAACCCGTCAAGCGAATTGTGTCCGGGCCCCGTGAAGTCCGAATCCGGCGAGCGATCAGTGGCCCAAGCGGGCTGCGCTGAAATCAAACCGAGCCGAGCGGGTGTGACCCGCCCAGCCTACGCTCACGGGTTCCAGGTCAAGTCCAGCTGTTGCGTGATGTTGAATGTACTCATCACGGCACAACCACCCAGAACCGTCGGGTCCCGGTAGTACACGCCGTAGTAGCGCCGCGCGCCGGTGGGAATGTTATCACCCAATGCAGCGGATCGGGCGGAGATCGAGGCGTCCGCGGCCTGAGGCGCGATGATGGCGCCCGCAACCGCGGTCTTGGTGTACAGGCGCTTCAATGAACCGCTGACACAGCGAATGCCCATGCCAAAAGCACTCCCGTTGGAGTTCAGTCCATCGCCCTGCAGCACGATGCTCGTTGCGGTCGGCTTCTCGCCCGAGGTTGTGAAAACGAGCGAATCGGTGGAGAGCGACGCGCTGCAGTTCTAGAAGAGGATCGCTCCGCCCGTCGTCGACGAGTTCTCGCAGCCATAACCCGGCAGCAGCGGGTGGTTCGCGCAAGGACAGGCCGTGACGCCCGACTGGCCGGGCCAGCAAATCGAAGCGATCGCTCCACCAGCATTGGCGGGCACGCTGGCAGGCACAACGACACTCGATCCGTTCTTGAAGATCGTCAGCGTGATGCTGCCGAGCACGGGAGGTGCATCGGCGTCGAATCGGTAATTGTAAGTTGAGCCCCGCGCAGTGCGTTGGCGTTAGGATTCGCGGAGAAGGTCTGTGTCGACCAGGTCACGGCTCCGGAGGCGTTGACGGCACTCCAGTCCGTGCCCGAGTACGGCTCGCCGGAGTGATAGGGAACGTCGCGGAAACCCGTGTTGCTGAGCGTCACGCTGTTGCTCACCGGCACCGAAACGGACTGGACGGAACCGTCGCAATTCATGTTGTAGAGCGCGTACTCGTAGTGGTACTGGCCACCTCCAAGGTTCGTGACCTTGTGGCCCAGGTATAGGCGCCCGTCACCTGGCACGTCGATCGGGGTGATCGTCACGCCCGGATCGGCAACGGCCCAGGCGTTGATCGCCGGCAGCTGCTGAACCGTTGTGCCGTTGAAGAGGATGTTTGAGCCCGGCGGCGTGTCACCCTGGGCTCCCAGCGCGACGGAACGGTAGGAGACATTGATGTACTTGTTGCCGTCCGGTTCGTCGGTGGCGACGTATTGCACCTCGCACCAGTACTGCGCGCCGATGTTTTGCGAGGGATCGATATCCGCGTTCGGGACTTGCAGGCGCTTGTAGATGGCGTCTCCCGTGAGACTCCAGTTGAGCACATACGGATAGGGGAACGCCCCTGTCCAAGCGTTGATCTCCGAACGCGGGCCAAGGCTGGGTTGTGACCCGTTCAACCCCGAGCCATAGGTGTCCGTGGCGAAAAAGCCCAGCCAGTCGCAGGAGCCGTTCGGCACGTAAGTCCCCGGGCAGGTAGTCCCGTTGTAAGCGTCTGCTGCGCAGAACCCATGCTTGAGCCAACTCATCCCGATCTGCTCGAACCGCGTCGAACCCGCGACCGTCTTGAGACGGTACATGTTCTGGCCGATCACGGGGTGTTGGTTGCAGCTGGTACCGCTCGTGCAATCGATCCAGATCGCGTTGGCCGTTCCGATATTGCACGAGACCGTAGTCACCGCGTAGCCGGTCGTGTTACCGACCGTGCCGTACTTCTGGATCGAAGAGCCGCTGGTATTGCCGACTGTGCTGACGATGATGTCGGGTCCGGGGACCAGGCTCGAGGTCGCGGGGCCGGAGGGCTGCGGAGCACCCGCCCTCACGGCATTCCCCGGGTGCGAGCTGCCCTGCAGCGTCAGGGCGCCCGCGATCGCGCCGGAGGCATGCGCGAGGCCGAGTTCCTGCGCGAAGGCGGGATCGAGCACCAGCTCGGCATGCAGTTGGAATTGATCGTTGGAGAGGAGGCGCAGCGTATCGTCGCTCGCCGCGGTGAAAAGCGGTTTGCCGAGCAGATCGCCCTCACCGCCGTGGATCGTCCAGTGCTTGCCGTCAGAAATCAGCACGAGGTTCGAGAGGTCGAGCGCGCCGTCTCCAGCACTGAGCGCGACGCGCGCACCATCAGCTATGAGGTCGTCGCTCGCCAGGCTCTGAAGCCCCGTCCCATCCATGCTTGCATGCGCGAAGCTGCGCACGGGCAGGCTGCGGCGCGGAGCATCGACGGAGATCTGCACTTCACCCGGAAGTTCAGAGATCCCGGCCGGGTAGAGCATCAACTCGCCTTCGAGCAGGAAAACGCGCGAGTTGCCGCTGCTGGCCTGGAATGCGAGGGAGTAGCCCATCGACAGGGCCAGGATGCTGAAGAGGGAGAGAGAGCACTTCATGGGGGGCCTCCAGCGCGAGATTGCGGATGGGCAGACACCATTGCCTGCCCACCTTCATGGAGGCTACACGGAATCTCAGAACATGTGCGCGAATCGGGCGGGCCGTGGAGCGAAGCCGACCCCGCGCGACTCACCACTCGAAGCGTCGCACCGAGAAGCCCTCGAAGGAGGTCACCGCGTCCGCCTTGGTCCACACACCCACTCCGCCAGCGTTCAGAATGGCCGTGTCCTCTACCTCGAGCTTGTACTTCCCATCGAGTGAGCAGCTGAGCTTGTCGCCGTGGTGCATGACACGGATCGTGTGCCAGCTTCCCACCGGCGACGGTTCGTACTTGACGGATGCCAGCTGACGGCGCACGCCGCCCACGACCTTGTACAGCCGGAAGTTCGACTCGAGCGGATTGACGCGGCAGATGTAGTAGTTGTCGCGATCCTGCACGCGCCAGATCGGCCCACCACCCTGATCGATCTCGCCTGAGCGTGCCTGCACGCGGACCTCGAGGGCGAGGTTGTTGAGCAGTGTCTTCGTGTTCCAGTAGAGGTTATAGCTGTCCTCGTTGGCTGCGGGGATGCTGTCGACGCGCGGTGCCAAAGCCTTACCTTCAGCGCCGCCGGGGCCAAAGCTCCAAATCGCAAGCGTGCCGCCGGATCCGCCGCGACCCGCGAGCGTTGTATCGGGCTTCCAGTCACATGCTTCGAGATGGATCGCGGCCGGGTCCTCGCTGAGCGGCCGGTTCGTGTCGACCTGCGAGGATGCGCCGCTGCGGCAGGCGCCGTTGAAAAGCACGAGGGATGCGGCGAGGGCCGCCAGGCAGGCGGTGCGAAGTGTGATCAGCATGCTGGCGATGATCGCCATTGCCGTGTCACAAGGGCAAGAGTCACCCGATGTGTTCCCGCAGGGGCCTGCAGGTGTGCTACTTGCTCAATGCCAGCGCATCCAGCCCCTGTTCATCCAGGTCCAGTTCATCCAAACCCAGCGCGATCGCGCCGCACAGGCCCGCATCGTCGCCGAGTGCGGGTGGCACCACGAATCGCTCGATGCCGCTCGTTCCGAGGCTGGGCGACTGGATGTAGCCGTTCAATTCCTTCCGGAGATGGGTGCGGACCAGCCGGAAGAAGCCCGTTTCGCCGAGGCCGCCCGCCTTGCGCACGCTGCCGCCGATCACGATGCGCCGCGGGGAGAGCACGCAGATGAGCGTCATCAGCGCGTGCGCCATGTATCGGGTCGTGATATCCCATGCCGCGTGATCCGCCGGCAGCTGCTCCGCTGGCAAGCCCGTGCGTTGCGCGATGGCCGGACCGGAACACAAGCCCTCCCAGCAGCGCCCGTGGAAGGGACAGGCGCCCTCGAAGTCGTCGCCGGGGAGGCGTGGCATCGCGATGTGGCCCATCTCGGGATGAACCAGGCCGTGCAAGAGCTGCCCACGCGCGAGTGCTCCGCCGCCGATACCCGTACCAACGGTGATGTAGAGGAAGTCATCGAGACTCTGCGCAGCGCCGAAGCGCTGCTCTCCGAGCGCCGCGCCGTTGACATCGGTGTCAAAGCCGATTGGTAGCGCGGGGAATGCGGCGCGCAGTGGGCCGAGCAGGTCGGTGTGGCTCCAGCCCGGCTTGGGCGTCGTGGTGATGAACCCGTATGTCGGTGAGCGTGGGTCGAGATCGACGGGCCCGAAGGACGCAACGCCCAGCGCGGCGAGCCGGCCGTACTGCCGCTCCTGGAGCAGGAGCCATTCACTGATGCTGCGCAGCAGGGCCTGCGGATCGTCACCCGTTTCGAACTGCTTGCGCGCCAGCAGGCCCGCAGCCGGTCCGGTTCCGACGGCGCAGATGAACTTGGTGCCCCCGGCTTCGATGGCGCCCACCAGCGGAGATGACGGCGAGCTCTGCATGTCGCGCGCGAACCGGACTCGCTAACGCTTCGCCGCGAGCAGCGCGTCGAGTTCCTGCTTGAGGCGCGGGAGGATCTCGTCGTAGCCGTAATTCCCCAGGCTCTCCTCGCCGCGCTTCAGGTTGACGGTCGTGGGGCCGCACCAAAGGCCCAGGTCCGCATCATCCGTTTCACCGGGACCGTTCACGCGGCAGCCCATCACGGCGATGGTGAGATCGTGCTCCTTGGCGTAGGCCGTGATCTCCTTCACGCGGGCCGCAAGCTCGATGAACTTCTCGTTCTCGACGCGCGAGCAGGACGGGCAGGAGATGATGTTGAGTCCGTTGAAGAAGTTGGGCGGCACGGAGCGGAAACGGCCGTTTTCGATGTCGCGGATCAGCTCGCGCCCGACGCTGATCTCCTGGCCCTTGTCATCGAAGGGCAGTGTCAGGGAGACGCGCAAGGTGTCACCGATGCCGCGCGAGAGCAGCTGCTCGAAGGCGATGCGTGTCTTGATGATGCCCTCGGGCGGCATGCCGGCCTCCGTTACGCCGAGGTGAATGGGCACATCGGGGCGGGCCTGTGCGAAGCGCGTGTTGGCCTCGATCACCAGTCGCGGGTCGGAGTCCTTGATCGAGACGAGGTAGTTCTGGAAGCCCAGGCTGTCGACGATGGCGCAGTGATCGACCGCGCATTGCACGATCGCGGAGACATGGTCGTCGCCGAAGCGCTCGTCGTACTCGGGTGCGATCGAGCCGGCATTGATACCGATGCGCAGCGCGAGGTCGTGGTGCTTGGCGATGTCGACGAGGTAGGCCACCTTCTCGCGCACGCTCTTGTGCTTCTCGTGGTGGTGGAGGTGACCGGGGTTGTAGCGGAGCTTGTCGACATAAGGAGCCACGAGCTCCGCCAGGCGGTAGCTCTCCTGCAGGTCTACCGACAGGATCGCGTTGGTCTGCGTGCGCAACTCGGCGAGCGCGGCGACGTCCTCTTTGCTGTCGACTGCAATGCGGATGACGTCGGCGCCGGCGGCTTCGAGCAGCCGGATCTGGCGCAGGGTGGCCTCGCGGTCGCGCGTGCGGGTCGCCGCCATGCTCTGCACGGCGATCGGGGCGGAGCCGCCGATCCGCAGGTCGCGGACGCTGATGGTGCGGGTCTGGCGGGGCGGGATCATTTTTGGATGGCTGAGTGTAGCACCACCAAGAGGGCTATCTGATGGTCACCTGGAGGTTGTTTGATACCATTTTAACGGTCCACGGTTCTGTTCGGCTCGGTTTTCCGCGCTGGCACATCTGTAGTCGTAGACTTTCTGTGTCCATAGATCCGCAAGCGGACAGTGAACAAAAAGGGCTCAGGTCTCGTCCTGAATCCTGCTGTCCGTCCTCTCTGGAAAACCTTTTCGATGCACCGACCTTCTTCGCTCCTTTCCTTCGCGCTGGTGCTCGGCGCGGTTTCCTGCCCCCGTCCGTCGCAGGCCTCTGACCTCAACCTCGCGCTGAAGAGTGGCTCTTCGAGCACGGTGATCGTCGGTCCGGGCCGGAACGCGCCCTACCAGATCGTCGGCACACTGAGCGACAACGCCAGCGCGGGCCTCGCCTACTTCAGCCTCGATCTCGCCTTCAGCGGCGGTCCGCTGCAGCCGGCCAGCAACCCGATCGGCGCGCCGATGAACCAGTTCGCTCTGCCGCTGGGCCTGACCAACCCGGCCGGTTTCGGGGGCACGCCCGTCGGCGGCCAGCTGAAGCAGGTGGGCGGGGCGATGAACACGATCCGAAACACGTTCGCTTCGGCGCCGATCGGCTCCGTGATCCCCAATCTGGCGTTGCCCGGCAGTTCGCAGGTGTTGGTGACGGGCAGCCTCACCGCTCCCTACGAGGTAGGCAGCTACACGCTCAGCGCCTCGAACCTGAAGGCCAATGTCCTGCGCACGGGCCAGACCGGCGTTCCCTTCTGGAAGGTCGACAAGGCGAGCGCGGGCACGGTTTCCAATCTCAACGTGAGCGTGCAGGCGATCATCGCGCGTCCCAGCGTCGTGCACGTGCAGCAGGCACAGCAGCACTACATGGCGATCGACGCGGGCCCCAACAATGCCGGCCGTCCGTATCTGTGCCTCGGTTCGATCAGCGGCACGAGCCCGGGCATCCCACTGCCGGGTGGTGAATTGCTGCCGCTCAACAACGACGGCTACTTCCAGTACACGCTCAACAACCCCAACTCGCCGATTCTGTCGGGCTCCTTCGGGGTGCTCGATGCCCAGGGTCGGGGTACGGTGACCTTCCGCCCGACGCGACGCTTCGTCGGGCGCACCGTTCATCACGCCTTCTATCTCACCGGTTCGACCGTCGACTTCGTCAGCGAAGCCGAGCCTGTCCAAGTCGTCAACTGAATCCCGCTCACGGCCCTTCGGAGCTACATTCCATGAAGAACTCGATCCGCTTCAGCCTGGTTCTCTGTCTCCTCGCCAGCCCCTCCGTGGCCCAGCTGGACAACAACTGGGCGACCTTCGCGCCGGGAACCGGCCGCATCAAGACCAGCACGGGGGCTGATGCCACCGCGATCCTGACCGACCCGCAGGAAAAGGATTTCGCCATGGGCGATCTCAACAACGACGGCTGGGTGGACCTTGTCATGGTCCGCAAGCAGCCGGTCACCACCTCGGGTCACTACCCCAACTTCCTGCTGATGAACGAGGGCGGAATTCTCGTGGATCGCAGCGGGCAGTACGCCAGCGAGGCCGATGTGGCCGGCGACATGGGCTTCCTGACGCCCACGAACGACCGCGACGTGGTGATCGTCGACGTCAACCTCGACGGCTGGCTCGATGTGGTCACGGCGACGACGCTCTCGACGCAGCCCAAGCACATCAGCCACCCGCGGGTCTACATCAACAAGGGCGCCATCAACGGCACATGGCAAGGCCTGCGCTACGAGGCCAATCGAATCCCGTTCCTCGGCACGGACCTGCGCTTTTGCGGGCTCGATGCAGGCGACGTCACGGGCGATGGCGCTCCGGATCTGTACTTCTCGGACTACGGCAATCTGGGCGATAAGCTGCTGATCAACGACGGCAACGGCAACTTCACCGACTCGGGCACCACGCGCATCGCCTTCTCGATGCTGGACGTGCTGTTCGGCTCGGCCGTGCGTATCCTCGACATGAACGGCGACGGCCTCAAGGACATCGTGCGCTCCTCGGGCGTGACCGGTTCCTCGGGCGTCGGTCCGACCGTCTCGCTGGCACAGAACAACCCCAGCCAGGTCGGCTTTTTCCCCACGCTGCTCTACACGCAATCGATCGGCAGCGGAGCCCCGTATCACGTCGATGCCGGCGACCTCAACCGCGACAACCGACCTGACATCATCGTCAGCGATGACGGTCAGGACACCTTCCGGCTCAACACGGGCACGGACTCGCTCGGTCGCGTCACCTGGGGCCCGATCAAGAGCTTCCAGTACGTCAGCGGCGGGGATGACGGCTTTGCCGGCACCAATCACATTGTCGATCTCGACGGTGACCAGTGGCCGGATGCGATCCTCGCGGATGTCGATGTCGACATCGGCGGCTGTGATCGCCGCACGCACATCTACCACAACCTCGGCGGCACGATCGGCGGCGACATCACGATGAAGGAAGAGGCTGGCAGCACGGCCAACGGCAACTGGCGCGGCGTCAAGGGCATGGCCGCTGGCGACCTGACCGGCACCTTTGACGTAGCCACGCTCGACCTCGATCGCGACGGCGACATGGACATGATCTTCGGCCGCTGCAACGGCACCTTCGTTTGGCTCAACCAGAAGTTCACGACGCCGACCGTGTTCACCTACAGCCACGGCGACACCAACCCCAACTCCACGGGTCAGAAGGCCCGCATCAGCGCGACCGGCATCCCCGGCGCGACCGCCAACAACTTCCAGTTGCGCGCGGAGGGCCTGCCCGGATTGAAGACCACGATCTTCCTCTACGGAGCGGGCCGCCTGTGGTCGCCGGCAGTGTTCGGCGACGGACAGCGCTGGGTCAACGGCCCGATCCAGCGCTTCAGCGCGGTCACATCGGATGCCAGCGGTGTTGCGACCTTCAACTGCAACTTCAACGCTGCACCGATGAACACGATTCCGATCGGCGCTGAGCGTGGCGCTCAAGCCTGGTTCCGCGACCCGGCTGCGGGCGCGGGTCACAGCAACACCACCGACGCCGAGATGTTCTGGCGCGTCGACTGAGAGGGCCTCCGACCATGCGCACCAGCCTCCTTGTTCTCCACGCGATCCTCGCAGCGCCTCTGGCGCAAGCGCAGGAAATCCAGCCCCGACCCGGTGATCCCATGCCGGGTCTCAGCCTCACCCAACTGCAGCGCTTCAACCTCGGTCGTCAGGTCTTCGTCACACCGATCAGCCTCGGCGAGGGCCGGGGACCGGTTTTCAACGACGATTCCTGCATCGGCTGCCACTTCGGTCCGGCGGCCGGCGGCGGCAGCTCGATCTTCGTGACGCGCTTTGGCAAGGCCGCGGCGGGCGGCATGCCCTTCGATCCGCTCGACAGCCTAGGCGGATCGTTGTTGCAGGCGAACTCGATCAACTCGCCCAGCTGTGACGAGCAGATCCCCGCACAGGCCGATGTGACGGCGATGCGCGTGACGCCGCCGCTGTTTGGCTTTGGCCTGATCGATTCGATCCTCGATTCCGACATCCTCGTCAACGAAGTCTTCCCGCCGACGGGTGTCAGCGGCCGGGCCCATATGGTGCATGCTCTGGAGGATCCGATCGGCGCGCCGCCGCGCGTCGGCCGCTTCGGCTTCAAGGCCGGTGTGGCGACCGTCCTGTCCTTCTCGGCCGATGCGTCGATGAACGAGATGGGGCTCACCAACCGACTGCTGCCCGTGGAGAATGCTCCCAACGGCAACCAGGCGCAGTTGGCCATGTGCGACACGGTGGCGGACCCCGAGGATGTCACCGACGCGGGCGGCATGTTCAAAATCGACCGCATGACCGACTTCCAGCGCCTGCTGGCTCCGCCCCCGCAGACGCCCCGCAGCGGGATGAGCGGCGCAGCCATCTTCGATGCCGTGGGCTGCAACAAGTGCCACCTGAGCACCCCTTTCACGACGCCACCCACGGCGGAAGCGGGCCTCGCCAACATCAGCTTCCGGCCCTACAGCGACTTCCTCGTTCACGACATCGGCTCGACGGCTGACCAAATCGTTGACGGCACCGTGAGCGAGACGGAAATGCGCACCACGCCGCTGTGGGGGCTGCGCAACCGGGCCACGCTGGGGCTATGGCACGACATGCGGGCTAGCGGCGGAACCGCCGAGCAGAACATCGCCGCGGCGATCCAGTTGCACGAAGGCGAAGGCCTTGGCGCCCGCAGCGCGTTCAACGCGCTCTCGACTACGCAGAAGAATCAGCTGACCCAGTTCCTGCTCTCGCTCGGCCGCCTCGAGTTCGACTACGAAGGCAACAGCAACGTCGACGAGGTCGATTGGTTCTTCCTGAGGACTCTGGTCAGCGGACCCGCTCCCGCGAGCCCGATCCTGCCCGATGATGTCGGAGCCGTCGCGGACTTCGATCAGGATGGCGACTTCGACCTCGAGGACTTCGGAGCGCTGCAGCGGGCCTTCACGGGTCCTTGAAACGCCGCGCTCGTCGCGCGTTTCGGGGCTCTGACCCCTTCCTGATGGCTCATGAACAGTGCTAAGCTACTGTTCATGAGCCAGATCACTGCTTGGATTCGTGTCGGCGCTGTCGGTGCGCTGTTTTGCTCCGCCGTTCAGGCCCAGTTTGACAACAACTGGTTGACGTTTGCTCCCGGCGCGGGCCGCCTCAAGACCAACACGGGTGCCGACGCCACGGCGATCCTCACCGATCCGCAGGAGAAGGACTTCGCCTCCGGCGATGTCAACAACGACGGCTGGGTCGATGTGGTCATGGTGCGCAAGCTCCCGTTCACGGTCGCCGGGGGCTTCCCGAATTTCCTGCTGATGAACGAGGGCGGCATCCTCGTCGACCGCAGCGGCGAGTACGCCAGCGAGTCGAGTGTTGCCGGCGACAACGGTTTCCTGACGCCGACGAACGATCGTGATGTCGTGCTTTCGGACGTCAACCTCGACGGCTGGCTCGACATCATCACCTGCACCACGATGAGCGATGGTCTGCCCAAGCACATCAGCCACCCGCGCGTGTACATCAACAAGGGATCGGTCAACGGACAGTGGCAGGGATTCCGCTTCGAAGACGCCCGCATGCCCGCCTTCTCCATCGCCCCGCGCTTCTGCGGCGTCGATGCGGGCGATGTCACCGGCGACGGTGCGCCGGATCTGTATTTCGCCGACTACGGCGGCCTTGAAGACAAGCTGCTGATCAACGATGGCAACGGATTCTTCAGCGATTCGGGCACGACGCGCATGACCGCTTCGATGCTCTCCTCGGGCTTCGGAACAGCGGTCAACATCATGGACATGAACGGCGACGGTCTGATGGACATCGTTCGCGGCCAGTCCGGGTCCTGCCAGATCTCGTACAACAACCCGGCCCAGCCGGGCTTCTTCCCCTCGCTGCTGCACCAGTCGATGGGCAGCGGCGCGACGTACCATTCGGATACGGGCGACCTCAACCGGGACAACAAGCCGGATGTGATCATCAGTGACGACGGGTTGGACAACTTCCGTCTCAATCAAGGCAACGACAGCCTCGGCCGAGTCAACTGGGGGCCGTTCACCAACTTCCAGTTCGTCTCGGGCGGCGACGACGGCTTCGCGGGCTCCAACCACATTGTCGATCTCGATGGCGATCAGTGGCCGGAAGCCATCTTCGCTGACGTCGACGTGGACATCGGCGGCTGCGACCGTCGCACGCACATCTACCACAACCTGGGCGGTGCCATCGGCGGCTCGATCAACCTGCGTGAAGAGGCCGGCAGCGCCGCCAATGGCAACTGGCGCGGCGTCAAGGGCATGAGCTCCAGTGACCATGTCGGCACCTACGACATCGCCTTCCTCGACCTCGATCGCGACGGCGACGTGGACATGGTCTACGGCCGTTGCTCGGGCACCTTCGTGTGGATCAACCAGAAGGTGACGACGCCGTCTCCAGCGACCTATGCCTTCGGCGGGACCAACGCCAACTCCACCGGACAGAAGGCGCGCATCGGCGCGAGCGGCACGCCGGGGGCTAGCGTCAACAACTTCCAGCTGCGTGCGGAGGGTCTGCCGGGATTGAAGACGACGATCTTCCTCTACGGCGGCGGGCGTCTGTGGGCGCCGGCGGTGTTCGGCGACGGCCAGCGCTGGGTCAGCGGACCGATCCAGCGCTTCAGCGCGGTGACCTCGGACTCCAGTGGCGTCGCGACCTTCAACTGCAACTTCAATGCGGCTCCGATGAATACAATCCCGGTCGGAGCCGAACGGGGTGCTCAGGCCTGGTTCCGCGATCCGGCCGCAGGGGCCGGCCACAGCAACACCACCAACGCGGTGGCGTTCTGGCGCGTGGATTGATCGCTTCGGGGGGGGCCAAAGAGCCTTCGGCCGGACCAGCACCGGAGCCGGCCGGATTTTTCAGGATTTGCCACCCCTCCCGGCGGCGGCCTGCGGAAGCAGATACGGGAGTCGATCCTCGAAAGGCTCCGTCTGCGGCAGTGCTGCACGCGTAACCCCTCACGCGGTGCACCAACGCGGCCGGGGCTGATCCTCTCCCTCCAGTTCGGCCCCTTCCGACCGGCCCGCCGGTCGGAAGGGGCTGTTTTCATGCGCCACTTCGTGCACCCTCCTGAAAAGCGTTAGCATCAGCTCCTGCATGAAGGCCAAGGTCCTGATCGTCGGCGGCGGGGTGATGGGCGCGTCGATCGCCTGGCATCTCGCGACGCGTCTCGACCCGCACGAGGAGCCGGTCATGCTGCTCGAAAAGACCCGTCTGGGAGCGGGATCCTCGGGCAAGTCCGGAGCGATTCTGCGCCAGCAGTACAGCGAGCGCCGACTGGCGGCCATGGCTCGTGACAGCCTGCGCGTCTACGCCAACTTCGAGCGACTGACGGGCCGCTTCATCGGATTCCAGCGCACCGGCGTGTTGACGCTGGCTGGTGCCGATGATGAGCAGCAACAGGAGATGCTCGTGCGCAACGCCCGCATGCAGCGCGAACTCGGCATCCACGTCGATCTGCTGCGCGGTCGCGAAATCGAGCGCGTCGCACCCGGGATCGCGGTCGAGGAGCGCACGCTGGCAGCTTACGAGCCCGAGGGCGGTGGCGTCGATCCGGTGCGCACCGTGGAGGCCTTTGCGGCGCTGGCCCGCGAGCGCGGGGCAACGGTGCGCCAAGGCGTGCAAGTGCTCTCCATCCGGACACGCGACGGAGCCATTTGCGGAGTGGAAACCGACACCCACGCGATCGCGTGCGAGATTCTGATCCTCGCCGCGGGGCCCTGGTCCAGGCGCCTGCTGGAGCCGCTCGGCGTTCAGCTGCCCTTGCGCGTGGTGCGGCCGGAGCAGAATTTCCTCGCCACCCCGGATGCCGCGGAGGCTGCATCGCTGGAGGATCCGCTGGTCGATCCGAGGCTGCGCCTGCGCCCGCGGGAAATGCCCGCCGCGCTGCATCCGGTGCTGCTGGATCTGGAACACAACGCCTATTCGCGCTGCATCACGTTGGAAGGCCGCACGCGCATCGGTCGACTCGACTATCACGAGGATGAGGAAGTCGAGGACCCTGATCGGGTCTCCGACGAGGTCAGCGAGGACTTCCGCATCTGGTCGCGCAAGCAGCTGGAGGCGAGGGTCCCCGTCTACCGCTCCCAGCCCTCGGCCGGGACGCTCGCGGGCCTGTACACGATCACTCCGGATGCTCAGGCGCTGATCGGCCCCTGGCAGAGCATCCCCGGGCTTTATCTGGTCACCGGCTTCAGCGGACATGGCTTCAAGCTGGCGCCCAGCGTGGGCGAGGGCGTCGCCGAAATGGTGACGGGCCAGCCCGTCAGTGCCTTCGATACCGATTTCTTCGATCCGCATCGCTTCGAGAAGCGACCCGCAGCGGAAAGCAGGGCCTTCGGCCTTTGATCGACCTCAACAGACTTCCCCGAAATCTACATGGGTGAAAACACCATCACAAGCGAGTTGGACCACGTGCAGATGCGCGACTACGTGCGCGCGCTCCTCGAAGACGTGCACGCTCTCGAGCGCATGCTCGAGATGGGAAGGTTCGAGAAGGGCGTGCGGAGAATCGGGGCTGAACAGGAGCTGTTCCTGGTCGACTCCAACTTGCGTCCCAAGGCCTGCGTGCTGAAGGTCCTGGAGCACCTCAAGGACAAGCCCTTCACGACGGAGCTCGCCCAGTACAACCTCGAGACTAACCTGTCTCCGCAGCTGCTGGGAACCGACTGCCTCTCGAAGATGCACGCGGAGCTCGACGAGATGATCGCTCTGGCGCGCTCCGCAGCGGAGCACGAGGCTGCGCAGGTGCTGATGTGCGGAATTCTTCCGACTCTGGACAAGCAGCATCTCGGGCTCGAGTGGATGACGCCGATCCCGCGGTACTACCAGCTCAATCGGATGATGGTGGCGCTGCGAAATGGCCACTTCGACGCCGCCATCAAGGGCGTCGACGAGTTCTACCTGAGTCATGACAACGTGATGCTGGAAGCCTGCAACACGAGCTTTCAGGTGCATTGGCAGTGCGACCCGGAAGAGTACGCGCGCGTCTACAACATCGCGCAACTGATCACGGCTCCGCAGCTCGCCTGTGCGGTCAACTCGCCGATACTGATGGGCAAGCGTCTGTGGCATGAGACGCGCGTCGCGCTGTTCCAGCAGTCGGTCGACACCCGCTCCGAGGTCAAGGCCCAGCGAGGCAGCCGCTCGCGGGTCAATTTCGGCGATCGCTGGCTGGAGGACTCCATCATGGAGATCTTCCGCGAGGATGTCGCCCGCTTCCGCTCGCTGATCGCCAGTGCCCCGGAGGAGTCACCCATGGAGGTACTGGCGCGCGGGGGCATTCCCCAGCTGAAGGCGCTGCGGCTGCACAACGGCACTGTCTACCGCTGGAATCGACCCTGCTACGGAGTAATGGACGGACAGGCGCACCTGCGGATCGAGAACCGCATCATGCCGGCAGGTCCCAGCGTGATCGACGAGATGGCCAATGCTGCCTTCTTCTTCGGCCTGATGAACGCGCTGCCCCACGAGTATGGGGATGTGCGCTCGCAGATCGCGTTCGATGACGCGAAGAACAACCTTGTCACTGCCGCCCGCTACGGACTTCACAGCCGCCTGCGCTGGCTGCGCGGCAAGACCTGGAGCACGGAGCAGCTGGTCATGGATCATCTGCTCCCGCTGGCGCGACAGGGCCTGCAGGCCGCCAAGGTCAGCAGCTCGGACATCGAGCGCTACCTCGGCGTGCTCGAGGAGCGCGTCAAGAGCGGGCGCACGGGCGCCCAGTGGGCACTCGATTCCTTCGCGGCGATGGGCGAGCGCGGCAAGCGCGGCGAGCGCTGCCGTTCGCTGGCCGCGGCCATGAAGCGCAATCAGGAAGAAGGCCAGCCCGTCGCGCAGTGGGAACTGGCGGGCTTCGAGCCCGCTGGTGCCGATCCCGGCAGCTTCCAGACCGTCGAGCAGATCATGACCAGCGATGTGTTCACGGTGCACCCCGAGGATCTCGTCAACCTCGCGGCAAGCCTGATGGACTGGGAGCACTTGCGTTACATCCCGGTGGAGGATCAGAACGGGCATCTTCTGGGCCTGCTGTCGTTCCGCTCCCTGCTGCGCCTGATGGCTCGCGGCCAGACCCAGACCAGCGTGCCGGTGCGCGAGATCATGACGCGGGAACCGATCACGATCCGCCCGGAAGCTTCGATCTACGAGGCGATGAAGCTGATGCGCGAGCGCGACATCGGCTGTCTACCCGTGGTCAATGCCGAAGGACGCCTTGTGGGCATCCTGACCGAGCACGACTTCATGGACCTTTCCGCTGCCCTGCTCGAACGCTGGCTGCAGGAAGACTGAGGTCGGAGCCATGGTGGGCAAGGGTGCGAAGATCGGCGCGCTGGGGCGCAGGATCGGTTCCTACGACAGTGGCCGCAGCGGACCGCTGCTGCTGGTCACTGCCGCCATCCACGGCAACGAACCGGCGGGGGTGACGGCTCTGCAACGCGTGTTCGCCGCGCTCGAAAAGCACCAGCCCCGCATCGAGGGACGGATCGTCGGCTTGGTGGGAAACCTCGGCGCGCTGCAGCGTCAGGTGCGCTATCTCGACATCGACATGAACCGGCTATGGTCCCCGCGCGCCGTCAAGGCCCTGTTGGCGGCGGATCCTGCGCTCGACAACGCGGAACAGCGTGAACAGCGCGAACTGATCGCGGAAATGGAGCTTGAGCTGGCTCGCCCGGCCACCGAGGTTCTGCATCTCGATCTGCACTCAACTTCGGGCGCAGGCCCGCCCTTTACCGTTGTCGATGCTCGTCCCGACAACCAGCGCGCCGCTCAGGCTCTGCCGGTTCCCGCGATCCTCGGCCTGCTGAAGAATGTCGAGGGCACGGTGCTCGATTTCGCCGCCGCGCGCGAGTTCCCCTGCCTCGTGCTCGAAGGCGGGCAGAACGAAGCGTCGAGCACACCCGATCATCATGAAGCGGCCTTGTGGCTGCTGATGCACTCTCTCGGCATGTTCAAGGAGCTGCCGGGCATCGATCTGAACGGACTCAAGGCCCGCTTGGAGCAAAGCGTCAGCGGTTTGCCGGCTGCCGTCGAAATCTGCCTGCGCTACCACGTCGAGGAAGGCGAGCGCTTCACCATGCTGCCCGGTTTTCGCAGTTTTCAGCCCGTGCGGCAGGGTGAGTTGCTTGCGATGGGCGGCAAGAGCGGAGTGCGGGAGATCCGCTGTCCGCTGGGGTCGATCCTGCTGATGCCACGCTATCAGGGACAGGGCGCGGACGGCTTCTTCCTCGCGCGCGCCGTCGATCTGGCCGGCTGACCTTCCCATCCCCGGGAAACCACCAGGCGATATCCACGGATCCTGCCCCTTGGCATGATTCAGCATCGGAGTCACAAGATACGACATCATGGCGCTGACACAGGAACTCAAGGACACGCTTGTGCTGATCCTCGCGGGCGGGATGGGCGAGAGACTCAAACCGCTGACCATCAAGCGCTCCAAACCCGCAGTTCCCTTCGGCGGCGCCTACCGGATCATCGACTTCACGCTCTCCAACTGCATCCACTCCGGCCTGCGCCGCATCATGCTGCTGACCCAGTATCAGGCGCGCTCACTGGAAGAGCACATTCGCTTCGGGTGGAACTTCCTGCCGCGTCGGCTCGAGCAGTTCATCGGGGTGCTGCCGCCGCACCACCTCTCCGGCGAGTGGTACAAGGGGACAGCGGATGCGATCGCGCAGAATCTTCAATTGATCGAGGATGAGGCCCCCAAGCATGTGGTGATCCTCTCCGGAGACCACATCTACAAGATGGACTACTCCTGGATGCTGCGCGATCACCTGATCAAGCGCGCCAAGCTGACGATCGGCGCCGTGCGCATTCCGGCCGCGGAGTCTTCGCGCTTTGGCATCCTCGAGGTCGACGCGAAAAACCGCGTCACCGGGTTTGTCGAGAAGCCCAAGCAAGGCGCCAAGGAAATCCCCGGAGATCCGGGCTACTGCCTCGGATCCATGGGCATCTACATCTTCGAGACCGAGGAGCTGAAGCGGCGGCTGCTCAGCGACGAGTCGAATGCGGCGTCCAGCCACGACTTCGGCAAGGACATCATTCCCTCGATGATCAGCGAAGTCCCCGTGTACGCGCACAACTTCCGGCACAAGCCGGGCGAGGTGAATCCTTACTGGCGCGATGTGGGCACGATCGATGCCCTCTTCGACGCCAACATGGATCTGTGCAACGTGACTCCGCAGTTCAATCTGTACGACATGGACTGGCCGATCTACACGCTCTGGCACAACGATCCGCCCGCCAAGTGCGTGCTCGACGCGCATGTCAAGGATTCGCTGCTGTCGCCGGGCACCATCATCTCGGGCGCCAGCCTGCACCGCTCGATCCTCTCCAACCGCGTCCGTGTGCAGGAGGGAGCTCAGGTTGACGAGTCCATGCTGTTCCATGGGGTTGTCGTGAGACCGGGCGCGAAGCTGCGCAAGGTGATCGTCGACAAGTGGACGGAAATCCCTCCGGGATTCGACATCGGCTTTGACCGCGCCAAGGACGAGAAGCTCTTCACCGTGACGCCCTCGGGCATCACGGTCGTGCCCTCGCGATTCAAGTTCAGCTAGCCACCCCGCTGCGCTCCGGATCCGCTATCCTGCTGCAACAGAGGTATCCCCATGTCCAAGGCCAGCGAAAAGTGGCGCTCCGAGCGCCTGTCCAACGAAGAGGTCCTGCTTTGCCGCTGGGGCGAGGTGGGAACGCCGGTCTTGTTCTTCCCCACGGCGGCGGGCGATGCGGAGGAATGCGAGCGTTTCCTGATGATCAAGACCCTCGCCAGACAGCTCGAAGGCCAGCGCATCAAGCTATACTCGGTCGACTCCGTCGCTGGCCGGGCCTGGATTCAGGACAAGCGCGGCCCCGCCAACGCCGCCAGCGTTCAGAACCAGTATCTGTCCTTCATCCACAACGAGGTCGTGCCTGCGATTCGCAAGGACTGCCGCAACGACACGCAGGAAATCGTGGTCGCGGGTGCCTCGATCGGCGCATACAACGCGCTCGCGGCCATCTGCCGCTATCCGGACGTGTTTTCCAAGGCAATCTGCATGAGCGGTACCTACGACTTGTGGAAGAAGTTCGGTGAGGGTCAGAAGCCCGCCGACTGGCACTGGTCCTCGCCGCTCGAATTCCTGCCCAAGCTGGCCGAGGGTGAGCACCTCGATCGGCTGCGCTCGCGCTTCGTGCTGCTGACGCACGGCAAGGGCAAGTGGGAGGATCCGGAAGAGTCCTGGCGCGTGGCGGGAGCGCTCGGCGCACGGGGCATTCCCAATCGTGTCGACGAGTGGGGCACCGAGTGGAACCACGACTGGCCCACCTGGCGCAACATGATGCCCAAGTACATCGACGAGTTCCTGCCGACGGTCGGCTGATCAGCGCTTCTTCTTCGTCTTCGCCGCGGCCTTTTCGGCCTCGGTTCCGGCCAGCACGTGCTGGCGCACCTTCGGCTCGCGGGCCGCCTTGTCGTCCGCGCGCCAGTTCTGGATCGACTGGAAGAAGTGCTCGGTGAACGAATCCCACTCGTGCTTGGGGAAGATCATCTCGACCTTTTTTCTCACGGCGTCGCGGCAGGCTTCCGACCCAAACCAGTTCCAGGCCGCTTCGTCGAGGCCCGCCAGCTGCTTCTCGCAGAACTCGAGGAAGCGCTGTTCGTCGAAATGCGTGCGCGCGAGCTTGCCGTATTCGGCGATGCGCCTATCTGTATCCTTGTGCTGATCGCGGATCGCGTAGAAGGGCTCCCAATCCAGCGTCTTTCTCATCGGGCGCTTGGTCGCCGCGGTGAACAGCGCCCAGCGCAGCTTAGCCTTGACCAGCGTGGGGAAGTGGTAGTGCAGCGAGGTCACCTGGCTGTCCGGGCAGGGGTTGGCGAAATCGATCGGCCACCAAGTCCCGTTCTGGAGCAGTGCTTCGCAGCTGTTGAAGTCCCAGCCGAAGAAGGCGTTGATCGTCAGCGTGATGTCCTCGATGTGGCGGCGTTCCTCTGGCGAGACGAAGTCCTTGTCGAGGCAGTAGCGCTGGTGCAGCGGCGCGCTCGGGTCGTAGTTCATCAGCAGTGTCTGCGGGCCCAGGCCCACGCAGCGCACGAAGCGGTCGAAGGGGATCACGCCCTTCTGCACGTGCATCAGGCTCTTGCCGCTCTTTTCGTAGGCATCGCGCAGGCCAGCTTCGTCGTCGAGCTTGGTGACGCCCACCCAGCCGCCGCCGTCGTAGGGCTTCATGAAGCTGGGATAGTCGAGCTGCTTGCCGATGTCGGCCAGATCGAAGAGATCCGCATAGCGGTGCAGCGTCACCGAAAGATCCGCCTTGGGATCGTAGGACTTGGGCGGGACCATGAAGGTCTCAGGAATCGGAATCCCCAGCGCCATCATCGCTGCGTAGGCCGTGTGCTTCTGGTTCGACTCGATCGACCAGGGATTGTTCCACACGTAAGTGCCGTCCATCAGGATCGCCTTCTTGAGCCACTCACGCGTTGGCGCGTACCAGTAGGTCAGGCGATCGACGACGAGGTCGTACTCCACCTTGTCGCGCAGGTTGAAAGGCCGGATGCGCACCCGGTCGACTTCAAAGCGAACCTCATCCTTGCCGAGCCGGACGACAGGGTTGAGCTCCTTGAGGATGCCCTCAAAGCAAAGGGGCCAGCAGGTGTCAGCTCCGAGCGAAAGACCGATCTTGCGGGTAAGCGTTGCCATGGCGGGGGTGGCGAATGGGATGGGCTGGAAAAGACGAAGGGCCCTGCGGCGCCGACAGGCAGACCCAACAGGACCCCCTCACGAGTGAACGAAACGTTAGGAAGCGCGCTTCTTGGCGCCCGACTTCGGCAGGAGGCCGTTCTCCGAAAGCACCACGTAGGCGCCGCGGACGTCGACTTCCTTCATCGCACGCGTCGAGAGCTTGACGCGGACGAAGCGGCCGATTTCAGGAACCCACAGCCGCTTGGACTGCATGTTGACCTTGAACTTGCGCTTGGTGTTGCCGGTCGTCTTGAGACCGACGCCGCCGTCTTTCTTGGCGAGACCGCGCCGGGCGATCTGGCGGCCGACGGTGGTGCCGCTCTTGGTGATGGGACATCTGCGTGCCATAGGATTCCTCTTTGAGGGCGTGAGAGTGTAGCGGAGCGGGCGCCGTCCGTCGAGGGGAATGGGCGAAAGGCGGTCTTGGGCCCCGGGGATGCCTAGAATCGACCCGCGAGTGCCCCCCCCGGGCAGGCCGTTCAGGGGGGGGGAGGGCTAGGATTGGGGCATGCAAAGCAAGGCCAAGACCGTCGCCGAGTACCTCAAGAGCCTGCCCGAGGACCGCCGGCAGGTCCTGGAGGCCGTCCGCAAGGTGATCCTCGCCAACCTCGACAAGGATATCCGCGAGTGCATGCAGTACGGGATGATTGGGTATGCGATCCCGCACTCGGTCTATCCGCCGGGCTACCACTGCAAACCCGAGGAACCGCTGCCCTTCGCGGGACTGGCTTCACAGAAAGGGCACATGTCGCTCTACCTGATGGCGGTCTACATGGACCCCAAAGCCAAGCAGGCTTTCGAGGCGGCGTGGAAGCAGACGGGCAAGAAGTTCGACATGGGTGCCGCCTGCGTGCGCTTCAAGAAGCTCGAAGACCTGCCGCTGGAGGTCATCGCCAAGACCGTGCGCTCGTTACGCGCGAAAGACTACATCGCCCACTACGAAGCGACGCTAGGGGCCAAGCGGGTGTCCAAGGCCACCCCAAAGGCAAAGCCCACCAAAGCCGATACGATGAAGGTAGCCAAGAGAAAGAGCTCGACGCGTTCGTGATCTAGCGCGCTGCGGCCGCATTCATCGCCTGGTTGCGCGTGGCATCCGTGTAGTTGGCTGGGTTGCTCATGCCCGTGGTATGGCACCAGCCAAGGCTGTGTCCCATCGACACGCCACCGACCAGCTCACCGCGGGTTTTCTCCACCGTGCCATCCTCAGGATCGGCGAGCAGCAGCCCGGTGAGGAAGTTGCACGCCGAGCCAGAGTTCGAAGTGGTCCAGTAGCTGACCTCTGCCCGCGCCCAACTCGGAATACCGGCCAACCAAGTTGCGGAACCCGCCGGCGTCATGTTGTCGTTGACCCCACAAGCGAAGAAGCCCAAGGACGCGAGCGGTGTGCCTTGATAAGGAGAGGCCACGCTTTGGATGCGCCGCGGACCACTCGCGAAATCCAAGCCGCTGCTGTAGTAAGTCAAGAGATGCAGCGCTGCTGGTCCGCCTTGGCTGTGTCCCACGACGCCAAAGGAAGAGAGTTGCGCTGTTTGCGCCCGCGCGGCAATCAATTGGGCGAAGGCATCGTGCGTGCGATTGGCATTGGGGTCCAGGAACTCCAACTTAGGTTGTGTGAAGTGTGCAGCCGGCCAGATCGAGGCGCTGGAGCAATACCCGTGCACGAGCATCAAAGCAGGTTGTAGCAGTTGCGGCGTGGCCGGAGTGTGCGGGCCAGTGGGCATGCCCAAGGCCGCGAGCAGCGAGCTCGTGCTCAACCCGGCGAGTGCTTGGGGACGGCGCATCGCCAAGGCCGGCGCCTGCCAAGGCATTTGAGCGCGGTGATCGAGCAGAGCTTGCGTATCCGGATCTTGCACGCGCAGCTCGCGCAATTCGAACTCAACGCCCGCTTGGGCCAAATCGAGCCAACGTGTGTCGAAATCCAAATCGAGAACCCAGCGCGGGCCGTCGACGCGCGGCCATTGCATCCGCGCGAGCCAGCAAACGGGTACCCACTCCTGCCCTCGCTTGGACCACAGTTCCGCAGAGACTTGCAGTCGCCGTGGCGTATCCAAGGGCCAGGCTTCAATCGCCAGGGTCCATGTCGTGCCATCGCGCTGTTGAGCGTCGATCGATTCGCTCAAGCTCAAAGCAGGCTCGACCAAAGTGCAGGATAGCACAGCGGAGCGAATCAGCGGCTGACCAGCCCTGGAGAGCATCGACAACTCCACGCGTGCGCTGATCCGGCCCGCAAGCTCCGCCGGCAGCTCCCAACCAAACAGCCCATCCTGCGCCTCACCGTCGTTGTGCGCGCCATCATCGTGCATGGGGAACTCCTGCACAGCTCCGGCGACATCCACGAAAACCCGTGCTTGCACGATCGCGCCCAACTCGGCCCCGCGGGCTCGAGCCAAGACAGCCACTCCAGAGCCGCGCACCCACCGCGCCGAACTCCAATACGCTTCGGCGCGAACATCGCTCAGTCCAGATCCGATCAGCCAACCAGGTGCAGCACTCGATCGTTGAGGAGCTTCGACCCACAGTTCCCATTCGCCGCCAGGCAAGTTCCGCCAATCGCGACGAACCACGCTCCACCCCTGCAACTCTTCGCCCGCAAAACCAGCGCGTCGGCTGGAGGGAAAGTGTTCATCGAGATCCACGGGCTCGGAGCCGCGCGGTGCTCCCTTCACGCGCCACTCGGTTGCCGCCGGTCCAAGCAATGCGAGCGCCGCGCTGCCGTCGCGCTCGACAAGGAAACGGGTGCGGCAACGCCAGACATTGTCTTCGAGTTCGAAGCGCACCGGCGCGATTTGAGCGCGTGATTGGATGGCGCTGGAAGCTGCGGCGGGCAAACGCACGAGGCCAGAGAGTATGTCGCTGGGAGGGGCAACCACTTGGCGCGCGGTGGGGGGTTGGGAGTAAACAGCGCTCGCGAGCGCGAAAAGCGCACAAAAAGACCGAAGAATGGTGGTGGAGGGGAGCACGCCTCTCAGCCTAGCACAGCTCGGGCTAGGTTGGAGCTGTGTGGGGGCCTGGCAAGGTGGACGCCGGGAAAAAGAGAACCTCAAACTCACCGACGCAGTTGCGCAGCTTGGTGTACCGAAACCCGCAACTGCGACCTCGGCCAGCTGCCGTGTGAGCGGCCGATTTCGCATGCGTGAGCCAAAATGGTCAAGATGAATCAGCCTTCCACCTCTGCTCGACTGCCCGCAAGATGCCGCTGGTTTTTTTCACTCACACTGCTCTTGCTGCTGACGCTCGGCCTTTGGAAATGGCCGCCAGAAGGAAAGCACCCGAGCACACCGCTACCCGATGCAAGCTCCGCACCTTCGGAAGCGACGGCTGAGGTCCCTGCCCCCAGTTCGCAATCGAAGCCTACTCTCCAGCCTGAACAGGGATCCAATGCGCGAGTGGACGAAGCGGTTCCCGCAGACAAAGCAGCAAAGGCGCACGCGCCCCGCGAGTACCGCATTCGCGGCAGTATCCGCCCCTGGCAATCCGAATGGAGCTCAAGCGCGATCGTGGAAGCATGCGCAGCCGATGATTATCTGCGCACCGAGCGGCCGGGCATGCAGAGCACGGTAGATTCCAGCGCACGACGCGGCGGAACTAGCCCAAGTTGTTGAAATCGAACCGCTTTCCACGCTGCTCATCGAGTTGCGCACACCGTCCGGAGATCCAGTTCCTGGGCACATCGTCCGGTGTGTGGTGGAAGCTGGGGATCTGCTTTCGGACCTGCACCTGCCGGGCTTTACTCGGATCTCCATACCCAACGGGAGCACACCCGACCCGTTGACGGGTGAGCCCCGTGCCATCGTGGGTGGCTTGAAACCTCAGGAATGGAGCGGACAGTCCGACTCCCATGGCAACTCTCTTGATCGGTGTACCGAGCGAGATCCCGCTGCAGATCCTGGTCGAAACCGCGAGCGCTCAACTCGCAGCAAGAACCGTCATCGCCTTGGCTCGCGGTACTCCCTCGGAGGCCATTCGCATCACCGTTCCACTGCTTGGTTCTGTCCGCGGACAAGCCGTCGCGGGCAAAGACATGCCCGTAACGGAAAGAGATTGGGTGGCGATGCCTGCGCGGACGAGCGCAACCCATCTGTTGCTCTCCAACAGTGGTCCGGTCCAAGCGCAGGCGCGCAGCAACCTAGCCGGTGAGTTTCGCTTGGATGCACTTCCCGCAGGTGACTACTTTGTGGCACCGCGCTTGCGCTCCAACGATCCTTGGAAAGGCAGCCACCTGAGCTCCGTTGGCGCCAAAGTCACGGTGCGCGGTGGCGAAACCGCAGATCTAGGACTCATCGTCTGGGCTTCCATGCACGAATTCATGGTCAAGTACTCAGCGCGCAAGGCGAAGCGATCGCGGCTGCCAGAGTGTTCTTGCGCGTAGCAGACGGCCAAGAGTCCTGGAGTGTTGCCAGCGATTCCCAGGGCCGTTTCGAGTTCAGGCCCGTTCCTGCGGGGAGCTTTCAAGTCCAAGCGCTGTGCGCCCAGGGAAGCAGTTCGCTGAGCTGCGAGGGTGATGGCCGCTCGGCGACAGGCGTCACCTTGGTTCTCGAGGAACGGGGCCAACTTCAAGTTCGTTCCAGTGCGGATTATGGTGGCAAAACACCGATCCTTGCCTGCGTGCGCGTGGCGAGTCCGCAAACGGACCAACAATGGCTCTACCGTGGCGCTGACTCAAGTTGCACTTTGGGTGGGAGTCCCGCGATCTCGGTGGAAGTGTTGGCCGAATGGGGTGATGGCCGGGTGGTGCGTCATAGCTTGCTCCCGATCCAGGCGGGCTCGACTACGGAAGTGACTCTCGTACCCGAAGAGTCCGCGTTGCTGGAGCTAGAGCATGTTGGCAGGCAAGGCGTGGTCTCCTTCGAAGTTCGGTCCTCTGCAGGATCTTGCATGATTCGAGAAACGCTTGGTCCTCGTCAGCGCCGAGCATGGAACCTGCCCGAGGGAGAAATCGCGGTGAGCGTTGCGGGCGTCAAGCCTGCGCAAGAGCTGCTCACCCTTCGGCGTGGTATTCCCTCGCGGCTGAGCGTTGGTAGGTGAGCGATCTGCGTGGTGCGCGCCGCGCTGGACTCGCTCCCCGCGTCAAGCCTCACTCGTACACGAACCACAGCGGGCCTGGGAACAAGTACGACAGGCCCTCGCGCAGCCGGTCGCGCCAGTTCTCCCAGTTGTGTCCGTCGCGCGACTCGCTGAAGCGCACCTGCATGCCGGTCGACTGCAGCAGCGGGAACATCGAGCGGTTGTAGTAAATCAGCGACTCGTACTGTCCGCAGCTCATGAAGACGCGCTCGGCCGGGCGGCCGGGGTTGTCGCGGAATTCGTTCACGAAGCGCACCACATTGTCGAAGACCGGGCCGCGATCGTGGCTGCCGATGTCGGTGAAGACGAACGAGCCGGACTGCAGCATCAGGTTGCCGAAGAAGCCAGGAAAGCGCCACGCGGTCGAGAGGCTGGCTACGGCCCCGAAGGAAGCACCCATCAGTCCGCGGGCGGAGGGGATTCCCAGCAGGGGATAAGTGGATTCCAGATGCGGCACGAGTTCGCGCACGAGGAACTCGGCCTGGCGCGGATCGTCCGCGTATTCGCGCAGCCGATCGGAAGACTGCGTCAGCGCGACGAGCATCGAGGGGATCTCGAGCCGATGGATCATGTTGTCCAGCACCGTCTTGAGTGCTGAAAAACGCACGTAGTCGAGACCGTCGTGCACGACCAGCAGCGGGTAGCGCCGCATGGTGCGGTAGCGTGCGGGAAAATAGAGGCTGTAGTGGCGCGTGGCGCCGAAGGCTTGCGAGTGGAGGGAATGCTCCTCGATGTGTCCCTCCCGTGTCTCGGGGTCTTGCCGCGTCCAGCCCGGGACCTCATAACCTGCTCCGAAGACCACCGAGTTGCCGCCGAAAGGATCGTGACCCTGTGTGGGATTGAGCGGATCGTGGATCAGCTGCTGCGCATGGCCGCGCACGATCTCGAGCTTGTATTCCATGCGCGAGTTCTCCGGCAGCTGCATGCTCATGTGCCACAGCAGCGAACCGGGGATGCGCGTGAAAGCCTGCGAGGTCGGCAGTCCGAAGATCCAGTGGCGCAGGTGAACGGAATCGGCAGGGCCGTGGAAGACGAAGGTCACGTTGCGACCATCGACGTGTGGCAGCTTGCGGCCACGCAGCCACTGGTCGATCGCGATCGGGCCGGTCTGCGCCTGCTGCTGGAGTTCCTGAACGAAGGCGCTCAAGTGGCGGGCTCCAGTTCGCGCAGCTCTCCGCCCGCATGCAGAAGGCGCGTGCCTGCCTGCGTCGTCCAGCGTCCGGCCTCGAAGTCGATTCGCGTTCGGGGCGGCAGCGCCACGCACAGATCGGGCGCAAAGCGCCTTGAATGCAGAGCCACCCGGCGGCGGTTGCCCAGATCCAGTCGCTTGTCCGCGTGCGGTAAGGGCACGATGCCTGCGGCCAGCCCCAGACCGGCCTCGTAGACCTCGGCGGAGCCCGAGCCCTGCGGAGGATCGTCGTGGAACAGCACCACGCGCTCGGAAACCGCCATGGCACCGGCCGACCAGGCGATCAGCGCCTGATCGCGGAGCAGGTGGGCGAAGCCAAACAGCCGCAGGCGCCGCAGCAGGATCGAGACATGCCCGCCGGCCACGCAAACGATGGCGCAGTCCGCGAGCACCCGCTTCAGTTCCTCCCGATGCCGTGCGACATGCTCGCGCTCGAAGGGCTTCCACCGCTCCTCGAACATCAGGTACTGATCCTGAATTCGCAGCAGGTGCTCGCGATCCAGCGTGCGCACGGCCTCGATCGCCGATTCGCATTCCTGCTGGTACATGCTCTGCAGCCCCGGCGGCAGTCCACGAGCGAGGATCGCTTCCGCCGCGCTCAAGAGGTGCCCGAGACGCAGCTGGTAGAGCTCCTGAAGCACGCGGAGCTTTTCGTTGCGCTCGCGAACAGCGGCGTGCAGTTCCTTGTCGCGACCATAGACATCCTCTCCGCGCTCCCAGATGCGCAGATTGACGGTGCGGCCGCCGAGGTGCGCCGAAAGCTCCTGATCTTCGCCTTCACGCTCTTCCCAGCCCGCCGTGACGGCGGCGATGCGGCCGTCGACCTTGAGCGAGTCGACGGCGTGAATCAGCGTCGGGTGCAGGCGCTGCGGACCAAGCAGGATCACGCGGCGGGTCGGCGCGACTCGCGCAGCCTTCGAGTTCGGCTTCATCCGTCGGCGATGACCTTCAATTCGGCAGCGATCCGATCGCCCATCTCCAGCGTGGCGCCGAGGTCGGGATGGCGAGCCACGATCCAGCCGTCGCCGACCACGACCTTGGTGAAATCCCTGCGCGCTTCTCCGATCGGGGTCAGGTCGACAACCGGCATGTGTCGGCCGTAGCGCATCAGCAGGTTCTCAAGACCCTCGTAGCGCGTGACCTTGCGACCACTCCCGATCGCACGCTTGAAGATGATCGCGCAGTTGTTCCGCTTGCGGAGATCCTGGCTGATTTTTCCGTGGCAGACGGCTTCAGCAGTGCCCGCGAACAGATCCGCGTCGCAGGAGTAGTTCATCGCATGGACGATGCGGCCTCCGGGTGCCCGTCCGCCGATCTCTCCGAAGACGGCCTCGCCCTTGGGCGTGCGGAACCACTCCATGTGCGTCATGCCGTCCTGAAAGCCGAGTGCGGTGATGACTTTTCGGCCGAGCTCGACGCCGACGCGCACTTCGGGAGCCTCAAGGTCGCGCAGCGCGATCGATTGGGGACTGATCCACTCGTTGAGGCGGCAAACGAGCGGCTTGGGTCGATACCAGGACACGTTTTCGAACAGAATGCGGCCGCCGGAGCAGACCGTGTCGTAGGTGTACTCTTCGCCCTCGATGTACTCCTCTACGCTGATTTCCGGCACATGCTGCGTCTTGCGCAGGGCCTCCTCCAGACTCTGCTCGTCGTCGGCGCGGTAGGTGTCCGCCGAACCAGCACCCGCGATCGGCTTCACGATCAGCGGATAGCCAATATGCTCGGCGGCTTCGCGTGCTTCCTTCGCGCTGCGGCAGCGGGCGTTGTGGGGCGTACGCAGGCCCGCGCGGGCGAGAACCTCCTTCATCCGCACCTTGTCGCGGAAGGGGATCGATTGTTCGACGTTGAGGCCAGGAACGCCGATCGACTCGCGCAGCTTGGCCGCAAGGATCATCACCGGTTCCCACAGGCAGACCACGCGGTCGATGTGCTTGCCGGCCAGCCAGTAATGCAGGTCGCGCACCACGGCCGTCTCGTCTTGCCAGTTGGCGATCTGGTGGTAGTCGGCCAGCTGCTTCTTCACGTACGGGTCGAGCGCGGCGCGCGGAGTGTCGCCCACACCGAAAATACGGGCGCCCACGTGGGCGAAGCCGTGCGTGAAGTACTTCATTTCCTCGGGAAAACCAGGCGAGAGGAACAAGACATTCATGGGGATCTGGGGAGGTGTCAGGCCAGTTCGACGCGAACCTTGGAGACGATGGCCGCGAGTGCGTCCGCAACCACCTGCGTGTCGGGATGGCGAATGAGGATGTGTCCCTCGCCATCGTAGCTGGTGCTGGCGGGCTGGCCGGGTTGGGGGATCTTGGCCTCGACGACCAGCGGCCCCAGATCGCGCTGGATTTGATCCCAGCCGTGCACCGCCTTGACCCTGCCGCGGCCCTGTCCGCGCAGGTAGGCGCCGCCCGCCGAGTAAAGCCGCTGAGGAGCCTGAAACTCCTCGAAGATGATCAGCCGCGCCCAGGCTGTGTAGAAATCGAGATCGTGAGCCCAGGAAAGCAGTGAAGTGAACTGGGCTCCGGGGGGCCTGGCGGCGACCTCGGAGATCGCGATGCCGCCGCCCGGTTTCCTGAACCATTCCATGTGCGTCAGGCCCGTGTAGATGCCGAGCACGTCGAGTGCGCGCGGACCGGCCTGCTTGATCGCGTCGAACTCGGGCCCGGATATGTCGCGCGGTAGCTGCACGGTCCACTGGATCCAGGGGTTCGCCATGACCTCGAGCGGACCGGGGCGATAGCGCGAAATCGAATGGAACAGGTGCTTGCCGTGAAGAGTGACGGTGTCGAAGGAATACTCCTCGCCTTGGATGAACTCTTCCAGCATCAGCGGCGCCTTGGGGCCGGGCGGCTGTTGAGCGAGATGCGCTTCCAGCTCCGCGCGGCTCTCGACCCGGAAGGTGTTGCGCGAGCCGGCTCCCGCGGGCGGCTTCACCACGAGCGGCAGACCGATGCGGTCCGCGAAGGCCAGCGCTTCGCGCGCGGTATTGGCCAGAACGCTGGCTGCGCAGGGCAGATCGTGCTCGCGCAGGCGTGCCTTCATCACCGACTTGTCGCGGAAGTGCATGGCCTCCGTCGCATCCATGCCGCGGATGCCCAGACGCTCGCGCACTTCGGCCAGAGGGCCCTGAAGCTGCTCGAGGATGCCCATCACGCGATCCACGCGTCCGTTCCACTCCCGGGCGATCGAGCGCACTCCTTCGATCAGGCCCTCCGTCTGCATGGCGTCCGGAACCTGCCGGAAGGCGCTGACGAGGCCTTGCAGGTCTTCCGGCAGGCGGCTGGCGGGGTCCTGCGAGAGGATCCCGATGCGAACTCCTGACAATCGCGCGGCAGCACGCGCGAAGCGCAGGCTCGACTCGAGCATGAAAGGGACGACGAAGATCACATGCACGGGCGGGGACATCGGGAATCAGGGTAGCGCGTCGGGGCACGCGGCGCCATGGCGGGTCGTAGCAGATAGAATGACGAGCACACATGAACTCACCGCTCAAGGTCTGCCTCATCTCTTCCGAGTGCACGCCCTTCGCCAAAACCGGCGGCCTTGCCGACGTCGTGGCAGCGCTCGGGCGATTTCTATCAAAGCGCGTCAACGATGTGCGCATCGTGATGCCGATGTATTCTCGGATCCGAAACGGCGGACATGAGTTCTATCCGGTGCCTGAGGCGCAGGACATACCGGTACGCCTCGGCGGACGAACGTACTGGTTCTCGATGTCCACCCTGCAGCTGCCGCGCTCCTCGGCGAAGATCTGGCTGGTGCGTTGCCCCGAGTTGTACGAGCGCGAAGGCATTTACACTCAGGAAGCCGACGAGCATCTGCGCTTCGCTCTGCTGTCCCGCGCGGCATTCCTGATGTGCCAGCACACGCAGTGGAGCCCGGACATCCTGCACTGCAACGACTGGCATACGGGTCTGGTTCCGATCTACCTGCGCACTCTGTATGCCTGGGACAAGCTCTTTGAGCACACCCGCACGGTGATGACCATCCACAATATCGGTTATCAGGGAACCTTCTCCGCGGAGACGATACCCGGCCTGGGGCTCGAGAATGACCGCTACCTGCTGTGGCAGGAGGATCTGCGCGACAATCGCGTCAACTTCCTCAAGACCGGTCTGGTGTACGCCAGCGCGATCACGACCGTATCGCGCACCTACGCGCAGGAAATCCAAGGCGAGGAGTTGGGCATGGGGCTGGCGGACGTGCTGCGCCAGCGGGCGGACTCGATCAGCGGCATCGTCAACGGCGTCGACTACGAAGACTGGAACCCGCGCGACGACGTTCTAATTCCCCACGCCTACACGCCCAATGACCTGTCGGGCAAGGCGCTCTGCAAGGAGGCGCTGATGAAGCGCTTCGGGCTGTCCTACGAGCCCGCGACGCCGGTTTTCGGCATCGTTTCCCGCCTGACCTTCCAGAAGGGATTCGAACTCATGGCCGAGATCCTGACCGTGCTGCTCCAGCGCGAAAACATGCGTCTGGTGGTGCTCGGCAGCGGGGAAGAGAAGTACGAGAGCTACTTCACTTGGCTGCAGAACAGCTTCCCTCACAAGGTAGCCTACGATCGGGGCTACAAGGAGGATCTGGCACACCACATCGAGGCCGGCGCGGACATGTTCTTCATGCCCTCGCGCTACGAACCCTGCGGACTCAACCAGATGTACTCGCTCAAGTACGGGACCGTTCCGATCGTGCGGCGCACCGGCGGGCTGGCGGACACCGTCGAGCCGTGGGATCCCGCCAAACGCACCGGCACAGGCTTTCTGTTCGGGGATTTCAGCGCCGACGCACTGATGAACACCGTGCGCTTCGCCCTCGAATGCTGGAAGAATCAGGAGGGCTGGAAGGTCCTCCAGCGCAACGGCATGGAAAAGGACTTCTCTTGGGAGCGCCAAGGTGAAGAGTACATCGCCCTCTACCGCCGCCTGATGCCGCCGCGCGCGTCCGTGAGCATGCCGCGCGCAAGCACGACGCTGACACCGACTGCCAGCACGCGCAAGACGCCCGCGAAGGGGGCCTGAAATGCACGTTATCTTCGTCGAACCCGGCTTTCCTAAAAACCAGCGTGAATTCGTGCGCGCACTGCATCAGGTCGGTGCGCGAGTCACGGGAATCGGCGAGTCTCCGCAGGGCGCGCTCGACTCCGAACTAAAGGGCTGGCTGCATCGCTACGAGCAGGTGCGCTCGGTGGTGGACGAGCCGGCGCTGCTCGAGACCGTGCGCCGCATCCAGGCCCGCGAGTGGGTCGATCGGCTAGAATGCAGCGTCGAAGCCCACATCATGGCCACTGCCCGCGTGCGGGAAGCCTGCACGATACCCGGCACCAGCGTGCGCACGAGTTTTCTGTGCCGCGACAAGCCCGCGATGAAGGAAGCGCTGCGTGCCGCAGGCATCCCCTGCGCGCAGTCGATCGGCACAAGAGACATCAAGGAAGCCCGCGATTTCGTGCAGCGGATCGGCTACCCAGTGATTCTGAAGCCCCGCGATGCCGCAGGAGCCTCTGGAACCTTCAAGGCCTCCAACGATGCCGAGCTGGAGAACGCGCTGCGCGCCAGCGGGCTTTCAGCCGGCCGCGATGTGGCCATCGAGGAATTCATCGAGGGACACGAGGGCTTCTACGACACCTTGACCATCAACGGGAAGGTGGTGCACGACTTCGCCTGCCACTACTTCCCGAACGTGCTCGAGGCAATGCGCACGCGCTGGATTTCGCCGCAGATCATCTGCACGAACCGCATCGAGGCGGAGCCGTACCGGGAGCTGCGCGAAATGGGGCGCAAGGTGATCGAGGCGCTGGGCATCGAGACTTCTGCAACCCACATGGAGTGGTTCTTTGGCCCCAAAGGGCTCAAGTTCAGCGAAATCGGCTGCCGCCCTCCCGGCGTCCGCACCTGGGACCTCTACAGCGTCGCGAACGACTTCGATATCTACGTCGAATGGGCCAAGGCGATCGTGAAGGGTGGGACGGAGACGCGCCCGTCCCGACGCCTCTCGACGGGGCTGATCGCCTTGCGGCCGGACCGTGACGGACGCATTCGGCGCCATGAAGGCCTCGACGAGCTTCAGCGGCGCTTCGGCTCGGCGGTCATCGACAGCCATTTCCCCCCGCCGGGCACGCCGACTCAAGGCGTCGAGGCGGGCTTCATGGCCAATGCCTGGGTGCGCATGAAGCACCCCGACTACGACGAGCTGCGTAAGCTGCTCAACACCGTCGGCGAAACGATCAAAGTGCGCGCGGAGTAGAGCGGCGCGCGGGCAGAATCACGTTGGCGACCAGCAGACCCGCGGCGATCGAAGTGCCGACCAGCGCCACCTGAAAGGCGGCATCCACGCCGCTGACAACGTCGCGGTCGAGCATCGTGAAGAGTGATCGGAAACCGATGCTCCCGGGCACCAGCAGCAGTAGGCCGGGAACCAGCGGAATGGCCGCTGGGCGCAGCGTGAAGCGCGCATAGGCATTGCTGGCAAGGCACACCACGAAGCCGCCCACGGCCTCGCTGAACGGCGCCCCGACGAGGCTCTGCCCGAAACGGGCGCCGAGAAACGCGAGCGCGCTGGCGGCGACGATCCAGGCGAGATCTCGGCGCGGCGCCTTGAAGAGCACGCCGAAACACAGCGGGGCGAGCACGAGTGCAGCGTACAGCGCCCCTGGGGGCAGCAGGAAGTCGAGCGGCGCGGCGGCGAGTTGTGCGGGATCATTCAGCAGCACGCCGACGCGACCGCCGATCGCCGCGCCGAACAGCAGGGCGAGCAGCGTCATCATGCTGCCCACGAGTCGAGCGGTGCCGCTGGCGAGGTGTCCGACAGCCACCTCGCTTAGCGAGGTGGTCAGCGAGAGCCCCGGAAGCAGCGTGATCAACCCCGCCACGATCACCGAGACCTCTGGCTGCCGGCCCCACAGGCTCTCGATGGCGCCGGCCAGCGAGGCCCCGAGAAAGGCCGCTCCCGGCAGCAGCACGCGCGCAGCACGCTCCGAGCGCAGGGCCGCAAGATGGCAGCAGCCCACCATCAGGCCGATCAAGCCCGCCAGCAGTGTCTCGTGCAAGGTGGAGTTGAAGAAGACGGCGGCGCTGGCCGCACTGAGCGCAAAAGCGGCGACCGTCAGCTCCTTGGAGTAGGGAGCGGCGTCGTTCTCGACGGCCAGCAGCTGCTCGCGCGCTTTCTCCGGGCTCAGATCCCCGCGCTCGCTGGCGCGCACGATGGCTTCGATGCGAGCACGCCGCGCAAGATTGGTGGAGCCCGGCTCGACCCGCAGCAGAAGCGTGCGTGCGCTGGCGTAAGGTCGCTCGGGATCCTCCGGAAACGAAGCGAAGATCGAGGTGGGCGTGGCAAAGAACTGTCCTTGCAGACCGTGCTGCAGTGCGGCGCTTTCCATCGCTTGCTCGACGGCGGGCGCAGGTGCCCCGTGAACGTGCAGGGCGCGGCCCAGCGTGACGACGAATTCGATGGCGGAATCGCGTCTGCTCACGGCGCAGTGAAAATCAGGCCAAGGCGGCCGTGCGCCGGGATCGAGACCGACACGCGGGCTCTTCCTTGTTGGTCGATCCGGACCTCCATCGGAGGCACTACCTGAAAGCAGCTTTCCACCCGAGCGCGCTCCCGCAGGCCCGTGTAGTACAGCGGCAGCTCCAACTCGCGCTCGATCGCGGACCCTGTCGGGTTGTAAAGCATCGCAAGACCCCGCTCGCGTCCGTGCGGATCCACGTGCAGCCATCCGTCCCAGTCGCGCCCGTCCGCGCGTCGGAGGTGAATCACGTCGGAATCGAGGATGCGACGGTGCTCGAGGTAGAAATCCACCCAGCGCTTGACCAACGCCTTGGTTTCCTCGCTGTCGTACAGGCGCGGTCCGCGCCAGCAGGCCTGAACTCCGGCGCCGAAGTTGTTGGCCAGATGCGCCTCGTAAGCCTCAAGGTGTTCGCGCAGGGGTTCGATCGTGGCGGCGGCGCCACCACCCTGATACTCGGTGAGGGGCACGAACATCCAGCCCATACTCGGAGTCTTGTCCCATGTGCCGTCGTAGATGTTCTGTCGCCCGTGGAGGATCTGCTCCGCGCGCGGCAGAGACCAATTGGTCTCCCGATAGCCCATCGCGCACTTGTTGGCGCCGCCGAGGAAATACCAATCAGGAACGTTGAGATAGATTCCCCGTCCGCGGCAGCGCGCGTAGAAGTCCATGATCCCGCGCCATTGTCTCCACTGGGAGTCAGCCAGACCCGTGTGTCCGGGGTGCTGCTCGGAGGCACACACGTCTCCGGGGTAGGATCCGTCGTGCTCGAGCACCATCATCCCGGTCTCGGCGAGAAAGGACTCGATGCGCTGGAAATAAGCCTGTCCCCATGCGCTCATCAGGCAGGGAGAGTTGCCGAAAATCGCCTTGCCTCGAGCGAGCGTCCCCGCGGCAAGAACATCATCCTCGGCCGAGACCGCGCGGCTTGCAAGCAACGAGTAGCCGCCCAATTCCACCCCTTTGGCTCGTCCGTAATCGACCAGCTCGCGGATCCGGGCCCGGTAGGCGGGATCCGTGCTTTCCATGTCGAAACCGCTGCCGAAAGACAGGATCAGCATCTCGAAGCCCACCTCGGCACACTGGTCGATCGCCAGTCGCACGGCGTCGGGATCCGAATGGCGAGCGTGCATCAGAATCGGGTTCTCCGTGCTCCACGGAGCGATGGTGCGGTACATGCGCCTGCGCGAAAGGCCGCGGCGCTCGCGCTCGTGGGTGTCGAGCAGCAACTCGTACACGGTGGGCGCCGCCAGCACGGTCTGTCGCAGGGGATGGCGTTCATTCCACGGCCCCAACTCGACTCCCGGCCCCAGCGGCGGACCACAGACGAGCAGGCAGGGAGTCTTGAGCTCGTAGTTGACCTGAGTGGTGTAGGCGGGATCCTGCTCCCAGCGCACAGCCGGTCGGCCTGTCTGATTGGCCTGACCGAACATACCCATCTCGCTCTCGACATGCAGATTGGATTCCAGCCAGCGCCCGGGCTGCTCCACGGAGGACTGCGCCTCTACGATCGCGAGCCGCTCGCTCTCGATGCCCTGCAGGACAAAAGTCCCGCTCTGTGCGCCGGCATCGACCACCACGGTCTTCGCCAAGAGCGGCAGGCCCTCGTACAAGTCGTAGTGAACCAGCACGCGAAAGCGGTTTTTCGAGCCTTCGGCAGGACCGAAAATCAACGTCGCGCGCAGGCCTGCGGGAGGCCAGATCGAATTCGTGGACCAGCGTGGCTGCTTCCATGGCATGCGCGCGGGGATCGGACCGGTTTCGATGTCGAACAGAGGCATCGACGCGGGATCGGCCCTCAGTTGCTCGACATCGGGAGAACGCAGGAAAGCACGGTTGAGCTGTCCGGCGAGTCCTCCGACGAGGATGCGTTTACCCTCGATCTCGATGACGGCCTCGGGCTCGACGGCCCGGATGAACTCCTCGCTGGACGACAGATTGCGCATCGATGTCGTCCCAATCGCGCGCAGCCCATCCGCCGCGGGGTGCGGCCGCAGGGTGAAGGTGCGCTCCGCCAGACCATTGGACAGCACCAGCGTTGACCCGTCTGCAGACCAGCTCGCGGTGGCCGGTACATGGATCGCGTCCACGAGCCAATCTCCGGCGGATTCATCGACAGCTGCGGGTGGCGCCGAACGGCAGGCAGTCAGCAGCAGCGCGGACATCAGCAGGAACCGGAATCGCATGACGTTCAGACTAGCGCTCGATGGCTCACAAACGCAGGATGTTCTCTCCATGATGCTCATCGGAATGCTGTCCAACGCTGTTCTTCAGGCTCCGGCTCATGTCGATCTTTCAACGGAGACGGAACGGCAGGTGGTGGTCGACCGGGAGAAGGGGCAATATCTCGGACACGTATCCACCGTGACGCTGGGCAATGGCTCGATACTCGCCGCCTATCCCAAAGGCCACGGCAAGGGAGCGATCGTGCTCAAACGCTCGGACGACGGCGGCAAGAGCTGGTCCGAGCGTTTGCCCACGCCCGAGAACTGGACCACGAGCCTCGAAACGCCGACCTTGCATCGGGTCAGGGACCCGGGAACGGGCGCCATGCGTCTGTTGTGCTTTTCGGGGCTCTATCCGGCGCGACTCGCCACCAGCGAGGACGAAGGCGGGAGCTGGACGCCCCTGCAACCCGTGGGAAACTGGGGCGGCATCGTGGTTATGGGGGACCTGATCACGACCACCGGCGGCAACCTGCTCGCCTGCTTCCACGACGACGGACGCTTCTTTACCGCCAACGGCAAGCTGAGCAGCGAGATGAAACTCTATTCGACTGAATCCCGTGACGGGGGGCTCAGCTGGAGCACACCCAGAGAGTTCCACTCGTCCAGCGACGTCCATTTGTGCGAGCCGGGATGCGTCCGCTCACCAGACGGACGGCAGTTGACCATGCTGTTGCGGGAGAATCGCCGCGTCAAAGGTTCGCACGCGATGGTGTCGAAGGACGAAGGCGCCGTGTGGAGCGCACCCCGCGAGCTTCCCCGCTGGCTCAACGGAGACCGGCACACGGCTCGCTACGCACCCGACGGGCGGCTCGTGATCGCGTTTCGCTGCATGGATCCCAAGTCGCCGTTTCAGGGGGATTTCGTGGCCTGGTTGGGGACGCATGACGATCTCGCCAAAGGCGCGGGAGGCCAGTACCTCGTGCGACTCGCCGACAACAGACGTTCGGCCGATTGCGGCTATCCGGGTGTCGAGGTGCTCTCGGACGGCACGCTGGTCCTGATCACCTACGGGACTTGGACGGACGGCGAGTCTCCCTACATCCTCGCGGTCAGGATGAAGCTCGAGGAACTGGCCGCGAAAGCGGCGAAGGGCTGGTAGTTCCGCTCAGGATCCGCTGACCACGCTCGTGATCCTGACTCCGTACTGCTCGCCGATCGTCACGACCTCGCCGCGGGCAACCAGTTTTCCGCCGACGAACACATCGACAGGCTGATGTGCCGCGCGATCGAGTTCGATTAGGGATCCGGGGGTCAGCTTGATCAGCTCGCTGATGGTCATGCGCGAGCGACCCAGCTCCACGCGAACTCCCACGGGAACGCTCATCAGTCCCTCGACGCCCATCGCTTCGCCCTGGGGCGCGGCCGCATCCAGCTTGGGTGCACCGGCAATGCCCACCGCAACGGCCTGCGTGGCCTGATCGATGGTTCCTTCGAGGTTCGTTGAATTGTTCGCGTTGGTCATCGTAGTGGCCTCTGTCTACCTGTTCTTGTTCCATTCGCTGACACGCAGGGCCAGCCTCCCGTTGGTCTGGCCCCAGCGCCCCAGACCGCAGCACTCATCCTCGATCAGGATGCGAGCGAGCGACCCCCGCTGGGTGTCGAGCGGAATCACGTCGCCGGGCTCCAAGGCAAGCACGGCATCCAACGGCAGTTCCACGGAACCGAGTTCGACGCACAGATCGACTTCCAGATCCGCGAGCATGGGGGGGAGTGCGAGCTTCGCCTTGGCTGTGGGCGCTACAGCTGCGGGTTCGGCCACGGCCGGAGTCGCGCTCGTGTAGATGCGCATGCTCCCGATGCCGAAGGGCGTTTCGATCGAAATGAGCAGCATCACGCGTTGCGGATCAGCCTTGGTCGGCAGCTCCTGCGCAAGGTGCAATGCCTCACGATCTTGAACAAAGCGTGGGTTCTTGGGCTCGGTGCCGAGCACCTGCAGCAAGATCTGCGAACTGCGCGTGAGCAGCGAGCGCATCAAGCCGATTTCGACGCTCGACAGGCGCCGTACCGCGCTCGCGGCCTGCGGAGCGCCCAGCATTCGTTCCGCGTAGGCGATGGCAAAGCCCGAGTCGAGCACGGCCCACGATGTCTGTCCGTTGGTCTCGTAGATCAGCACCGAGAAGGGGTCTTGAAGCCCTTCCAGAATCTCCCCGACGCTCGCTTCGCCGATGGTGCTGATCTCCACCTTCGTCTTCCCGCGCGCGGCTGCCTGCAGGTAGGCCTCGAGCTGCAGTTGGGCGCGCTGCGCCACCCGCTTGATGCGCGCCGCATGCTCGGGGGACAGGCGCCGGGGATGACGGAAGTCCCGCGGCTCCACGGACGGAGCGGAACCGGCCTCCTTGGGGCCGGCCAAAGCCGCTCGTTCTTCGGGAGTGATCGCAGAGTCCATGCGGGGACGACCGTTGGTGCTCTCATCGGAAGAAAATCCCGATCCCTTGACTCCGCTGATCCGGGGTCAGGGGGGGCTTCGCAACGCCAATGCCGGAAATGGCCTTAAGTCTCTGGCATCCAAGCGGTTCCAGCCGCGAACCCAACCCGCATGGGCGCCTTTCTCCAATCCCTTCGACCGCACCTGAAAAAGCGCCCGGGCAATCGCCGCTGGCTCTACGTGGCCTACGACCAGCTCTCCCAGTCGATCGGGCCCCTCGCCACGGAAGATCCGCGCGAGCTGGGCATCGTGCTGATCGAAAGCGCGGACAAGGCCAGCCGACGGCCTTATCACCGCCAGAAACTGGCCCTTGTGCTCGCCAATATGCGGCACTTCGCGCTGGAGCAGGCCCTTCGCGGCGTCGCCGTGCACTACGAATTCACGGATCAGGATTACGGGACCGCACTGCGGCGGATCGTCGCCGAAACCGGGCCGCTGCAGGTCCTACGACCAGCTGAGCGCGAGCTGCGCTTCGAGCTTGGCCCGCTGTTCCGCGAGGGGATGTTGAAGGAACTTCCTCATGACGGCTGGCTGACCCTGCCCGCCGACTTTCAGGCACTCGGCGAGGCCCCCTGGCGCATGGACGCCTTCTACCGGAAGGTCCGTCAGCGCACCGGCATCCTGATGGAGGGACAGAAGCCGGTCGGCGGTCAGTACAGTTTCGACGCCGAGAACCGCCGACCGTGGAAGGGAGCGCCGCCCGCTCCCACACCGCCGGGCTTCAAGCCTGACGAGATCACAACGGAGGTCTGCGAGCTCATCGAGCAGCGCTACTCGTCCCATCCCGGCGTGCTCAACCCGGAAACGCTGCCCGCTGCGGCAGCGGATGTCGAACGGCTGTGGGCATGGGCCCAACAGAGCTGTCTTCCGCACTTCGGACCCTACGAAGATGCGATGTCGACGCGTTCCACGGGACTCTTCCATACGCGCATCTCCCCACTGCTCAACCTCCAGCGCCTCTCCGCTTCGCGCGTGGTCAACGAGGTTCTGGAGCTCCCGATTCCGATCGCCAGCAAGGAAGGCTTCGTTCGCCAGATCCTGGGTTGGCGAGAGTTTGTGAGACATGTCCACGAGGCGACCGACGGCATGCGCACGCTCTCGGGACAGCCCCTGGAGAACAACGCGCTGCAGGCCGATCTGACCCTGCCGCCGGTTTTCTGGGGAGGAAAATCGGGATTGGCTTGTCTCGATCAGGTGCTGGAGGATGTGTGGAGCGAGGGCTACAGCCACCACATCACGCGTCTGATGGTGATCGGGAACATCGCCACGCTCCTCGGAATCGAACCTCGGCAGCTCAGCGACTGGTTCCGGGTTGCGTACACCGACGCATACGACTGGGTCGTGGAGCCCAATGTGCTGGCGATGGCGACCTACGGAACGGGTGCGCTAATGACGACCAAGCCCTATGTCGCCGGATCGGCGTACATCGACCGCATGAGCGACTACTGCAAGGGCTGCGTCTTTGATCCCAAGCGCAGCTGTCCGCTGACGGCGATGTACTGGGATTTCCTTGGCCGCAACTCGAAGAACCTGCAGGGGAATCAGCGCATCGCCATGCCGCTGCGGGCGCAGGCGCGCCGCTCAGCGCAGCAAAAGCGCCGGGATGCCCTGATCACCAAACAGGTGCGAGCGAGTCTGGAGCAGGGCAAGGCGCTCGGCGATCACTTGGGCTTCGAAGCCTGAGCGCGGTACGCGTTCAGATAGGTGAGGTACTTGTCGGCCGGCAGGGCGTTGACGATTTCGCTGGCGCGTTCGTCACCCAGCGACTGAAGGATCTTGACGGCATCCTCGGGCGGGAACCCGACCAGCTTGGCGGCCAGGTCGGTCGGATCGCCCTCCTCGAAGAACTTGGCCAGCTCCTTCCAGCTCTGCTTTTCGGCCGAGCGGCTCGATTCCAAGTCGCGCTTGGCTTCCTCTTCGCGCAGCGAAAGCTCGGTCTCCCGCTTCACGATCATCTCGCGCAGCTTGTTGAGCTCTTCCAGGCGCTGTTCGAGCGACTGTTCCCACTCCTCCAGTGCACGTTCCCGCGCCTCGATGCGCGAAGTCCGCTCGCGGAGCGATTTCTGACCTTCGAGCAGCTCCTTCTGCAAATCTTCGAGCTCCTGCGTGCTGAAGGGAGCGGGCAGCATGAACGCGCCCAGCGCGCCCATGCTGGCCGAAATGGCCTTGCCGCTGGGCTTGGGTTCACTCTCCTTTGGCGGCTCCGTCGGCGCCTGGGCGGTGCTGGTCGGAGCCGGCGCTGCGGGATCCTTGCCAGCGTCCTCCGGGGCCGCAACGAAGAGCTTGAAGAAAGCGACCTCGTGCATAGGAGCGCCGGAAAGCATGACGAAGGTCAGGAAAGAACCCAGCAGCAGTACGAGCGCGCCACAAACCATTAGGGCCATTTTGACAGTGTTGCTCATCGTGTATCACCTCACTCCATTGCCTGTTTCATCCGCGCCTGGCCGGATCCTCTGCGCATCCCGGCTCGATGACACCTCGTCCATGACGGCATTTTCGCGCTGCTGCTCGGCAGCTCCGTGCGCGGCTTTGTGGTTCTCCCGCAGTCGGTCCAGGCCCTCCACGCGCGCACGGTCCGCGATCCAGACTGCGTGAGCCTCGCCGACGGATTTCTGTGCCTCATGAAGCTGCTCTCGGCGCCGCTGCAGGAGTGCCTCGATTCCATCGAGGCTGGCTTCGAGAGCGATGCGCTCCAAAGGACGTCCCGACTTTTCAGACAGATCCTCGAGAGCGGTCTTCCTGACCGAGCGCGCACCGTCGAGCCGCGACTGCGCTTCCTGAGCATGACGCACGGCTTGCGCCCACGCTTCACGGGAGGCGTGCTCCTGAAGGTCTCGGACATGCAGAAGGCGCTCGAGCCGGAATCGGAAGCCTCTCACGACGCAGCCCCTCCGTGGATCATGCCGAGCAGTTCGCGGGTCTCGGAAAGCGCCGAATGCTCATGGACGTCCTGCCGCAGGAAGGTCTGGATGGCTTCCATGTGCGCGATCGCCGTGTCCAGCCGCGGATTGGTGCCGGGTCGATAGGCGCCGATCTCGACCAGATCCTTGCCTTCCTTCCATGCAGCGAGGCAGGAGCGGATGAACGAGGCGGAACGCTGGTCTTCGCGGCTCACGAGGCTTGGCATCAAGCGGGACAGGCTCTGCAGCACATCGACGGCGGGGAACACGCCACTTTGGGCGATGGATCGGGACAGATGGATGTGCCCGTCCAGCAAGCCTCGGAGAGTGTCCGAAACGGGCTCGTTGGGGTCATCTCCGTCGACGAGCACGGTGAGAAGCCCCGTGATGCTTCCGACCGTCGTGCGACCCATCCGCTCAACCAGCTTGGGAACCGTGGCGAAGAAACTGGGCGGGAATCCTCGGACGGTGGGCGGTTCTCCGGCAGCAAGACCAATCTCCCGAGCCGCCAGCGCGAAACGGGTGACCGAATCCATGACCAGCAGCACATTCAGGCCGGCGTCACGGAAATGCTCTGCGACCGTCATGGCGACGAAGGGCGCCATGTAGCGTTCAATGGGGGAGCGATCCGAGGTCGCGACGACCAGCACGGCCTTGTGCATGCCTTCATCGCCGAGGACTTCGTGAACGAAGCCACCCACCTCACGGCCCCGCTCGCCGACGAGACACACGACGGTCACGTCCGCGTCGGTTCCCCGAGTGATCTGTCCGAGCAGCGTGGACTTGCCCACGCCGGAGCCGGCGAAAATGCCGATACGCTGACCGCGGCCGATCGTATTGAGGCCGTCGATGACGCGCACTCCGGTCTGCAGCGGTTCCGTGATCGCGGGACGAGACAGTGGTGCCGGCGAGTCCGCCCGAACCGGCCGGATGTCCCGCAGATGAAGCGTGGGGCCGCCATCGATCGGTCGTCCAAGACCGTCGAGCGTGCGACCAAGCAACTCTGAGCCCACCGCGATGCTGAACGGCTTTCGCAGCGTGATGACTTCCTGAAGCGGAGCGATACCCTGCACGTCGCCATGAGGCATCAGCAGGGTTGTGCCGCCGCGAAAGCCAACGACCTCGGCTTCGATGGGCCCCAGACCGCCGCGCTGGATGCAGCACAGCTCGCCAACCGCGGCTGGAACGCCCACGGCTTCCACGAGCATCCCCGACACGATCGACACGCGGCCACGGAACAGCGGTCTTGCGGCCGCCTCCACCAAAGGCCGAAGGCGCTCGAGATCGAAAAGCTCCGTGCTCACGGGCAGAGTTCCCGGGAAAGGCGTTCACGCAGCGAACTCAGCGCTTCGTCGATCTCGCGGACCAGCACACCCTGCGCACATGTCACGTGCACATCGCCTTCGCGCAGGGCCGGATCCGCCTCGATCGTCGTGTTGACGCGGAATGGAATCTGGCTCAGGCGGGCTGCATCCGAGGGGTGTACATGCACCCGCGCTTCGCCGCGGCCGGCACCCGACAAGGTCAGCGACTCACGCACGATGCGCTCGATGTCATGCCGGCCTGCCCGGATCTCGCTGCGCGTCAATTCACGGGCGATCTCCACCGCCAGCAGGGCTGCGTCCTGCGCGAGCCGCAGACTGGCCTGCTCGCGCTGAGACGCAAGGTCCGCCAGCGCCTGTTCGACGAGGGCGCCCAGCTTCTGGAGCGTCTCCTCGCGGCCCTTCGCGCGACCGGCCTCGAAGCTCTGAGTGCTCGCCGCGCTGTTCCAGTGCGCGCGCAATCCGTTCTCGTCACCGAGGAATACTCGCGCCCCCGTAACGGGACCGGACACGGAGACTCGAAGCTCAGCTGACAAGCTCTTCTCCCGCCTTGGTCGGCTTGAATTCGCCCGCTTCCATCATCGAGCGAACGACGGTCATAATTTCGCCGCGAGCATCCTGAATCGTTCTCATCGGGAGCGCTCCAGCCAGCTCGCGCTCATCGGCAACCATGGTGCGAACGCGATCGGAGATGTTGCCGAGGATGTTGGCCTCAACCTTGGGATCGCATCCCTTCAAGGCGACCGCGAGAGTCTTGGTCTCGATGGAACCGAGGATCTTCTGCATGGCGCGTTTGTCCACGGTCGAAAGATTGTCCCAGGTGAACATGGCTTCCTTCACCTGAACCGCCAGCGGTTCGTCCTTCTCGATCATTCCGCCGATGACGGACTTCTCGGTGTTTTCTCCGGTGAACGTCAGCATCTGAGCAACTGTCCTGATCGCGACGGTGCTGTCGGGTGCCTTGGGACGACGGGCAATTTCCTCGATGCGCTGGTGGACATCCGAGGCAATCGAAAGCAGGGTCTCGGTTGACGGCGGCTGCAGCGACGCCATGCGCAAGACGACATCGAGCGCGTTGTCGGGCTCCAGTGTTCCGAGCACCGTAGCCGAGCGCTCGGGCGCGCTGTGGGCCAGAACGACGGCCACGACGGCATTCGACTCCTCGCGCAGGGCGAGAGCCAGCAGATGCACCGGTTCTTCCTCGATCTGGGCAAACGGCCTTTCGATGCGGCGGCGCTCTTCGATCTGATTCAAAACGGTACGCGCCCCGTCCTTGCCGAGGCCTGCCTCAAGAATCTTCGCCAGCTGGTGCTCGTCCTGGGATCGAACGCCGACGCCAACATTGAGCTTGCGCGAAAGCTCACGATAGACATTGTCGATTTCCTTGCGCTCCGAGAGACGTTCGTCGAGATGCGTCATCGCACTCGCCACATCCGGAAGAATGTTGGCATCCATCAGCTTCAGAATCCTGGCGGAGGTCTGCTTATCGAGGCTCAGGAGGAACGCTGCGACCTTCTGTGTCGAGGCAAGCGGCGGCGGCGGATCTTGCTTGGCGCTCATGTCAGTTCCTGGAAGCCTTCATGTCTTCCGTAACCCAGCGGGACAGGATCAAGGACACGCGCTCGGGGTCGTTCTTGATGAGTTCGTCGATCTGGCGTCTCGCCACTAGTTCGCGGATGCGAGGATCCTCGATCTCCTCGAGCGAGGAGAAGTTCGGATCGACGGAACCGGAGCCCTGGCCCGCCAGCTGAGCCGTGACATCCGGCTTACGCTTGAGCGCTTTCATGAGCACGAAGAGGAAGATCAGTGCGGCGACGATTTCGACGCTGCGATCGATCATCATCTCGGTCAGGCGCGAGGGGCCCTCCACCGGCTCGACTGCCGGGGGGGGCAGGAGCTTGCCCTGCTCGTCACGCTTCAGGGTCGCGAAGGCGGCCGTCAGAGAGCTGATGGCATCGCGCTGATCGACGAAGCCAACCGCGGTCTTCACGACCTGCTCGAGTTCAGTACGCTTCGATTCGATGCTCGCGTCCAGGAACAGCGAAACGGTCAGACGCTTGAGCTCCGGAGTCTCTTCGCTGGTCAGGCTGGTTTCCTTGCCGACGACCGTGCTTTGAGTCACCTCCGAAGTGGTCGATGGAGCGACGGGTCCAGGTGCTTGTGCACCCGGTGCCGCATTGTCGAGGCCGAAACCGGAATTGCCCGCGCCCCCCGAAGGAGTCGGGGTGCTGGTCTTGCTCTCCGTTTTCGCCACGACGGCCTTGTTGGCGGGATCGACGACTTCCTTGATGCTCTCCCTGCGCGCATGGCTCCATTCGGAGTTGACCACGATGTGGGCTAGCCCCGCGCCGAATACCTGCGCCAGCACGGTGTTCGTGCGCTTGGCGATCTCGGCGTCGTAACGCGACTTGTGGTCGAAGAGCTCGTTGGCCGCGGCAGCCAGTTCGCTTTCCTGCGTTCCGTCGTAGAGGCTGCGGCCGTCCTGATCCGAGATGATCACGTTCTCGGCGGGAATGTTGAAGCGATACCGAACCAGCTTGGCGACGGTGTTGCACTGACCCCGTGTCAGTTCGCTCGCGTTGCGCAGCTGCAGCGTCACGGCGACGGTCAGCGGAGCGGACCGGCGCAGCGCGTTGGCCTCGGGGATCGAGGTGCTGACTCGGGCGCGTTGGACGAAGGCGAGTTCCTGCAGCTGCTTTTCCAGTTCTTGCCATTCGCGCTTCAGCGAGCTCTGCTGGCGTTCGCCGGCGGAAAGGAAGACGTCCGAGGCGCTCGACTGGTTGGCTTGAATCCCCTCGGGCGCGATTTCCATCGCACCCGCGAGCGCGACGAGGTTCTGGGCCTGGTAGTACTGCGCGGACTCGACCTGCACCACGAAGGGGCCGGGAGGCTGGCTGACCTCGTAGCGGATGCCACCCCCGGCGAGAGCCGACTGAACGGCAGCCACCTGCCGGCCGTCGAGGCCGGAGTACAGCAGCCTGAAGTGGGGGGAGTTTGCGTTGTAGGTGACGAGCCCGATTACCCCTGCCAGCATCAGCAAGGACAGGGCGAGGATCGCCTTCGTGGCGCCGCCCATGTTCCTGAGCTGTTCAAACAGGCCTTGGAGGTTGTCTTTCATAGGTGTAGGGCTTCAGGGCTCACACGCTCATGCGCATGACTTCCCGGTATGCATCGACGAATTTGTTTCTCACCTCGAGGGCAAACTTGAAGGCCAGCTCGGATTGTTTCAGTTGTGCAGTCGCCTCGGCGAAGTCGACGACCTTGCCCGTGACGACCTGCTCGGCCATGGTGTCCGCGGCCCGGACCTCCTGATTGACCTGCTGCACCAGCGTCGGCGACTGGCTGGCTTCGGCCTGCGGCTGTCCGGAGGCCGCCCCGGCGCTCAGCTGAGGGCTGAACTCGGCCCCGGGCTGCTGCAGGCGCTGGCGCATCTCCGCCTGGCGCTTGAGAGCTGCCTCGATGGCGGCTTTGGCCAGGGATCCTCCTCCTATGCGCTCTACCATGGGTTCATCCTCCTTTTTGGATGGCTATCGGGTCGCTCTGATCACTGGGCCATGCGCAGCGCGCGTTCCGCAGTCCGCACGAAGCCGTCCTGCACGTTGAGGTTGGCCTCGTAGGCCCGCATCGCGCCGATCAGGTCGGCCATCTCCTGCGTGACGTTCACGTTCGGCATGGTCACCTCGCCGCGCTCGTTGGCGTCGGGGTGCGAAGGGTCGTGAATCGTCAGCATGGGTGTTTCCAAGTCTGGGGTGATTCCACGGACGCGCACACCCACCGAGCCGGTCGGCGACTTCGAAGGATCCATGTAGGGGGCGAAGCTGACCACCTGGCGGCGGTAGGGTCCGCTGCCATCGGGCATCTGGGTGACCTCTGCGTGCGCGATGTTCTTCGAGATGACGTTGATTCGAACACGCTCGGCTGCGGTACCGGAAGCGGCGATCCTGAGCGTCGTGAACATGCTGCGGATGGAAGTCATGTGGTAGTCCTTTCAGAAATCAGCGGGATGATTCGATGGCACTCTGGATGATGCCCATGCGGCTCTGGAAGATCTGGGCGTACAGCTCGAACATGAGACGGTTTTCGCGGGCTGCGGCTGTCTCGACTTCCAGACTGACGTTGTTCCCATCAGGGCCGAGGGGAGTCAGCTTGTCGACCTCGACCTGCGGCTGGACGTCGAGCGGGTTCTTTCCCGAAACCATGGACTCGGTCAGCAACTCCTCGAAGCGCACGATCTGCCGTTGAAAACCAGGGGTGTTCTGGTTGGCGATGTTGTTCGCCAGCACTCGGCCTCGCAGCGAGCTCGCCTTCATCAGGTTGAGCAGCAACTTCGATTGTTCGCCACCGATATCCATGGTTCGTTCTCCTCGAGCGTCCCGAATTCGATCAGGCCACCAGGCCCGTCGAACGCCAAAGCTTCATCTTGTTGGACAGGGTCCGGGCAGTGACGCCGAGGCGGCGGGCTGCTTCCGTCTTGTTGCCCCGGGTGGAGCTCAGGGTTGCGAGAATCGCCACCCGTTCGATGTCCTCAATCGTCCGGTTGGCGAGAGCCGGGCCCAGATTCTCGATCGCAGTGACCGCCGCCGTGGCCAGCGTCACCGTGGCCGACTCTTCCGATCCGGTGGCGGGACCGAAGCTGAGGTCCGACAGATCGATCGTCGAGTGTCGAAGCATCACCACCGCCCGCTGGATGACGTTTTCGAGCTCGCGAACGTTGCCGGGCCAGTGCCAGGCCTGCAGGCATTCCATGGCCGTTTCGGTGAAGGCCGGGGTCTCGAGCCCAGCGTTGCGTGCATAGTGCTTCGCGAAATGGAGCGCCAGCGGCTGGATGTCCTCAACGCGCTCGCGCAGGGGGCGCAGATGAATCGGCAAGACGTGCAGGCGGTAGTAGAGGTCCTCGCGGAATCGACCAGCCTTGACTTCCGCGTGCAGATCGCGATTCGTGGTGGCGATCACGCGCACATCGACCTTGAGAGTGCTGGTACCGCCCACGCGCTCGAACTCCTCCTCTTCCAGAACCCGCAGCAGCTTGGCCTGCAGTGCAGGGGAGATCTCTCCGATCTCGTCCAGCAGCAGAGTTCCGCCATCCGCGAGTTCGAAACGGCCCTCGCGTGTCTTGTGAGCGCCCGTGAAGGCGCCGCGCTCGTGGCCGAAAAGTTCGCTCTCGAGCAGTTGCTCCGAAAGCGCGGCGCAGTTGACGCGGATGAACGGTCCGTTCGCGCGGGGGCTGTTCTGGTGGATGTACTGGGCGATCTTTTCCTTGCCGGTGCCGCTTTCGCCGGTGACCAGCACCGTGCCCTTCGACCGCGCGATGCGCGCCGCATTGCGCAGCGTGTCCGTCATCAAGGGGCTTTCGCCGATAATCGCCGGGGCGCCTTCGCCCACGATCTCGCTGCGCAGATACTGGTTCTCACGCATCAGGCGGGTCGTCCGCTCGATGCGCTCAAGAACGACCTCGATGGCCTCCGGAGTGCAGGGCTTGAGCAGGAAGTCCGCCGCGCCGTTGCGCATGGCCTGAACCGCCGACTCCAGCGTGCCCTGAGCCGTGACCAGCACCGCAGGCATCTCAGGATGCTGAGTGCGCATGGTCTTGAGCAGCTCGATGCCGTCGATGCCAGGCATGCGCAGATCCGTGATCATCAGATCCGGCGTGTGCTGGCGTGCCTTGTCGAGGGCTTCGGCGCCGCTCCGGGCTTCGATCGCCTTGTAACCGAGCTGAGTCACAGCTTCGATCAGGAATTCGCGGCTCAGCTTGTCATCATCAACGATCATGATGCTTTGAATCGACATCGTTCGGCTCACTTGCAGTTGTGGAAAGGGATTTGGAGAATCAGATGCGCTCCACCGCCCAGATGGCTGGGCGCGGGCGCGGGGGACACTTCGAGTCGACCGCCGTGCAATTCGGCGATCGTGTGCACTAGGGCAAGTCCGAGGCCTGCGCCTTCGGATCGCGTGGTGAAGAAGGGGTCGACAACTCGGCGGCGCAGTTGGGAGGGGATGCCCGGGCCTGCGTCACAGACTTCGAAGACGACCTCATCGGCGTGCAGACGGCACGCCACGTGGATGCTGCCGCCGTCCGGCTGAGCCTGAATCGCGTTGGCGATCAGGTTCCGCAGAGCCTGGCGGAGCTTGATTCGGTCACCGGTGAAATCCGGGCAGGCGACACTGGCCTGAATGGCCCAGGCATCCTGCCGAGTGCCTGCCGGGATGGAGCGCTGAGCCAAAGCGATGGCGCTGTCGACGAGTTCGGCGGCGCACACGCGGTCCCTGCGCAGCTTCTCGGGCGATCCGAAACTCAACATGTTGGAGATGATCGCGTCAGCTTCATCGACGCCCTCGCAGATATTGGCGGCCCAGCGTCCTTGGCGGCTGTCGGCGTCGAACTCGCGGCGGAAGAGCTCGGCATAGCCTCGCACCGCGTTCATGGGGTTGCGGATCTCGTGAGCGATGCCAGAGGCCATGCTGCCGAGGGCGGCGAGCTTGTCGATGCTGTGCAGGCGTTCAGTGAGGTGGGCAATCTCGGTTCGATCGTCAACCAGCTCGACCGATCCACTCAGGCCGTTGGGTGTCAGAAACTCCGACCAGCGCTGTTCGACGATGCGCGCGCGCCCGTCGGCGAGAACGATCTCGCGGGACTGGCCGAGAGCTTCGCGACCCAGCAGTTCGGGATGGCCGTTGTGTTCGTGAAGCTCCGGTTCCGTGGTCTCCAGAATCGCGCACAGCGCTGGGTTGGCGCGAACGATGCGACCCTGGCCGTCGCGGACAGCCACGCCCGTCGGCAGCGCGCCCAGCACGGCCTCGAGATGGGCGTGCATGGACTCCGTCTCGAGCACCTTGCGCTCAAGCTCGGCGTTCTTGGCTGCCAGCTCGATCTCGAGACGCTTGGCGCGTTCCGCGAGCAGTGCGTAGCTCTCGAGAAGGCTCTCCGAGATGGCGGACAGCGAGCTCAGCACGGCGTTGAGTTCGAAGTCGGCCTCGCTGGCGACGGTGGCGTCCAATTGCTTCACCGCGGCTCCTTCTGGCTGCCGTTGCCGGCCTTGAGCTTGAAGTCGCGCTTCCACTCGAGGAAATCGAGGTCCTGTTTCGCTCGGCGCGCGAGGACCGGATCGGTCGAGGCTGCTGCCAGCTTGTAGCCGTCGATGGCCTCCGGCCAGCGCTCGAGCTGCTCGAGTGCGCGGGCCCTCCACCACACCGCTTCCAGATTGGCGTTCTTGTTGTCGAGGAACAGCACGCAGTCGGCGTAGCGGCCGCTGCGGTAGAGCGTCTGAGCCTGACGAATCGAATCTGCTTCGGTGTACACAGGTACGGAGTTGGCGATCGGAGTCTGACCGGCCCCGATTGAGCCCGATTGCAGGGCTCCACGATCCTGGGGAGTGAGGCCTGTGCTGATGCTGAGTCGCTTGGCGTCCTCAGGTTTCGATTCGAGGAGTTGCGAGACCGTTTCCGACTGGGTGGCCGCGTCAGCCATGCGATCCGCCAAACCCTGAAGCCGGTTGACCTCGTCTCGAAGGGTGACCAGCTGGGCATCGCGGGCCTGGGGGTCGGGCAACGCCGATTCCGTCGCCTGCATGACGAGTGCGACCGAGTTGGGAGCGCCTTGTTCCACACCCTTGCGGATGCCCGCGAGCACTTCGAGCGCCCGCACGGTCTCCTTAAGCGACCGTTCCAGACCGCCGCCGGTTTCCTGAGTTGCAAAGGTCGGCACGAGCAGCAGCGCTCCGAAAGCGCCCGCCAGAACAGTTTGGTACTTCATCATCAGAGCTTTCCTCCGAAGGCCGCGAAGGCCTCTTCGTGCCGTCCGGCCGCTTCCAGCAGGCTTCCCGCCATGAAGCACAAGCGACCGAGCACGGCAGCGTCGGTCACGCCGCTGCCTTCCAGTCGCAGAACGTCGAGTGCGCGATCGACCTGCTGATTGGCACCCAGAGCACGCGCGTACAGAAGGACCAGATCCAGACGCGCCTCGGGTTCGCGCTGCTCGCGCAGGGGATAGGCCTGCTCGAGGGCGGCGAGCGCCTTGCTCGGCTGGCCGCGCTCCATCGCGCGCCACGCAATCTCCAGCAGATCGCCGGCAGCACCGTCGCTGTGCTTGGAAAGTCCCAGGCGCTTGCGCGCCAGTTCCGCCATCGGCGCCAGGGCCGTCGCGGCCGTACTGTCCTTCGCGAGTCCCTGAATCATCAGCACACCGACCGCATCGCCGGCCAGCAGCGACTGGTCGGCAGCTTTGATCCAGGCCTGCGCCTGAGCTTCGCCGGTCGAGGTCTTGCCTGCCGCCAGCCAAGCCAAGGCCGCATCCCTGTTGCGACCGAAGTGCGCGAGCACCTCGGCGCGCAACTCGTGTGCCGTGCGGGCCCACTCCGGGCTTGCACCCGTGTTTTCGGCGCGCGCCAGTGCTTCGAGTGCTTCGGCTCGGCGCTCGGCCTTGAGGCAGGCCAGAGCACGCACGTACTCGCGCGTCTGCCGCTCGTCGTCGTTGGCGGCCGGAGACTGCTGATCCAGTGAATCCAGCAGGAAGAGAGCCTGGCGACCGTCTCCGTTGAGGGCGATGGCGCGCGTCAGCTGCAGTCTCGCTTCGGCCTGCTCCGCCCCGGTATGGGTATGGCCTACGACCCGCGTGAAGCACTCGATCGCTTGGACGTGTTGGCTGAGTCGAATGTGGGCAGCACCCGCGTGCATCAGAGCCTGCGGCGCCAGTTCCCCGTCGGGGTCGCGCTCCACGGCGGACTGGAAGTGCCCCAGCGCAGCTTGCACGTTGCCGCGGCGTTCCTCGATCGTACCGAGAGCCAGCTCGGCACGCGGAGCATCCGCATTCTGCCCGTCGTTGCGGAGCGCACGGAGGCAGGCGGCCTGCAGGCGGTTTTCGAGTTCGGATTCGCTCAGACGCGACAAGTCATCGACGCTCAGTTCGATTCGATCCGAGCGCAGTTGGACGTGCCAGCCAACGCTCCCGGCAACGGCCTGCGTCACCCACGACAAGGGCCTGTCGGTGAACGCCAGGGTGATCGGCAGCGTGGCCGGAAGGTGCTCGATGCCTACCAGCTTGCGGCCGGAGCGCGTGGCGATTTCGCCGAAGAGTTTGCGCGGATCGGCGCCGACGATGTCCGCGCTGATCAGGTACTGACCGTCCACTTCGCTCCAGCGCAGCCCGGAGGAATCGGTCTGCAGGGACAGCAGGAGAGCAAGGGCCATCATGGCTTGTTGGCCTGGCGCTGATTCAGCGCGGTTTCCAGCGCCTGCGCGCTGAGGTACAAGGCTTCCGCCTCAACGCCCGGACGCGACTGTGGGTCGACGCGGTCGATGACGGCCATCAGTTGTGACAGGCGCTTGCGAGCGGCAGCGGGGTTGCCGGTGCGAAGCTCTTCCCGGGCAAGACGCAGTGCGGCGACGTCAAAGGACTCGGGCGGAGTCAGGCGTGCCGGAGCGGGCTGAGTCTCGGTCACGACGGTGGTGGTCGGCTCCAGCTCAGCCGCCTGCGTCGCCGCCATCGCCTCAAGGCGATCGACGCTCTCCTTCACCGCGCGGCTGGCGTTCCAGACAAATAGCAGTCCTGCGATGTTGATCGCAGCCAGCACCGCGATGGCGATCCATGCGCCCTTGAACAGGCGCGGAGGCGCGGCGACTGCCGGCGTGAAGGTCGCGGGCTGCGCGGGTGTCGATTCGCCGGCCGTGACGGGGGCTTTGGGGCTCGAGGATTTGGCAGCAGGTACCAGTTGCTCATCGGCTGCGCTGGACATCAACTCAGCTGAGGCTGATGCACCCGATGCGGAGGCTTGCGCCGCCGCCGCACTCGGGATGGCAGCCTTGGGCTCCGGCTCGCTTTCGAGCTGCATCTCGACCACGGGGAAGTCGAAGAGGTCTTCGTCTTCCGGAGATACACCAGGCTTCGTTCCTGTTTGCTGGGCGGCCATGTTCAGCTCCAAGCGTCCTTCCCGGTTTTCCGAGTCGACACATTGCTCGAAAGCAGGCGTCCGACAACGACGGCGAGAGCCGGCGGGAGCTCGAAGATCTGGTTGTGAGGATCGAGCGTGACTGCCTTGAGCACGCGCTCGGCCAGTTCCGGCGGGAAGAAATCGTGATCCGACAGATCGACCACAGAGCCGTCGTCGAAAGCGACTTGACTGGTCCGGAAAATCATCTCGACGCGCGTACCAACCCCTGGAGTGCTCTCGATGCCCAGTTCCTCGCTGAGGGCGCGCGCCCGGGCGATTCCGTAGGCGCTGGTGTCGTGCAGCTCGTGAGCGTCCAGGCCGGCGGCATCGAAGCCGCACCCCGCATCGCGAATTGTCACCAGCAGATCGGCGCGCTCGAATCGAGCCAGCAGCTGGATCGTGCCCTCACCTGTGGGATAGGCGTGCGTGCAGGCATTCTCGACGATTTCGGCGACAGCAGAGCCGATGCGAGCCCGCGCGGCAGGACCGGTTCCAGACCGCAGCGCAAGGGCCATGACATCCCGCGCTGCCTGCGTCGATGCACCGGCGAAGGCGCGGTAGTTGCGCTCGAGTACGCCGGAACTGGATTGGCGGGGGAGCGGAGCCACCGGAGTTTCGATGGCCCGCACAAGGTCGGCGAGCCGGAACGGCTTGGCGAGCACCTCTCTTGCCCCCATGCTCGTTGCCTGACGGCAGTCGTCGCTGCTCGGCTGGTCAGCGATTAGGATGACCTCCGGGCTTAGGCCTTGTGCTCGCCATCCCGGCAGCGCCTGCAGAAAGATGCTGCGCTCGCAGACCATGAGCTCGGCATCGCCCTGCACCACATCGCCGAGCTGATCGGTGACCGACACCTGATGCCCGCGGCGACGCAGCGCGGTGGCGATGATCTGCATCGCGGCGCGGTCGGCATCAGCCAGCAGGATGCGGAGCGGTGAGGGAGCGGAGAGGGTCATGGTGGAACTTGATTCCATGGCCCATGTCGACACGAACCCGGAAAGCCTTTACCCCTCGGGTGGATTTCCGGAAGTTCTTTCCCAGTACGGGAAAACCGGGCCTGAGGCTTGCCCAGAAGGGGATACTGCTCCCCGAGCGGGGACAGAATCGGTATTGGGAAACTCGTTTTCCGCGCGAGCGTGAGACGGCGGTCCCGTCTCCATAGATGCCGGGGCGCATGTTCCCCCCCGGCACTGGAGACACCGATGCAGAAGTTCATCCCGCCGCATTGCCCCTATCCCGTCTGCCCCCAAAGCCCCTTTCTGTACCGCCGCCGCGGCTACTACAAGCGACTGTGCGGCACGGAGCGCATCCCGCGCTTCCAGTGCCTCACCTGCGGGAGGCGTTTTTCCTCGCAGACCTTCCGCAACGACTACCGCCACCACAAGCCCGACCTCAACGTCGGGATCGTCGATCAGCTGATCTCGAAGGTCTCCCAGCGCCAGATCGCCCGCAACCTCGGCTGCAACCCCAAGACCGTCGCTCGCCGAATCCCGCTCTTCGGTCAGCACTTCCAGAAAGCCCACGAGCGCGTGCTCGCGAAGAGTGAGAAGCTCCTGGGCAGCAACGGGCATCTCGTTTTCGATGAGCTCGAGACCTTCGAGCAAAACCGCATCGAAAAGCCGGTCACCATGGCGGTCCTGGTCGAGGCGCGCACCGGCTTCATCGTGCATGGCGAGGCGGGGACACTGCCCTCACGCGACAAGAAGCGCGGCGATCCCGCCCGGGTCAGCCAGTCGCGCGAGGTCGTGACCCGCTGCATGGAGGTGCTGGCGCGCCACCGCGATCCCAAGTCGCTCGTGGTCGTAGTCAGCGACCTCAAGACCACCTACCCCTCGATCGTCCACAAGACTCTTCGTGACCACGTCGTCCACGTCCAGGTCTCCAGCAAGCTCGCCCGCAACACCAGGAACCCGTTGTTCCCCATCAACCACCAGTTCGCGATGCTGCGCGACAACATCTCGCGCCTCGTGCGGCGCAACTGGGGCTACAGCAAGCGCATCGAGCGCAAACAAGATCACTTCTGGATCTACGCTGGCTACAAGAACTACA
>JBIKMH010000052.1:0-15093 GCA_044359355.1 Planctomycetota bacterium | reverse complement strand
CGACGCGCTGGTGGTGCAGAGCGGCACGCTGTTCGCTGATCGCATGCGCGATTCGATTCTGGAACGCGTGCGGACCTGCCTCGATCAGCCGATCCGCTGCGTGGTCGAGCGCTCGGATGCCTCCGTGCGTCGTCTGGAGGGACTCGAGGAGCACAAGTCGGTGCTGTCAGGCGAACTGCCCGCCGAACTGCTCGTGCGCGAGGATCAACTCGTGTTTGAGGTCGATCTGCTCGGCGGACACAAGACCGGCCACTACCTCGACCAGCGCGAGAACCGCCGGCGAGCCAGCGCTCAGGCCCGCGGGCGGCGCTGCCTAGACGTGTTCTGCTACGACGGCCTGTTCGGCATCCGCATGGCGCTGCAAGGCGCAGCGGAGGTGCTGTGCATCGACCAGTCGCAGGCGGCGCTCGAGCGCGTGCAGCGCAATGCCGCGCGCAATGGCGTTGCGGAGCGAGTGCGCGTGCACAAGGCCGACGCGCTGCACGATCTGCGCGCGCGGGTCGAAGCCGGCGAGCGCTACGGGCTGGTGGTGGTGGACCCGCCTGCCTTCGCCAAGAACCGCGCCCAGATCGAGGGCGCCAAGCGCGGCTACACGGAGCTTCATCGGCGCGGCCTCGAGCTCACCGAGCCGGGCGGGCATTTCGTCAGCGCCTCCTGCTCCTACAACGTGCGGGCGCACGAGTTCGTCGAGCTCCTGCGCGACGGGGCCGCGCTGGCCCGCCGCGAGGCCTGGCTGATCGCTCTGGAAGGGGCGGCCCCCGACCACCCGCACCTCCTGACGCTGCCGGAGACGCACTACCTGAAGTGCGCCTTTGTCGCGGTCGGGGGGCGCGCCGATTGAGCCAGAGGGCGCTTTCTGGGAGACTCTCCGCCCTCCCCATGAACCGCCCGATCGTCATCTGCGTCAACGGCGAAGCACGCGAGGTGCCCGAGGGCAGCAGCGTGGAGGCCCTGGTGAGCGCGCTCTGCCTGCCACGAGATGCCGTGGCGGTCGAGCGCAATGCGCGCCTCGTGCGCAAGCAGGAGCGCGAGCGTACGCTGCTCGCGGCGGGGGACCGGATCGAGATCGTCACGCTGGTCGGAGGTGGTTGAAGCATGCAGCAGGATCCCACTCGGGATGATCCGCTCACCGTCGGTTCGCACAGGCTGCACTCGCGCCTTCTGGTCGGCACCGGCAAGTACAAGAGCTTCGAGGAGACGCGCGCGGCGCTGGAAATCAGCGGCACGGACTGCGTCACCGTGGCCGTGCGGCGCGTCCAGCTCGATCCCACGGCGGGCCCGTCGCTGCTCGATTTCATCGATCGGAGTCGTTACACGATCCTGCCCAACACGGCCGGCTGCTTCGATGCCGCCAGCGCGATCCGCACCGCGGAGCTCGCGCGCGACGTGCTCGACACCAATCTGGTCAAGCTCGAAGTGCTCGGCGATCCGCGCACGCTGCTGCCCGATCCGGTCGGCACGCTGGAAGCGACGCGCGAACTCGTCTCCCAAGGCTTCGAGGTGCTGGTCTACTGCTCGGACGATCCGCGCATGTGCGTGCGGCTGGCGGAACTGGGCGCGAAGAGCGTGATGCCGGCGGGTTCGCCGATCGGCTCCGGTCAGGGCGTGCTGAACCCCAACGCAATCCGCATCATCCTCGAACTCGTGGAAGTGCCGGTGATCGTCGACGCGGGCGTCGGCACGGCCTCGGATGTCGCCTTTGCGATGGAGCTCGGCGCGGCCGGGGTGCTGCTCAACACCGCGATCGCCGGCGCTCAGGATCCGCTGCGCATGGCGGCGGCCATGAAGGCGGCCTGCTTTGCCGGACGGCAGGCCTGGCTTGCCGGGCGCATTCCGCGCCGTTTGTACGCCCACGCATCCTCTCCGATGGAAGGGCGCATCGCGGGCGCGGGAGGTGGCGCATGAAGCCGGCGGGCATTCACTGGAACGATGCGCTGGTCGTGGGGCTAGCCTTGATCGCCGCGAGCCTGGCGCTCGCCCCGCTGATCATCCTGCTGGTCCAGCGCATTCATCCCGGCCGCAACGTGTTCTTCGCGCGCTGGGGCTTCTCGCACGTGGCGCTGACCCTGGGCGTCACGCTCGCCGCCCTGCTGGGCATCCACCAGCTCTTTCCTGTGGCCGAGGGCGAGCGTCTGGACGCGGTCGGTGCGCTGCTGCGGACCGCCGTGGCCCTCGCGCTGGGCTGCGCCGTGGTCGTGGCCTTCGCCGGACAGCTGGCGCCTGAGGGCGCGCGCTCGCTGGGGCTGGCGCGCGGTCGGCATGCCTCGGCGATCGCGGCCGGTCTCCTCGCCTACTTCCTGTTCCTGCCGGGGCTGTTCGGCGTGATGATCGCCTGGAAGAGCCTGCTGGATCGGATCGCGCCGGGTGTCGAGCCGCAGGGGGTGATGACGCTGATGCTGGAACTCGAGCCTTCGCAGCGCCTGTACGCCGTGCTGCTCGGAGTGCTGGCGATTCCGCTGCTGGAAGAACTGCTGTTCCGCGCCTTCCTCCAGCCGTTGCTGGTGCAGAACCTGCGGGATCGCCTGGGCATCGTCATGACGGCGCTGGTCTTTGGACTGCTGCACGGGACCGCCGCCTGCGTGCCGGTCTTCGCCCTGGCCCTGCTGCTCGGCGGAATCATGCTGCGCACGCAGAGTCTGCCGGCCGTGTGGGCGGTTCACGGACTGCACAATGCGCTGATGTTCGTCGTGATCTTCGTGTTCCCCGAGGCTGCGCGCAGCCTGCAGTCGCACGGGCTCCTGGTGTGGTGATGAGCTTCTTCTCGCGCAAGGACCGGATGCGCCTACTTGAGGGCGGCGCATTTGCCGCCGACAACGCGGTGCTGACCGGCGACATCACGCTGGGCCGTGACAGCGGAGTCTGGTTCGGCTGCGTGCTGCGCGGCGACGATGCGCCGCTCGTGATCGGCGAGCGCACCAACATTCAGGACCTCACCATGATCCACGCCGATCCGGGTGTGCCCAACCTGATCGGCAATGACGTCACAGTGGGCCACCGCTGCGTGCTCCACGGTGCGCGAGTGGAGGATGGTTGTCTGATCGGAATGGGGGCCATCCTCCTTGGCGGGTCGGTGATCGGGGCCCAGTCGCTGGTCGCCGCGGGTGCGGTGGTCAAGGAGGGCTTTGTCGTGCCGCCGCGCTCGCTGGTCGCCGGAGTGCCCGCCAAGCTGATTCGTCCGCTGACGGACGAGGAAGTGGCGCGCATTCTGAAGAGCGCGATCGGCTACGTGGACAAGATCCGCCTGTACCTCACGTGAGCGAGTCCGAGTATCTCGCGCGGCGAATGCGACTGTTCGAGAGCCTGCGGGCGCTTGAGAGCCTCGCCGTCGCCTATTCCGGCGGCGTCGACTCGGCCGTGCTGCTGCACGCGGCCACGCAGGTGCTGGGCGCGCGCGCGGTGGGGGTGATCGCGGATTCGCCCTCGCTGCCGCGCCGCGAACTGAGCGAGGCTGTGGAACTGGCGAGATGCATGGGCGCGCGCACGGTGGTCATCCCCACGCAGGAACTCGCGGACGAGCGTTACCGCGCCAACACGGGCGATCGCTGCTACTGGTGCAAGACGCACCTGTTCCAAGCCATGGAGCCCTGGGCGCGCAAGCAGGGCTTTGCCGCCCTGGCTTTCGGCGAAGTGACGGATGACTGGCTCGACCATCGGCCCGGTGCCAAGGCGGCCCGGGAGTTTGGGGTGATCGCTCCGCTGTCGTCGTCGGGCCTTTCCAAGGAAGATGTACGGCGCTACGCGCGGGAGGCGGGCTTGGCTGTCGCCGAGAAGCCCGCTTCAGCCTGCCTCGCCTCTCGACTTCCGGTCGGAACGCAAGTCAGCCGGGAGCGGCTAGCGCGCATCGAGCGCAGCGAGGAGCGGCTGCGCGGCCTGGGCCTGTCCGTGCTGCGCGTCCGAGACCTGTTTCCCAAGGCCCGCGTGGAACTGGGAGCCCGCGAATGGGAGCAGCTGGGCCGCCTGCGCGAAGACTTGGAAGCCTGCCTGTCGCAAGAGGGTTTTTCGGAATTCGAGTTCGCGCGTTACTACACGCCGCGCGAGCGAGCGGAGAATGCCGGTCTGGGTTAGGGTGTTGCTCCCCCCCCCATGCTGACTCGACTCCGAGCCGTGTTGATGCTGTTCCTGTGGGCCGCCCCGCTGCTGGCGCAGACCGCCCCGGCTCCAAGCTCGCGCTTGGAGCGCCGGATGGACTCCGGCCCCGTGGAAAATCGCACCGACGAGCACGTCGTACTGGCGCGGTTTTCCGTGGAGGAGCCCGGCGCATTGTGGCTGCGGCTTTACTTTGAGGAACTGGAGCTGGGAGGCGACGAAGCCTCCGGCAAGGGATCCTACCTGCGGATCAGTTCGATGCTGGATGGCGCCTCACAGGTGCTGAGGGCCTCGAGCGCGGCGCAATGGGGGTACTCCAGCGCGTACATGAACGGCGATGCGGTGCTGGTGGAACTGATCGGCGCGCCTCGCAGCGGCATCAGCCGCATGCGCTTGCAGGCGATCGACGCCGGTTTCGCCGTGCTGAATTCGATCTGCGGGGCAACCGATGACCGCGTGCTGGCCACGGATCCGCGCGCCGCCCGCGCCATGCCGGTGGGCTGCACGGCCTGGATGATCAGCGACTGCGGTCGCTGCTTCCTCACGGCCGGCCACTGCATGTCCGGCAACAATCTCTCGGTGGTGCAGTTCAACGTGCCTCCTTCGAGTTCGAGCGGTGGACTGCAGAACCCGCCACCGGAGGACCAGTACGCCGTGGATCTCCTCTCGCGTCAGTTCGTCAACGGCGGCGTCGGCAACGACTGGGGCTATTTCGGCTGTTTCGCCAACAGCAACACGGGACTCAAGCCCTTCCAGGCGCAGGGCGCTGCCTACGTGCTGGCCAACCCGCCCGCCTTCAACCCCGCGCTGACCATGCGCATCACCGGCTATGGCACCGATTCGGGAACCGCCAACCAGGTGCAGCAGACCCATGCAGGCGCGTACTTCGCGCTCAACGGCAATGCGCTGCAGCATCAGGCCGACACCACGGGCGGCAATTCCGGCTCGCCCGTCTTCTGGGAGCAGGGTGGCGTCGCCGTTGCGATCCACACCCACGGGGGCTGCAACTCCGGCTCTACGGCCGCCAATGCGGGGACCGCGCTTACCAACCCGGGCCTCCAAGCGGCTCTGGCAGCGCCCCTGGGCGTGTGCAATCTGCCCTGCAACTCGAGCCTCACGCCGTACTGCACGGCCAAGGTCAACTCGCTGGGCTGCACTCCGCAGATCGCCGCAGTCGGCACTCCCAGCGCCACCTCGCCCGCGCCCTTCCTGATCACTGCCTCCAACATTCTGAACAACAAGAGCGGCATGCTGATCTACTCGCTGATGAGCGCCGCGACGCCTTTTCAGGGCGGTACCCTGTGCGTTGCGAGCCCGCTGGTGCGCACCAGCCTCGTGAATTCCGGCGGGGAGATCGGAGTCGAGAACTGCTCGGGCTCGCACAGCTACGACATGCGCGCGCGCATCCAGAGCGGCCTCGATCCCAACCTGCGCGCCGGCACGACCGTGTATGTGCAGTGGCTCACGCGCGATCTGGCGAGCCAGAGCGGCCCGCTGGGCCTGACCGCCGCGCTCGGCGTCAGCATCGGACCCTGAAGCGCACAGACGCTTGCCGAGTGCGCGGAACGCGGTTCCAATGCTCGGCATGACCTCGTCGATCCGCATCGGTCTCATCGGCCAGAAGTTCATGGGCCGGGCCCACTCCAATGCCTGGGGCCAAGTCAACCGCTTCTTTGATCTGCCGCGCCTCGCGGAGCTGCACAGCATTGCGGCCCGCAACGCGGGGGAGCTAGCGGGCTTTGCCGAACGCTGGGGCTGGAAGCATCGCACCACCGACTGGAAAAGCCTCGCCAAGGATCCCGACCTCGATCTGGTCGACATCGGCACCTCCAATGATGTCCATGCCGAGCAGGCCATCGCGATGCTCGAGGGCGGCAAGCACGTTGCCTGCGAGAAACCGCTCGCGGGCACGCTCGATGACGCGCGCGCGATGCGCGAGGCCGCCAAGCGGCGCAAGAAGCAGCACACCTTCGTCTGGTACAACTACCGTCGCTGCCCGGCGGTGGCGCTGGCCTGGCAGCTGATGCGCGAGGGCTGCATCGGCCGGGTCTACCATGTGCGCGCGCAGTACCTGCAGAGCTGGGGTGGTCCCGACACGCCGCTTCTGTGGCGCTTCCAGAAGAAATCCGCCGGCAGCGGCGCGCACGGCGATCTCAACGCGCACATCATCGATATGGCGCGCTTCCTTGTCGACGAAGAGGTGGCCGAGATTCACGGCGCGATCAACAAGACCTTCATCGCTGAGCGCGCCATCCCGACTTCGGACACTTCGCTCTCGGGTTCTGGAGGAGCCAAAAAAGGCAAGAGCGATGTCGACGACGCCGTGCTGTTCCTCGCGAGCTTCCGCGGCGGGGCCGTGGCGAGTTTCGAGGCGACAAGGCTCGCCACCGGACGCCAGAACGCCAACTCGATCGAGATCAACGGCGAGAGAGGTGCGCTGCGCTTTGAGTTCGAGAACATGAACGTGCTCGAGTACTTCGACAACACGCTGCCAGCGCGCACTGCGGGCTGGCGCCGCATCATGTGCACCTCGAGCGCGGGCGGACACCCCTATGCGGCCCAATGGTGGCCCGATGCGCATGTGCTCGGCTATGAGCACGGGTTCGTCAATATGGCTGCGGATATCCTGCGCGTGTTGTGCGGCGAGAAGGCGATCGTGCCGCTGCCTGATTTCGAGGATGCGTACCAGACGCAGCGCGTGCTCGAGGCGGCGCTGATCAGCGCCAAGGAGCGGCAGGCGATCAAGCTGGCGGATGTGCGGTAGGGGGGAGCTGGAGTTCGGCTGAGGCTCGCCTGGGGTTCTCGATGGGCATCAGGCGACTTCCATGATCTTTGGGAAAGCGAGACCCTGAATGATTGCGGGGTATGACTGGAAATCAGCGCCAAGCTACATTGTGCTCAGCACTCGCCTTTCCCACGCACCCCCTGACTCTGAAGGTGGCCGAAAATGCTGTCCCGCCTTGTCCCAGTGTCCTTCCGTGCGTAGCTGTCCATCCCACCACACTCGTTCCGTCTTCCATGTGACGGTCAGCTCTGGGTGAATGGTCAGCTGGTTCGTGTACCTTGAATTCACGGACTCACGAAGGAGGTCTCTCATGAGAAAAGTCGCCCTCACCGCGATTATCTTGAGTGGCAGCGACGGAAGCGGAAAAGGCCCTTCCCAATCCTACCGGCGCTTGCACCGGGTCCTTGCGTGGGGGCACGCGCAACGGAGTGCCGTACCGCGAGTAGATCACGATTCCTCCGAGTACCTATCCGAACTTCGATGCCTTGCAAGCCGAGGAGCTTTGGCTCTACGACACCATTCGCAACCTGCCGACCTGAACGCTGCTTCGCCTGCTACGCAGCGAGTCGTTGCGTAGGCAAACAGTTTTGGCCGTGCCCGCTTGCTGCTGGTAGAGCCGGCCACCCAACTCCTCATCCCTTCGCGCCTGGCGAACAAGACTCCTGGACCATCTTGGACACCGATCGGCTATCCTTTGGGCGTCATGCCGCGCCCCGTTTCCCTCTTCACCGGTCAGTGGGCCGATCTCTCCCTCGACAACCTGTGCCATAAGGCCAAGTCCTTCGGTTACGACGCTCTCGAACTCGCCTGTTGGGGCGACCACTTCGAAGTGCAGCGCTGCCTTAAGGACAAGCACTACGCGAAGCGCCACTGGGAGCTCCTCCAGTCGCACGGGCTCATGTCGCTGGCGGTCTCCAACCACCTCGTCGGTCAGGCCGTCTCGGATCCGATCGATGCGCGCCACAAGCAAATCCTGCCCGAGCATGTCTGGAAGGACGGCAAGCCTGAAGGCGTCAAAAGGCGTGCGCAGCAGGAGATGATCGACACCGGCCGCGCCGCCCGCGTGTTCTTCGATGCGGCGCCCAAAAGCGTCCAGCAGCAGCTCAAGCGCAGCGGCCGCACGGTGGTGGTCGGGTTCACCGGCTCGCCGATCTGGCACATGGCCTACGCATTCCCGCCGCACACACCGGGTGCGGTCGAGCAGGGCCTGGCGCAGTTCGCGTTGGAGTGGAAGCCCATTCTCGATGAGTACGAAAAGGTCAATGTCAGCTTCGCGCTCGAAGTGCATCCCACCGAGATCGCCTTCGACATTCACTCCATGCGGCTGGCGCGCAAGGCGCTGAAGAACCACAAGCGCTTCGGTGTCAACTTCGATCCGAGCCATTTCGGCTACCAGGGCGTCGACTACCTCGCGTTCCTGGACGAGTTCCGCGCGCTGATCTGGAACGTCCACATCAAGGATGTCTGGTGGAGCGAGAAGCCGATGGCCGCCGGTGTCTTCGGCGGTCACGCCGCCTTCGGCTCCTCGACGCGCTGCTGGGATTTCCGCTCGCCAGGACGCGGCCGGATCGATTTCGAGGGCATCGTGCGGATGCTCAACCACGCCGGCTATGCCGGACCGCTATCCGTCGAGTGGGAGGATTCGCACATGGATCGCGAGCATGGAGCCACCGAAGCCGCGGCTTTCGTGCGCCGCCTGGATTTCCCGCGCTCCAACCGCGCCTTCGACAGCGCCTTCTCCGAATGATCGGGTGATTCCACCATGCAGCAAGCTCCCCCCGCGCTTCTGGCTCGACTGTCGGTGATGATGTTCCTGCAGTACGCGATCTGGGGCGCCTGGCTGCCCTTCCTGTGGTCGTTTCTCTCCGGTGCGCGCGGCTTCGCGCCCGAGCAGATCGGCAACATGTTCGCCGCCGGAGCTGTGGGGGCGATCCTCGGGCCCTTCATCGCGGGCCAGATCGCCGACCGCTGGTTCGCCACGGAAAAGTTCCTGGCCCTGAGCCACCTGCTCGGTGCGGTGCTGATCTGGAACCTGGCGACGATCGCGAGCTACGAGGGCTTCCTGCTGTTCTCGCTGCTGTATGGGCTGGTCTACGCGCCGACGATGGCGCTGACCAACTCGCTGGCTTTTCACCACCTCACCGACCGCGACGCGCAATTCGGCAAGGTGCGCCTGTGGGGTACCTTCGGCTGGATCGCGGTGGGGCTGGCGATGGGGCAGTGGCTGGCCCACGCGCATGCGGCGGATGTCGTGGCCGGCAAGGCCGACGCGTTCCGTCTCAGTGCGCTCTTGGGCGTCGCGATGGGCGTTTACTGCCTGACGCTGCCGCACACGCCGCCGGCGCGCGGTGCAAGCAAGAACGCTGCCCTGGAGGCGCTCAGCGAGGTTCGGCGCCAGCCGCTCCTGACGCTGTTCCTGCTGGCGGTGCCCGTTTCGTGCATCCACCAGTTCTACTTCGTTCACACCGAGTCCTTCCTCGGTGCGCGCCAGGCCGCGGCGCCCGAGTTCTTCAAGACCATCTTCGGCGAGGGCGGCGGCGGGCTGATGACGGTAGGGCAGATGAGCGAGGTGGCGGTGCTCGGCCTGATTCCGATCTTCGCCAAGAGCCTTTCGCGAAAGTCACTTCTCGCGATCGGACTGATCGCTTATGCGATGCGGATGGCGCTCTTCGCGCATGTCGACGCGTTGCCCTTTCCGGTAATGGGCACGCTGCTGGCGGGCATCGCGCTGCACGGACTGTGCTTCGGCTGCTTCATCTTCGTGGCCTTCATGATCGTCGATGAGAACACCAGTTCCGATGTGCGCGCCAGCGCGCAGAACCTCTTCAATCTGGTGATCATCGGCATCGGCGTGATCGTGGGCAGCGTGCTCGCTGGCTCGATTGCCGCCTGGGCCTCTCCCGGTGGCGCTATGGATTACAAGAGCCTGTTCAGCGTCCCGATGTGGGCTGCGCTGGCCTGTCTCGCCGCACTGCTGGTCTTCTACCCCACTCCGGGGCGCAAGGTGAATGCATGATGCTCAGCGCCGCATTGCTGCTGCTGTCCACGCCCGTGTTTCAGGCTCCGCCGCCGCCGGTGCGCGGGCGCGATCCGTGGGTCTTTCGCTGCGTGCTCGACAAGCGCCCGCGCATGGTCGTGTTCGCGCTGAGCGAGCAGGGGCTTTGGTGCGCGTATGACGCGCAGACGATGAGCTTCTACAAGTGCTGGCAGGGCGATGTACGGCTCGCCGGCTCGGTCTACGACACTTCCCACGGCCCGCAGCCGACCGTGCAGGGAACGGAATACCTGCGCGGCTTCGACGAAGACAACTGGCAGGTTTTCGTGGACGGCAAGGGGGTGGCAGCCGAGCCGCGCTTCGGGGGTTACTGGATGCACGATGGACGAGCAACGCTGCTCTACCACCTGATTCTCCCCGATGGACGCAACATTCAGGTGCGCGAGACGCCGGAGTTCACGCGGCCAGAGGAACTGTTCTCCGATCAGCAGATCGAGGATTTCGTTCTCAACAAGGGTGATCTGTGCCTGTGGCGTTCGTTTCAGATCGTCGAGTGCCCACAGGATGTCAAGGTGTGCCTGCGCATCGGCTACCAGGGCACGAGCAACAAGCTCGTCGAGGCCATGGAGCGTGAAGATCCGGTTCGCATGGATGGCTGGCTGACGCTGGGTTCCGCACGACCCTTCAACAACCTGCTGCTGTTCTTCAAGCCGAAGACGGAGGCCCGCTGATGCTCGGCCTGATCATGGCCGGCCTGCTGCTGCAGGATGTGCCCCGACAGGAGGGCGTGTCGATGCGCTTTTTCTTCGTTGGCGAGCCGCTCGAGGAATTGTGCGAACTGGTGGAGGGCCAGACGCCGAACATCTCGCGTATCTTCCCCGCGCTCGACTTCGATTCGGAAAAGGGGCGCGGCGTCGAGGGGCTTGATTACACATTCCTCAGCATCGCGGATGGCTGGATCGAGGTGCCTGTCCGCGGCAACTGGAGCTTCCGCCTGACCAGCGACGATGGGTCGAAGCTCTCCATCGGCGGCCGGACGTTGATCGATCACGACGGTCTGCACGGCAGCACAGCGAAGCTCGGCGAGATCGAACTGGAGCGCGGCGCGCATCCGTTTCTGCTGAATCATTTCCAGTGCTACGGCGGCTGGTCGCTGCGCCTGGAGTGGAAGGCGCCCGGCGCGCAGGCTTTCGAACTGGTGCCTGCTTCGGCCCTGCGCTGCCCCGCGGGCGAGGTGCGCGTGACGGCTCCGGGCCCAAAGCGCATCCTGAAGCCGCTCTCGAAGCTGCGGTCGGGAAACGGTCGCCCGCTGGACGCTGTCCATCCCGCCTACCTCTGGAGCCTCGCCCGGCCCACCGATTGGTGTCCCAAGGTCGGAGGCCTGGCCTTTCGCGACAGCGGTGAGCTGCTCGTCAGCACCTGGGATCCCGAGGGCGCCGTCTGGGAGATTGCCAACCCTTCGGAGCGGGATCCTGCCAAGCTGCGCGTGCGCAAGCTCGCCAGCGGGCTCGCCGAGCCGCTCGGCCTGTGCGTCGTGGGCAAGCGCGTCTTTGTGCTGCAGAAGCAGGAGCTCACCGAGCTGATCGATCTGGATGGCGACGGCGTCACGGACACCTACTCGTGTCTGTGCAGCGACTGGAATGTGGGCCCTAACTTCCACGAGTTTGCCTTTGGTCTGGTGCACAAGGACGGCTGGCTGTACGCCAACCTCGCGATCGCGATCGACCCCGGAGGCAAATCGACGCGTCCGCAGGTTCCCGGCCGCGGGCAGGCGATCCGCATCAGCCTCGAAAATGGCCGCTTTGAGACCGTGGCGCACGGGCTGCGCACGCCCAACGGTATCGGCCTCGGCCCCGAAGGCGAGATCTTCATCACGGACAATCAAGGAGACTGGCTGCCCTCGTCGAAGCTGCTGCGCCTTGCCAAGGATGCCTTCTACGGTTCCCGCGCGGTGTTGCTCGAAGAAGCTGCCCAGCTGCCCGTGACGCCACCCGTGCTGTGGATGCCGCAGAACGAAATCGGCAACAGCCCCAGTGCGCCAGCGTTGATTCCCGCAGGCCATGGACCCTACAGCGGACAGCTGTGCCACGGCGATGTCACCTACGGCGGCGTGCAGCGCGACTGCCTCGAAGTCATCGACGGGGTCTGGCAGGGCTGCGTCATCCCCTGGATGCAGGGGCTCGAGGCCGGCGTCAACCGGATCGTGTTCGGTCCGGACGGAGCGCTGTATGCCGGCGGAATCGGTTCGAGTGGCAATTGGGGCCAATCGGGCAAGGCCAACTGCGGCCTCGAGCGGATCGCGCCTTCCGGGAAGCGCGTGTTCGATCTGCTGGCCGTGCGCGCGCGCAGCAACGGCTTCGAGCTCGAGTTCACCGAGCCGCTGGCGGAAGGTGAGGGCTGGGAGCCGGAGAACTACGCCGTGACGCAGTGGCGCTACGAGCCCACCGAACAGTATGGGGGCCCCAAGCTCGACGAACAGCGGCTGAGCGTGCGCAGTGTCAGCGTCGGTGAGGATCGGCGCCGCGTCGGCCTCGAAGTGGAAGGCCTCCGCGAAGGTCATGTCGTCCACGTGCGGATCCCCGGCGCGCTGACGGACGCGGCGGGCGCGCGACTGTGGGCCAGCGAGGCCTGGTACACGCTTCAGCGCATCCCCGCGAACCTGCCCGTGGTCGCGCGCTCGCGACCGGCCTTCGAGGGGCACAATCGCCTCAGTGCGCTGGAGCGTGAGCAGGGCTTCGAGCTGCTCTTCGATGGCATGAGCACGCGCGGCTGGCGCCCGTTCCGCGCTCAGTCGCCCGTGCAGGGCTGGAGCGTCGTCGATGGGGCCCTGACGCGCACGGGCCCGGGTGGTGATATCGTCACCGAAGCGGCCTACGGGAATTTCGAACTGCGCCTCGACTGGAAGATCGCTCCCGGCGGGAACAGCGGCATCTTCTTCCGCGTCGACGAGCAGCACGCCGCTGTCTGGCAAAGCGGTCCGGAGATGCAGGTGCTCGACAACGATGCGCACCCTGACGGCCGTAATCCGGCCACCAGCGCGGGCGCCAACTACGCGCTGCATGCGCCGCCAGGGGACGCGACCCAGCCGCTGGGCTTGTGGAACCGTGCTCGACTGGTGGTGCGCGGAGCCCATGTCGAGCATTGGCTCAACGGCGACAAGCTGTGCGAGTACGAGCTGTGGTCCGAGGACTGGAAGGCGCTGGTCGCGGCCAGCAAGTTCGCCTCCATGCCGGCCTACGGGCTCAACCGCAGCGGCCATATCGCCCTGCAGGACCATGGGGACTGGGTGGCCTATCGCAACATCCGCATACGAAAGCTGTAGAGTGTCCGCGACATGAGCGTCACTCTGAGCATCTCCAAGGGCACGCTGCATGTCGTGGTCGCCTTTGACATCGGCTTTGCCGTGAATCTGGAGGCCTGTCGCCGCTCGGTCACTGATCTGACCGAGCTGGCCGCAATTCGTCACAAGGGCGCCGCGCCGGCGTACTTCCAGTTCGATCCGCTGCCGCTGCGTGTGACGCAACGCATACCGCGGCTGGATCTGGGCGCGGGTTTCGCGAGCACCGACGAGGTCGAAATCGTGATCTACGACTTCGGTGGCGTTTCGGTCATCTACGACATTCCGATTCAGGGCTCCCTGGAGCCGCTGATTCAGCTCTCGGCGCGACTGAACGCCTCCTCGATGGTGCGCGACGACGCGCGCTCGCGCATCGAACACCTGATGGCCGTGATCGAGCCTGCCGTGATCCGTCCGAACATCGAGAAGCTGACGGAGGAGTACTACATCGTCCATGTGCAGGCCTTTGAAGTCCCTGCGGCCCCAGAAGCGCTGATCGCCGCTCATGCGCACGATCTTGCTCGCCTCTTGCGCGCGGAGACCGACCCGTTGAGCGATCAAGAGGTGCAGGACGCGCTCTCCAGCCGGGCTTCCTTTGGCCGCAGCGACGTGGCGATCATCGACTGGAATGCGGCCTTCCTGCTCGACAGCGAGCCGCAGGACGTGATCAGCGTGCTCGAGTTTGCCAATCTCCAACTGCTGGAGCTGCGCTTCCTCGATGCCCGGCTCGATACCGCGCTCGACCGCACCTACGAGACGCTGGCACTCGACAAGCAGCCGAGCCTGCGGCTTCCGGGCGGCACGCCGCGGGAGCTGCGCAGGGTCGCGCAGCTGCAGGTGGACGGAGCGGTGCTTTTCGAGCGCATCAACAATGCGCTCAAGCTGCTCGGCGATCAGTATCTGGCACGGGTGTACCGTTCGGCGAGCCAGCGCTACCGCCTCTCGGAGTGGAACAGTTCGATTGTGCGCAAGCTCGAGACGCTGGAGAGCATTTACGAGAAGCTGCACGACCATGCGGCCGAGGCGCGCATGGAGTTGCTCGAGTGGATCATCATCATCCTGATCGCGATCGGGCTGGTCGTGCCGATCTTCGCCTGAGCGGATACTGCTCCCCGAGCGGGGACAGTATCGATATTGGGAATCACATTTTCCCCGCGAACCATGGGCGGCGGTCCCGTCTCCATAGGTGCCGGGGCGCATGTTCCCCCCCGGCACTGGAGACACCAATGCAGAAGTTCATCCCGCCGCATTGCCCCTATCCCGCCTGCCCCCAAAGCCCCTTTCTGTACCGCCGTCGCGGCTACTACAAGCGCCTCTGCGGGACGGAGCGCATCCCGCGCTTTCAATGCCTCACCTGCGGAAAACGCTTTTCCTCGCAGACCTTCCGCAACGACTACCGCCACCACAAACCCGGCCTCAACCTCGGAATCGTCGATCAGCTGATCTCGAAGGTTTCGCAGCGCCAGATCGCCCGCAATCTCGGCTGCAACCCCAAGACCGTCGCTCGCCGAATCCCGCTCTTCGGCCAGCACTTTCAGAAAGCCCACGAGCGCGTGCTGGCGAAGAGTGAGAAGCTCCTCGGCAGCAACGCACACCTCGTCTTCGATGAGCTCGAGACCTTCGAGCAGAACCGCATCGAAAAGCCGGTCACCCTGGCGGTCCTGGTCGAGGCGCGCACCGGCTTCATCGTCCATGGCGAGGCCGGCACGCTGCCCTCACGCGACAAGCAGCGCGGCGATCCCACGCGGGTCAGCCAGTCGCGCGAGGTCGTGACCCGCTGCATGGAGGTCCTCGAGCGCCACCGCGACCCCAAGTCGCTGCTGGTGGTGGTCAGCGACCTCAAGACCACCTACCCCTCGATCGTCCACAAGACTCTTCGTGACCACGTCG
>JBIKMH010000027.1:0-49017 GCA_044359355.1 Planctomycetota bacterium | reverse complement strand
GCTTGTGCCCTCGAACGCCACGACCGCGCTGGGGATCCCGCAACAGTTCACCGCCACCGGCACCTACACCGATGGCTCCACCCAGAACATCACCAGCTCCGTGACCTGGGCCTCTGCCAACACCAGCGTCGCGACGATCAGCAATGCGGCGGGCAGCAAGGGCCTCGCGACCACTGTCAGCACGGGTTTCACCAACATCAGCGCGACGCACCCCGCTTCGGGAGTCTTCGCCAGCACGATCTTCACGGTGACCTCGGCAGCGCTTGTTTCGATCAGCCTGACGCCGGCGCACAGCTCCAAGGCCCTGGGTCTGACGCAGCAGTTCACCGCGACGGGCACCTACACCGACGCAACCACGCAGGACATCTCCAGCTCCGTCACCTGGTCCTCCTCCTCGACCGCCACGGCCACGATCAGCAACGCAGCGGGCACCAATGGCCTGGCCACCACCGTCGCCACTGGCAGCACGACCATCACCGCCACGCACTCTGGATCTGGCGTGTCGGCGAACACCAGCTTCACGGTGAGCGCGGCCGAGTTGGTCTCGCTCGCAATCACGCCGGCGAACAGCTCCAAGGCGCTGGGTCTGACGCAGCAGTTCACCGCGACGGGAACCTACACCAACGGAACGACTCAAGACCTGACCACGACCGTCACCTGGTCCTCCTCCTCGACCGCCACGGCCACGATCAGCAACGCAGCGGGCACCAAGGGCTTGGCCACCACCATCGCCACTGGCAGCACGACCATCACCGCCACGCACTCTGGATCTGGCGTGTCGGCGAACACCAGCTTCACAGTCAGCGCAGCCGAGTTGGTCTCGCTCGCAATCACGCCGGCGAACCCGACCCTGATCCTGGGATCCACCCAGCAGTTCACCGCAACCGGAACCTATACCGACGGCTCCAATGAAAATGTCACCAGCTCCGTCACGTGGTCCTCTTCAATCACGGGCGTCGCCACGATCAGCAACGCTGGCGGCAGCCAGGGAATGGCAAGCGCAGTCGGTGCTGGAAATACAACGATCAGCGCCATGCATGGGAGTGCCGGAGTTTCCGCAAGCACGGGGTTCACGGTACAGGGGCCTGTATCCGTTCGTCTGCTCGTGGTAGCTGGCGGTGGATCAGGCTACTATGGCGCAGGAGGTGGAGGAGGTGTCGTCTACAACTCGGATCTTTCGGTGAATCGAGGATCGGTTTACTCCGTGACTGTCGGTGCTGGTGGCAACCGGCTCAACCGGGGACCCCTGGGATGGGGTGGTGAACATGGGCGGAACAGCGTGTTTCAAGGGGCTGGCATCGGCACGATCACGGCGATCGGTGGCGGTGGGGGTGCCGCAGGCGCGTATGTCAACGGTTCCAATTCAAATTCGGGCTTCATCGGGGGCAGCGGTGGGAGCGGGGGCGGAGGTGGAGCCAATCTGATTGCTACTGGTAGTGCGATGCCTGGTGGCAGCGGTACCGCAGGACAGGGCTACGCAGGCGGCACGACGAATGCCGTGGGCTGCAGTCCAGCAGGAGCCGGCGGCGGTGGTGGGGGCAATGCCAGTGGGCAGGTCGGAGGCGTCGGCTACCTGGCCACGATCATCGATGCAGCTACCGCCAGCGCGCAGGGCGTGGGGGAGGTATCTGGCAACAGCGTGTATTTTGCCGGCGGCGGCGGCGGGGGATCGCACTGTACTTCGGTGGGTGCGGGCGGTCTCGGGGGATCCGGCGACGGTCGTCAGGGTCCCTCTGGTTACAGCGCAGCCGTCCAGGACGCTGCGGCGAACACGGGAGGTGGGGGCGGCGGTGGTCAATACTCCAACGGTGGATCGGGTGTGGTCATCATCCGCGTGGCTGGGTCACAGATCGCCAGCACGACGGGCAGCGTCGTGACTACCACGATCAACGGCGACTCGGTCTGGATCTTCAAGGGCGACGGCACGATCAACTTCCAGTGACCAGCTTCCAGCAGGAAGTGTGGAAGCGTGGAAGAGCTCTGCTGGCTGCAAAAACGAGTGCTGCCTGAGAGTCCCGGTCCCTGCTAATCGCCCTTTAGCGCCTCGAGTTCCTCCCAACGCGCCAGCAATCGCTCGAGCTCGGCGGCTGCCGCCTGGTGCGCGGCTTGCTTTGCGGCGAGTTGCTCGCGCAGGCCGGTGTACAGGGCTGGATCCTCCAGCGCCGCTGCAGCCTGCTTCTCGCGCGCCTCCGCGGCCTCGATGAGCGCGAGCAGCCCGTCATACTCGCGCTGCTGCCAGGGCGCGAGGCCTTTCTTCCGCGCCTTGTCCCCGGTTTTTTCCCCGGTGCGCGCGGCCTTGAGCGGCTGGGCACGGCTGGCGGCCTGCGCTTGTGCACGCTCCTTCGTGAGCAGATCGAGCAGACCGGAGAGATCGCCAGAGTGCAGGCGCGCGCCTCCCTTTCCGTCGAGGTACAGGATGCGCGTCGCGACGCGGTCTACGAACCAGCGATCGTGGCTGACGATCAGGCAGGCACCGGGGAAGACCAGCAGGGCCTCCTCGAGCGCGCGCAGCGTGGCAAGGTCGAGATCGTTCGTCGGCTCGTCGAGCACCAGCACATTGCCGCCCTGGATCAGGAGCTTCGCCAGCAGCACCCGACTTTTCTCACCGCCCGAGAGCTTGCCGATGGGGGAGCGTTTCTGGGTTCCTGGGAACAGGAAGCCGTCGAGGAAGCTCTCGACGCGCAACTCGCGCTCCCCGATGCGCACCATTTCGCTGCGGCCGGCGATTTCTTCAGAGACGGTCTTCTCCGGATCCAGTGTCTCCTTGCTCTGCGCGACGCTGGCGAAGCGCACCGTCTCGCCGGTCTCGATCGTGCCGCTGTCGGGTGCGAGTTCGCCCATCAGCAGCTTCAGCAGCGTGCTCTTGCCGGCACCGTTGGGTCCGACCACCGCGAGCTTCTCACCCGGCGCGAGCTCGAGGCTGAGGTTCTTCAGGAGTGCGTGTCCTCCCAGCGACTTGCAGACGATGTTGGCCTTCACCACGCGCGAGCCCAGTCGCGGGCCCATCGGGATCTCCAGCTCAAGTTCGCGCGACAGGGGGATCGGCGCGTCGCTGGCCAGCGCCTCGTAGCGGCCGATGCGGGCCTTGGCCTTGGTCGTGCGCGCCGGAGCTCCGCGCCGCATCCAAGCGGTCTCGCGCCGCAGCAGGATCTGGCGTGAGGCCTCGCTTTTCGCCTCGACATCGAGACGGCGCGAGCGCTCCTCGAGATAGTCCGCGTAGCCGCCCTCGGTAAAATGGAGCTCCCCGCGGTCAAGCTCGCAGATGCGGGTCACGACGCGGTCGAGGAAGTAGCGATCGTGGGTCACGAGCACGAAGGGCGTGCGCGTGGCAAGCAGGTGATCCTCCAGCCAATCGGTCGCGAAGGCGTCGAGGTGGTTGGTGGGCTCGTCCAGGAGCAGCAAGCCCGGGCGAGCCACCAGGGCGCGCGCCAGATCCACCCGGCGGCGCTCGCCGCCCGAGAGGTTCCTGCAGCGGCGATCAATGCCGCCAAGCTCAAGCCGCGAGAGTACTTCCTCGACCTCGTGTTCCTCCCGCTCTTCGCAAGCGGCCTGCACAGCCGCGCGGATCGTCCAGTCAGCCTCCAGGCGCGGTTCCTGCTCCAGCCAGGCGATACGCAGCCCGCGCTGCACAGCGCGCTCACCCTCGTCCGGCTCGGCGCTTCCCGCGAGGATCGAGAGCAGAGTGGACTTGCCGGAGCCATTGCCCCCGATTAGCGCCAGGCGCTCCCCCTCGGCGATCGTGAGATCGACGCCGGCGAGGATCGGACGCTCGCGGAAGTTCTTGACGATGCCGCGCAGGGATACGAGGGACATGCGGGCCGCGAGCCTCGCAGGAATCGGATCTTCTGGCAAGGGGAGCAGCCCTGCGGATAGACTCTTCTCCCCCGTTTCCAAGGATCAACCCCCTCCATGAGCGTCGCCTGCGGCATCGTCGGACTCCCCAATGTCGGCAAGTCCACCATCTTCAACGCCATCACCGCTGCCGGGGCGGAGAGCGCCAACTACCCCTTCTGCACGATCGAGCCCAACATCGGTGTCGTCGATGTGCCCGATGAGCGCCTCGAGCAGATCCACCAGCACATCACGACCGACCGGATCGTCCCCGCGAGCGTCAAGATCGTCGACATCGCCGGCCTCGTGAAGGGGGCGGCCTCAGGCGAGGGCCTGGGCAACAAGTTCCTCGGCAACATCAAGGATTGCGACGCGATCCTGCATGTCGTGCGCTGCTTCGAGAAGGGCGACATCATCCACGTCTCCGGCTCGGTGGATCCGATGCGCGATGTGGAGATCATCGAGCTCGAGCTGGCGCTGGCCGACCTCGACACGGTCAACCGCAATATCGAGCGCGTCTCCAAGAAGGCCCGCGCGCAGGACAAGGAAGCGATCTTCCAGCGCGACATTTTCGAGAAGGCCAAGCTGGTCCTCGAAGCCGGCAAGCAACTGCGCTCCGTCGAGTGGAAGAAGGAAGAACACGAGGCGCTCAAGCCCCTGTGCCTGATCACGCTCAAGCCCGTGATGTTCGTCGCCAATGTCGGCGACGACGACCTCGAGGGCGCCGGAGCGCTGCCCAGCCGGGTGCGCGAATACGCCACGAAGAACCACGCGGAATTCGTGGCGCTGTGCGGCGACATCGAGGGCGAGATCATGAAGCTGCCGGTCGAGGACCGTGCCACCTTCCTCGCCGACATGGGCCTCAAGGAGCCGGGGCTTAACCGCCTCGTGCGCAAGGCCTACGATCTGCTGGGCCTGCAGACCTATTTCACGGCAGGCAAGATCGAGATCCGCGCCTGGACGATCCACAAGGGCGACACGGCGCCGCTCGCCGCCGGCGTGATCCACACGGACTTCGAGAAGCACTTTATCCGGGCCGAGGTCTACTCGGTTGCGGATCTGCTGCATTACAAGAGCGAAGCCGCGATCCGCGCGGCGGGCAAGCTGCGCGCCGAAGGTCGCGAATACGTGATGCGCGATGGCGACATCTGCCACTTCCTGATCGGGAAGTGAGCGCCGCCCAGGGTTCGCGCGAGAAATCCGCTGCCCATGATCGACACTGTCCCCGCTCGGGTAGTCGTGTCCTAGCTCGGGGAGGGGGCCCCAACCTGCAGTTGTGGCCGCGAGTCCGAACCCCACTCGACGAGCACGTAGCCGGCCTGCTCGAGTCCTTGCACCAGCGTCTCCCGCTTGCCGCCGGAAATCCGCAGCAGGTGCAGCCGCTCGCCGCCGGGGCGCTGGTGCGTCAGGTAGGTGTGCACCTTCGCGCCCGCTCGCAGTGCCACCATCAGGGGATCGAGCGTGGCTTCGTGCTCGTGCTTGGGCTGGAAGGTGATGCGGATTTCGCCGGCTGAGGTGGCGATGTCGATCAGCGCGCGGAAGACATCCGATTCAGTCAGGATCCCGACCAAGCTGCCGTCCTGCACGACGGGCAAGCCGCCGAACTTGTGCTGCAGCATCAGCCGTGCGGCGTCTTCCAGGTGCTGATCCGGACTCAGGCTGTGGACGACGTGGCTCATCGCGGCGCTGACGGGCACCTCCGTTTCCGCCACCTCACTCTGACTCGCCACCGTGATCGGAAGCACCTTGTACAGATCGCTCTGTGCCAGCATCCCGACCAGGCGGCCATGGTGGACGACCGGAGCGCGCCGGATGCCGTGGCTCCTGAAGTAATGCAGCGCCTGCAGAGCGCTCATCTGCGGCTCGACGGTGAACACCGAGCGGGTCATGAAGTGGCGAACCAACACAGCCGGGTTTATCGGACGGTTGGGAAAAAAACTTCAGCCGCGCAGGCTCTGGAGCAGCGCCGCGGGATCCGCGCTGCGGATCAGCGGCTCGCCGATCAGCACCGCCTTGGCGCCCAGCCGCGCGGCCAGCTCCAGATCGGCGCGCTCGCGGACGGAATCCTCCAGCAGGAAGGGCTTGCCCGCGGGCAGGAGCGCCGCGAGCGCCTCCCATTCGCTGCGGCCGGCGAGCAGCACGTAGTCGGGTTCGCAGGCGAGCACGCGCCGCAGTTCTTCAGGCCCCTCCGCACGCAGCACGCTGGCCGCACCCAGCTCGCGCACGATCGCGTGCAGGCTCGCCAGCGGGCCATCCTCGAGCGTGTCGGCGCGCAACTCGATGGCGTCCGCACCGTAGTTGAGCGCTTCGAGGATCATGCCCTCGTCGAGCACGAAATCACGGCGCAGGCGGGGCAGCCTGGCGTGTCCAACGGTCAGGAGATCCTCCAGCGTGCAGCCGTAAGCATCCTCCTCGGTCCAGACCGCGATCGCCGCCGCGCCGCCGCTGCGCAGGCCATCGACCAGCGCATGCCAGCGGGGGCCTGGGATCGGCTGGCGCGCCGGGTTGGTGCCTGCGCGAGCCTCCTCGCGCAGCAGCACGCCGCCAGCCGGGCTCTGGCGGTAGACCTCGCCGATGATCGCCAGACCGGGTGCGCTGAGCGCCTGGATGAAGCGCTCGCGGCGCCAGGAATCCGTGTTGACCAGATCGCGCAGGCGTTCCAGCGGCTGGCGGCGGCGGCGGCTCTCGGCGCGGCAACGGACCGCTTCGAGCAGGGGTTGGGTGCTGGTGTTCATCAGGGGAGCAGGCGCACGAAGTTCTCGAACAGCACCTGGCAATCAGGGCTGAGAATCGACTCGGGGTGGAATTGGACACCGAAGCGCGGCAGCGTGCGGTGCGCCACGGCCATGACCCGACCGTCCTCGGTCCAGGCGCTCTGTTCGAGGCACTCGGGCAGGCTTTCGCGCTCGGCGATCAGGGAATGGTAGCGTCCGCAGGCCAGCGGGTTGGGAGCCCCGTGGAACAAGCCGCGCGCGGTGTGCCGCACGAGGCTCGCGCGGCCGTGGACCGGCTGGATGTCGCGCACGATGCGGCCGCCGTAGTGCTCGACGAGGCCCTGGTGACCCAGACAAACGCCCAGAATCGGCAGCTCCGGCGGCGACAAGCGCAGCAATTCCGGCTGGATCCCGGCCTGCGAGGGCCTTCCCGGCCCGGGCGAAAGCACCAGCGCGCGCGGACCGAGCTCGAGCAACTCCGCCGCGCTGTGCGCATCGTTGCGGATCACGCGCACCTGCACTCCGCAGGCGCTGAGGGCGGCTTCGACATTCCACGTGAAGGAGTCGTAGTTGTCGAGCAGCACGATCATGGGCGATTCCACGCGGCACGCTAGCGCTCGAACAACTCGCGGTGCAGAGCCAGCACGACCTCGCGCAAGCGCTCGCGCGGCACGAGGAAACACAGGTTGTTGCGCGTGGCGCCGTAGCTGATCATCTCGACGCGCACTCCCAGCGCCTCCAGGGAGGCGAAGACCCGCGCCGGCACGCGCAAGGAGCGCTGCAGCTCCTCGCCGACGATCGAAATCATGGCCAGCTCGCGCAGCACGCGCGCCTCCGAGAAGCGGCTCAGCTCCTCGACCACGGGCTCCAGCTTCGCCGAGGCATCAGTGGTCAGCGCCACCGAGACCTCGCTGGTCGCGATCATGTCGACCACGATCTCATGGCGCGCGAACACATCGGCGATGCGCTCCAGAAAGCCGTACTGGTTGAGCATCGGTGCGGCCACGATGCTGACCACGGCGATCCGGTCCTTGCTGGTGATCGACTTCAGCGTCCGCTCCTCCTCGGCGAGCCGCGCGACCACTGCCGTGCCGGGATGCTCGGGGCGGAAGCTGTTGAGCACGCGGATCGGGATGTTCTTCTCGATCGCCGGCACCATCGTGGCCGGGTGCAGCACCTTGGCGCCGAAGAAGGCGAGCTCGGCCGCTTCCGCGAAGGAAAGCCGCGGCACCTGCCTCGCCTGCGGCACGAGGCGCGGATCGGCGCTCATCACGCCGTCGACATCGGTCCAGATCTGGATTTCCTGTGCACCCAGCGCCGCGCCGAAGATCGCCGCCGAGTAGTCGCTGCCGCCGCGGCCCAGCGTCGTGATGTTGCCCTGGCGGTCTCGGCCGATGTAGCCCGTGATCACGGGGCACTCGCGCAGGCCCTGAAGCGCGGCGCGGATCGAAGCCTCGCTCTCCGGCAGCGGCCGGGCGGCGCCGAAGCGCCCGTCGGTGACAAGCCCGGCCTCGTGCGCCTCGAAGGCCCGGGCGGGCGTGCCGCTGTGCGTGAGGTGGGCGGCCACGATGCGCACCGAGAGCCGCTCGCCGAAGCTCGCCAGCTGATCCATCGTGCGCGGCGTGAGCTCGCGGACGAGTCCGATGCCTGAGACCAGGCGCTCCAGCTCGGCGAGCTCGCGAGCAATGGTAGCCTCGGGCAGCCCCAGCTCCTTCAGGATGGTCTGGTGCTGCAGGACCAGTGCCTCGAACGGTGCCCGCGTGTCCTCGCCGGTCAGCGCCTGCGATGCGAGCGCGAAGAGCTTGTTGGTGACGCCGCCGACCGCGCTGACCACGACGACCGGCGAGCGGTCGCGGTGGGCGCGCACGATCTCGGCGAGGCGCGCGATGGCGCCGGCGCTGCCGACCGAGGTGCCGCCGAACTTCTGGACGATCATCTGCTGACTGGGGTGCTGGGGGGATCTTGAGGATTGCGAAAAGCGCGGGAGTATAGCAGTCTCCCTGCACTCCCGCTGCACTCCCGCATGAGCCCCGCCCCGCGCCAGCATCCCGACATCCCGTTTCTCGAAGGCCCGGCCTCGCGCGGCTCGGAACTGCTGCGCGCGCTCGGCATCTTCTTCGAGTTCCTGCAGGGCTTCCGCCGCTTGCACTTCGTGGGGCCCTGCGTCACTGTCTTTGGCTCGGCGCGCTTCGGCGAGGACCACCGCTACTACAAACTCGGCCGCAAGATGGGCGCGCGCCTCGCCGCCGCGGGCTTCACGGTCATGACCGGCGGGGGACCGGGCATCATGGAGGCTGCCAACCGCGGCGCCAAGGATGTCGGCGGGCGCAGCATCGGCTGCAACATCGAGCTGCCGCACGAGCAAAAGGAGAATCCCTATCTCGATCGCTTCGTGACCTTCCGCCACTTCTTCGTGCGCAAGGTGATGCTCGTCAAGTACTCCTACGCCTTCGTCGTGCTGCCCGGCGGTTTCGGAACGATGGACGAGATCTTCGAGACCGCCACGCTGATCCAGACCGGCAAGATCAAGGAGTTCCCGCTGATCCTGATGGGAACCGATTACTGGCAGGATCTGCGCGAGCTGTTCGATGACATGGTCGCGGCCGGCACGATCGACGCCAAGGATCTCGAGCGCATCGTGTTCACGGATTCACCCGATGAAGCCATGGCGGTGATCGAAGCGCGCGCCACGAAGGCCTTCGGGCTCAAGCGCGTGCAGCGCCCGCGCTGGATTCTCGGCGAGCGCTGAGGCCGCTCTGTCGCTCTCAGACCCGCAGGGCTCAAGGCCACTGCGCGAGCGCCTGCTCCAAACGCTGGGTAGCCAGCACCCCCAGCTCCGCGAGAAATACCGGTTCTCGCGCTTCCCAGCCACTCACATCGCCCGACCGGGGACGTTGCTCGGCCCACGCGAGGCGCTGGCGCTTGAAGTCGAGCAACGAAACTTCACCAACGAGTCGTAGACCGGATACTCGTCTGGCCGAAATCGGAGGGTAGTGGGGCCGAGATGGTCGGCTTGTTCGCTTGTGGCGCAGTCGGCAGCTCGGCCTGCATCGAAGGTTTGTCGATGGAGAACCACAGGCCGAGCGCCGCCAGCGCGGAATCCGCGTGCGAACCTTCGAGATTGTGGATCAGGGTCGCGAGATTCTCCAATCCGCCAAGAGCAAGCTCCTTACAGCCCGTCGGACCACTGCTTCAGCACCACCAGATCCTCCGGGCTGATCTTCGCCTCCGAGTGCATCAGCACGTAGATCGACATCGGCATCTCGCCCGCTTGGATCTGCTCCACGCATTCCTCGCTTTTCGAAGAGCGCTTGTCGGCGCTGTACAGACCCCAATCGGAGAAGTTCAGATGCTCACGGCCTTCCTCGACATCGTGCGCCACGAGCCAGGCCACCGGCTGGATGTAGGAGTACCAGGGCCAGTGGGTTTCGTTGGAGTGGCAGTCGTAGCAGCTGCGCTTGAGGATCGCCGTGACGGCCTCGGGCGCCTCGAGATCGGCCCGCACCGGTGGGTTCTCACGGTTGGCGGGCACCAGTTGGATCAGCACGAACAGACCGATCAGGGCGTACAGGATCTTCTTGAGCACGAGGGCCTCCTCCTTGGGCTCATCGTAGCGTAGGGCACCCCCTCAGGATGCGATCTGCGCTCTTTTCCCCCGCCCCCTGCGCACTCACCTGCTAGGCTCCCGGCACCAAAAGAACCCGTGAAGATCCTGCTGCAAAGCCACCGTTTTCCTCCGCATGGCCGAGGGGGCACCGAGACCTACACCGCGGATCTGGCGCGCGCGCTCGCGCAGCGCGGCCACGCCGTCGAGGTGCTCGCGACGCGCAAGGAGATTTCGCGCGCGGATCTGTCTTGGGTCGTGCGCGAGGAGCACGGCTACCGCGTCCACGAGCTCATCAACAACCTCTTCCACCGCGACTGGAGCGAGACCTGGTCGCACGCGCGCATTGAAGCGCTGTACGCGGCCAAGCTCGAGCAGATCAAGCCAGAGCGCGTGCACATCCAGCACCTGCTCCACTGGTCGGCGGGCTGCGTCGAACTCGCCGCGCGCCACGCGCCGGTCTATTTCACGCTGCATGATTACTGGTTGCGCTGTCCGCGCTTCGGTCAGCGACGCCGTCCCGATGGACAGCTGTGCGAGACGATCGAGCCGGCCGAGTGCGGTCGCTGCCTGATCGGCTTTCCCTTCGCGCAGTCCGACCTGCAGCGGCGCGTGGGCCAGACGCTCGCGGGTCTGCGCTCCGGAACGGGCCTCGATCTCGGTCCCATGGTGCGCAAGCTCGCGCCACGCTCCTCGCCGGTAGCTGGTTCCCAAGGGGCACTGCCCGATCCGGATCCTGGCCTCGTGTCGATGGTCACGGCGCGCGAGCAGAGCCTGCGCGATCGCACCGTGCCCTTCGTGCGCCGCTTCCTCGCTCCCAGCCGCTTCCTGAAAGCGCGCTTCGAGGCCGAGTGGAAGCTGGCCGCGGATCACTGTCGCCTGCTGCCCTTCGGCCTGGACATTCCGCCACAGGCGCGGGCCCTGCGTCGACTAGGCACGCGCGTGCGCATCGGCTTCCTCGGCGCGCGCATCGAAGCCAAGGGTGTGCATGTGCTGCTCGAGGCGTGGGGCGGAATCGACAAGGAGCTGCGCGAGCGCGGCGAGCTGTGCATCTTCGGCCCCGCGGACCACGAGCCCGCCTACCAACAACAGCTTGAGCCCCTCGCCGCGCGCGTCGGCGCGCAATTGTGCGGTCGGGTGGAGCGCGAGCAGCTCTTCGAGACGCTGGGCGGACTGGATCTGCTCGTAGTGCCGAGCCTGTGGTGGGAAAACGCACCGCTGGTGCTGCTGGAAGCGCGCGCCGCGCGCCTGCCGGTGCTGGCGAGCGCCTGCGGTGCCCTGCCGGAGTGGATCGAGGAAGGCCGCGCGGGCTGGCTGTTCCCGACCGGCGATGTGCAGGCTCTGAGTGAGCAACTGGCCTGTTTCCTGCGCGATCCGGCGCAGCTGGAGAGCGCACGGGCAAGGATCGTTGCGCCCGCCAGCCGCACGGGCCACATCGAGGCGCTCGAAGCCTTGTACGCCGAGGGCTGAGGCGCGTGAGGACAGGCAAACTGCTGCTGCTTGTCTGGCTGGGCGCCTGCAACAGCCATTCACCGGCGCCGACGGCGAGTTCACCGCTGCCGACCCCGCTCGAGCGGCCGCGCGTGCTGCGCACCGACGAATTGCCGGAGCGCGAGCGCGCGATCCTCTCCGCCTGGCGCGCGGGCGGTGCGCAGTGGGCGGAGCTGGAACCGAGCGTGCTCGCCAACCCGGACGAGCGGAGCTTTCTGGTCGACAACCTCGTGCGCGATCTCGTGCGCCACTTCGAGCAGTCCAAGCTCGCCGGGATCGGCGAGGCGGACGGTCCCTTCGAGCGCTCGCGCGCCCAGCTGGTGCGCATGCCGGCGGACTCGACGCCCCTCTTGGTGGAGCTCACCGCCAAAGGCGACGGCGTCGTGGCCTACCTCAGCGCCGATCTCCTGATCGCGATCGGCCCCGGCGCCCGCGCCCCGGTGGCGGCGCGCTGCTCCGATCCTTCCGCAAGCGTGCGTCGCCGCATGGTGGAGCTGTGGGGCAAGCTGCCCGCGGGAGAGACGCCGATCCCGACGGCCGAGTGGGAGCGACTCGGCGCGCTCGCGCGGCACGATCCGGAATGGCTGGTGCGCGGGGAGGCCCAGTCCAGCCTCGCGAGCATCGGCGCGCAGCAGCAGAACAAGGGCTTCGTGGCCGGGATCCTGCGCCAAGGCCTCGCCGACCCCGACCTCGCCGTGGCCCAGAAGGCCGCCGAGGGCTTCGGCGTGCTTGGCGAGCCGCGCGCGATTCCCTGGCTGATCGACGGCCTGATTCCGCTCGAGCGCAAGGGCGCGGCCGCGGCCGTCAAGGCTGGGCGCAAGAGCCTCGAGGCGCTCTCGGGCGAGCGGCGCGATCGCAGCCTCGCGGAGTGGCAGGAATGGTGGGACAGAATTGGTTCGCGGCGTTGACCCCGCCCGGGCCTTGGCGCAAAGTAGACGGGCGATGGCTGAATGGAAAATCACGCACAGAGCCCCTCGTTGCGCCACTTGCGAGCGGGAATTCCGCGAGGGCGAGCGGCATGTCTCCCTGCTCTCGATCCGCGGTGAGGAGCTCTCCCGCTCGGACAGCTGCACGGCCTGCTTCCAGCCCTCGCCCGACCGCGAGGATCTGTTCTTCTGGTTCACGCGCATGAGCGCCACCAAGAAGCGCGGGCTGGAATTCGACCTGCCGACGCTCGAGCAGCTTTTCCTGCGCCTCGAAGGCCGGACCGAGGAGCGCATCCGGCAGCTGCGCTTCGTCCTGTGCCTGATCCTGATGCGCAAGCGGCGTCTCAAGCTCGAGCGCGTTTCGCGCGGGGAGGACGGCGAAGCGCTGATCGTGCGCCAACCGCGCCGGCAGGAGCTGTGGAAGGTGTTCGTGTTCGACTTCAGCCCCGAGCGGCTGGCGAGCCTGCAGGGAGAACTGCTGCAGGTTTTCGAGGGAGCGGACGCGGGCTTCTTGGAGTCGGGAGCGGGGGATTCGGATGCGAGCGCGTCCGCGGACTCCGAGCCGCTCGAGTCCTCCGGTCAAACGACCGGGGCTTCGGCAAGTGCTTGAGCGTTGACGAAGCCGGTTTCCCTTCCGGCCTGACCGGCCCCAACGGTGGCGATCCTGCGCGGAGCCCTGCGCCGCCTTCGGCTGTAGGATGCAGCTTCGCCGAATCCGCATCAGCCCGTCTTCCAACGTGACCGTCGTCATCCTCACCGCTTCGGATGCAGCGTCGTACAAGGCGCTGATGCTGCACGCCTACGAGCATGCTGCCGACGCATTCACGTCCACCCCGCAAGAGCGGGCCAAGCAGCCGGACGAGTGGTGGATCCAGCGCATCGCCCATCCGGAGGGAATGACGGTCGTTCTGGGCGACTTTGTCGGTGGGAGCCTGGTCGGAACGGTCGCGCTGGAGTTCTCCGGAAGAACCAAGACAAGGCATAAGGCACGGATCGTCGGCATGTACGTCCTGCCACCCTCGCGAGGCCGGGGCTCCGCCCGCGCCCTGCTCTGGGCGGCCATCCAGTTGTGTGTGGCGCGCGGCGACATCCGCGTTGTCCAACTCGAGGTCACGGAAGGGAATACGCCCGCACTTCGCTTGTATGCGACGCTCGGCTTCCAAGCGTACGGCGTGGAACCCATGGCCGTGCTCACGCCCACAGGCTTTAGGTCCAAGGTTCACATGTCGCTCAGCCTGCCGAGCGCACCAAGTGCGGGTTGAACCCTCGCTCCACTCAAGGTCCCGTGACCGGCTTCGCCGTCCGTTCGGCCCCGTTGAGCTCCAACATCAGGCCCGCGGGCGACACGGCTCCCTTTCCGGGGACTGATGAAGACCCGGGTGGCTGAGATCCCATCACGCAGGAGGACTCGGCGGCCCGGATGGCTCAGTGGCGGCAGCTTCGTGGCCGACAGGCGGCTCAGTCGGCACAAGTCCACGATGGGGGCAGTATCCTCAGGGGCGATCCCCGACCCCTCGCATTCAGGAGGCCGCGAAGCTCGACCTCGCGTGGAGGCAGGCCTTCCCATCCCAACGATCCGCTCTTGGGCTCATGCCAGTTGCATCCCTGCGTGACACCATCGCCGGCGTACTCCGCGGAGTAGCGGCGAAGGCTCACTCGCGGGAGAGGTAGCCGATGACGGAGTACCGAGATATCGATGCGCCGATCGTAGAGGTGTTCCTGAATACAAGCTGAGCTCCGGGACGAAACACCCACCCGACAGCGTCGCCCGAGGGTTCGGCGCCGGTGAATGTGTTGCCCTTGGGAGTGAATACTCCCCCGTAGTTTTCACCCCATATCCCGGCAGTGCCGATCCCGCTAACGAGTTGGCAAGCCGTCACCGTGAGCCAGCGATCCGGAGGTACGGTGTAGATGGCGAGATCCTGCCCGCCTGCCATGGTGAGGTTGGTGTCGAAGATGTTCACCACATTCTTCTTCGGCGGGCCATACGAGCCCGAGTGGGTCGAGGTCTGCGGCACGGCTTGAGACATCAGGAACAGAGCACCCGTGGCGATTGCCGCACCGAGGCCAAGGAAGACAAGAGGGGAAGCGCGTTTCATGGGAAAGAGCCTTTCTGGGAAGTCGGCGCGCGGAATCGCGCGCTCGCCTTGAGCCGAACCCAGAGCGCACGGGCAACGCTTTGGCCGGCGCGCCCCGGGGGCTTGCGCTCCTCCTACCAGGCCTCGCCGCGCTCCTCATCACTCAAGCCTGCAGGTCCAACGACCGGGGCTTCGTCGCGTGCTTGACCGTTGCTGAGCGAGCTTTTTGCTCGTTTTTTTTGAGAACTTCCCATCGGTGGGAAATAGAGGCCTCGCGAGCCTCCAAGTCCACCATTAGTTGTGGTTCAGGCCCGCGCGGGCGCGACAGGCTGCGGTTAACCCACTTCTGAGTTCTCCACAGGCCCCCGAAAGCCCGAGAAGTGCGTTTGGAGGCGCTTGCGAGGCCTATTGTGGGAGTGTCGAATCAAGTTGTGGAGCTTGGTGGGACTTTGTGGGGCTTGCTGTGTCCGCGCGCGTCGCGGGTGGGGGTGATGTGTGCTCTTCGGTGAGTACCAGCACTCCCTCGACAGCAAGAACCGCCTCGTGATTCCCAAAAGGATTCAGGAGCAACTGTCCCGCACGGAGCAGGGGAGCCTTGTCGCCTTCCTCAGCGCCGGCCAGGACCACTGCCTCTACCTGTTCTCGAAGGAAGGGTTCGACCGCGTGCAGCGCGAGTTCGAGGCCCGCACCTTCGCCAGTGCGGAGCTGCGCGCCGCGCAGCGCGTGTTCTACGCGAACACGGTGGAGGTGGAGCTTGACTCCAACGGCCGGGTGCTGATGCCGGACAAGCTCAAGCGACATGCCGGCATCGACAAGGATGTGGTTCTTGTCGGTGTCAGGGACCGGGCGGAGATCTGGTCCAAGGAAGCCTGGGACAAGTACGAAGCGAGCCATGGCGACCTGCTGCAGCATCTCGACGAGGTGCTCGGCCGAGGCGCTCCCGCGCGCGACGCATAGACACATTCGGTGGGGAAATGTTGACCGTGGAACAACGAGCAAATTCGGGCTCGAGCGCCGGGGATCCGCGCTCCCTGCACCAATCGGTGCTGGTGGAGGAGATCCTGAGCGTGCTCCGCACCGAAGGGCCTCAGCCCAGAACGGGCTGGTGGGTCGACGCGACGCTGGGGCTGGGAGGCCACAGTGAGCGCGTGCTCGCGGCGTTCCCGCAGCTTTCCGTGCTGGGACTCGATCAGGATCCCGCGGCGTTGAAGCTGGCGGATGAGCGCCTCGCGCCCTTCGGTGCGCGCGTGCGCGTGCGCCACTCGCGCGCCTCGGAGCTGCTTCAGGCCGTGCGCGCGGAAGGCGTCGCGCCGGTGATGGCGGTGCTGCTCGATCTGGGCGTCAGCTCGATGCAGCTGGATCAGCCTGAGCGCGGCTTCTCGTTCCAGGCGGATGGCCCGCTCGACATGCGCATGGACCCGACGCGCGCAGAGACGGCCGCGGACATCGTCAACGGCTGGAGCGAGGTCGAGCTGGCGGATCTGTTTTATCACGAGGGCGGCGAGACGCGCTCGCGCGCCATCGCCAAGGCCATCGTCGAAGCGCGCCGCAACGCGCCCTTCGCGCGCACGCTGCCCCTGGCGGATCTGATCGCGCGCGTCGCGGGGCGTGGTCCGCGCGGCGGCAAGATCCACCCCGCGACCCTGTGCTTCCAGGCTCTGCGCCGGGCGGTCAACGAGGAGGGCGAGGAGCTGCGTCTGGCGCTGGAGTCGGCCTGCGAAGTGCTCGCGCCCGGCGGCCTGCTGCTCGTGATCAGCTTCCACTCGGGCGAAGACGCGCTCGTCAAGCAGCGCCTCGCGGAGTGGGAGCGCGCGGGCGCCTTCGAGCGCATCGGCAAGGGCGCCATCGAGCCCTCGCGCGAGGAGTGCCGCTCCAACCCGCGCGCGCGCTCGGCCCGGCTGCGCGTCGCCCGCCGACTGGAAGGAGCTTGCTCATGACCCGCACGGTGCTGTCCTTCGCCTTGGCCGCCGGTTGCCTGGCTTTGGGGCTCTTCACGAGCCTGCAGCAGGCCGAGAATCGCCATCGCGGCGCGGAACTCAATGAGGTGATGGAGCGCTGCCGGATGCTGGAGGGCATCACTCGCGAGCGCGAGGTGCGCCTCTTGGCGGCGGACTGGGGCGTGCTGCCCTACGACGAGCAGGTCATCGAGCGCGCCAAGGAAAAGACGCCCTCGCAGCAGCAGATCGACGCGCGGGAGGCGGACCTGTGATCCGTGGCCACAAACTCAAGGCGAGCTTCGAGTCGGCCTCCGGCCTGCGTCTGGCGGCGGCCTTCCTGCTGATCCTGATCGTGCTGGGGGTGGTGGCGCTCAAGGCCTTCGTGATCGCCGTCCGCGGCGAAGCGGCCCAGCCGCGCGCGCTCACCGAGCAGCGCTCTTCCGAAGTCACCTTCGATCTGGTCGACCGCAGCGGCGTGCCGCTGGCGCTCTCGATGGAGCGTCAGGAACTGGTCGCCTACCCCTGCGCCCTGTGGCAGGCGCACACTCCGAACACGTTCATTCCCGAGCTGGCGCGGATTCTGGGCTGGAGCCGCGAGCAGGCGATCGCCGCCTTGTTGCCCGAAAACGCCGTCAACGGCTGGATCACCGTCGAGAAGGCTCCCTTCCGCCTCGACGACGCGCAGGCGCGCGCGATCCAGGGCTGGATCGCGCGGGGGAGCCTCGATCCCGAGGCGCCGGCCAACCCGGTGGCCGGGATGGAAATCCGCCAGAGCCGCGCCGGCGAGTGGCAGTTGCACTGGAACCCGCTGCTGGTGCTGTCCCCACAAGTGCGCGAGCAGCACAAGGCCGCCAGCACGGTGGCCTGGACCCGGCGCATCGGCGACGAGCTGATCACCTGCCTGGTGGGCCGCGAACAAAAGCGCGCGCTGGACGGCGATCCCAACGAGCTGCGCGACATGCGCCAGCTGGTGTGGGGTGCCCTGTTTCCCCTGCAGTACAAGGTGCTCAAGAAGGAGGTCGAGCCCGAGGTCTCGATGCGCCTGTACGAGTTCTTCAAGGCCCAGCGCGTGCGCTCGTACCAAATCAAGCTGGTGCCGATCAACAAGCGTACCTATCCGCCGCGCGCGGGCGGCGCCGACGAGCTGCCGATGGCGGTGCTGGGCGCGTGGGGCATGCTCGACGCCGAGGAAGCGCGCGCGCGGGCCCGTCAGGAACTACTGCTGCCCACCGACCGTCCGCTGGGCGAGGACGAAGAGGCGGAGCTCGAGGCCCGCACCCTCCTGCGGCTCAACTACCCCAGCCCCGTCAGCGGGCTGGAGCTGGCGGCCTACGATCTCCTGCAGCAGCCAGAGTTCGACTGGGTCGAGACCGATCCCGAGCGCTACTACTTCCTCGCGAGCTATGTGCCGCGCCGCAGCCCGCGCCGCCACTTCCAGGATCTGGATGTCGCCAGCCCCACGCCGCGCGTGATCACCACGCTGGATCTCGCGCTGCAGCGCCACATGCGGGTCGTGCTCGAGGACATCAGCAAGGAACACAAGCCCGCCATGGCGATGGCGATCGCCCTGGAGGTGGCGAGCGGTCGCGTGCTGGCGGTGGAATCGGTCTCGGAGTACGGCGTGTGGGGCTTCATGCCCGCGCTGCACGTGTTCACGCCGGGATCGACGATGAAGACGCTCGTCATGGCGACCGCGGTCGATACCCGCGCGATCGATCCCGAGCACGACACGATCGACACCCACCAGCTGAGCGCCGCGCTCGAGGGCAAGCGCAAGATCGGCGAGGCCGAGGGCGCCAAGCACGGTCACCTGACGCCTGAGCAGGCGCTGGCCTACTCGTCCAATGCGGCCATGGTGCAGATCGGCCTGCGCACCGATCCCTTCGAACACTACAAGCGCCTCAAGCTGATGGGCTACGGCGACTACCCGCACGCGGGCCTGGGGCCTGAGCGCAAGGGCAGCGTGCCCTCCTGGCCCTGGGACAAGATCTACAAGCACGCCTCGACCTCGATCGGCCACGAGCTAGGTGTCACGATGTGGCAGCATGCAGCCGGTCTCGCCGCTCTGGTGCGCGGGGGCTTGTGGCGCCCGCTGCGCCTGATCGACGCGGTCGAGCAGAACGGCCGGATCGAGGCACTGCCCGAGCCCGAGGGCGGCACGCGCATCTGGTCGGAAGCGACCGCCGCGAGCCTGCGCTCGATGATGAACGCCGGCGCGCGCTACGGCACGGGTCGCTTCCTCTACACCGACGAGATCTTGATGGGGACCAAGACCGGTACCGCCCAGAAGGTCGGCAACGAGGTCTGCCTGCACGCGGAGCTGGAGTACAACCAGCACCACCAGCCGGGCACGCCGCGTCTCACGCGCAAGGAGCTGCTGCAGCGCAAGCCGCACCGCGGCAACTGCTACACCTGCTCGATCGTCGTCTTCGGGCGCCTGCCGGACAGCGAGCGCGAGGTGCTGGTCTTCGTGGTGGTCGAGGAACCGCGCGGCGCGCGCCACTACGGCTCGGAGACCGCCGGTCCGGGCGCCATGAGCATCCTCAAGGAGGCCCTGGGTCTCACCCGCGGCGGCGTGCCGGTGCACGCCCGCGACGTGCGCGGCTTCGCGCCGCTGGTCGACGAAAAACTCGGGCCCAAGCAAGAGAACAAGCCGAAGAACCGCTTCGTCGAAGCGGCGGCCAAGCAGACCGAGCAGCCTTGGAAGGAGGCCCAGCGTGCGCCTCATTGAGCTGGCTCGGATTTTGGGGGGGTCCCTCTCGTCCGTGCGGGACGATGGACCGCAGATCACCGGTGTCCAGCTGGACAGCCGACGGGTGGGCCCCGGTGATCTGTTCTCCGCCCTGGCGGGCACGCGCGACGACGGCCGGCGCTACGTCGATGAGGCGCTGCGGCGCGGGGCGAGCGCGGTGCTGACGGCGGATGCGCAACTCGCGGCCGGGCTGCCCGGCGTGCCTGCGTGGCTGCATCCACAGGCGCGGCGCGCCACCGGCGAGGCGGCCCATCGAGTGCTCGGAGAACCGGCCCGGCGGCTGTTCGTCGCTGCCGTGACGGGCACCAACGGCAAGACCACCACCGCGCACCTCACGGCCCAGCTTCTGGCGGCCGGCGGCCAGCGATCGGGCGTGCTCGGCACGGCGGGCAACCGGCTGGCGGACGGCCGGCTCGAGCCCGCGACCCACACGACCCCGGATGCGACCGAGCTGGCCCGCATCCTCGCCCGGCATGTGGAGCTAGGCGGGCAGGCGATCGCCATGGAAGCGAGCTCGCACGCGCTCGATCAGGAGCGCCTGGCGGGACTGAAGGTGCAGGCCGCGCAGTTCACCAACCTGACGCGCGACCACCTCGACTACCACGGCGACATGGAGAGCTACTTCCGCGCCAAGGCGCGCCTGTTCGAGAGCCTCGAACCGGGTGCCTTCGCGATCCTCAATGCCGCCGATCCGGCTCTTGCTCGGCTGGCGACGCTCGCCAAAGAGCGTGGCGCACAAGTCGTGCGCTACCGCGTGACATCGAACAGCGCAGGGTCGCAGGGCGATCTGCATGCGTCTTCTCTGGTGACCGACGACAGCGGCACGCGCCTTGTGCTCCATGGGATGGGGATCTCGAGGTGCGAGGTGCGTGTTCCGCTGACCGGCCGGTTCAACATCGAGAATGCGCTGTGCGCCAGCGCCTGCGCGCTGCTGTCGGGAGCGAGTCCGGCCGCGATCGTGGCCGGACTCGCAACCGTCTCGCCCGCACCGGGTCGTCTCGAGCGCGTTTTCGATCCGCGCGGAGGCCGCCTCGTGTACGTCGACTATGCGCATACCGAGGACGCGCTGGCGAATGTCTGTCGCGCGCTGCGGGAAAGCCTCGCGAACTGCGCGCAACAGCCTCTTGACACGCCCTTTGCCAACCCGCACAAGAGCACGCGTTCCACGCCTTCCGACCGCGCGTCGGGGACGGGAACGAGGGGCACGGACCACGCCGCCAGCGGGGGCCGTCTGATCGTTGTTTTTGGCTGCGGAGGCGACCGTGACCGTGGGAAGCGGGCGCCGATGGGCCGGGTGGTCAACGAACTTGCCGACATCGCGGTACTGACCAGCGACAACCCTCGCAGCGAGGATCCCCAAGCGATCATCGCCGAGGTGCTCGCTGGGATGGTGCCGGCGCGTGCCGAGCGGTTCGTCGCAGTCGACCGCCGAGACGCGATCCGGCAGGCGCTCGCGTGCGCGCGCAAAGGCGACATCGTGCTGATCGCCGGCAAGGGTCACGAGAGCACGCAAACGACGGGAAACACAGTCATGGACTTCGATGACCGCAAGGTCGCCGCGGAGTTGCTGGCATCATGAAGGACACACGGATCGAGGACATACTCCAGGCGAGCGCCGCCACGCTGATCGGCGGCGCCTCGGGAGTGCGCGTGCGCGGAATCTCCACCGACACGCGCACGATCCAGCGCGGCGAGTTCTTCTTCGCGCTGTGCGGTCCCAACTTCGATGGCGCGCGCTTCGCGCAGGATGCCCTCGAGCGCGGCGCTTGCGGTGTGCTGCTCCGGGATGCACGCCGACTGGCTGGCAAGGTCGCCCCCGCGGCGGCGGTGCTGGAGCATGCCGATCCGCGCCGTGCGCTGCAGGATGTCGCGCGCCACTACCGCAGCACCCTCACTTGCCCGGTGATCGGCATCACCGGCTCCTGCGGCAAGACGACCACCAAGACCATCCTGATGGAGCTTCTGGGCTCGCGGCTGTCCGTGGCCGGATCCCCGGCTTCGTTCAACAACGACATCGGCGTGCCGCTGACGCTGTTTCGAGCCGAGGCGGCCACGGAGGCGCTGGTGGTCGAGATGGGCACCAACGGCAAGGGCGAGATCGCTCAGCTGGCGGGGATCGCGCGCCCGGATGTCGGCGTCGTGACGACGGTGGGTTTCTCCCATCTGGCGGGACTGGGCTCGATCGACGGCGTCGCGCACGAGAAGGCCGATCTGGTGCGCAGCCTGCCGCGCGAGGGGGTCGCGGTGCTGAATGCCGACAATCGCTGGACGGCCGCGATGGCCCGCGAGACCGGCGCCCGCGTTCTGACCTACAGCCTGGAGGGAGCCGGCGATCTCAACGCGCGGGAAATCCGCTTCGAGAACGGCCAGACGCACTTCAAGCTCGACGGCTACGAGATCAGCTCGCCGCTGCTGGGCCTGCACAACGTGCACAACCTGCTGGCGGCGTTGGCGGCCTGTCAGGCGATCGGCCTGCCCTGGCACGAGGTGCTGCCGGCGGTGTCGAGCCTGCGTCCCGCCCAGCGGCGCATGGAGCGTCATGAAGTGGACGGCTTCACGCTGATCGACGACAGCTACAACGCCAATCCCGAGTCGGCCCGCGCCAGCGTGCGCGTGCTGCGCGGCATGCACGGCTACCGCCGCCGCGTGCTGGTGCTGGGCGACATGCTGGAACTCGGCGAACTGTCGGGCGAGCTGCACAAGACTCTGGGCGAATACGCCGCCGAGGGCGGCATCGACGTGCTGCTGCTCGTCGGCGAGTCCACCGCCGCCACGGCGGCGGGAGCGCTCGAGGCCGGTTTCCCCGCTGACCGCCTATTCCATGTGCCGACCACCGAGGAGGCCATCGCGCGCGCCGCGGGCATCTTCGGCGAAGGCGACGTGGTGCTGGTCAAGGGCAGTCGCCGCACGGGTCTGGATCGGCTGGTGACGCACCTGCTCGCCGCGCGCAAGCCGCGGACGCAGGAGGTGAACGCTTGATTCCGGGGCTGCTCGAGGAGCTGTTCGGCGTGCCGCTGTTCGGCTACATCACCTTCCGCGCCGTCGCGGCCGCGATCACGGCTTTCCTGCTCGCGCTGCTGCTGGGCAAGCCAGTGATCGAGTGGCTGCGCCGCCACAAGGTGGGTGAGGACACCACCAAGGTCGATTCCAAGGAGCTGGCGGAACTGACGGTCAAGATGGGCAAGAAGAACACGCCCACGATGGGCGGCAGCTTCCTGATCGCCTCGCTGGTGGGGGCCGCGCTGCTGTGGGGGCGCCTCGACAACTTGCATCTGGTGCTGGGCATCTTCCTGACCGTGGGTTTCGCCGCCGTCGGCTTCGTCGATGACTACAAGAAGCTCACGATCCCCAACTGCAAGGGGCTGACGCCCAAGGCCAAGATGCTGGGCCTTTCGATCGTCGCCGGCGGCGTGATCGCGGGCCTGTGCTACTACGCGATCACGACCGGCCGAGACACGCTGCTGACACTCTATCCGCCCTTTTTCAAGGACGTGGCCTTCGGACTGGCCTCGATGGGCCTCCTCGGCGTGTTGTTCTTCCTGTTCTTCCAGTGGCTGGTGGTGGTGGGAACTTCGAATGCCTGCAACATCACCGACGGCCTCGACGGACTGGCGGCCGGCTGCATGCTGATCTCGGGCGCGGCGCTCTCGGTGTTCTGCTACGTCATGGGTCGGCCGGACTGGACGAGCTACCTGCACCTGCCGCATGTTTCCGCCGCCAGCGAAATGGCGGTGATGGGCGGCGCGCTGTGCGGGGCCTGCATGGGGTTCCTCTGGTACAACGCCTTCCCCGCCAAGGTTTTCATGGGGGACTCCGGGTCGCTGCCGCTGGGCGGCCTGCTGGCCTGGATGGCGGTCGTTTCCAAGCAGGAGCTGGTGCTGCCGCTGATCGGCTTCGTGTTCTTCGCGGAGCTGGGCTCGAGCTGGCTGCAGACGCGCTACTTCCGCGCCAGCGGCGGCAAGCGCCTGTTCACCTGCGCTCCGATCCACCACGGACTGCAGCTCAAGGGCGGCATCTTCGCGCCCGCCGCGGTGCCCTGGCATGAGGTCACCATCGTCGTGCGCGCCTGGATCATCGCAGGCATCTGCGCGCTCGCCTCCCTCGCCCTGCTGAAGGTGCGCTGAACGGCATGGCACGCTTCTGGAGAAAATCAGCCCAGACCGACGCGCTGCCGCGCGAGAAGCAGACCAACATCGGCGAGTGGTTGGATGACTTCGCGCGCCGCGCGGAGGTCGCCGATCCCGCCAAGCCGGCTCTGGCCATCTTCCTCGTGGTGCTCTCGCTGCTGGGACTGGGCCTGCTGGTGCAGGTCAACCATGCCGCGACCACCGCGCCGATCGAGGATTTCTGGAGGATCTTCAGCGATCAGGTCTTCTTCCGCATCGGGGCCCTGATCGTGCTGCTGGTGGGCTTTCGCATCGGACCCGAAGGCCTGCGCCGCCTGATCCCCGGGCTGATGGTGTTCTGCTTCATCGCGCTGGTGCTGGTGTACGTGCCGTACTTCGGCGATCCGCGCAACGGTGCCAACCGCTGGGTTTCGGTCTTCGGCCTGTTCTCGTTCCAACCCTCCGAACTTGCCCGCATCGTGTGCGTGCTGTGGGTCGCCGACCGCTGCATGAAGCTCGGGCCGGACGTGCTCGATGTCAAGAAGGGCGTGCTCCCGATGCTCGCCGTGGGCGTGACCTTCTTCGCGCTGATCCTGGGCGAGACGGATCTGGGCGGCAGCCTGCTGTTTCTGCTGTGCTTCCTCGGGACCATGTGGGTCGGGGGCGTGCAGTCGATGCACGTCGCCGGTCCGCTGATCGGGATCGGCGGCAGCGCCGCGCTGCTTCTGATCACCTTCGTGGCCTACATCCGCAGCCGAATCGCCATGTTTCTCGGCTCGGCCAGCAACCACCAGGTCGAACAGTCCGAGGTCGCGATGGCGAGCGGCGATTTCTTCGGCGTGGGTCTGGGGCAGGGCCTGTGGCGCAACGCGCGTGTGCCCTATCTGGAAACCGACTACGTGCTGGCCCTCACCGGCGAGGAGCTGGGACTGTTCGGCGTGTGGCTCGTGATCGCGCTGCTCGCGGCCTTCGCCTGGTTCGGCCTGCGTTTCCTGCTCTCGATCCGCGATCGGTACTGCGCTCTGGCTGCCTTCGGTCTGCTCTTGTCCTTCGCCCTGCAGTCGATGGTGCACGTGCAGGTCGTGACGCAGCTCGCGCCGCCCAAGGGCATGCCGCTTCCGTTCCTCTCCCATGGAGGCACGGCCCTGCTTGTCAGCTCTTTTGCGATCGGCTTGGCACTGGGCGCTGCCCGTCCCGTCGAGCGCAAGGAAACTCCCTTTGAACCTGTCCCGATTCCACCGCGCGCGGAACCGGCGACCTGAACCTTTCTCGACCATCCACTTTCTTTTCGAACTTCTCTCTTCACCATGCAACAAATCGAACGATACGGCGTGATCGCCCTGGTCTTCCTGCTTGTCACGATCGTGGCAGTCTCCTTCTGGGGCGACAACAAGTCGCCTGGCTTCTGGTCGCGTCTGACGGGCTCCAAGACCGCGGTCGTCGCCGAGGACAAGAACATGACGCCGCCTCCGAGCAACGGAGAGCTGACGCACACGACCGCGCTGCCGATCGGCGGCGATGGCGCACAGCCAGAGACCCTGCCGGAGGTGGCGGGTGCGGAGGGCGCGAGCACGACGGTCGCCGCCAGTGAACTGCCCGTGGCCCAGCAGCAGCCTACGCCGATCGGCCTGATGGTCGAGTCGCCCGCGGCGCAGCCCGATCTGGCGCCCAAGACCAACGGCACGATCTATGTCGTGAAGAGCGGCGACAGCCCCGCGCGCATCGCCAAGCGCCAACTCGGCTCGGAGTCGCGCGTCAACGAAATCCTCGCGCTGAACCCGGGCCTCAACCCCAAGAACCTCAAGGTCGGTCAGGAACTGCTGCTGCCGACCGGCGCCGCTCCCGCGGCCGCCGAGCCCGTGGCCGCGAAGCCTGCGAGCCAGCCCGTCGACAAGTCCGCCAGCCTTCCTGCCACCAAGCCCGTCGTCACCGCGGTGCAGAAGGCAAGCAGCAAGGGCGGCCGCAGCTACAAGGTGCAGAAGGGCGACACGCTTTCCGCGATCGCACGCCGCGAACTCGGTTCGGCCGGCCGCGCCGGAGAAATTCAGGCGCTCAACCCCGGCCTCGATCCCGCCAAGCTCAAGGTCGGCCAGTCGATCACGCTGCCCGGCGGATCCGCTGCCGTCGCCGCCAACGTCGAGCCCAAGCGCCGCATTCAATGAGCGCCGGACTGCGACTGATGCTGGTGCTGGGCTGCGCCATGCTGGTGCTGCTCGAGGCCCCGCGCTGCGGGTTGGTGATCCTGGAGGACCTCTCCGGACCCTACCCGCAGATGGAGCCGGGCCTGGAGAGTGCGGCGCTCGATGCCGCGCAACTCGAAACCGAGGATCCGCCGACCGAAGCGAGCGCGCAGCGATGAGTGGAACGACGCTCCTGTCCGCGAACCAAGCCGAAGTGCTGCCTGAACTCGAGAGCCGCACGCTGCGTCTGGCCTTGGCGGGTGGAGGCACCGGAGGCCATCTGGTCCCCGGCCTGCACCTGCTGGAGGAAGCGCAGCGCCGCGGAGGTCTGGCGGATCTCGTCTGGTTCACGAGCGGCCGGGATGTCGAGGACCGGGTGCTTCAGGGCATGGAGCGTCGCTTCCCTCTGATTCGCCATGAGCGCGTGATTCTAGAAGTGGAGCCGCGCGGCGGCGGCGCTCCCAGCCGCGCGCGCCTCTTGCTGCGCACTCCCTCCTCGGTCGCCAGCGCGCGTGCGGCGCTGCGTGCGCATCGGCCGGACGTGCTGCTGGCGCTGGGCGGTTTCACCTCGCTGCCCGCCGTGCTGGCCGCGCGGATGCTGCGCATCCCGATCGCGCTGCTCGAGATCAACGCGGAGCGCGGATCGGCGACGCGCTGGCTGGGAAGCATGGCGGACTGCGTGGCGCATGCCTGGGCGGCGACCTTGCCGGGCAGTTCGGCGGGTCGCACCCAGCACTGCCGCATCGGGCCGCCGCTGGCGCGCGAGTTCGCGCGCGGAGCCGTGGACGAGGCGGCCAGTCGACGGGCGCGCGAGGAACTGGGCTTTGACCCAGAGCGACCGCTGCTGCTGGTGCTCGGCGGCAGTCAGGGCGCACTGGGTCTCAACCGGTTCGTGCACGCTTGCGCGCCCGAGTTCGTCGAGCAGGGCCTGCAGGTGCTGCACCAGACCGGACCGGGCCGCACGCAGGAGGCGCTGGCGCCCTTCCGCGGCTACGCCGCGCAGGAGTACATCCACGATATGGCCCGCGCGCTGTCCGCGGCCACCGTCGTGCTGACGCGCGGCGGCGCCTCGACGCTGGCTGAGATCGCCGCACTGCGCCGGCCGGCCGTGGTCGTGCCTTATCCGCATCACGTGGATCGGCATCAGGAAAAGAACGCGCGGCAGTTGAAGGAAGGCGTGCGCATCGTGGAGGAGCGCGCGCTCGACAGCCGGCAGGCCGAGGAGCTGGTGCGACTGTGCTCGGAAGCGGGCGCGGGCGAGCGCGCGCGCATGAGCGCGGCTCTGGAGCAGACGCTGCCGCTCGATGGAGCCAGTCGGCTGCTAGATACGTTGATCCAGCTGTCGAACAGAAGGCGAGCGCGCGGGCGCTAGCCGGATTGTCCACGAATTGTGGATAAAATGGGGACAATGAGCATAAATCAGGGGGGAATGACGATGAATGCAACCGATGGGCTGATTTCAAACATTGCCGGCCGCGTGCACATGCTGGGCATCGGCGGCGCCGGGCTGTCCGGCGCCGCGCAGATCCTGCACGCGCACGGGCATGCCGTCTCGGGGCAGGACCGCTCGGACTCGCGTTTCGTGCGGGCCCTGCGCAGCCTTGGCATCGATGTCCAGCTCGGAGACAGCCGGGCCGAACTGCTGCCCGAGGACACCGAGATGCTGGTACGCTCGGCGGCCATCTCGCTGGAGGATCCACAGGTGCGGGAAGCCGTGCGTCGGGGCCTTCCGGTGCTGAAGTACAGCGAGCTGCTCGGCCGGATCGCGCCGCGCCGGCGCACGCTGGCGATCGCCGGCACCCACGGCAAGACCACCTCTTCGTGGATGGTGTACTACGCGCTGCGCGGCGTGTGCGAGGCGCTGGGACGCGGAGCACCCGATGCCGGGGCGCTGGTCGGTGGCGTGTGCCGTACGCTGGGCTCGAACGCGGTGATTCCCGGTCCGGGCGGCTGGTTCGCCGCTGAAGCCTGCGAGTACGACCGCTCGTTCCTGCAGTTGTGGCCTGAGGGCGCGATCCTGACCAACGTCGAGGCCGATCACCTCGACTACTACGGCACGATGGAGGCGCTGGAGGAGGCCTTCGCGCGCTTTGCCGATCGCGTCCATCCCGACGGGCTGCTCGTTGTCGGCCGAGACGTGCCCGAGCGCATCGCGAATGCCTCGCACGCGCAGGTCTGGCGGCTGGGCAAGGATTTTGACGTCGATCTGATCGGGGAACAGCACGGCTACTTCCGGTTCCGCCTGCGCGGACCCGGCTGGGCGAGCCCCGAGGTCCAACTTTCCGTGCCGGGCGCCTTCAACGTGGAAAATGCCGCCTGCGCGATGGCGCTGGTGATCGGGCTCGTGGCGCGCGTCTGGCGCGTGGACCCCGCGCTCGCCGCCGCGCATGCCGCGCGCTGGATCTCGCGCTACAAGGGCGCCGAGCGGCGCTTTGAGCCCTGGGGCACGCACGGCGGCGTGGAGCTGATCCACGACTACGCCCACCACCCCACGGAAGTGCGCGCCACGCTGGAGGCAGCCCGTCGCGCCCTGCCCGGCAAGCCGCTGCACGTGCTGTTCCAGCCGCACCAGTACAGCCGGACGGCGCGCTTCCTGGAGGATTTCGTCGAGAGCCTGCGCGGAGCGGATCGGGTGGTGATCGCGGACGTCTACGGAGCCCGCGCCCACATCGACCATGCGGCTGCCGATGCGGGTGATCTCGTCGTGCGCCTCAAGCGCGCCGGCGTCGACGCCGAAGCGGGCGGAACGCCCAAGGCGAGCATGAAGAGGCTGGCCGAACGCTTGCCCTCCGGCGGGGCAGCGCTCATTCTGGGTGCCGGTGACATCGACCTTGCGAAAGATGACCTCATTGAAGAGCTGGCCCTGCGCGGCAGTGCCCAACGCGCCGCTCGCCGCTAGAACGACGATGCGCGTCGGCGGAGCGGCCGAATGGCTGCTCGAGCCCGCCGATCCCGAGCAACTGCGCGAGGCGGTCGAGGCCGCCCGCGCGGAAGGGATCGAGCCGCGCATCCTCGGCGGAGGAGCGAACCTGATCATCGAGGATGGCGTGTTGCCGGGGGTCGTGATCACGACCGACCGGATGCAGCGCCTGTTCCGCCCTGAGCCCGATCGCGAGCCCGGTGAATCGATGCGCATGCTGGGGGATCCCAGTCCGCGCCACGTCGCGCTGCCGCGCGAGGAAGGCCTGCGCTTTGTCGCCTGGTCGGGGATCTCGCTGCCGAAGCTGGTGCGCAGCGCCGCCAAGCTCGGCTGGAGCGGGCTCCAGGGGCTTGCGGGCGTGCCGGGGAATGTCGGCGGAGGCGTCGCCATGAATGCAGGCGGCAGCTGGGGCGACATGTGGGATGTGGTCGAGCGCCTGCTGGTGGTCGACGAAAACGCGCAGCTGATCGAGCTGACGCGCGAGCAGTGCCAGCCGGGTTATCGCAACGCGCGGCTGCGCGGGAGGATCGTCGCCAGCGCGCTGCTGCGCTTCGAGTTGAGCGAGCCGCGCACCGTCGAGCAGGGCGTGCGCGAGTATCTGCAGAAGAAGAACGCCGTGCAGCCAGTCACGCTGTGGTCGGCCGGCTGCGTGTGGAAGAACCCAGACAAGAACCTCTCCGGCGGGCGCTCGGCCGGGCAGTTGGTCGAGCAGGCGGGCGGCAAGGGCCGCAGCGTCGGCGGCGCGATCGTCAGCGAGAAGCACGGCAACTTCGTGGTCAACACGGGCACGGCAAGCGCAGCGGATGTCCTGCGGCTGATCGGCGAGACCGAGCGGCTGGTCGCCGACAAGACCGGCATCCAGCTGGAGCGCGAGGTCAAGGTCTGGCGCTCGGGCGTCACGGGCGCGTAGTCTATTCCCGCCGAAACGGTGCACGGGATCCGCATCGGCCCCGCACGGCGCCAGGTGGGTGCGTGCCGACAGTCCTCATCCCGCGAGAATCCGGCATGTCTCAGGTCAAGGACGCTTCCCAGGTCGGGGAGCTCTTTCCGCTTTCCACTCTTCGTCACTCCGTCTCGCACCTGATGGCCTCGGCCGTCGCGCGCCTGTTCCCGGGCGTTCAGTTCGGCTTCGGCCCGTCCATCGAGCACGGCTTTTACTACGACTTTGATCTCAAGGAGCCGCTGACGGAGGAGAATCTGCGCGCGATCGAAAAGGAGATGCGCCGCATCGCCAAGACGGCCCCCAAGCTGCAGTGCATCGAGGTTTCGCGCGCGGCCGCCAAGGAGCGCCTCGTCGCCAAAGGACAGGCTTACAAGGTCGAGGCCGTCGATCTGATCCCGGAGAACGAGCGCATCACCTTCTACCAGCACGCCGACTGGGAGGACCTGTGCGAGGGGCCGCACATCGACCACTTTGGCCGCGATTTCCACTTTAAGCTGCTCAACGTCGCGGGCGCGTACTGGCGCGGCGACGAGAAGCGCCCGCAGATGCAGCGCGTCTACGGAACTGCCTTCTGGAAGCTTGAGGACCTCGAGAAGCACTTGCGCTGGCTGGAGGAGATCAAGGAGCGCGACCACCGCGTGATTGGCAAGCAGCTGCGCCTGTTTCACATCGACGAGATGGTGGGTCAGGGACTGGTGCTGTGGACGCAGCACGGCTCGGTGATCCGCCAAGAACTGCAGACCTTCATTTCGGCCGAGCTGAAGAAGCAGGGCTACCATCAGGTCTTCACGCCGCACATCGGCAAGCTCGATCTCTACAAGACGAGCGGGCACTTTCCCTACTACAAGGAGTCGCAGTTTCCGGCGATCGTAGAGGCTGACGCGCTGGCGAAGCTCTCCGAGGAGGGTTGCTCCTGCGCGGAGCTGACCGCGCGGCTCGACGGCGTTTCCGCGAGCTTCGCCGCAGAGCTCAACGAGCGTGCCGGCCGGCAGGTGATCGGCCCCGAGCGCGTCATGGGAGTCGAGAAGCTCGTCGACGGCTATCTGCTGAAGCCGATGAACTGCCCGCACCACATCCGCATCTTCGCCAGCGCGCCGCACAGCTACCGCGACATGCCTGTGCGCCTCGCGGAGTTCGGCACGGTCTACCGCTGGGAGCAGTCCGGCGAGATCGGCGGCATGACCCGCGTGCGCGGTTTCACTCAGGATGACGCCCACCTGTTCGTGCGCGAGGATCAGGTGGCCGAGGAACTGCTCGGCTGCCTGAGCCTCGTCAAGCTGGTCTTCGGCACGCTGGGCATGCACGAGTACCGCGTCCGCGTGGGCCTGCGCGATCCCGACAGCGCCAAGTACGTCGGCGATCCGGCCAACTGGGACAAGGCGGAAGAAGCCTGCCGCTCCGCGGCGCGCACGCTGGGTGTGCCCTTCAGCGAGGAACCCGGCGAGGCGGCCTTCTACGGTCCGAAGATCGACTTCGTCGTCAAGGACGTGCTCGGTCGCAGCTGGCAGCTTGGCACCGTGCAAGTCGACTACAACGGCCCGATCCGCTTCGATCTCTCGTATGTGGGCGCGGACAACCTGCGCCACCGTCCGGTGATGATCCACCGCGCTCCGTTCGGATCGATGGAACGCTTCATCGGCTGCCTGATCGAGCACTTCGGCGGCCGTTTCCCGTTCTGGCTGTCGCCGGTGCAGGTGGCGCTGATCCCGATCCGCGAGGAGCACACGCCCTACATGCAGAAGCTCGAGGCCGCCCTCAAGGCCGAGGACTTCCGCGTGGACGCGATGTTCGAGCCGGCGCACATGAACAAGAAGATCAAGGAAGCCCAGCTCTCCAAGATCCCGTTCATGCTGATCGCCGGCGAGCGCGAGGCGGCCGATGGCACGGTGGCAATCCGCCGCCGCGACACCCGCGAGCAGGAAGTTCTGCCCTTCGGCAGGTTTCTGGACCTTGCGCGTCGCCTGCGCTCGCAGCGCGCGCTGGATCTGGGAGCCGCACCCCAAACCTCAGGAGTGTGAGTCCACATGAACGCGTTGGATCCGTTTCGCAGTCTGGGAGCCGCCTGGCGCCTCATGAAGGGCGCGCCGCTGGTGGTGCTCGTCGGGGGCATCCTGCTGATGATGTTCGGCAACAGCAGCGGAGGCGTGCAGTTCGTTCTGCCGCAGGAGCCTGCGAGCCCCGAACGGTTCTGGGAGGAGATCCGGGAGCGCTCCTGGCTGATCGGGGTCGTGCTGGCGGTGGGCGGAGTCGCCTCGCTGCTGCTGTCTTCCTGGATCAGTCTGGGCCATGCGCGCGCCATCGAAAAAGCCCTGCGCGCCGGGCAGGATGACCTTGGGATGGTGTTCAGCACCGGCGGCCGCTATGGAGTGATGCTCCTCACCATGCTGCTCAGCTGGCTGATTCAGTTCGCGGCGTTCGCGCCCTTGCTGATCGCGTGGATTGCGCTGGCTCTGTTTGCCTCCGAAGGCCGCATGGAAGGCGCCGCGGCCCTGCTGATCGCGATCGCGGCCGGCCTGGTCTGGTCGGCGGTGCTGATCTACGTCCACCTCGGGCTGATGCTGGCCGTGCCGATCGCCGCACTGGAATCCGTCGGGGCTGGCGAGGCGCTCAAGCGCAGCTTCGCGCTGGCCAACGGCCGCCGCTGGTGGATGCTGCTCTTCGCCATCGTGTCCGGCATTTTCGGCGCAGCCGGCATCCTCGCCTGCTGCGTCGGCATCCTGATCACGGGGCCTCTCTCCCTGGCGATGAAGATCGAGGCCTATCTGGCGCTCACGCGCGAGGACTATCCGCGCTGGTGGATCGCCACGGGCACGAAGACCGCCTCCACGGATGCCGGCTGGGGCAGCCAGTCGAGCTAGAGCCGCTCCGCGCGGGCCCAGCGCAGCAGATCCTGCGTGGCCTGTTCCATCGAGACCTGCTCGGCGTAACCGAAGTCACGCCGGGCAGGTTCCATGTCGTACGAATGGGAGCTCGCCAGCTGCAGCGCGAGGAAGCGCGACATGCGCGGCTCGAGCTCGGGGCGCGTGAAGTTCTCCAGCCAGATGCCGGCCAGATAGGCCAGCGGCAGGGGAATGCGTCGCCGGGGCAGCGGCGCGTTCAGCTCGCGCAGCACGCGCGCGATCCAGTTCCAAAGATGCACGCTTTCGGTTTGCGCGATGAAATACGCCTTGCCGGCGTGCGCAGCGCCGGGCTCGAGTCGGTCGCCGGCGGCGAGGTGGGCCAGAGCTGCGTTGGTCACATGGCACAGCGAGACCTCGTTGTCGCCGCGTCCGACGATGGCGAGCTGTCCGGCGCGCGCGCGCGCGATCAGCCGCGGAACCAGATGCGGATCGCCGGGGCCGAAGACCAGGTGCGGTCGCAGCGCCACGGTCGCGAGCGTGCTGCTGTTGGCTTGGAGCACCATGCGCTCGGCCTGCGCCTTGCTGGCCGGGTAGGGTGCCAGGAAACGCGGGGCGTAGGGCAGGTCATTCGAGGCCTGGAGATGATCCGAGCCATCGAAGGCCACGCTGGGGGAGCTGGTGAACACGAGCTTCTGCACGCCGCAGCTCTTCACCGCGGCGAGCACGCTCTGCGTACCGGCGACATTGGCGTGCTGGAATGGTTCGCGTCCCATCGCGATGCCGGCCCTGGCAGCGCAGTGGAACACGATTTCCGAGCCCTCCATGGCGCGCGTCAGCGCGGCCGTGTCGGTGAGATCGAGGCGCTTGTGCAGCACACCCAGCGCTTCCAGCGCCGGGTAGGCGCCGCGCGAGACGCTCGTCACCTGGTCGCCGCGCTGCACGAGCATCTGTGCGATCGCGCCGCCCACAAAGCCGCCACCGCCCGTCACGAGCGCCCTCCTCACAGCTGCTCCTCGGCCCAGAGCTGGAGCTCTTCGCGACGGATCTTGGCGTTGTGGCGCACGTCGACGGGAAAGCGCGGATGGAACAGCACGCGTTCGACCCGCGGCAGAGGATGCGGCAGATCGCGCCTCGCAGCGGCCTGGGCTTGGGCGAGGATAGCGCATTCGTCTCCGCTGCGTCCCTCGACGATCAGGAGCGCGCGTTGCGCGCCGCGGGGGCCGGCTCCCACGACCGCGCTGCGCCGGACGGCGGGCAGTGTCTCGACCACGCGCTCGAGCGGCTCGGGGAGGAACAGCCCCTGCGGGGTTTCGAGGCGCTGGGACTTGCGCCCCGTGAACCACAGCAGGCCATCGGCATCGAGGTATCCGACATCGCCCATGCGGTGCCAGGGACCGGCGGGGTCGGGAATCTTGGCTGCGCGCGTGGCGGACTCAAGCTCCGCATACGAGCTCGTCACGACCGCGCCCTGCACGGCGATCTCGCCGAGCTGCCCCCGCGCGAGATCCAACTCGGGCCGCCAGTGCGTGATCGGCTGCTCGTGGATTGGGATCAGGGCGAGGCGCGCCCCGGGCGCCGCTTGACCGACGCAGATGCCATGGCCGCCCTCGATGCGCGCGCGCAGATGCAGCAGTTCGCGGCCGCTGGCGCTGGCGATCGGCAGCGCTTCCGTGGCGCCGTAGGGCGTGTGCACATCGGCTTCAGGCTCCAGTAGCGCCAGGAAATCCTCGATCAGCGCGGGTGGAACGCTGGCGCCGGCGATCATCGCGCGTCGTAGCGCCGGCAGTCGCATGCCCGATCGGCGTGCATGGGGGACCACGCGCTTCCAGATCGCCGGCGAGCCAAAGGTGTCGGTGATCGATTCGCGGTCCAGCGTGTCGAGCAGCGCCTCTGGATCGACGTGCGCGGGCCGCGAGGGATCGAGTGGAGCGAAGACGCTCGTGCGCTCGAAGGCGGCATTGAACAGCGCGAACAGCGGAAAACAGCACAAATCGCGCTGTCCGGGCCCCAGTCCGTAGAGCGCGCGCAGCGCCTCGACCTGCGCCAGGAAGTTGCCGTGCGTGTAGACGACGCCCTTGGCCGGACCGGTGGAGCCTGAAGTGAATAGGATCGCGGCAGCGTCGTCCCTGCGGGGGACCCAAGGCGCGCACGCGCCGCGGCCCGCACGCTCCAATGCGGCGAGCGCGATCGTACCAGGGAACCAGCCGCCGACGCACACGAACAGGTGCGCATGGGCGAGGGCCTGTGGCGCGATCCAGCGCAGCGCCTGCGCTTTGGGAACGGCGATCAGCGCCTGCGGCTTCATCGACATTACGCAGCGCACCACTGCCGCGCGTCCCATGCCCGGATCGATCAGCACGGGAACGGCTCCGATGGCGAATAGCGCGTACACGATCGCGATCAGTTCGGGCGAGGGGCGCACGAAGACGGCGACGCGCGTCCCGGCAGCGATGCCGCGGGCCGACAGGCCGGCGGCGATGGCGGCGCTGCGCTCGTGCAACTCCGCGTAGCGTACGCGCCCCTTGGACCAAACCACCGCCTCCAGCTCGGGCTGGCGCTGCGCGGTGCGCTCCAGGAAGCCGAACAGGGTTTCAGCCTGGGACATGGGCGGCGGTGTGGCCCGCGAGGAATCTGCGCAGGATCCCGCGCACTTCCTTGGGCGCGTCCTCGTACAACCAGTGGCCGGCATGGGGGATGGCGTGCACTTCAGCCTTCGGGAAGCGACGCATCCACTCGCGGCGGAAATGCGGCGTGAAGCACCAATCGCGCTCCCCCCAGATGAGGCATACGGGGCGGTCGCCAAAACCCGCGAGCGAGTCCTCGATGGCCGAGAGCTCGTTCCAGGAGGGATGCGCGGGCGACATCGGGATGTCCTCCACGAAGCGGCGCACGGCAATGCGATGGGCCGGAGTGTCGAAGGGCGCCAGATAGGCAGCCTTCGTCGCGGGATCGAGCCGGCGCTCGACCGCCAGGTGCACGGCGAGCCCCGCGAAGGCATTGAAATGCGTCACCAGAAACGGACCGATCAGCGGCGTTCGGCAGGCGCGAATGCGCAGCGGCATGCGCGTGGAGCGGAACGCGGCCGTGTTCGTGGCCACGAGCCTTGCGATGCGCTGCGACTGGCGGCGGGCCATGCCCATGCCGATCGCACCGCCCCAATCGTGCATCACGAGCGTGATGTTGCCAAGGTCCAGAGCCGTGACCAGCCGTTCGAGGTTCTCCACGTGGTCCACGAGTCGGTAGCTCCAATCCAGCGGCTTGTCCGAACGGCCGCAGCCCAGATGGTCGGGCGCCACGACCCGGAATTCGCCGGAGAATTCCTCGACCAGAGAGCGGAACAGGAACGAGGAGCTGGGGTTGCCGTGCACGCACAGCAGCACGGGTGCTTCGCGCGGGCCCTGATCCACATAATGCATGCGGCCGCCGGGCTGCTGGAACCACGGGCTCATGCGCGCCACTCCCATTCGACCCGCCACGCGGGAGCATCGCAGGACAGCGCCGCATACCACTGCTCGTGGCGGGCGAGCAGCACGCGATGCACGCGGCTTTGGAACTTGATCTCGAGTGTGTCGGCCCCCGTCTGCGCGGCAATGCGGCACTCCGAGAGGCCTGCGAGGCCCACCTGCGTTTTCTTCAGCACCGCTTCCTTCGCGGTCCAAGCCGCCAGCGGCGCCAAGCTCGGCTCGCCCGCGGCCAGAAAGCGCTCGAGCAGCCGCACGGACACCTCGCGCTCGTGCTCGATGTCGATCCCGACCCGCTCCGCGCTCAGCACGGCGGCGGAAGCGCCTTCGGTGTGGCTCACCGACCAGTGCTTCCCGCAAGTCGGCAGCGGGACACCTTCCTTGTCGGCCAGCGGGTCCTCGAGGCCCAACTCACCCAGCGCCCGCCGCGCCGCGGCGCGCTGCGCCAGAACCTTCTCGCGGGCCGCGAGGCCGCGCGGGGAGGACAGCACCAGCACGCGCAGGCTGTTCACGTTGCCTCCGGACGCGTGGCGCGGCGTACCAGTTCGCGATCGAAGTAGTTCACGCCCATGCCCGCATCGACGACGATGCCTTGAGCGTTGATGCCGCTGGAGCGGGGCGACAGCAGAAACAGGGCCGTGTTGGCGACTTCTCTCGTCTCCAGCGCCTTGCGACGCAGCGTGGCCTGCTCGGCGTAGAGATAGGAATCGAGATAGCCGGGGATACCCGCGGAGGCGCTGGTCTTCAGGAGACCCGCGTTGACCGAGTTGAAGCGCACACGCGAAAACGCGCTGAAGCTCTTGGCGAGGAAGGCCACCGAAGAGTCGAGTGCCGCCTTGATGGGCGCCATGGCGCCGTAGTTCTCGGCCGCCATGCGAGTGGTGGAGATGCCGATCGTCACCACCGACGCATCCGCGTCGAAGCGGGGCTTGAGCGCGTTGGAAAGCGAAAGCAGCGACGCGCAGGAAACGTCGAAGGCACGAAGGAAGTCGGCCTTGGAGGTTTCGTGGAACGGCTTGGGTCCCTCGCTGTAGTCGGCAAAGGCTACCGAGTGGACAAAGCCGGCCAGCATGCGGCCTTCCAGCGCGCTGGCGAGGTGCGCGATTTCCTCCGGGCGCTCCACATCACAGACGTGGACCTCGCGGCCGGGCAGGAGCTTCTCCAACTCGGCCTTGCGTGCCTGGCTGCGCACGGAATGGACCACGTTCGCACCGATTTCCTCGAGACCCGCGGCGATTGCGTAGGCGACGCTTTTTCGGTTGGCGACGCCTAGCACCAGCACGGTCTTGCCTTCCAGCCCCAGCCAATTCATGCCGGACTCGCCTGAGCGCGCTCGATCAGTGCCACGGCGAACGAAAGGCGCAGGCAGACATCTTTTCCGACGCTGACCTTGGCCTCGACATAGCGGGCATTCGAGAGCCGCTCGCGCGTCTTGAGCTCCGCCGTCACGGTCTCGCCGGGCAGCACCACGCGGCGGAAACGCGCATCCTCGATGCGCGTCAGGAGCGCCGTGCTCGTGCCGGGCTGCGAGCGCTCCGCAGGGCCTGAGTACAGAATCGCTGCGCTCTGGAAGCAGAACTCGCACAAAAGCACGCCGGGTAGCACCGGATCGCCGGGGAAGTGGCCCTGAAAGGCAGGCAAGTCGCTGCGCACATGCCAGCGGGTCACGATGCGATCCGCCTCGCGCTCGACGATCTCGTCGACGAACAGAAACGGCGGACGGTGGGGCAACGCGGCGAGCACGGCTTCAGAGGCCACCGGTCACCTCCAGCGTGGTTCCGTGGATGTAGCTCGCCGCCGGATCGCACAGCATGCGCACGGCAAAGGCCACTTCCTCCGGCTTGCCGAAGCGCGCCATCGGGACCATGGCGAGGTAGTCTTTCTTCAGCTCCTCGGGCAGATCGCCGATCAGCTCGGTTTCGATGAAACCAGGCGCCACGCAATTGACGGTGATCTTCTTGCGGCCAACTTCGCGGGCGAGGGCGCGCATCAGGCCCATTTGCCCGGCCTTGGAGGCGCCATAGCTCGCCTGACCGGCAAAGCCGTGGCGCGCCGCCGGCGAGGTCACGAACACGATGCGTCCGTAGCGGCCGCGCAGCATGGACTGCACGGCCTGCTTCGCCATCAGGAAGGAACCACGCAGATTGGTGTCGAGCACCGCATCCCAGTCTTCGAGCTTCTGCAGCGCGAGCAGCTGATCGCGGCGTATTCCGGCGTTGCTGACGAGGATCTGCGCGCTGACGCCGCGATCTTCCAGGCCCTTCCAGAAAGCCTCAACGCTCGCCGGATCGCACACATCGCAGCGCGAGAGGAACAGGCGCTCGGCATGGGCTCCTGAAAGCTCGCGCGTCTTCGCGGCCGCCTCCTCGTTTCCCTGATAGGTGGCGTGCACGATGGCACCGGATTCGAGGAAGGCGAGCGAAAGCGCGCGGCCGATGCCGCGCGTGCCGCCGGTGATCACCGCGACCTGACCTTGGATCGAACTCATGAGCGAACCTTTTCCAGACTGCGCAGGAAGGCGTCGGCCTTGCTGGCGGTGATGACGCCGTAGTTGGCCGCACCCAGCCAACCCGACATGATGATGCCGACGCTGCCCGCGTGGTAAAGCCCGCGGACTTCCTTGGAGAGCTCCATGCTGTACCGGAGCCCCTCGAACTTGGTGCCAAAGGAGGCGCCTTGCGGAGATTGGGTGTAGAACTCGAACGTGCGCGGCGTGGCGGCCTCGATGTGCGTCAGCTGGGACCGGATCCCGGGCAGATAGCGCTCCAGCGCCGCAACCGTGTCGGCTTCCAGCCGGGACTTGTTGGCAAGATACGAGGCTTCGTCCATGCCGGCCCAGTCGCGCCAGTGCGCGTTCATCGAGGAGACGATCGTCGTGCGCGTGCTGCCCGGGCGTGTCTTCGGGTAGTAGAAGGAGAAGGTGCGGCTCTCGCCGTGCAGATCGCACAGCGAAGGCGAGTCGAAACGCTCGCGGGTGGACGTGAACAGCAGATCGGTCAGGAAGGGGATCGATACGCCCTCGCCAAGGCCCATGTACACCTGCGTGCTCGAGTTGTTGAGCCGCACGGACTGCACGCCCGACGCGAAAGCGGACGAGAAGTGCCCCGCACCGACCAGCCGCTCCACGGTGGACTTGAGGCTGGCATTGCTGATCACGGTTTCGCAGCCGATCTCGCGCCCATTGGCGACGACGCCGCGGGTCTGGCCGTTTTCGACGAGGATGCGTTCGACCTCGACGCGATTGAACAGCTCGACGCCGGAGCGGGCGAGCTCCTTCTTCATCTCGCCGATGAGCCAGTCGGTGCCGCCCCCGAAGGTGTACACGCCCGAATTCATGAAGTTGGAGAACACGATGCCGTAGCTGATCGCCGGATCGGACAGCGTGGAGCCGTTCGCGTAGGTGATCGGCTCCATCAGGAGCCGGTGCACATCGTTGCGGCCGGGGAAATGGCGTTCGAACAGTTCTCCGGCGGTTTCGCCGCTGTCGGAGAAGAAATCCATCTTGGCGAGCTCCCCGTAGAAGGCCTCCACCCGAGCGCGCTCGATGCCAAAGTGCTCGACCAGCAGGCGGGTGAAGTCCTCGCGAGTGAAGATCGTTTCGACCTGGAACTGAGGATTGTCGAAGCGGATCGACTCGAGCCGCTCGATGCGCGCCGCGATGGTTTCGTTCCAGTAGCGCCGGCATGTTTTCTTCATCCCCGCCGGGAAACCGTGCAGCGAGACATCGAAGATGTGACCGCCGCGGCGCTTGAACCAGGTTGCAAGACCACCGTAGTTGTAGTGCTGCTCCAGCACCGCCACGGAGTGGCCGCAGCGCGCCAGAATGTTGGCCGCCGTGAGACCGCCCAGCCCGCTGCCGATGATGACGGCGTCATAGCGCGTACGGATGTCCTTCAGCGGATCGTGCGTCAGCGGCGCCTTGCCGTCGAGGCTACCCTTGTAGTACTTCGGTTCGCGGTTCATGTGGCGCGGGCGTGCAACAGGTGAAGATTCGCCATGGTGATGCCCGAGAGCAGCGCGCCGGTGATGCCCACGAGGCCTTGATCGTTGCCGATCAGGATCAGGCGCGGGATCGGCGTGCAGCCGTCGCGGTATTTGTGGGGGGATCCGTACACCGCTCCGCGGGCGTGTCCGGTGTAGCGGCGGATCGTGCGCGGGGTGAAGCTGTCGGAATCGATGGATTGCAGCCGCGGGTCGAGTCCCAGCTGCGCGGACATCCCGGCCAGATGCTCACAGGCCTCGCGCTTGGCGAGTGCATAGGCGGCCTCATCGAGTTCGCACCAGCGGTCGTGGTTGGCGATGGCCGTCGCGCGCAGCATGCCTTCGATCGGCGGTTCCTGCGAGGCGTAGTTGTCGCTGGCGCAGAAGATGCCGATCGAGGGCTCGATGCGGCCGGCTGGCTCGCGCCAGGGCACGTGCGGCTCGGTGCAGACGAAATGCACCGTCTCGTGGAAGCCGAGCTCGCGCGAAGGGCGCTTCAGGATCCAGAGGGCCTCGAACAGGGTCACCCAGCCGCTCTCTTCCGAGCGCTCCGGCAAGCCCGCGAGCCGGGCCGTCTCGACGCGGCCGGCGCTGGAGAGCACATGCGTGCACTCAAGCTCCGTGCCGTCTTCCATACGAACGCCGCGCACGCCACCGGATCCGCACAGGATCGCCGCGACGCTCGCGTTGCGGCGCAGGCAGCCGCCGCGCTCGGCAAGCCGCGCCACGAGGATGTCGAGCAGGCGCTTGATGCCGCCCTCGGGGCGAGCGAAGCCCTCGAAGAAGAGGCTGCGGAACAGGATCACGAAGTCGTTCCACTCGGCATCCTGCTCGAGCGCGCTGCCGTAGCTCAGGATCGGCAGGAGCAGCAGTTCCTTCAGCTCAGGACCGAGCCCCAGGGTGTCCAGCTCGGCGCGGGCGCTGACGAAGCTCGCCGCTGGCCGGAAGGGGTCGTGACCGCGCACCCGCTCCAGCAGACGCGCGAAGGCGTCGCGCTCAGCCGGGAACTCGCGCTCAATCTCGGCGCACAGGAGCGCGATGTCGTTCGAGAAGCGCACGCTGTGCGGGCCGAGCGTGATGCGCGAATGGCCCTGCTCGCCCAGAGCCAGTTCGTCGTGTCCGATGCGCAACTGGCGCAGAATCTTCGTCAAGGGGGCGTCGCGCGCGCCTTTTCGGGCAAAATTCGTCATCGCGTGCAACCCGGTGTCGAGCCGTCTCCCGCGTCGCTTGTAGAAGCTGTTGAGGCCGCCGGGTAACGAATGCCGTTCGAGCACGAGCACGCGCAGGTCGAACTGGGCCAGACGGATCGCCGCCGCGAGGCCGCTCATGCCGGCCCCGATCACGATCGCGTCGTAGGATTCCGCGCTCACCGGCGGACTCGTGCGACTAGACGCCGACCTTCAGCTCCTTGGAGGAGAGCTGGGGGTATAGATAGTTGACGCAGCCGTCCATCGTGGCGAGTTCCTTGTAGTCCTCCTCGGGGACCTGAACGCCGTAGCGCTTGCGCAGCTCCATCACGATATCGAGGAAGTCCATGGAATCGAGTGCGATCTGGTCGCGCAGGCGCACATCGTGCTTCAGATTCGTGAGCTCCTCATCGGGGGCGATGGTGGCGATGATGTCCTTGATGGCTTCGACGATTTCTTCGCGGGTCATGTCAGTGAGATCCGTGGCTCTGCCGGCCATCCCAGCGCCGCACGATGACGGCGGAGTTGATGCCCAGCATTCCGAAGGAGAGGTTGAGGATGTGCTCGACCCGCCCCAGCTCCTTCGGGCGGTTGGCGACGAGGTTGCGCACCTCGCAGGCCGGGTCGAGGTTGTCGAGGTTGATGGTGGGGTGCACCCAGCCGTCCGTGAACGAGGGCAGATTGCCTGCCAGCTCCAGCGCACCCGCCGCACCCATGGTGTGGCCGATGAAACTCTTGGTGTTGTTGACCTGCGTGCGGGCGCTGTCGCCGAAGACGGCGCGGACGGCTTCACACTCCTGCTGGTCGCCCATCGGAGTCGCCGTCGCGTGCGTCGACACGATGTCGATCTGGCCCGCCTCGAGCCGCGCATGCTTCAGTGCGCGCCGCATGCACTCGTTCTGGCGCTCGGCCAGCGGCAGCACGAAATCGGCGGCATCGGAGTTGACGCTCCAGCCGATCAGTTCCGCGTGGATCCGCGCCCCGCGGGCGAGCGCGTCATCGAGCCGCTCCAGCGCGTAGAGGCAGCCGCCCTCGGAGACCACGATGCCGTTGCGGTCCTTGTCGAAGGGCCGCGAGGCCTTGGCCGGATCGGCATGGCTCGCGAGCGCGCCCTGAGCCCGGAAGCTGGCGAAGATGCCGAAGGTGTGGATGCTCTCGCTGACTCCGCCGCCCAGCGCCAGATCGACCTCTCCGAGCTGCAGCATCTGCGCGCCGTGGATCAATCCGAGGTTTCCCGCCGCGCAGGCGGCTCCGATGCAGTAAGCCGGGCCCGTGAGCCCCAGGCCCAGCGTCACTTCTCCAGCCGGATTGTTCGCCACCGTGCGCGGGTTATGGTGGTGCGACCAGAAGGACAGATCGAAGTTGTACTGGCTGACCTCGTGGATCTGGTTCTCGGTCTCGACATTGCCGTGTTCGGTCGTGCCGATGTAGACCCCGATGCGCGAGCGGTCGCGCGCGGCGATGTCCATGCCGGCGTCCTGCAGCGCTTCAGCGGCGCAGTAGATGCTGATCGATCCCGCGCGCGTGCCGCGGCGCAGCTCCTTCTTCTTCTGCCAGCGCAGCGCGTCGTAGCTGCACACGCCGGCGAGTGTGTCCCCGACATGGCGGATCGACCAGGGGCGCACGCCGGAGCGCCCTCCCAGGAGGTTCTCGCGATACTCGGCCAGCGAGTTGCCGTTGGGGCTGGTCAGGCCGATCCCTGTGATCACGATGCGCGGCAGCGAGCTCATGCGCCCTTCCTGCCGCGCTTCGGCGCGGATTTCTCGGCGTTCTTCACCGGTGCCGCGAGCGGTTCGTCCTCTTCGTCCTCGTCGTCATCCTGCATGCCCGCCAGAATCGAGCGGGCGATCTCGGCCTGCGCCTTGCGAGGATCCTCCTTGCCGGAGATCACGCGCGTGGGGACCTTCATGCCGACCTTGAGAGCCGTGTTGACGGCCTTGTGAAGCAGGCTGTTGGAGTCGCCCAGAGCGCGTTCCACCGAGCTGAACACCAGTTGCATCACGGCGTCGGCGATCTCGCAAGAGGAGAGGATCGAGCGCAGCGTCAGCACGCGCGGATCCTTGTCGCCGTAGCGCGTACGCACGTAGTTGAGCGTGCTCTGCGCGGTCAGCTTGAGGCGCTGCAGAACCACCTGTTCGCGCCGGCGGAAGACGGTCGCAACTATCGAAAGCGTGTTGCCCACCGGCGAGTGCACGTGCGCGCGGCGCTGCGGATCGAAATGCGTCTCGATCGCGCCCCACTCCGACAATTCGTGCAGCGTTTGGCTGGTGGCGCCGCTCGAGAGCTCCAGGCTGTTCGATACCTCGCGCATCGAAAGCGGCTGTCCGGCGAGCACCAGCAGGCCCCACACCCGGCCGTGCACCCGCTTGAATCCGAAGGTCTTGAAGAACAGCTCGAAGGTCGGCAACTCGGCCGCGAGCGCGGCGTCGAGGCCGGGGAACTCCGGCGCGGTCGCGGCCTGCTTCTCCGGCAGCTTTTCGGTCTGTCTTTCGGTCTGCTTTTCGGCGGTCTTTTCCGGCATGGCGGGGACCCCCGCGGCGGTGGGGGGGGTGTGGGCATTTCAGATTTTTCTGAAAGCTCTGGGGATGGTGACGGCTCGGGAGGCCGCTGGCAAGCCAAAAATCGCTCAGGCGTGGGTTTCGACGCCGAGCATGGAGCAGTTGATCCCGCTGCCGATGCCGAGGAGGCCAATCCGCTCGCCGGGCGCGAAAAAGCCCTGTTCGCGGGCCAGCGTGAAGGAAATCGGCAGCGAGACAGATCCGACATTGCCGAGGAAGGCCACGGTGGGGAAGTCGCGCGCCGGGTCGAGTCGAAGGGTCTCGCACAGCAGGCGCTTGTGCGCCGATCCGACCTGGTGCGTCACGAACTTGTCGACCCCGCTCCAGCCCAGCTCGCGGAGGAAGCGCGGCCAAGTGCGCTCGGCCAGCGCGTTGCCGGCCTCGAGCAGTGCCTGCGAGTCGGTCTCCATCAGCGGGCCGCCCTGGCCCTGCTGGTCGCCTCGGCACAGGCGATGGTGCTCGCTTGCCGCCAGCGTCAGCCCGCCGACCAGACGCGGAGCGTGCGGCGCATGCCGCACATGCGTCAGCAGCATCGCCGACGCGCCGGAGCCGATCGTCAGGCTGGCATAGGCGCGCTTGAGCTCTTCTCGTCCGCCGCGCTCGATTCGACGCAGCGCCTCGAGCGTGGCCTCGAGCAGGGGAGCGCCATCCTCTCCGCTGACCACCAGCCCGGCCTCGATCGCGCCGAGTTCAATCCGGGAAGCCACCAGCGAGAGCGCGTTGGCGAAGCCCAGGCAGGCATTCGAGAGATCGAACAGCTCGCATTCGGGGCTCAGTTCCAGACCCGCATGCACGACGCTGGCGGTGGCGGGCTCGAGGAAGTCGCGGCACACGGCCGCATGCACGAGCATCCCGATGCGCTCGCGCGGGAAGCTCGTGCGCGCGAGCGCGTGCTGCGCGGCGCGCAGGGACAGTTCGCTCGGCCGCGTGCCGGGTTCGCCCACGCGGCGCTCGGCAATGCCGCTCATCAGTTCCAGCCGGCCCGTCGACAGCCCCAGACGCCGGTACAACGGCTCCATGCGCTGCTCCAGTTCTTCCGAACGCAGGATCCGGGGGGGCAGAAAATAGCCCTCCGCGGCGATCGCCACCGAGCTGAAACGCATGCGGCCAGCAGGATAGTGGCCCGAAAGCTCGCCCGAAAGGGTGCTGATTGACGGAATCGCCCGTTGCGGTGACGATGCTCGCCCCCCATCCCATGACGAGTCCTGCGCCCACGATCCTCCACGTGGACATGGACGCGTTCTACGCGTCCATTGAAATCCGCGACAATCCCGCGCTGGCAGGCCAGCCGGTCTGCGTCGGCGGCACGCCGGAAGGGCGCGGGGTGATCTCGGCGGCGAGCTACGAGGCGCGGCGCTACGGCGTGCACTCGGCGATGCCGACGATCGAGGCCCTGCGGCTGTGCCCCAAGCTGGTTCTGCTGCCACCGGACTTCGAGCGCTACACGCAGGCCTCGCGCGAGATCATGTCCGTCTTCCGCAGCTTCACGCCGCTGGTCGAGCCGCTCTCGCTGGATGAGGCTTTTCTGGATGTTGCCGGCTGCGAGCGGCTGTTCGGCGAGGCTTGTGGGATCGGCCGCTCGATCAAGCAGGAGATCTTGCGTCGCACGGGCCTGATCGCTTCCGTCGGTGTCGCGCCCTCCAAATTCCTCGCCAAGCTGGCGAGCGATCTTTCCAAGCCGGACGGCTTGCGTGTGGTCGAGGCCCACGAGGTGCGCGAGATCCTCGACCCGCTGCCGGTCTCCAAGATCTACGGCGTCGGTCCGCGCACGGCGTTGCGGCTGGAAACGATGGGCGTGCGCACGATCGGCGATCTGGCCCAGCGCGCCCGCGAGGAGGTGGCGCGCGAATTCGGCGCCACGGGGGTGTGGATCTACGATCTCGCCCATGGCATCGACCCGCGCCGCGTCACGCCGCGGCGCGAGGAGAAGAGCCACGGAATGGAGCGCACGTTTCCCGAAGATCTTTCCGATCGCGAGGAACTCCGCCGCTTCCTGCTCGAATTCTGCGAGGAGGTCGCGTTCGGGCTGCGCGACAAGGGCCTGCGCGGGCGAACGGTGACGCTCAAGGTCCGCTACGCCAACTTCACGACGCTGACGCGCACCCGCACTCTCGACAATCCGACCAACCTCGGGCCGCGCATCTACGCGGTGGCGCGCGAACTGCTGGAGAAGACGCCGCCGGGGGCGGTGCGGCTGATCGGCGTGCAACTTTCGGCGCTCTCGGACGTTCGCGCTCCCGTGCAGGAACGGCTGTTCGGGGACTTCGATCTCACCGAAGCGGGACCGGTGCCGCGCCAGGAGAGCCGCGGGAGACTCGAGCGCGTCACCGAAGGCCTCGACAAGCTGCGCAGGAAGTACGGCAGTGGAACGGTGGTCCCGGCCAGCCTGCTCGGGCGCAAGGCGCAGAAGGGCCGCGACGCCGCCGGCTGACTCAGGCGATACTTGAGGTTCTGAGGTACACTCGAAGACAGCATGCGGTCCCTCCAGCGTTTCCTCCTTGCCGGCCTGCTGGCCGCCCTGTTCGCTCCGACCGCCTCCGCTCAGTTCACGCTGAGTGAGGTCTTCCCCAATCCACCGGGCGCGGACAACGGTCAGGAAGGGTTCGAGATCCGCGGCCCCGCGAACACATCGCTCTCCGGCTATTTCCTCGTGATCATCGAGGGCGACGGCACGACGGCGGGTATCGTCGACGTGGTGCGTTCGCTCTCCACCTTGAGCACCGGGAGCAACGGACTCTTGCTGCTGCGCGATGCGGCCAACGTGATCCTGCCGGCCCCGGATGCGGCGACGGCGATCGACGTCACGGATTTCAACCCCGACATCGAGAACGGGACCAACACCTACGTGCTCGGTTTCGGCACGCCGCCCGCCGCAGGCACGGATCTCGATGCGGGCAACGATGGAACGCTGGATGTGCCGCTGACCGGATTCACGGTGGTCGACGCGGTCACGATCGTCGAGAGCGATGGCACGGCCAACTACGCCTATGCCGATGACCTCGGCGGCTATGTCTTTCCGCAGTTCGCGAACTGGACGCCGGATCTGATCTACCGCCTCTACAACGCCGATGGGTCGGCCTGCTCCTGGGCCGGTGGCGATGTTGCCGGCACCAACCCCGGTGGACCCTACACCTGGGACCAGACCTTCAATCCTTCCTTCGGCGGCGTGCCGACCGTCACGCTGGTCGGTGCGGACTTGGGCACGCTCAATGGAGCGCTCGACACGGACGGCGACGGGCTCTCCGATGCCTGCGATCCCGCGATCGTGGCGCTGTGCAACGCCGGCACTGGCGGCGTGATCGCCTGTCCCTGCGGCAATCCGCCCGCCGGCGCCGGCAAGGGTTGCGACAACAGCGCAGCCACGGGAGGTGCTTCGATCACGGGCAGCGGCGCTCCCGCGCTCAGCGCGGACACGCTCGCCTTCACGACGAGCAACCAGACCGCCAACGGCACGACGATCCTGCTGCAGGGCAATGCGCTGGCGGGCGCGGGAGCCGGCGTGGCCTTCGGTCAGGGCGTGCGCTGTGTCGGCGGCACGCTCAAGCGTTTGTACGTGCGCTCTCCGGGTGGCACGGGCGGCATCAGCGTGCCGCAGGTCGGCGACAACAGCGTCTCGGCGCAGTCTGCGCTGCTCGGTGACGTGATCGCACCGGGCTCCACGCGCTACTACATGGCGTACTACCGCGATCCGATCGTGCTCGGAGGCTGCGCGGCGAGCGCGACCTTCAACGCCACGAATGCGTTGAGCGTGGCCTGGAACTGAGCGCGGGGGCCGCTCTTGATCAAAGGTTGACCCAAGGTTTGAACCGAGGCCACAAAGCCGGATGAGACTTAAGGGGTTGCAAGCGGCTGTCCAGCCGCCTGACAACCCCCACATTGGAAAGTCTCACCATGCTTCGCTCCCTCTTCTCACCTCCGCGCCTTCTCGGCGCCGCGCTGGCGCTCTCCAGCCTGATCGGGTCGGCTGATGCCGGCAATCTCACCCCGGGCAACCTTGTGGTCGTGCGCGTCGGCACCGGCGCAGCCGCGCTGAGCAGCGCAGCCACTGCTGTTTTCGTGGACGAGTACACGCCGGCAGGCGTGTTGGTGCAGTCGCTGCCGCTGCCGACGGCCGCGAGCGGCTCCAACTTCCCCTTGACGAACTCGGGAAGTGCGACCTCGGAGGGAGCCTTGAGCCTCAGCGGCAACGGCCAGTACCTGTTGCACGCCGGCTATGCGGCCGCCCCGGGTACCACGAGTGTCGTTTCGACCACGAGCAGCGCGACCCCGCGTGTGATCGCCCGAGTGGCGCTCGACGGAACCATCGATACCAGCACCGCCCTGACGGATGCCTACTCGGGCAACAACATCCGCAGCGTCTTCAGCACCAACGGAACAGACCTGTTCACCGCTGGCACGGCCAGCCTGGGTGGCGGTGTGCGCTACGCGACCCTTGGCACCTCCACCTCGACGCAGCTCAGCACCACGATCACCAACGTGCGCATTGCCAGCGTGCAGGGCGGCCAGTTGTACGTCTCCAGTGCAACGGGCACATTCCAGGGGATCAGCACGGTGGGAACCGGAGTTCCTACCACCGGCGGCCAAACGATCACCCTCTTGCCGGGGTTCCCGACGACCTCGGGTCCGAGCGCTTACGACTTCCATCTTGCGAACGCGACCACGCTGTACGTTGCGGATGACCGTGCCACGGGTACTGGTGGCGGTCTGCAGAAGTGGATCTTCAACGGGGCAACTTGGAGTTTGAGCTACACGCTGAACAGCGGCCTCACCGCGGGTCTGCGTTCGATCACGGTCGTCCCGAATAGCTCGCCGATCCAGTTCTACGCGACCTCCGCCGACACGTTGACGAAGATAGTCACGGTCAGCGATGCAGGGGCCTCCAGTCCCTTCTCGACCGTGCTCACTGCCACCACCAACACGGCCCTGCGCGGCATTCGCCTGGTCCCGACCGCTTCGTGTACCGGAGTTGGCATCGCCAGTCAGCCCTCGGCCGCCACGGCCTGTCTCGGTGGCTCGGCGAGCTTCAGCGTCACCGCAACGGGGACCGCGCCGATCACGTACCAGTGGCGTCGCAATGGCACCAACCTCAGCAACGGTGGCAATCTCTCCGGCGCAGACAGCGCTGTGCTGAGCATCGCCGGCGTGCTCGCGGGTGATTACGGCAACTATGACTGCGTGGTGACGAACGCTTGCGGCACCGCCACGAGCAGCGCGGCCAGCCTCAGCACGAACCCGACGGACACCGACAGCGATGGTACCGCCGACTGCTTCGATGCTTGCCCGCTCGACCCGTTGAAGGTTGCTCCGGGCATCTGCGGCTGCGGTGTGGCGGACACGGACTCCGATGCCGACGGCGTCGCGGACTGCAACGACGGCTGCCCGAATGACCCGTTGAAGGTTGCTCCGGGCATCTGCGGTTGCGGTGTGGCGGACACGGACTCCGATGCCGACGGCGTCGCGGACTGCAACGACGGCTGCCCGAATGACCCGCTGAAGACGGCTCCGGGC
>JBIKMH010000051.1:0-15912 GCA_044359355.1 Planctomycetota bacterium | reverse complement strand
CAGCGGTTCTTTCGGGCAAAGATCGTTGCAGTTTGGCGTGCCGTCGCTGTCCGAGTCGGTATCCGCGACACCACAACCGCACAAGCCCGGCGCCGTCTTCAGCGGATCGCTCGGGCACCCGTCACAGACATCCGGCGCTCCATCGCCGTCGATGTCGGACTGGCACTCATCCGGGATGGCATTGGCGTCGCAATCCGTGCTGCTGCCGGCCGTGATGTCGGCGCTGTCCGAGTTGCCATTGCCATTGCAGTCCGGGCCAACCTCGATCTGCACCGCGCGTTCCGCGTAGCGCCGAATGCTGTCGGTCGCGCGCAGGACGACGGTCCAGGAGCCCGCTTGCGTCGGCGTGCCAGAGAGCTGGCCGGAGGAGGACAGGCTCAGTCCGGGCGGCAGCTGGGAGCCCGTGCGGGTGAAAAGTCGGGCCGGGACGTTGGTCAGCGTCGCCTGCGCATCGAGGCCGACGGGCAGGATCCAGGCGGTGGTGTCTCCGCGCGAGAGTCCCACGGTCGGCGAAAGGCCGGTGTTGCCCGCTCCGTACTCCAAGCTCAGGCGGCCGTCGTCGAAGAGCGTGACCGCGAAGTTGCACGGAGTGCCGCTCGCGGCGTGCGCCGCGGCCCAGCGGACGCGCACGCGGCCGATGATGGCGGTGTCGATGAAGATGTCCTGGCCGGGCGTATCGGTCCGCAGGTTGTCCCACAGGGGCGCGATGCGCGGAAAGAAGCGCAGCCAGTCGGGTCGGTTGTCAGCCTCGGCATCGCCGACCTGGAAGTCGATGAAGCCGTTGGAGGAGACGGCGATGCGCTCGTAGGTCTGATCGTAGAAGGGAAAGCGGAAGGGCAGGTCGAAGGACCAGACGCCTTCGTCGGCGTTCCAGTTCATCGGCGTGCCGCCGAGCGCGAAGGCGGCGGGCGGCTGCGTTACCGCAGTGTAGTCGGCGAGCGGCGCGCGCTCGGACCAGTGAAGCGAGCCGCTGCCGCCCGTGGCGGTGCAGGCGAGATCGAAGGGGTTGCCGAGGGGCGCGAACAGGCTGGGAGCGGTCGTGATGAGAGGAGCCGTAGCGTTCACGAACTGGAACGACATGCTGGCGCCGGATGCGGAGATCGAATCGATGCGGTTGCCGTTGGTGACGAGCGTGCCGCCCTGGTAGGCCTTGAGATTGGGCGTGGTGTTGCCGTCGATCTGGGCGACGCCGCCGGAGCGGAAGGGATCGGCGGAGTCTCCGCGGTCGAGATTGCGCTCGAGGTCGAAGCCGCCGTCCGCCTGCAGCAATGCCACGCGGTAGTGGCGGTTGTTCTGCGGCCAGCCCGCCTGGGCCGGGAAACCTTCTTCGGTGTTGGGCGTGTTCTGGGTCAGCGAGCCCTTGGTCTCGTCGACATGCCAGATGGCGAGCCCGCCCTGAGGCAATTGAGCGTCAAATCCGATTTTTTGTCGATTTTCAATGAGCAGGTATTCGCCGACCGGGTAGCCCGTGTCGATCCGGTAGACGATGGGATTGAGTTCGACCTGCAAAGCCGTGTAGGTGCCGGGCAGGATGCGCTCTGGCTTGACCCAGCCGAGCTTGGCCTTGCACCAGGCCGACATGTGCGATGGGTAGCGCTGCGAGCCGTCGAAGCCCCAGGAGCCGCTCGCCATGAGGCACCAGTTGCCGATGCCCTGTCCGCTGCCGTTGGTGTCGTAGAGATCGGGAAGGCCGAAGAAATGGCCCAATTCGTGGCAGACGACGCCGATGCGTCCGGGCTGGCTGCCGCTGGTGCCCCACAGGCCGGGCGAGATGTTGTAGTCGGAGACCTTGACGCCTTCGGCCGAGGTCCAGGCGGGGATCTCCCACTTGTGCGACCACATCCGGTTGATGAAGTTCGTGCCGTACTGGTCGTTGCCCCCCCATTCGGCACCGTAGCCGGAGTGCAGGAAGGTGATTGCGTCGATCCAACCGTCGTTGTCGGCGTCGAAGGAGGCGAAATCGACGCTTGTGTCCGCGGCCGAAAGCGCGGCGGCGATCAGCTCGAAGGTGCGCGTGGTGAGGCCCGAGTTGCCGTTGGCGTAGTAGCTCTCCGTGTTGGGCACGTCGACCCAGACGAGCACGGTCGAGTTGATCGTCAGCAGCCCGTAGGAGTTCTGCAGGTAGTGATCGCGCACGCTGCCCGTGGGCGCCAGCACCGGATCGCCGCCGACCGCATTCATGATCTTGTCGACATCGCTCGCAGAGGGCAGCGTGCGGTTCTGACCCGCGGGACCGTGATTCGAAAAGCGCAGGCCGATCACGAGGTTTTTGACCGTGCCGGTCGAGCTGGCGGGCAGCGACTCGGGGAGGGCCTCTGGCTGGAGAGCGCCGCCCGAGGGGCTCGGAGCTGCGGCGTGCTCGTGACCGCCGGGAGCATTCCAGCGCGGCGGGCGGGCGAGGCCGCCGGGCGCTGTGGGCGCCTGATCGGGCGTGAGGCCGAGCGAGCCCGGATCGAGGCTGCCGACCGGAATGCCGGTGGAGCTCCAGGCTCCGGCGGCATCGGCTTTGGCATACATGTAGCCGCCGCTCGTCGCGACCACGGGATAGCCGTTCTCGTCCTGATACCAGTGCGCGAAGGCCTGTCCCATGAAGCGCAGGCGCACGCGGCTGCCGTCGGGCTGCAGCTGTTCGAGCACGCCGGGATGCACGGGGAAGGCGCAGTCCTGCGCGGGAAGCGTGGCGCTGAGGCCGGCGAGGGCCAGCGCGCCGAAGAGCAGCCGGGTCAGCATGGGGGGTCCCCAATCATACTCAGGTTGCCCGTTTCCGCGGGCGCGAGCGGAGGATCAAAGCAGCTATTTCCGGCAGGGGTCCCAGTGCGCGCCGCGAGGCAAGGGGGCCTCGAAGACGAGCGTGCGGCGGAGCGTGGGATGGGCCAGTTCCAGCCGCCGGGCGTGCAGCGCGATGCTCGCGTCGGGCAGGGCGGCTCCCGCGCCGTACTTGAGATCGCCCTGAATCGGCGTGCCCAGGCTGGCGCAGGCGACGCGCAGCTGGTGGGCGCGGCCGGTGAGCGGTTCCAATTCCAGCCAGGTGTAGCGGCCCAGCCGCCGCAGGCTGCGCCAGCGGGTCTGTGCGAGCTTGGCGTCCGCGGTGCCCTCGCGCACCACCTGCACGCGGTTGGTGGCCTCGTCCTTGAGGAGCCACTGCTCGAGCAGGCCCGAGTCGCTCGGGGGCGCGCCCTCGACCAGCGCCCAGTAGGTCTTGCGCGCGGTCTTCTCGCGCAGACTTTCCGAGAGCCGCGCGGCGGCCTTGCTGGTGCGCGCGAACACGATCACGCCCGACACAGGCCGATCGAGGCGCTGCACGACGCCGAGAAAAACCTCGCCCGGCTTGGCATGACGCTGCTTGATGTCCGCGCGCGCGCGGTCGTAGAGGCTCTCATCTTCGCTGGCATCAGGCACGCTCGGCACGCAGGCGGGCTTGTTGAGCACGAGCAGATGGTTGTCCTCGTGCAGGATCTCCACTCCGCCGCCGCGCATCAAAGCCGGCTCCAGCGCGCGCAGAAACCGGCGGGCAAGCGGTGGCGCACGGCTCCGCGCGGTGCCGAATCGCGCGGTGCCGAATCGCGGGGTGCTGAATCGCGGGGTGCTGAATCGCGCGGTGCCGAATCGCGCGGTGCCGAATCGCGCGGTGCCGAATCGCGCGGTGCCGAATCGCGCGGTGCCGAATCGCGCGGTGCCGAATCGCGCGGTGCCGAATCGCGCGGTGCCGAATCGCGGGGTGCTGAATCGCGGGGTGCCGAATCGCGGGGTGCCAGCACCAGCTCCCCCGCCTCGACCTCGCCCGGGCCCAGCTCGGAAATCAGGTTGGCGAGGCTCAGCGGCGAGACGCCGATCGCGTAGGTCGAGAGGATCACGCAGGCGCGCGGCTCGAGCAGCGCGCGCACCGATTCCATCAGCGGCGCGATGTGCTCCTCGAACTGCCACACCTCACCCTTGGGTCCCCGGCCGTAGTGCGGCGGATCGAGCAGGATCGCGTGGTAGCGCGCGCCGCGCCGCACCTCGCGCCGCGCGAAGATATGCGCATCGTCGACGATCCAGCGCATGCAGTCGGGTTTGAGCCCGGAAAGCTCGGCGTTTTCACGCGTCCAGGTGACGGAGGTCTTCGAGGCGTCGACATGCGTCACCTCCGCGCCGGCCTTGGCGGCGAGCACGCTGGCGACGCCGGTGTAGCCGAACAGGTTGAGCAGTCGCGGCCGCTCAAGGCCCAGACGCGGCAGGAACTGGGCGATGTGCTGCCAGTTAGGCGCCTGCTCGGGAAAGAGCCCGATGTGCTTGAACGGCGTGGGCCGGATCACGAAGCGCGCGCCGGCATGCTCGAAGTGCCAGTGCGGATCGCGGCCGCGCGCCGCCTTGACCGCATCCGCGCGCGCTTCCCAGCGGCCGCCGCGGTCGGACTCGCGCACGAAGGTCAGATCGGCGCGCGCCCACTCGGCTTCCGCCAGCTGGCACGACCACAGCGCCTGCGGATCGGGCCGGCGCAGCAGCACACCGCCGACGCGCTCGAGCTTCTCGCCCGCGCCGGAGTCGACCAGCTCGTAGTGCTCCAGCGGAACAGTCTCGAAAGTGGCGGGTTGCACGGGCAGTGGCACTCTACGCGCCACGGTTGGCCTTCAGGAATCCCCATCCAGCATGTTGCCCATGCCGAAGGCGCGATCGAGCACGGAGCCCTCTTCCTTGCGGGCGCCCTTGGCCGCGCTGGTGATGCGGTCGGCGAGGCGCGAAAGCGGCAGCGACTGCAGCCAGACCTTGCCGGGGCCGGTCAGCTTGACGAAAAACAGGCCCTCGCCTCCGAACAGAGCGGTCTTGATCCCGCCGACGAACTGAATGTCGTAGTCGATTCCCGGTTCCATCGCGACGAGGCAGCCCGTGTCGACACGCAGCACCTCCCCGGGCTTGAGCTCGACGGGATGCACGCTGCCGCCGGCGTGCACGAAGCACACGCCGTCACCGGACAGGCGCTGCATGATGAAGCCTTCGCCGCCGAACAGGCCGACACCGATGCGCTTTTGGAAGGCGATCCCGACTTCGACGCCGCGCGCGGCGCACAGGAACGAGTCCTTCTGGCAGATCAGCTCGCCGCCGAGCTGGCGCAGGTCCATGGCCAGGATCTTGCCCGCGTAGGGAGCGGCGAAGGCCACGCGCTCCTTGCCGGAGGAGCCCGAGTGCTGGAAGACGGTCATGAACAGGCTCTCGCCGGTCAGCAGCCGCTTGCCCGCGCCGACGAGCTTTCGGAACAGGCCGCCGGTCTGCTCGCCGTCGCCGAAGACGGTCTCCATCGCGATGCCTTGCGTCATGAACATCATCGAGCCAGCTTCGGCCACGGCGCACTCGCCCGGATCGAGCTCGACCTCGACGAACTGCATCTCCGAGCCATGGATCTCGAAGTCGATCTCGTGCGCGCGACGCCCGGGCAGCGGCGGCAGCGCCGCTGCTGGCGCGCCCTGCGCGAGCGCGCGCCATTCGGACGCAAGCTCGGGGACCTCTCGCAGACGCATCCAGCTCGTCAGGCCCGCCCGCCAGACCAGCGTGTCAGCCTGCACGGTGCGATTCTTCAATGCTTCGATCAGCTGGGCTCTGGTGACCGGACCGATCTGCTTGTCGGAAAGTGCGTAGAACCAGGCATCGTTCATGAGGCTCGCAGACTAGCACTTGCCTCCGGCCGAGACGAATTCAACAATGCCCCCTTCCATGCCCTGTTCCACCTTGCGCGTCGGCAGCGTGCCCTACTTGGTCGGCCGGCCGCTAGACAGCGGGCTGGAGAACGAGCCCGGCATTGAGTACAGCCGCGCGGTGCCCGCCGAGCTGGTGCGATCCTTGCGCAGCGGTGCGCTGGATGTCGCGCTCGTGAGCTCGATCGAGCTGTTCCGCCGGCCGGGCTATCGCTATCTCGATCGCCTCGCGATCGCCGGACGCGGACGCGTCTCCAGCGTGCAGCTGTTTCTGAAGCGACCGCTCGAGGCCGTGCGCACGCTGGCCTTCGACCCGGCGAGCCGCACTTCCGCGGCGCTGGTCGATGCGCAGCTCGCGGAGCGCGGCCTCGTGACGCGCGAGGTGCCAGCGGGCGCGGACCCGCGCGCGCAGGACTGCGATGCTTGGCTGCGCATCGGCGATGCGGCGCTGCTCGAAAGCGCGGAACAGCCGCGGCTGGAGCGCTACAACCCCTCGGAGGCCTTCTGCCGCGCCCACGGGCTGCCCTTCGTGTTCGCGGCCTGGATCGTGCGCGCCGGTGTGGAGCTCGAAGCCGCGGAGCTGGCGGCCTTTGCCAGGGCGCGGCGGCGCGGCGCCGAGCAGGCGCCGGCGCTGGCGCGGGAGAAGGCGGCGGAACTCGGTCTCGCGGAGGGATTCGTGCGCGAGTACCTGCTGCAGGAGTGCTGCTTTGAGCTGGGCTCGCTGGAGCTCGAGCGCAGTCTGTGCACCTTCCGCGATCTGGTGGCGGCCCGCCGCGGCGCCGACGCCGGCCTCGCGCCGCGCAGGCTGGCGTGGCAGGATGCAGAGCCATGAGCCCGCGGATCCTGAAGCTGCGGCGCTGTCCGCACTGCAAGCTGGAACTCCCCCAGCCAACGCCGCGCGTCTGTCCGGCCTGCGGAGGCTCGCTGCAGCAGCGCTACCTCGCCTCCGGATGCCTCACCAGCGCGCCCAAGCTGCTCGTGCTGGGCTGGCTGCTTGTCGAGTGCTGGCGCGCGCTCTGAAGGCGCAGGGCTTGCAATCGCCCGCGGGGGGCTCTATCTCGGAGGCTCCACGCCCCGCCGAAGCACCTGAGCCACTCCCGTGACGAGCCCCAAGGACCCCGCCACCCCCACCCTATTCGAAGAAGCGCCGAACGAGGCCACCCCGGCGCAGGCAAAAGGCTCCAAGAGCGCGGCGAAGAGCGCGGCGAAGAGCCCGCCGCAGCCCCCGGCCGAGGGCGCGGCGGCCGCCGGCAAGGACCCCGGACGGCGCTCGAGCGCCGAGGAAATGGCGACGCGCCAGCGCGAGATCTCCGTGGCGGAGTTCTTCACGAAGAACCGCCACCTGCTGGGCTTTGATTCGCCGCTCAAGGGTCTCTTGACCGCCGTCAAGGAAGCCGTCGACAACTCGCTCGATGCCTGCGAAGAGGCCGGCATCCTGCCGGAAATCCTGGTGGAGCTGCACCCGATCTCCGAGGAGCGCTTCCGCATCGTCGTCGAGGACAACGGTCCGGGCATCGTCAAGGACCAGATCGGCAAGGTCTTCGGCAAGCTGCTGTACGGCTCGAAATTCCACAAGCTCTCGCAGACCCGCGGCCAGCAGGGCATCGGCATCTCCGCTGCCGTGATGTACGGGCAGCTGACGACCGGCAAACCTGCGCGCATCATCTCGCGCACCGGCAAGAAGGCCCGCGCCTACGAGCTGCTGCTCGCGGTCGACACGGTGCGCAACAAGCCCGAGCTGCACGCCGAGCGCGAGATTGAGTGGGAAAGGGAGCACGGCACGCGCGTCGAGATCGAGATGGAGGCGCGCTACCAGAAGGGCCTGCGCTCGGTCGACATGTACATCAAGCTGACGGCGATCGCGAATCCGCACGTGCAGCTGACTTACGTGGATCCGGGCGGCGTCAAGGTCGTCTACGAGCGCGGCACCAAGGCGCTGCCCAAGGAAACCGTCGAGATCAAGCCGCACCCGCACGGTGTCGAGCTCGGTCGCCTGATCCAGATGGCGAAGGAAACGCAGAGCCGCACGCTCTCCGGCTTCTTGCAGGAGGAGTTCTCGCGCGTCGGCCCCAAGGTGGCGCAGGAAATCTGCAAGCTCGCGAAGGTCTCCGACAAGGCGCACCCCGCGCGCATCGCGCGCGAGGAGGCCGCCGCGCTGCACGAGGCCATCCAGAAGTCCAAGATCATGGCGCCCAGCACCGACTGCATCTCGCCGATCGGCGAGGAGCTGATCCTGGCGGGCCTCAAGAAGGAGCTGGAAGCCGACTTCTACACATCCGTGACCCGTCCGCCGGCGGTCTACCGCGGCAACCCGTTCCAGATCGAGGTCGGCATCGCCTTCGGCAAACCGGGCGGCGTGGGCCTCGAGCTGACCGAAGAAGGCCGCATCCAGAAGGTGAAAAAGGAAGTGCCCGCCACTGAGGATCTGGTCGGCAATGCTGACGAGCCGGTGCGCGTGCTGCGCTTTGCCAACCGCGTGCCGCTCTTGCACCAACAGTCCGCCTGCGCCGTGACCAAGGCCGTGATCCACACCAACTGGCGCGCCTACGGGCTGCAGCACCCCAAGGGGGCGCTGCCGCTGGGCGCGATGGCGGTGCTGGTGCACATCGCCAGCGTGTGGGTGCCGTTCACCTCCGAGTCCAAGGAAGCGATCGCCAACTACGAGGAGATCCAGAAGGAGATTCGCCTCGCTCTGCAGGAATGCGGGCGGAGGCTGGGCACCTACATCCGCAAGGGCAAGCGCCTGCGCGCGGAGTACGACAAGCGCTCGTACATCGAAAAGTACATCCCGCACATCGGGATCGCGCTGCAGGAGATCCTCGATTTGTCGGATCCCGAGCGCGACGGCACCGTCCACACGCTCGACGATGTTCTGCAGAAGAGCCGCAAGTTCTAGCGGCTGAGCGCGACCCGGGGAGACGGCTCCCCGATTGCGGACTTTGCTTCACCGAAGGCCCTGTCTGTCTGGGACTCCCAGCTTCCCAGCTTCCCAGCCACCCGGCGGCACGCAACACCCTGACCCTCCACAGCTCAGGGGCTAGCCAAGTCCCGGGAAGCGGGGCCGCCCCGCGCTCAGGCGCCCGGGTTCGCGGGCTTCTCGTCCCAGTTGCCGCGCTTGTGCTTGTTCCACCACTGCTGCCACTGCTCCGCGCCGCGGGCCTTCTGGTGCGAGAGCTTCGCCAGGGCGGTCAGCAGCGCGGGCTCGAGAATCTCGTAGCGCCGTTCGATCTCGGGATCGACCAGGCTGTTGGTCACCGCCGCCGTCTGCAGGGCCGCGTCGCGGGCGTCCTTGGCGCTGGTGAGGGTCTTCAGCAGCTCCTCGAAGATCTTCCTGCGCGTCTGCGGCGCTGCCTGTTCCTGTTCCCCCAGCGCCTCGCCGGCCAGCGCCACGAGTTCCGGCTGGCTCTTGTCCAGTAGGTCGAGCAATGGCTTGACCGAGAGCCTGTCGCGCGTCTTGCCCAGCGCCAGCACCAGCGTGCGTGCCAGCCGGGGCTCCTTCATCAGGCTGCGGTTGTCGACGGCTCGGGTCAGCACCGGCACGCTCTCGGGCGCCATGCCCGCGAGCGCGCGTGCGCCGAGCTCCGCCAGTTCGACGTCAGCCTTGCCGGTGACCTTGGTCGACAGGCAGCGCTCCAGCGCCCGAACGATGCTGACCCGGTCCTTGCTGCCGCCCAACGCGAATTCCACCGCCAGCTGCTGCATCAGCTGGGTGCGCTGCTCGGTATCGAGTTCCTTGCGGCCCAGCTCGTCGGAGAGGTCGCGGATCAGCTCGTGCAGCGCCGGACGCGGTTCACTCGTCGCCGCCAGTGGTGCCGTGGAAAAGGAAAGTGCCGGAGCGAAACCTGCGAGGAGGCTCAGCGCCAAGGCATGCGAAAGGGTCCTGCCGAAGTGCATGGAATCTTGGGAATCGAAGTTGGATCTACGCGGGCCTTAGGAATACGGGCGCCCGCCCTGCCTGTAGCCTCCTGCCAGAGGCATCCATAGCCCAGTTTTCGGAGCCGCCGGGCCGGAATCTGGAGTCCGCCCGGCGATTTTCCTGCGCGCTTGCAATGGCTCCCGCGCTGCTCTATGCAGAAGCCCTGACACCATGGGACAAGAAAAAAAGGACGAGACCCCAAAGCCCGTCAAGCGTGCCGCGCGCAAGCTCGACGAGCTCGACAGGAAGACCCTCAAGCTGATCGAACAGACCGCGACCAAGGTGCGCGCGAGCATCGACAAGCGCGTGCTGCCGGAGCTGCGCTTCCCCACGCGCAGCCTCGCCAACGTCAAGTACGACACGAAGATCGGCTACTTCGAGCTCGGACGCGGCACCAGCGCGCGCGCGCTGTCCGTCAACACGGTCAAGAGCTTCGCGCAAACGCTGCGCCTGATGGCGATCTCCAAGGAGATGGTCGAGAACAACGACTTCGCGACGAAGCGGGAGGCTTACTACGTCTCGAAGAACTGGGGCGAGTGCAAGTTCAACGAGCAGCCCGAGTCCGACACCGTGATGGACGACATCGAGGCGATGGCTTCGCTCGAGGGGCTCTCGCGCGAGCAGTTGCGCTATTTCCCCGAGGAGCACGGTGGCTCCGTGGCCGGCAACCTCGTCGTGATCGACATCGACTCGGAGACCGGCAAGGAGATCGAGATCGACTGTACGGGGTTTGGAACCGGCTCGTATTCGATCCCCCACTCGGTGGAGCACCTCAAGTTCAGGACCGAGGCGAGGTTCATCCTCGCGATCGAAACGGGCGGCATGTTCCAGCGCCTCAACAACCACAAGTTCTGGAAGAGCGCCTCGTGCATTCTGGTCGAGACGGCGGGCGTGCCGACGCGCGCGACGCGGCGCTTCATCCGCCGACTCGCGGATGACAAGGGCATTCCCGTGTACGCTTTCGTCGACTGCGATCCCTACGGCATCGCCAACATCTACCGCACGCTCAAGGTGGGCTCGGGCAACATGGCGCACATCAACCGCTTCTTCTGCGTGCCGCAGGCGCAGTATCTCGGCGTCACGCCGCAGGACATCATCGACTTCAAGCTGCAGGACGCCACGCACGTGCTGCAGGAGGTCGACATCAAGCGCGCCAAGGATGCGCTCAAGAACGACCCGTTCTTCATGGCGCACAAGCCCTGGGTCAAGGCCATCGAACAGATGCTCAAAATGGGCGTGCGGGCGGAGCAGCAAGCGCTCGCCAAGTGGGGACTCAACTACGTGATCGAAGAGTACCTGCCGACCAAGCTCAAGGCGCGCAAGAACTTCCTGCCGTGAGCGCCGCGATCTGGCGGCGCGCGGCGGGCGCGGGTCTGGGGATGGTCGCGCTGGGACTGCTCGCGGTCCTCACCGGGCTGCCGCTGCTGTTTCCCGCGATCGGAGCCAGCGCGGCCCTGATGGCCTTGAGCCCGGATTCCAAAGGCGCTTCGGCGCGCAGTTGCTGGCTGGGACATGCCCTCGGAGCGCTGATCGGCTGGGCGTGCTTGCAGCTGCTGGCGGGAGGGGCGGGTCATTCTCTGGCACAGGCGCAAGCCTGGCCCTGGGTGCTCTCCGGGTCGCTCGCCCTGCTGCTGACGGTGGCCGCCTTGCTGTGGGCCTCGATTCCCCATCCCCCGGCGGCGGCGACCACGATGATCGTGGGGATGGGGCTGCTGCCCGAGCTGTGGCAGGTGCTCGCCCTGATCGCAGCGGCGACGGCCACCGCTGGGGTGGCGTGGGTGCTGCAGGCGCGGCAGCGAAGCCCCGCTGGCTGACAAAAAAGCGCCCGATTCTTTGAACTCCGCCACTTCCCGTCAAGTCAAAGGCTGGTAACCTCAGGATTAGGCGGAGGGGTCTGGACTTTCTGGGCCCCCCTTGACCGTCGTTCTCTCCCTGTACTCTCCAGGAAAGAAATCGCAGAACCACTTATGAAACTCTCTCTCCTCTTCGCCTGCCTCGTCGCGGGCACAACGACGAGCGTCGCCTGGGCTGGCGACGCCGCTGTGGTCAATCCCAAGACGAGTCCCAAGGTTGTCGCCACGAAGGGCGGCAAGCAGTACCCCGCCAAGAACACGCAGCTGGGTCTGACCGCTCCCGGAGCCGGTCAGCAAGCGGGCGGCTTGGCATTCACCCCCTCCACGCTCGCGATTGGCAACTCCGATGACTGCAGCACGGCCAAGGGCCTCATCGGCACCGGCACCTTCGCCTACGACTCCTCGGCCGCCACCACCGGCGCCCAGGGTCAAGCGGAGCCCGCCTGCCTTTTCTTCGGCAGCACCACGATCGACAACGATGTGTGGTTCACCTGGACGGCCCCGTCCTCGGGTGTCGCCACGTGGAGCAACTGCGGCGTCACCACCCACGACTCCAAGGTCGCGGTGTACGCAGGAAGCGGCTGCCCCACGGGGGCTGCGCTCGCCTGCAACGATGACGCCTGCGCGAGCCTCCAGACGCAAGTCCAATGGAACGTGACCGCGGGCAGCAGCTACACCATTCAGGTGGGCAGCTTCCCCGGCGCAGCGGGCACTGCTGCCAACTTCTCGCTGGGCGTGGCGGCTCCCGCCGCCAATGACTCCTGCACCACGCCGGTGGCTCTGACCGGCGCCGGCCCCTACAGCTACGACTCGACGGCCGCCACGACGGGCGCAGAGGGTCAGTCGGAAGGTGCCTGCTTGTTCTTCGCCAGCACGACGATTGACCGCGATGTGTGGTTCACCTGGACCGCTCCGACGAGCGGCAATGCGCTGCTCGCCAACTGCGGCACGGCCCATGACAGCAAGATCGCGGTCTACGCCGGCGCGGGCTGCCCGACGGGTGCCGCTCTGGGCTGCAACGACGATGCTTGCGGCCTGCAGTCGCAGGTTGTCTGGCCGGTCGTCGCCGGTCAGACCTACACCATCCAGCTGGGATCGTTCCCGGGCGCCGCGGGCGCTTCGGCCGCGTTCACCATCAACGTCCTGCCCCCGGTCACCAACGACGACTGCACGGCTCCCATCGCCCTCAGCGGTGCGGGTCCGTTCACGTTCAACCAGTTGGGCGCGACGACCGGTGCCCAGGGCCAGACCGAAGCCAGCTGCCTGTTCTTCGGCAGCACGACGATCGACAACGACGTCTGGTACACCTACACCGCTCCGATTTCCGGCAACGGTGTGATCGACTTCTGCGGCAACACCACCGACACGAAGGTCGCTGTCTACGTCGGCAGCGGCTGCCCGGCTCCGGGTACGGCCATCGCCTGCAACGATGACGCTTGCGGCCTCCAGTCGCAGGTCACCTTCTGCGCCACGGCCGGCACGACCTACCTGATCCAGGTGGGCACCTTCCCCGGCGTCACGGGCGGCACGGGCACCTTCCTTGTCAACGTGGTGCCCCCGGGCGCCGCCAATGACGAGTGTGGTGGCGCCATTGCTCTGGGAGCCACGGGCCCCTACAGCTTCGACAACTCGACGGCAACGACGAGCTGCGTGGGCCAGAGCAATGCGATCTGCACCTTCTTTGGCAGCCCCGCGATGGAGACCGACGTCTGGTACACCTGGACGGCGACCTCGAGCGGCAACGCCACGCTGACGACCTGCGGCTTCACTTCGATCGACACGAAGGTTGCCGTGTACTCCGGCGCCGGCTGCCCGACGGGTGCCGCGCTGGCGTGCAACGATGACGCCTGCCCCGGCTTCCAATCGACGGTCTGCTGGCCGGTGACAGCTGGCCAGAGCTACACCATCCAAGTGGGCGTGTTCCCCGGTGCGGCGGGTGGCATCGGCAGCTTCGACATCACGGTCGCGGCAGCTAACCCCTGCGTCATCGACGACGGCTCCACCGAGAACCTGCTCGGCTGGACGGCGGGCGGCGAGATGGTCTGGATGAACAGCTTCGGCACCGTCGGCGGCAACACCACGATCACCAGCGTGGATGTCGCTTGGGGCTCGGCTGCCTTCCCGAACTTCGGACCGGCCAACGGTTCCGCGGCTACGGTGGCGATCTGGGCCGACGGTCCGACGCAGGATGGCGACCCCACGGACGCCACGCTCGTGTCCCTGATCCCGACCACGGTTGCCAACGTCGACACCGACAGCTTCAACACGATCGCGATCGCGCCCGTGACGGTCAACGGCATCTTCTTCGTGGGTGCCGGCCTGATCCACACGGCGGGCCAGTTCGTGGCTCCGATGGACGAGGGCTGCGCCCCGGCCAACCGTGCATGGTTCTTCGGTGACAACACCGGCGCTCCGGTGAACTACACCAACCCCGGTGCGAACACGCTCCCGCCGGCGTCCTTCACGGGACTCGGTTTCCCGGCTGTAGTGCTGGTCCGCCCGGGTTGCTCGAGTGGTCCCGCCACCTTCGCCTGTGATCCGGGCAGCGGCGGCGTGATCAGCTGCCCCTGCTCGAACCCGGCCTCTGGCTCGGGCCGTGGCTGCAACAACAGCTTCAACACGGGCGGTGCAACCATCACGGCTACGGGTGTCGCCTCGCTGGCGGCCTCCACCGTGCAGTTCATCACCAGCTCGCAGACGGCCAACGGCACCACCATCCTGCTCCAGGGCAATAACCAGATCGCCGCTGGCGTGCCCTTCGGTCAGGGCGTGCGTTGCGTCGGCGGGACGCTGAAGCGTCTGTATGTCAAGTCTCCGGGCGGCACGGGCGGCATCACCGCTCCGAGCGGCGCGGACCTCGACATCCCCAACCGCTCGGCGAACCTCGGTGATGTGATCGCTCCCGCCAGCACGCGCTACTACATGGCGTACTACCGCGACCCGATCATCCTCGGGGCCTGCTCCGCGACGTCGACGTTCAACTCGACGCCGATGGGCATCGTGGTCTGGAACTGAGCCAGGCTGGGCCGCGCGCCCTTGGCGCGGCCTAAAGAAAAGGAGGCCGGCGACAGCAAGTCGCCGGCCTCCGGCATTGGGGGGATCCGCCTCGGGAGGCACACCGCCCGGATTCCCGACAGATCGGACTCGGACTCGCGCTCACACTCGCCGCGAGGCTCGGCCCCACAGCCGTTCCGCGCGTCCGCTGTCGAGCCTCGTGGCGGCTTCGTGCTGCCCCTGTTCCGATCGGATGCCCATCGCTGCGGAGCGTTTCGGCTCGCAGCGACGAGTTGCAGCCCGGAGCGCCCGGATACGCCCTGCTGGTTCCGCAGGTCAGCGCTTCAGCGGGTCAGCGCGGGGATCCGGGGATTGCCGGGTGCGAGGAAGAAGCGCCCGATCGAGACCTCGAACTCCGAGCCATCTTCGCGCTGGAAAACGTAGCTGCCTTCCATCGTGCCCCACTTGGTGGCAAGCGGGCAACCTGAGCAGTATTCGAAGCTCTCGCCCGGCGCAAGGTCGGGGAACTTGCCCACCACGCCTGGACCCCGCACTTCCTGGCGGTTGTTGTCCGCATCCAAGATGACCCAGTGACGGCTCTTGAGCTTCGCGCGGCGCTCCCCTTGATTGCTGATCACGATGCGATAGCCGTAGACAAACTGACGCTGCTCGGGGCGCGAGTCGTTGGCGAGGTACTGGGCGGCCGCCTGAACGCGGATTCCCTCGGTAGTGACATCAGAACTGTGGGACTGGGGCATCGACAAGCCGATAGACTAAGGGGACCGACCATGGAGTGCAATTCCACCCCCACCCCCCCGCCCGGAACGAGCGTGGTGATCTCTCAGGGATCGATGGCCTCGCTCAAGCAGACGCAGACGCTGCTCGCAGCGCGAGGCATCGCCTCGCAGATCGTGCGCCCGCCACCCGGCAAATGTGGCGGATGAGGCACAACCCTGTGGCTCGCGGTCGCGCGCCAGGATGCCCACCTCGCGCAGGAAGCGATGGAACAGCAGTGGATTGAGGATCTGCCGGAAGAGGCCCGGGTGAGCGCACGGGTTAGCAATGAGCTGACGAGCGGCGAGCGCACGTGCCCGGCATGCTTGACGGTGTTCGCGGCGGGCCCCAAGTACTGCCCCAGCTGCCGCCTCTTCATCGGCGGATAGAACTGCTCCAGACCGTTGGTCGGACCGGCGCCCGGAAACTGGATTTTCCGCGATCCAGAGCCGCAGGAGCCGTCCTCCTGATTGCCGGGGCATGGGGCCGCGGCAGCGAGGAGCCGATGAGCCAGTTCATTCCCACCGAGTGTCCCTACCCCGAGTGTGACCGCACCGAGCCCTTTCGTTATCAGTTCCGCGGCGCCTACACGCGCAAGGTCGACGGGCGCAGCGTGCCCCGGGTGCAGTGCCTCAGCTGCAAGCGCCGCTTTTCCGCGCAGACCTTCCGCGTCGACTACCGGCTGAAACGCCCCGATCTCGTGGTC
>JBIKMH010000050.1:0-15947 GCA_044359355.1 Planctomycetota bacterium | reverse complement strand
ACTCGTGGTGGTGGTCAGCGACCTCAAGACCACCTACCCCTCGATCGTGCACCAGACGCTTCGTGACCACGTCGTGCACGTCCAGGTCTCGAGCAAGCTCGCCCGCAATACCAGGAACCCGTTGTTCCCCATCAACCACCAGTTCGCGATGCTGCGCGACAACCTTTCGCGCCTCGTGCGGCGCAACTGGGGCTACAGCAAGCGCATCGAGCGCAAGCAGGATCACTTTTGGATCTACGCCGGCTACAAGAACTACATCCGGCCGAGGACCAACCGCGACCATCGGCCCAGCGCCGCCAGCAAGCTGGGCCTTGTGCAAAGACGCCTCAGCATGGAGGAAGCGATCGCCTGGAAGGGACGTTTTTCTCCTGAGCTCTAGGACATATCATTTCAGGTCGATGTCCCCGGAAGGGGATCAGTATCGTGTTGGTTCTATCGCTTGAGTGCGAGCTTGTCGCGCGGCGGCAGCAGCAGTTCCTGACCCACGCGGATCGCGCTCGGCGACCCCAAGCCATTGTAAGCGGCCAGCGCCTCGAGGAGGCCGCCCTTGGAACTGCCGTAGTGCTCCTCGCAGATCCTCGAAAGGCTCATCCCGGCCTCGATCACCAGCGTCTTGTCGCGGGGTGGCAGCGGCGTGGGCAGCGTTGCGCCGACGGGGGGGGGCAACTCCGGCGTGCCCTCACCGAGCAGCGGAGCGCCGCTGGGATTGCCGACGATCACGCGGCCCCAGCCATCCTCGTGCTGGGCCGCCTCGCGTGCGCGATGCCGCTCTTCCAACGCCTTCGAGCGGAGATTGCGCTGCATCAGGACCGCTGCGACCAGCAGCCCGAGCAGCACAAGGACTCCGACTCCGAACTTCACGCCCCGGGCTTGGCGAGCGGAGTTCCCGCTCCGGACTGGCTAGCGGCCGCTTTGGCGGCCGCACGCTTCTCCGCCCACAGCAGCACCGGACCGGCGATGTAGATCGTCGAGTACGAACCGGAGATCACGCCGACGATCAGGCAGTAGCTGATGCCCTCCAGCACGTTGCGCGAGCCGTAGTTGAATCCGAACAGCACCAGCAGCGTCAGCAGCACGGTGGACGAGGTCAGGATGGTACGACCGAGCGTCTCGTTGAGCGAATCGTTGAGGATCGTGGCGAGCGGCTTGTCGGACTTGGTCCGGTTCTCGCGGACCCGGTCGAAAATCACGATCGTGTCGTTCTGCGAGTAGCCGATGATCGTCAGGAAGGCCGCGATCATCGAGAGGTCGACTTCCGACTGCACGAAGCCCAGCTTGGTGCCGACCGCCAGTGCGCCCAGCGCGATGATCACGTCGTGGGCCAGCGAGACCACCACGGCGATGCCGTAGGAGTACTCCGCGAAGCGCACTCGCAGGTAGAGGATCGTGCCGAGCAGCGACAGCAGGATCGCCAGCACGGCGGCGTTCGCCAACTCCTCGCCGATGCTCGAGCCGATGAAGTTGGACTCGGGCACGGGGGTCGAGAGCACGAACAGCTTGCCGGTGGAGTCGCGCTTGGACTGCAGCCGCCCCCCAATCGCCGTCGTCAGCGCTTCGGGGCTGGTCTGCACCGTGCCGCCGCTGAAGCTGAAGACGCCCGTCTTGCCGGCCTGGGCCTCCACCTTGGGTTCGGTCAATCCGACCTCGGCCAGCGTGGCACGGATATCGTCGAGCGGGTGCTGCTGCTCCAGGTGGATCAGGCCGTTCGCCTGACCGGCATTGATCGTACTGCTCACGGAGGCGCTCTGGAGGACGGAGGCGAGCGCTTTGCGGATCGACTCTTCGCCGCTCTGGGAGCTGTCGCGGCTCTGGCCCGAGGTCACGGCGGCCTGCGAGGCGTCATCGAGCTTGTAGGCGATGCGGAAGGAGCGATAGCCGGCCTTCGAGTCGCCGCTCTCCTGCACGGGGCGAACCTGTGCGGAGCGCCCGATCGCGCCGGGGATCGAGGAGAGCAGTTCCTTGATCTTCTGCTCTTGCTGCGGCTCTTCGGTGTTGACGCGAATCGTGAAGCCACCCGTGAAGTCGATGCCGAGCTTCTCGCTCTTCGGCAGCGAAGCGAACAGACCCAGCCCGCCGACGATCAGCACGAGCGAGATGGCGATGGCGGGCTTGGTCCACTTGAGGAAATCCCAGCCCGGGTTCACGAGGATCTTGCCCATCGTGTAGCTCTTGACGCCCCGCTTGAGGTCCGAAAAGACCAGCAGGTTCGTGACCACGATCACGGTGAACAGCGTGGAGAGGACGCCGATGTTGAGCGTCGTGGCGAAGCCGCGGATCGGACCGGTCCCCACGTAGTACAGGATCGCGCCCGCGATCAGCGTGGTCAGGTTGGAGTCGATGATCGTGACGGCAGCGCGCTCGAAGGCCGCCTTGGCCGCCTGCACGAGCTTGAGTCCGCGCGCGAGCTCTTCCCTCAGGCGTTCATAGATCAGAATGTTGCCGTCGACCGCCATACCCAGCGTCAGCACGATGCCGGCGATGCCCGGCAGCGTCAGCGTGGCGCGGAGGAAGGCCATCGCGCCCAGCAGGAACAGCAGGTTGATCGAGAGGCTGATCACCGCGAGCACGCCCAGCCGGCGGTAGATCGCGATCATGAACACTGCGATCACAGCCAGCGCGACGATCGAGGAGTAGAAGCCGGCCGTCACGTACGACTCGCCCAGCGTCGCCCCGACGCGGGAGCGCTCGAGCAGCGTCGGACGGATGCGCAGCGAGCCGGAGCGCAGCGTGTCGACGAGATCCTTGACTTCCTTTTGGGTGAAGCCGCCGCGGCCGCCCTCGATGATGCCCGAGCCGGGCAGCTTGCTCTTGATGGTGGCTAGCGTGGCGACCTCGCCGTTGAGCACGATCGCCATGCCCTGGCCGATGTTGGCCTGCGTGAAGTCGCCGAAGGCGGCCTTCTTGGCCGCGCCGATCTCGAAGCTGACGGCAGGCATCCCCATGGCGTCGCTTGAGAAGCCGACGGTTTCGAGGTCATCGCCGCTGAAGCTCCACTGCGGATTGTTCGGCCGCACCAGCGGCACGAGGCGCGACTCGACGGGGGTTTCGGCTTCATCGCGGCTGATGCGGTTGGGGAACCACAACAGGCCAGCCGTCGGACCGCCCTTGTCCATGCCGAGCGCATTGAAGTCCTCCAGGCGACGGCCGGGGTTGGCCTTGACCCAGGTGACCGCCTTTTCCTGCTCCTTCTGCAGATCGCTGCCCAGACGGGTGATGTCGTCGGGGCGCGCGCCGAGCAGGAACTGCATGTCGCCGACGTTCTCGATGCGCTTTTCGATCTCGTCGCTCGTCAGGAGCTCGACGGTCTCGCCGACGGCGTGGGTCGCGGGCGTCGTGCCCAGCTCGCCGCGCGTCAATCCGTTGAATTGCGCACCCTCGCGCGATGCGTAGGCGATTTGCTCGTCGCCCACGCGGATCGAAGCCGCCGCGCGGGGGAAGGTCTTGAGGTCCTCGTTCGAGATGCCCGTGAGCGAGAGGCTGCTCGCGCCCGCATCGATCGCCGCGGCGAGCTTGCCGCTGACGCGAGCGGACGCGATTTCCGCGACACCCGGCACCTCGATCACGACTCGCTCGTTGCCCTCGGGCACGATGCTGAGTTCCATCACGCCGTTGGGGTCGACGCGATCGCGCAGCGTGTTGCAGAACTCCTGCAGGAGTTTCTGCGGGTCGGCCGCCTCGGCTGCGCTGATCTTGCCGCTGTTGACCGCCTCCTGGAAGTCGAACTGGTACACGCGGCGTGTGCCGCCCGCCAGATCGAGGCCCAGACGGAAGGGGCGCTCAGGGAGCACCAGGCACAGGATGAAGACGACCGCGAGGATCGCGGTGATGGTGATCTTCTTGCCGAGATTTTCGGTCATGGGCGGGGGAGCGGTGTTCGATGTGAAGGAACGCGGCGCAACAAGAGGCGAGGGCGCACCCCGCCCGCGTCACCTTGGCCGCGTTCCGCGTGGGGCAGATGATATCGGTTTCAGGCCTGCGGCGCGGAATCGGATTCCTGCGAGGCGGCGGCGCGCATAGCCTTCTCGAACTCGCGCTCCTTGCGAACCTTCTCGCCGAGGAGCTCCTTGAGGCGGGTCTGCTTGCCGACCCGGTCGCGCAGGAAGTACAGCTTGGCGCGCCGGACCTCGCCGCGGCGGGTGATTACCACGTCCTTGACGCGCGGGCTGTGCAGCGGGAAGAGGCGCTCAACGCCCTCACCCTGCACCAGACGGCGCACCGTGATCGAGCGGCGGATTCCGCGGCCCTTGTCGGCGATGATGGTGCCGATGAACAGCTGGACCCGCTCCTTGTCCCCTTCCTTGATCAGGTAGTGGACTTCCACGGTGTCTCCCACGTGGACGGTAGGCAGGCTCTTCTTGCCGTTTTCGCGTTCGATGGTTTCGATCAGGTTCATGGCGATGGGGGCGGAACTTTCCGCAGGTCGGTCCCGGCCTCGCGAAACGAGGCCGGGAAGTGTTCGTGGGGGAGCGGCTGGATCAGGTCGGAGCGCCGCTCGCGGGTGCGCTGCAGGGCCTGATCGTGCCGCCAGGTCTGGATTCTGGCGTGGTCTCCGCTGAGCAAGATCGGGGGCGCTTCGAGCCCGCGGAACACGCGCGGACGCGTGTAGTGGGGGTGGTCGAGCAGGCCGCTTTTCCCGAACGAGTCCTCCGCGGCGCTGCGCTCGTCGCCGAGCACGTCGGGCAGCAGGCGCGCCGCCGCTTCCAGCAGGCACAGCGCGGGCAATTCGCCGCCTGCCAGCACGAAATCGCCGATCGAGAACTCCTCGAAGGCGAAGTGTTGCAGCAGGCGCTGGTCGAAACCTTCGTAGCGTCCGCACAGCAGCAGCACGCGCTCGTCCTTGGACAAATGCTCGGCATGGGGCTGACGGAAGGGCTCTCCCTGGGGCGAGAGCGCGATCCGGCGGAAGCGTCCGTGGCGGCTTTCCAGCCACTCGATGCACTCCGCGATCGGTTCGGGTTTCAAGACCATGCCCGGTCCGCCGCCGAAGGGTCGGTCGTCTACGGTGCGGTGGCGATCGCGCGTGAAGTCGCGGAAGTCGACCAGCAGCACCTCCAGACGCCCTTTCTCCCGGGCAATGCGGAGGATCCCGGAGCCGATGTAGGGCTCCAAGGTCTCAGGGAACAGGGTCAGAATGGCAAAGAGCGACAAGGCCCCTCCTTTCTGGTGAAGAGACAAGAGGGCCAAGCAGGTTAGTGCCCCACCCCGGCTTCGTCAAGGAAAGGCTGGCTTCCCCCCCCTCCCGACGCCCAAGATGCCACCATGTTTACAGGCTTGGTCGAGGGGGTTGGGGAGGTGCTCGGGCTGGAGCCGCGCGGGACGGGCCTGCGCCTGACGCTTGGGGCGGCCATCCCCGGCTTCCAGACGCGCACGGGGGCCAGCATCTCGGTCAGCGGAGCCTGCCTCAGCGTGGTCAGCGAACAGGAGGGCCGGCTCGCCTTCGACCTTTCGGCCGAGACGCTGGCGCGCACCCGTTTTGCCTCGCTGCGGCTGGGCGAGCGGCTCAATCTCGAGCGCGCCCTGCTACTCTCCTCACGGCTCGACGGCCACATGGTCAGCGGCCACATCGATGCCGTCGGCACGATCACCGGGATGTACGACAGCGGCGACGGCGGCCGCTGGCTGGAAGTCGAGGTGCCCCCCGACCTCGAACGCTTTCTCGTCGACAAGGGCAGCATCACGGTCGACGGCATCAGCCTGACCGTCGTGCGGCCCAAGCAGCGACGCTTCCAGGTGGCGCTGATCCCCCTGACGCTCGAGCACACCAATCTGGGGGCCGCAGAGGTCGGTCAGGCGGTCAACCTCGAGGCCGATCTGGTCGCCAAGTGGATCGATCGGCTCAGAACGTCTGAAAGAAAATCGACGTGAAGGTCGTGATCGGCGCGGCCTCGCGGTACTCCTCGAGTGCGCGCTGCACCACGTTGAGGGCCTGTTTGACCTGCAGATAGACCTCGTCATCCATCAGGAGCCGCCCCAGGCTGCCGCGCCCGGCGCGCACCTGGGCCGTAATCACGGCCAGATTCTCACTGGTTTCGCGGATGTTCTCGTAGACATCATCGCGCGTCAGCAGCTTGCCCAGGCTGCCTTCGCCGTTCTCGATCCGCGCCACGATGCGCTCGATGTCCCGCAGCAGCGTGTCGTCCTGCATCAAGCGGCCGAGCGTGCCCTCGCCGCGGTCGAGACGCTTGAGCACGGAGGCGATCGAGCGCAGGCCCTCGTCGAACTCGCGCGCCCAGTCCGAGTCCTTCGCCAGTCGGCCGGCCAGCCCCTCGCCCTTCGCCAGCGAAGCCGACACGCTGGCGACATCGTCGAGCATCCGGTTGAGCTTCGTGGCGCTCTGGCGCAGGTCCTCGTACAGCTCGTCCTGACTGAGGAGCTTGCCCACGGTGCCGCGGCCGGCAACCAGATCGGCCGAAATGCGCTCGAGATTGGCGAGCGTGGAGGCCGCGCGCTGGGCGCTGGCGGCGAGATCCTCCGCCATCTGCTGGTCCGAGAGCAGTCTTCCCACCGGGCCCTTGCCTTCGCGCGCCTGCCGGGAAAGGAAGGCCAAATCGTCGACGATCTGTTCGACGTCGGCGCGGCTGTCCTTGACCAGCTCACCCAGCGAGTTGAGCGGGTTGGCAACCACCACGCCCATCAGCCGGGCACTGGCCGGGATCGCCGTCGCGCCGGCCGGACCCGGGTCGATGGTCAGGTTGCGGCCGCCGAGCAGCGTGGCGTCTTCGATCGCGAGCTTGGCGCCCACGCGCAGCTCCAGCGGCTCGTTGAGGCTTGCGACGACCGTGACGCGCCGTTCCTCGGGCGCGCTCGGGTCGTAGGACAGCGACTTCACCCGGCCCCAGCGCATGCCGGCCACCAGCACCGCGTCCCCCTCGCGCAGGCCGTTGGTGCGCGCGAAGTGCACCACGATCTCGGGCTGCGCCTGGAACAGCGTGAAGTTGGTCAGGAACAGCGTGTAGTAACCCAGCACGCCGAGCGCACCGAGGAAGAACAGGCCGAGCAGGAAGGAGCGTGAGGTTGACATGCTGATTTCAATCCGGATCGCGGCCTAGGAACTGCTGGAGGCGGGGGTGGTCGGAGTGGAAAAACTCGCGCGGCGGCAGATCGACGAGCACGCGGCCTTGCTCGAGGAAGATCACGCGGTCGGCGACGGTTCGGATGCAGCGCACGCGGTGTTCGACGACCATCGAAGTTACGGAGAGCTTCTTCTGCAGCTCGACGATCAGTTCGTTGATCGACTGCGAGATCTCCGGGTCGAGTCCAGCGTTGGGCTCGTCGTACAGGATGATCTCGGGATCGGTCACCAGCGCGCGCGCGATGCCGACGCGCTTTTTCATGCCGCCGGAGATCTGCGAGGGCATCTTCTCCCAGGCATCGGGGATGCGCACCAGATCGAGGCGCTCCTGCACGCGGCGGCGGATCTCCGCTTCGGCGAGGTCGGTGTTCTCGCGCAGCGGCAGCGCCACATTGTCGCCCACGTTGAGCCAGTTGATCAGAGCGCCTTCCTGGAACACGAAGCCCATGCGCTTGCGCAATTCGCTGAGTTCCCTGCGGCGGAGCCGGGGAACCGCCTTGCCTTCGACCTCGACGAGGCCTGAATCGGGCTGCAGCAGCCCGATCGCGTGTCGCAACACGACCGACTTGCCCGTGCCCGAAGGCCCCATCACGGCCAGCGTTTCGCCGCGGCGCACTTCGAAGGAAAGCCCGCTGAGCACCTTCTGCTTGCCGAAGCTCTTGTGGACGTCGACGAAGCGGATCAGGACCTCGCGTTGGTCGCTCATGCCTGATACAGCGCCCATGTGATGAAGTAGTTCGCGATGATGATCGCGATGATCGAGTCGCGCACAGCTGCCCGAGTGGCCTTGCCCACGCCCAGCGCGCCGCCGTAGGCGCGCAGGCCCGCCGAGCAGCCGATGATCGCGATCAGCACGGCGAAGATCATCGACTTGAAGAGGCCCGCGTAGACGTCCTTGGGCAGCGGAAACAGCTTGCCTGGGTCGCGCAGGGCCTCGATCGCCGAGTCGGTGTACAACTGCCAGCTGACATGCAGCTGCGATTGCGCCACGAAGCCGCCGCCAAGAATCCCGACCGTGTCACACAGGATCGTCAGGAGCGGCGCCGAGATCACCAGCGCGGTCAGCCGCGGCAGCACCAGCAGCTTGACGCGGTCGACGGAGAGCACTTCCAGCGCCGAGAGTTCGTCCGAGACCGACATCGTGCCGATTTCGGCGGCCATCGAGCTGCCCACGGTCGCCGCGAGGATCGTGCAGGTGATGAACGGGCCCATCTCGCGCGCCATCGAGATGGCCACGATCGTTCCGATCTGATCCTGCTGTCCGATCCGCTGCAACTCGATCCCGGTCTGCAGCGCGACGATCATGCCGATGAACAAGCCCACCAGCAGCACCACGTGCAGGCCCTGCACGCCGCCCTGGTAAACGTTCTCCGCCACAGCGCGCATGCGGCGCGGCAGGTTGGGCAGGCGCACCAGCACCGCGAAGAACAGCTCCAGCTGGAAGCCGATCCCTCGACAGAGGTTGGTGAACAGGCGCAACGGTGCGGACATGGCTTCTCCCTAGGGTGCCCTATTGCGCACCGTGCGTTCCAGAGGCCAGCCCGGTCCCGGCAGCGCCGGCGCCAGCCATTCGAGGCTTCCGTCCGCGCCGGAACTCCAGCGCAGCAGCCCGAACAGGAGCGCCGTGTCGCTGCGCTCGACGCCCTTGGTGTCCTGCCACTGCCGGTTGGCCCACAGCCCGACCCACGAGCGCCGGTCCTCGTTGGCGTCGCGCTCGCGACGGTAAAGCCCCAGCCACGAGCGCTCGCTGCGGATGCCGCCCGGACGCTCCTCGCGCGCGTAGAGCTCCCAGATCCAAGCGTACATTTCGTCGATCTCTGGCGTGCGCCACAGCGGGTTGAGCGCCGGGAAAGCCGTGCGACGCAGGCCCGGTTCGCCCTGATCGATCTCGAACAAGGGCCACAGCTTGCGGTAGTCCGTCGTTTCGCCGTTGTCAGCCTTGCGGTGCCACTCCTGCCACAGCGGCAGCACCCAGCGCGTCGTGCGCACTGCGTCGGGGTACTCCTCGTAGCTCGAGTTGTAGAACGGCCAGAGATACCACGTCGATTCCATGCCATCGCCGCGGTAGTAGGAGTAAAACGGCCACACTCGGCGCCGTCGCTCGTCCTGAGCCGGGTTCTCCAGCATCCGCACGAAGGGCCAAGGTGCATCCCAGGCCCAGAAGCCCTGCTCAGGATCGCTCGACCAGCCGAAAAATGGCCACAGCAGCGTGTGGGCCCGGTAGCTGCCCGCCCGCTTGTAGCCGTACAGCGGGAAGACCATCCAGCTGCGCTCGTCGCGCTCCTCACCAGCCCACTGGCGATTGTGTTCCCATTGGAAAAAGGGCCACAGGAAGAACCAGCGGTCGTAGCGATCCTCGTACTGCCCGTGGCCGATCAGCGGCCAGGCGCGCCAAGCCGGACCGCCGGCACCGGAACTTTTCGAGAAGAACGGCCAGAGCACGTGCGTGGTCTCGCGGCCCGCTCGCTCGGTGCGCACCCACAGCGGGAACAGCGCGAACTCGATGCGATCGAAGGAGACGAAGCGCTCGAGCACGCCGCCGAAGGGAAACCACGCGCGCAACGTGCGGCCGTCATCGGTGCGCGACCAGTAGATGCCGGGCAGCGTGATCAGCGTGTAGGTGTCCTCGCCCTGCGGCTGCTTCTGGCTGGTGTAGAGCGTGATCGGCAGCAGGTACCAGCCGAAGTCCTTGTCCTTGCGCTCAGCACGGCCGAAAGGCGTCAGGTAGCGCATCAGCCAGTCACCGTTCTCACCTTTCTCGCGGATCACCAGCGGGCGCAGACCCCATTGGCGCAGCGTGCCGCCCGGGGAGTCGCGCCGCAGGCGCACGGCGCCAGCGAGCGCCTCGTCCTCCACGCCGCCCCCGGCCCGGGAGATCTGCGTGTAGAGCGGCGCGAGGTGGCGCTCCTCGCGCGTGCTGGCGCAGGCCTGCAGCAACAGGCATGGCAGCGCCAGGCACAGCGTCCGGAGCAGACCCCGGAGCTTGCGCGTCGGGGCCGACGGATCGAGTGGCCGAGTCATCGCTGGACGGCGCATCGCTGGACGGCGCATGGTGGGGCGCGCATTGTGGGGGGCGGTCGGGCGCGAGTCCACCACGGCGGCAAGCGCCCGCGCTCCGTGCGGCTCAGTGCCTGCGCACGAGCGCGACTACGAGAGTGACGATCGTCAGCGGGATCACGAAGCCCAGCATCGTGGCCGAGAACAGGCCGATGGCGTCGTGCTGCTGGCTCGCGAGGACCAGATTAGGTCGTGAACGCGCCGTAGTACAGGAGGAACAGGCCGCCTTCCCAGCGCGCGATTTCGCGGCCGGTCAGGAACACGGGCAGGCAGGCGCAGGCGACCGCCAACATGACCCACAGGTCAAAGCGCAGCAGCGAGGGTGCCAGCGGCAGCCCTTCCGGCGAGGCCAGCCCCGCGACGCCGAGGCAGCCGAGGATATTGAAAACGTTGCTCCCGACCACGTTGCCGATGGCGATGTCGCGTTCCTTGCGGATGGCCGCCATGATCGAGGTCGCCACCTCGGGCATCGACGTGCCGGCGGCGACGATCGTCAGTCCGATCACCAGATCGCTCACGCCCAGCGCCTTGGCAAAGGTGGTCGCGGAATCGACCAGCCAGTTCGAACCGAGCACCAGCAGGGCGAGGCCGGCCAGGATCAGGCCGAGTTGCACCGGCAGCCTGGAATCCCAGCGACTGGGACGCCCAAACTCCTGACTGAACTCCTCGCGGGTGGCCTGGGTTTCGAGGCGCGACTGCCGCACCAGAAAAACGGTGTAGCCGATCAGCAGCGCGAACAGGATGCCGGCGTCGAGGTGGCTGAGTTGGCCGTCGAGGCCGAAGGCAATCAGCAGCAGCGAGGCGCCGATCATGATCGGCACCTCCTGCCGGATGATCTGCGCGTTGACCACGAGCGGGGTGATCAGCGCCGAGAGGCCGAGGATGAACAGCACGTTGAAGATGTTGCTGCCCACCACATTGCCCACGGCGATATCCGTGCGGCCCTCGAGGGCGGCGCCCACCGAAACGGCAACCTCCGGAGCGCTGGTGCCGAAGGCGACCACCGTCAAACCCACGACCAGCGGAGAGATGCCCAGGGACAGCGCCAGCCGGGAGGCCCCGCGTACCAGCACCTCGGCGCCGATGATCAGGGCGGCGAGCCCCGCGAAGAACAGAAGGAAGGGATGCATGCTCAGGGGGGACTGTGGCGAGTGCTGCTCGACTGCGGCGCAGTCGGCCATGGCATCGTCCGCCGGGGATCGAATCTACGGCTGCCCGCACTCCAAGGCCAGTCTGGAGACTGCCCCCCTTGGGTGGACATCGCCAGACCTTAGCCCCTGTCCCGCAAGGACTTGAGATCCGATAGCCCCGGTAGGCCCGGGTGTCCTGCGAAAGCCTTGAAGGAAAGCGGCTTCGAGCGCCTCGTGTCCAGCCAAGCGGAGCAGTCTCCATGGCGCTGTTTTCCTGCGAACCCCAAACTACACTCCCGCACACTGCTCTTCCCCATGCACATCGCCATCCTGACCTTTCCAGGCTTCAACGAACTCGATTCGCTGATCGCCCTGAGCCTGCTCCACCGCGCCAAGCAGCCCGAGTGGCGCGTGAGCCTGTGCTGTCCGGAGGCGGAGGTCCGCTCCATGAATGGGGTGCGCGTCCAGGCCCAGTCCCTGCTCGAGGAGGCCGCCTTCGCCGACGCCGTCATTGTGGGCAGTGGCGTGCGGACGCGGGAAATGGTTGAGGATCCGGCACTGCTGGCGCGCCTGAAGTTGGATCCGCGGCATCAACTCGTCGCTTCCCAGTGCTCCGGCGCGCTGGTCCTTGCCAAGCTCGGGCTGCTCGATCGGATGCCGGTCTGCACGGACCTCAACACCCGGCCTTGGGTCGAGGCCGCGGGGCTCGAGGTCCTGGACCAACCCTTCTTCGCGCGCGGCAATCTGGCGACGGCCGGCGGCTGTCTCGCCTCTCAGTATCTGGCGGCCTGGATCCTCGCGCGCAAGCTCGGTCACGACGCGGCCGCGAAGGTGATCCACTATGCCGCGCCCGTTGGAGAGAAGGATGAATACGTGGCCCGGGCGCTGGGCCGGATCGTGCCGTATCTGCCCGGCTGAGCGATCCATACCGGACTCGCTCGGGGCTGCTCTCGCTCATCCATGGGCCACTTGCTAAGTTCCACTCCTCCCGCATGGCCACGAAGACCTTCCTCTCCGGCATCCAGCCCAGCGGCCGGCCGCACCTCGGTAATTATTTTGGCGCGATCCGACAGCACATCGCGCTCCAGGAGCAACCGGGGGAGCGCTTCTTCTTCATCGCCGACTACCACGCGCTGACGACCAGCCGGGAGCCCGAGCAGTTGCGCGAGGCGGTGCGCGATGTCGCAGTGACCTACCTTTCATTGGGGCTCGATCCCGAGCGATCGGTGCTGTTCCGCCAGAGCGACATCAAGGAGGTGACGGAGCTCTCCTGGCTGCTCTCCTGCGTCACGGGCATGGGCCTGCTCGAACGCGCGCACAGCTACAAGGACAAGACCGCCAAAGGCATTGCGGCCTCGGTTGGGCTCTTCACCTACCCCGTGCTGATGGCGGCGGACATCCTGGCCTACGACTCCGATCTCGTCCCGGTCGGCAAGGACCAGGTGCAGCACGTCGAGATGACGCAGGACATGGCGGCGAGCTTCAACGCGCTCTACGGGCCGGTGTTCAAGCGTCCCGAATGCCTGCTCGAGCGCGCCGAAGCGCTCCAAAAGGTCCCGGGCCTCGACGGCGAGAAGATGTCGAAGAGCTACGGCAACGATATCTGGATCTTCGAGTCGGGCAAGGCGCTGAAGAAGACCGTCGGTCGCATCGTTACCGACTCGCGCGCTCCGGAAGAGCCAAAAAACCCCGATGAATTGCTGCTGTTTCGCTTCCTGGAGCTGTTCCTCTCGCCGAGCGAGCTCGCGCTTTGGAAGGAACGCGTCCAGCGGGGCGGCGAGGGCGCGCCGGGTTACGGACACCTCAAGGCGGCGCTGATCGAGGGTATGGAGCGGCATTTCGCGGCCGCGCGCCTGCGCCGCGAGGAACTGCTCGCCGATCCGGCCGAGGTCGATCGGATTCTCGAGCGCGGCGCCGAGCGGGCCCGCGCGCGCGCGGTCGCGGTGCGCGATCGCGCGCTCAGGGCTTGCGGGTTGCGCTAGGAACTCATCTGATGAAAACGCTGATCTGTTGTCTGTCGCTCAGCTGGCTGGCGCTCGCCTGCCAGAACCAAAAGCCCGCCTTGCCGCCGGAGCCGTCGGAGAAGATCCCGCCGCCTCCGGAGGCCTGGACCAGCGCGTTCGAGAAGCCCTGCCTGATCGTCGCCGACCGCATCGAGATCGTCGGCCCCCCCGGTTTGCGCGAGCACCTCGCCCTGCGGGCCGAAGGCGATCAGCATGTTCAGAGCGCGCAGACCACGGCCGAGGGCTTCCGGCAGGAAATCCGCCGCGCGAATCCGGGCGTCGAGGCCGAAATTCGCGCCTACCTCGATCGCTGGCAGCTGGTGGCGCTGGATGAGATCCGCGTGCTCGAGCGGCCGCTGGTCTGCGACGTGCGCATCCTCGCGCTGGGCGATGCGCTGTTCGTCGATCAGAGCACGAAGCAGGAGCGCCGCGCGCCACAGCTGGAGTTCACCGGTCCGGTGCGCCGCTGAGCATGGTGCGACCGATGCGCAACGCGATCGCCGCGGCGCTGCTCGGGCTGGCTGGGCTGGGCTCTGCCTGCATGTCGGGATTCGACACGCGCTTTCCCGAATCGCGCAGCCCCTACGACGCGCTCTCGGGGAGCGAGGCCGCCGTGCTGATCGAGGCACGGGCGCAGCTGGCCCGGGGCGAGTTCGCGCCGGCGCGCGCGGCGCTGGAGGAGGCGCACCGCCGAGCCCCGCTCTCGATCCCGCTGGGGATCTGGCTACAGGAGCTGCAGCTGGCCGAGCAGGGCCTCTCAGGCGAGGCCGCCGGTCCGATGAGCGATCCGCTCAAGGGCGCGCGCGAGGCGGAGTTGATCCGCGAATGGCGCCGCGCGGCCGAAGTGCAGCCGAGTGCTGCGAGTTACGTGCTCGCCGCGCGGCTGGAGCGCGATCCACAGGCCGCGCGCGCGCTGCTGGAGCGGGCCGCGAGCCTCGATCCGGGCTGTCCCTGGGTACCCTATGCGCGCGCCTTTCTCTCGGCGCGCGAACGCGACTGGGCGCTGGTGTCCCGCGAACTGAACGAGGCCTTGCGCATCGAGCCCGGCCACCTGCCGAGCCGCTGGCTGCAGGCCTGGTCGCTGGCGCGCGGCGGCGACTCGCGCGAGGCGCGCGCGCGGCTGCGGGTCTGGCTGGACCGCACGGAGAACGATCCGCGCGTGGAAGCGCGGCTGCGGGGCGAGGCGGAACTGGATCTGGCGCTGCTCGAACTGGTGGGGGATGAACCCGGCGCCGCGGCGCGCTCGCTCGAGCGGCTGGAGGGGGCTTCGCTGTCGGAGAATGCGCGCATCTTCTGCGCGCGCGCCAGCGCCGCGCAGGCCCGTGGCGATCTCGGCGAGGCGCTGCGTCTCGCCGAGGAGGCCAGTCGGCTGGATCCGGAGGCGCTCTTGCCGCTGATCCAGCAGGCCATCCTGCACCAGCGCTTTACGAAGGACTACGAGCGCGCCTACGCGCTGTGGTCGCTGGTCGAAGCGCGCACGGGCAAGAGCCGCGAGTTCGGCTCCGTGATGGAGCAGTTGCGCGCGCGGGTCGAGCAGGAGCGCCTCGAGCGGGCGGTGCGCCAGCCGTGATCGCCGTCGTGCAGCGGGTGCAGCAGGCGCGCGTGCGAGTCGCTGGCGAGACGGTGGGCGAGATCGGACCCGGTCTGCTGGTGCTGCTCGGCATCGCGCGCACGGACACGCTTGAGCGCGCGGGCGAGATGGCGCACAAGCTCGCGCACCTGCGCTGCTTCGAGGATGCGGCCGGCAAGCTCAACCTGTCGGCGCTGGAACTCGGTCGCGAGATTCTGCTGGTGAGCCAGTTCACCTTGCTGGGGGATACGCGCCGGGGGCGCCGGCCCTCCTTCGAGGCGGCCATGCCCCCCGAGGAGGCGCTGCCGATCTACTCCGCCGCTCGGGCGGCGCTGGAGCAACTGGGCCTGCGGGTTGCCACGGGCCGCTTCCGGGCCGAGATGGCCGTGGAACTGGTCAACGACGGGCCGGTCACGCTGCTGGTGGAACTGCCCGGACGAATCGACGCAAGTTGAGGCTTGACGGAGAGATACCGCGACTCGGATACTGCTGCTCGACCGCCTAGCCCCCCCTCCAGAACCATGGCCGAAGAGCCGCTCACGATCACCAAGAAGGACCTCGTCAACCGGATCTCGGATCGGACCGGCACGACCAAGGTCATCGTCAAGGACATCCTCCAGCTGTTCCTCGATGAGATCATCGATGAACTGGCCAAGGGCCACCGGCTGGAATTCCGCGAGTTCGGGGTCTTCGAGGTGCGCGACCGCGCGGCTCGCAAGGCCCAGAACCCGCGCACGCTGGAGAAGGTCGCCGTGCCCGCCCGACGCGTGGTCAAGTTCAAGGTCGGCCGCACGATGCGCGAGAAGGTCTGCGATGAGCCCGCACCGGCTCCCAAGCCGGAGAAGCACAAGCTCCCGGCGCCGTCGGCGCGCGTCGAGCCCGCCATCCAAAAGCCCAAGCCGCCCGCCCCGCCGCCCTCGAACTCGCCGTTCTGAAACGGCGGGGCTCCGCTTGCGAACGGGCGCCGCTTGCGAACGGGCGCCGCTTGCGAACGGGCGCCGCTTGCGAACGTGCGCCGCTTGCGAACGGGCGCCGCTTGCGAACGGGCGCCGCTTGCGAACGGGCGCCGCTTGCGAACGGGCGCCGCTTGCGAACGGGCGCCGCTTGCGAACGGG
>JBIKMH010000026.1:0-51294 GCA_044359355.1 Planctomycetota bacterium | reverse complement strand
GTGCGGCGCAACTGGGGTTACAGCAAGCGCATCGAGCGCAAACAAGATCACTTCTGGATCTACCTCGGCTACAAGAACTACATCCGGCCGCGCACCAACCGCGACCACCGCCCCAGCGCCGCCAGCAAGCTGGGGCTTCTACCCAGACGCCTCAGCATGGCGGAAGCGATCGCCTGGAAAGGACGTTTTTCGTTCGCCCACTAGGACATTGCTATCTGGAGTCGAAGTCCCCGGATGGGGAGCAGTATCACTGTCGGCGCTGGCGCCGGATCCCGCGTCGGCCCTGACCATCATCGGGTGTCATGGTCTCGTAAGCCGGCAGCTCCAGTTGCGCTGGATCGAGCTTGGAGAAGGCCGCGTCGATTCGGGCGGCGGCATCCTCGCGCTTGGCCTCGCGCAGCTTGGCACGCAGCTGTTTGCCTGTGTCCACGGGCGAGAGGTTGAGTCCGTCGAGAAAGGCGGCCGCTTCGGGACGGCGGTCCAGAGCCTGAAGGAGTCCTTCGAGCGCTGCGTCGAGATCCCCTTGCTCCATACGGATGCGGGCGCGGCCCGCCAGCACCAGTGCAATGTAGTGGTCCGAGTTCGCGCGACTCTCCGGGTTCTTCAGGATCGAACTCTCGAAGTAGGCCATGGAGCGCGTGTATGCCTCGATAGCCTCGGCGTCCTTGCCGCCCCGCTTGTCGTACTCGGCTTCCACCAGAGCGGCATAGCCTGCGTACCAGACCTGAGCCGGGCTCGCATCAGCGGCCGCGACACGGCGGACGTAGTAGTTTGCGAGTGCCTCCGTGCCGCGCTCCGCGAGGATGCGACCGCGCTGGCGGTCGTGCAGCAGCCATGAGTCGGGATAGCGGGCAAGCCCTTCCTCGACGATGCGGGCGGCGGGACCGGAGGCACCGAGCGCGCGCAGAAAATCGTAGTGCGCGACGATGTCGACATCGGAGCCCAGCGGATGCTTGATGATCAGGCCGTAGGTGTTGTGCACATCGGAGAGCCAGGTCGACGGCCATTCGCGCTTCGCCCGCACGGCTTCGAGAATCTGACGCTGGCGTCCCTGCGCGAAGATCTGCAGCACGAACAGCGCGCTCTTCGAGCTGGCATCCTGAGGTAGCGAAGCCAGCGCGGCCTCGGCGCGCTGCATGGCTTCTTCCTTGGTGCCCAGCTCATGCTCGGCCACTGCCAGCACGCTGTTGACGGCCCAGCCGGTACCGCCGAGCGAGGCGCCCTGCAGCGCGGCTTCGCGCGCGTCCTGCAGGAACGCCTTCGCAAGACGCTTCTCGGTGCCCGGGTCCAAGGCGAGTTCAAGCGTCGCTTCGGCGTAGTCAAGGCGCGGCTTGGGGTCCTTGGGCTGCGCACCGAGCGCCTGCGAACTCATGTCGAGGCGATACTCGACGGCCGCGCGAGCACTGCCCGGATGGAAGGGACCGGAGGCAGCGAGAGCCTTCGACCAGGCCTCGGCATTGACGGCACCCTGGCGTCCGTCGAGCCCCTGATACACCGCAGCCAGCGTCTGCGCGCGCGGAAAGCTCTGGCCGAGCCGCACGAGCGCAGCGACCAGCGACTGCTGCTCTTCGGCGTCGAGCGGCACGCGCAGGGCCTCGACGATCAGGTCGATCGCGCCCTCCTGCGTGCTCTGAGCCAAGGCACGGCGCGCCATGCGCGCGAGGTCGGGGTCCAACCCGAACAGCGCCAGCCGCAGAACGTCCAGCGGGGTGTCGCCGCCGGTGGCGGCGGCGCGGCTGAGGATCGATCGACGCGTCTCACGATCGGAGCTGCGGTAGGTCTGTTCGACGAGGATCCGGTCTTCGGCCGCGCGGCTGGCGATGCGATCGAGCAGCGGCCGATCCGTGATCGGCGGATTGGGCTTTTCCTCGCGCAGTTCGATGCCATCGCGCACGGTGTTGAACACGGTGTCGGTGTCCCACGCGTAGTAGACGTCGTACACCTCCTCCTTCTGGTGTTCGACCATGATGTGGCGCGGCGCGATGCGCTTGCCCTCGAAGTACTTGTCGTAGAGCCCCGGCTCGATCGCGATGTGCTCGCCGCAGGTGACGCTGCCGAAGCGTGGGCAGAGAATGCGGTTCCCCTGTTCATCGTAGTCGCGCGGGTTGTGGCGGTAGACGGAGGCGATGACGCAGATGTAGGGCTCGTAGAGCTTGGCGATCTCTGGCTGGCGGTAGCGCACGCCCGCGTAGTGCTCGCTGGCGATCTCGCCGTCCATGTTGACCACGATCAGAATCGGCTTGTTGGTTTCCCTGGCAACGGCCTGAGCGTCCTCGAAGCTGCGCTGGAAGGGGATCAGGACGGGCTTCTTCCAGTCCTCGGCCGTCGGCGCGAACCACATCTGCTCGCGCGTGGAGCCCTGGGGCAGCGCCGCAGGGCTTTGACGCTGGTTGGGACCCGCGCTGGGCGCACCAGGAGCGGTCGGGTTGCCCTGCGCGCGCGGGTTGGGCGTCACGGGCGTGCCCTGTCCGATGTTGGGTTCCTGGGCGGAGACTGACAGTGCAAGAATCAGGGTGGCGGAGAGGATCGAGCGCATCATAGGCAGGCTGTTCCATAGCCTAACGCATCGGAGAGGTCACTTGCCGCGCGAACCCCGACAGAGGATGCTGGTTGCGTGTTTCTCTCGCTCCTCCTCCTCCTTGGCCAGGAAGCGCAACCCCTGAGGCCCGTTTTGCAGGCGGGTTCCGCGCCCGAGGATCTCAGCGGGAGCGGCCGCCTGTTTGCGGAGTGGCATCCGCAGGAAACCGTGCTCTATCCGGGGCAGAGCGGCCGCGTTCGGCTGGTGCTGGGCATCGAGGAAGCCCTGCTGCGCGAGCAATCGCTGCCGCTGTTTCAGGCTCGCATGGACTGGTCGGTGCTGCTGCGCGGAGCGCTGTGTCTCGAACAGCCGGGCGAACACAGCGGCGAACGCGAGGGCCTTGGGATCGAACGCCTCGAGCCGACGGCCACAGGCGTGAGCCTCGTGCTGGGCGAAACCCGGGTCATGGCGGAGCAGGTCGGCACGCTGGAGCGTTCCGGCCACCGTTATGAGGCGGTGGCGCTGGAATGGAGCGTGCGCTCGAAGCTGCCGGGCGAGCATGCGCTGGCGGAACCGGTCGTGCGGCTGGCCTACGCCACCGAGTTTCGCGAGGACCTGCTGCAGGGACGCGTGCCCATCGATCGGCGCGATGCGCTCTGGCGCGGACCGCGCGCCGCGGTACGCATTCGGGATTGGCCCGGCCCCGGACAGCCCGCGGGGTTTCGAGGCGCGCTGGGCACGCAGCTCAGGCTCGAGTGGGAGGCGGAACCGAAACGAGTGGCCAGCGGGGATGTGCTGCGCCTGCGAGTGCAGCTTTCCAACCCGGGCGATCTCGATCCCGAGGTCCTGCCGTGGATCGCGTCCCGCAAGGGCCTCGACAGCATCAGCCGATCCGTGGCTTCGCGCGATCGGCAGCTCGTGGGCGAATACGAGTTGCTTGTGCGCGACACGCGCGCACTGCAGCTGCCGCTCGCCGAGTGGAGCTATCTGGAGCTCAGCGGCGGCGAACCCCGCTACGTGACGCAGGCCCTGCAGCCCGCACTGGAACTGGTGGACTCGCCCCTGAACGAGCCCGCATCCCCTTCGCGAGCGCAGTGGTGGTTCTTCTTGGGTTCGCTCGGTCTGCTCGGCGCCGCCGGGATCGTCTATCTGCGCCGCAAGCCCCCGATCGATCCGGATCTGCAGCGCTCGCGAGTGGCTCTCGCCACCTTGCGCGAGCAGCTCAAGCGACCCGAGGCCCGCCTGCGGCCCGCGTTCGAGCTGTTCCTCGCCCTGCGGCTGGGCGTACCTCTCAGCGGCTTGCCCCGGCAGGCGCTGGCGGAGCAACTCGTCGCGCGCAAGCTGCCGCCGGAGCTCGCAGCCAGCCTCCAGACACTCCTGCAGCGACTGGAGGTTGTGGATTTCGGCGCTGGCGACGCGGGGAGCCTGCATGGGCAGGTGCAGCAGTTGGCCGAGGCGGTGGCCCTCGCGGATGAGGAACGCGTCGTAGCTGCAGCCAAGCGCCGCTAGTCTGGCGGGCAGCGCCGCGCTCCCCGATACTCTCCCTCCCCCACATGGCTTCTCCTTGGCGATCCTGGCTCGTCGGAATGCTGCTGATCTCGCTGGCGGCCGCGAGCCTGCTCTTCAGCGACCTCGATGCGCGCCGATCGAGCGCGGCTCCAGCCGAGCGCAGGACGCGCATCGCTCTGGCCTATTTCGCGCCCGAAGTGACGGTCGAGGAATGCATGCAAGGGCTGCTGAAGCAGCTGGAGCGCGAAGGCTGGACCGAGGGGCGCAATCTGGATGTGCGCCGCGTCCACGCGCAAGGCGAAATCGTCAACATCGTGCCGATGCTGCAGGCCCTTGACGCGGAACCGCTCGACGCGATCGTGACCTTTTCGACGCCCGTGCTCGCCAGCGCGTGTTCGGTGATTCGCCAGCGCAAGATCGTGCTGACGTACTGCTTCGATCCCATTGCCGCGGGCGCCGGCAAGTCGCTCGATGACCACCTGCCCTTCCTCACGGGCATCGGCTCTTTCCCTCCGCTCGAGCGACTGCTGGAGACGGTCCAGTCGATCACGCCGCCACGCAGGCGCATGGGTGTCGTCTACAACGCCTCGGAAGCCAACTCATCGAGGCGTGTGGAGGCTGCGCGCAAAGCGCTCGCCGGCAGCGCGCTCAAGCTCGATGCACTGGCGATCTCGACCGGCAGCGAGGTGGCGATGGCCGCTCAGGCGCTGATTGCGCGCGGGGCGGATTGCCTGTGGGCGGTCGGCGACAATACGGCCGTTCAGGCGATCGATGCGCTGATCCGGACGGCGCGCGACGCGCGCGTCCCCGTGATCGCGGATGATCCCACGCATGTGGACAAGGGCGCGATCGCAGGCATCGGCGTCGCCTTCCACGAAGTGGGCCGACTCACCGCACCCGTTTTGGCCCGGGTGCTGCGCGGCGAGGATCCCGCACGCATCCCGATCCAGCAGTTGCAGGTGCTCGACATTGCCTGCGACCCCGCCGCGGCGACCGCTCTGGGCCTGAGCCTACCCGAGGCACTGCTGCGAGAGGCCAATCGAGGTCCGTATGTCCGCGTTCGCGAGCGAGCGCGGACCCTCACTCCTGATTCCAGAGACGGGCAGGACGCACGATGACGCTGCTGCTCGGCGCGCTCGCGATCGGCCTGATCCTCGCATTGCTGGGACTCGGCGTGTTCCTGAGCTTCCGCGTGCTGAATTTTCCGGACATCACGGCCGACGGATCCCTGACTCTGGGCGCGGCGCTGGCGGCGCTGATGATCGTGTCGGGATGGGATCCCGCGCTGGCCACGGGCGCCGCTTTTCTGGCGGGCTGTGCCGCCGGTGCGCTGACGGGAGTGATCCACACGCGCCTTGGCGTCAACGGGCTGCTCAGCGGGATTCTGGTGATGACCGCGCTGTACTCCGTGAACCTGCACATCATGGGGCGGAGCAACATTTCGCTGCTGGATGCCCGCACCGTCCCCATGTTGTTCGGCCAGCATTGGGCGGGCCAGGAACTGTTCATCTGGGGCTGGCGCGTGCCCAGCAGCGATCTCGCCGTGCTTGCGGGACTGCTGACCATGACCTCGGTGAGCGCCGGGCTGCTGTTCTGGTTCCTCAGGACGCAGGCAGGAACGGCGCTGCGCGCCAGCGGCGACAACCCGCAGATGATGCGCGCGCTCGGCGTGGAAGTGCATGGCCAGATCATCCTCGGGCTGGCTCTGGCCAACGGCTTGTGCGCGGCCTCGGGTGCGCTGCTGGCCCAGTTTCAGGGCTTCGCCGACGTGCAGATGGGCATCGGCATGGTGGTCTGGGGATTGGCCAGCGTGATCATCGGCGAGGCCCTGGTGGGACGTGCGGGGATCGGCACGCTGATCGTCGGCGCGGTGATGGGCTCCGTGCTCTTCCGGCTGCTGGTCGCGATCGCATTACGCTGGGGGCTGGATCCCAACGATCTCAAGCTCGTCACGGCCGTCTTCGTGCTGCTCGCGCTGATGGCCCCGCGCTGGATCCGCACGCGGTCGCTGGCGAGGACGGCATGAAGGCGCTCGAGATTCGCCAGCTCACCAAGTCCTTCCGGGTTGGAGACGCCGGGCAGGTGCGGGCTCTGGACGGAGTCGACCTCGAGCTCTCGCGCGGCGAGCGGATCGCGCTGATCGGCGCCAACGGCTCGGGAAAATCGACGCTGCTGGGCGCGATCGCCGGCAGCGTGGACTGCGATGCGGGAACGATCGTGCTGGAAGGCATCGATCTTGGGCCGCTGCGCGAGCACCGGCGGGCGGAATGGATCGGACGGGTCTTCCAGAACCCGTTTAGCGGCACCGCCGCCTCGATGAGCATCGCCGAGAATCTGGCGCTGGCCTCGAGACGTGGCCAGTCCCGAGGATTGAGCTGGGCGCTCTCGCGCCAACTGCGCGCCGAGATCGCCGAGCGCGTCGCAGGTCTCGGCATGGGGCTTGAGGAGCGTCTCGACGCGCCCATCGGCAGCCTCAGCGGAGGCCAGCGCCAAGCGCTGACACTGCTGATGGCAACGTGGCGCGTTCCCCGGCTGCTGCTGCTGGACGAGCCTGCGACGGCGCTGGATCCGCTCAGCGCCGCCAAGCTCATGGAGCTGACCCGCGAGCGCGTGGAGCGCGACTCGATCACGACCATCATGGTCACGCACTCCATGCAGCAGGCGGTCAATCTGGGCGGCCGGGTCGTGCTGATGCACCGCGGCCGCATAGTGAAGCAGTGGCCGGCGGGCGCGGATCCCGCCGCTTTGCTGCTGGCATTCGAGGAACAGCGCCTGCACGAAGAGTCGGCATCGGAAACGGGTGGGACGATCCGCTAGGATCGGAAAGCCCCGATGCGACTTTCCGCCCCACCGACGCGAGCCGAACACGATGTCTGCATCGTGGGATCGGGCCCTGCGGGCCTCGTGCTCGCCCGGGAGCTGCAGGATTCGGGCCTGCGCGTGCTGGTTGTGGAGAGCGGCGCCGAAACCGCGACTGCCCGCGGCAACCGTTTGCGCGCCGTGACGAGCGAGGGAATTCGGATCAAACCCTTCTCGCGCGAGCGGGTGTTCGGCGGCGCGTCGACGACGTGGGCGGGACTCTCGAGCCCACTCGACGCGATCGATCTGACCGCGCGCGAGTGGGTCCCGCTCTCCGGCTGGCCGATCGCTCCCGAAGAGCTGCAATCGGGGTACTCGCGGTCCGCCGAGCTGCACGGCTTCGCCTCACCGAATCAGCTGAGGCTCGATGGTCCGCTGGCAGGGTTGCGCTCGAAGGGCGACTGGCATCCGCGCTGGGATCGCATCGAGGAGAAGCTGTTTCTCGCTGCGGCCCCGGCCCAGAATTTTGCCGCGCTCCACGGCTCGATCTTCGCGGGAAAGTCCGCGGATCTGCTGCTGGATACCAGCGTCGTGCGGCTGGATACCGAACGCTCCAGCGGCCGCGTCCAGCGGGCCGTGTTCCGACGCTCGGATGGAACCGAAGGCGCGATCCATGCCGGAACTTTCGTGCTCGCCACGGGGGGCATCGAGAACGCGCGGCTGCTGCTGCTTTCCCGTGACGCCTGCGACCGGGGCCTGGGCAACGAGCAGGATCAGGTCGGCCGCTGCCTGATGAACCATCCCAAGAACTATTGCGGCGAGCTCACCTTCAGCGAACCGCTGCGCAGCCTGCCCTACTTCTTCGGCTGCATGCACGCGGGCTTCTCCGGTTACGGCGGTCTGCGGCTCGCGGAAGCGTTCCAGCGCGAGCGACGCGTGCTCAACAGCTACGTGCGCATGGAGCCGTTATTCCCCTGGAGCGATTCGCGCGGTGTCGAGGCGCTGGTGACGCTGGCGAAGCGCAACCGCCTGCTGATCGGCAGCGTGCAGCGACAAGGCCGGCGCGGCACCGTCGAGCTTCGCGACTATGCCGAGACCGGCGACGACTCGGTCTTTCAGGAAGAACTGCGCGCGAGTGTTCTGCTGGGACATGTGCTGCAAGACCTTCCGGACGTGCTGCGCTACGCATGGAGCCGAACGGTCTCCCGGCGCAAGCCGCGTATCCAGGCCGCACGTCTGCGCAATTTCATGGAGATGCAGCCAGATCCCGAAAACCGGGTGCTGCTCGACGAGCGGCTCGATGAGCAGGGAGTGCCCTTGCCCCTGGTGCGACACACGGTCAGCGAACTTGACCGCCGCTCGCTTCTGGAACTGCACCGCCAGCTCGGCGAGGAATTGCGCGCCAACGGGGCGCGGCTCACCAGCCCGCTCGCGCAGGCCAGCCCCTGGCCGGTCGATGCGGACGCCTCCCATCACATGGGTACGACCCGCATGGGGCATGATCCGCGGACATCGGTGGTCACGCCCGACCTGCGCGTGCACGGCGTGCCCAATCTGTATTGCGCCGGCGCCAGCGTGTTTCCGACCAGCGGTTGCGCCAACCCGACCTACACGATCGCCGCGCTGAGCATCCGGCTGGCCAGGCATCTGACCGGCGAGGCCCGCTCATGAGTTCAAGAACCAGAGTCTGGATCATCGGTTCGGGCAAGCGCGTGCGCGAGACCGCCCTTCCGGCCTTCCTCAGGGCCGAGGAGCACTTCGAGATCACGAGCGTCTGGGCGCGATCGGAGAAAGAGCTCGACATCGACGGTCGGCGTCTGGCCGTGCGTCCCCTGGAGCAGTGCGCATCCGCGCAGACGGAACAGGTCGATCTCGTCTACGTAGCTGTCGGCAAGGCGGCGACTCATGTTGTTCTGGAACGCCTGCTGGCGCTGGGGGCCGGCCGTGCGGATCTGCTGATCGATACGCCGGTCTTGGTCTTCAAGCACTTCCGACACACGCCGCTGCTTGCCCGCTTCCGCCGCTCGTGGGTGGCCGAGGATTGCGCCTATCTACCCTGGATCCCGCTCGTGCATGGCGCGGTCGAGTCGGGCATGATCGGCCGGCTGCGCTCGGCGCGCTTTGAGCACTCGGCTTACGCTTACCACGCCAATTCCACGCTGAAGGCGCTGGTGCCCGGGTGCGCTCTGCTCAACGCGCGGCGAGTGCGACTTGGGGAAGGTCAAAGCGAGCGCCGCTTTCAGTTCACGCGCCAGTGGAGTGCGAGCGTGGTCGATCCGCGCGACTACGCCCGCGGACGTTTTCGGATCGAGGGCGAGAAGGCCGCGTTGGCGGACGCGGGCGAGGGTCTGCGCATCGGGCTGGAAGGCATCGACACGCTGCGGGCGGGCGATCTGACTCATCCCCTCGATGAACGCGAACAGTGGCTGCTGGGCGCTTCTTGCCGAGGCTTGTCGCTCACGGCCGCACAGGAAGCGATGAAGCGCGTCGGATTCCTGCGGCTGCTGCGCTCGATTGCCGCCGGCCGCGGTGCCTACCCGCTCGCGGACGGGCTGGATGACATGCTGTCCGACTACTGGCTCGAGAAGACCGGGCGCTGGTGGTCGACGCCATTGACTAGCGTTCGCTCCCCGCTGGCTCGGGGGCTCTACCGCGCGGTCAGCACGCTGGGCGCCCGCTGACCGCGCGCTCAGACGATCATTCCGGCCGCCACCGTGGCATTGGTGGTTTCGTCGATCAGGATGAACGCGCCGGTGGCCCGGCTGCGCTGGTAAGGGTCGTACATCAGGGGCACGGTGGTGCGAACCTTGATCCGTCCGATGTCGTTGGCCTCGAGCCTGTCCACCCCGGGTTCGCGGTGTCCGGTGCGAATGTCGAGCTTATACTCGATGCTCTCGACCATGGCGCGCGCATTGCGCGTGGTGTGCTTGATCGCGTAGCGACCCCGCGCCTGGAGCGGCCGGTCTCCGAGCCAGCACACCCGAGCGTCGAATTCCTGCGCGACCGTGGGCCGGTTTCCAGGCCGACAGAGCATGTCCCCCCGCGAAACATCGACGTCCTCCGCGAGTCGCACGATCACGCTCATCGACGGATAGGCCCGGTCGACGGGACAGGGATCGCCATCGGAACCGATGACGTCGATGCCAGCGACGGTCGTCGTCTCCCCGCTCGGCAGGATCAAGACCTCGTCACCCGGCTTGAGCACGCCTCCCGCGATCTGACCGGCATAGCCGCGATAGTCCGGGAAACGGCTCGATTGCGGGCGCACAACCCACTGCACCGGAAAGCGCACGTCCTGCAGGTTGCGGTCGCTCGCGATGTAGACATGCTCCAGATGGTGCAGCAGCGTCGAGCCCGAGTACCAGGGCATGCGCTCCGAACGGTCGACCACGTTGTCGCCGTTGAGAGCGCTCAGCGGAATGAAAGTGACATCCTGCACGTCGAGCCGGCTCGCGAGCGCCCGAAGATCGGCCTCGATGCGGCGGAAAGTGGCTTCGTCATGGCCCACAAGGTCCATCTTGTTGACGGCCATCACGAGATGCGGGATGCGCAGCAACGAAGCAATGTAGGCATGCCTTCGAGTCTGCTCCAGCACCCCGTGGCGCGCATCGACCAGCACGATCGCCAGATTCGCCGTGCTGGCACCGGTGACCATGTTGCGTGTGTACTGGATGTGGCCCGGCGTGTCCGCGAGTATGAACTTGCGGCGCGGCGTGGCGAAATACCGGTACGCGACGTCGATGGTGATGCCCTGCTCGCGCTCGGCCCGCAGTCCGTCGGTCAGCAGCGCGAGGTCGGCCCGTTCATGGCCGCGTCGGCGGGAGGCATCCTCCACCGCGGCGAGCTGATCCTCGAAAATGGACTTGGTGTCGTGCAGCAGGCGGCCGATCAGCGTGCTCTTGCCGTCGTCCACGGAACCCGCCGTGGAAAGCCGGAGCAGGTCGACCGGGTCGGCGTCCGCGCCCGAGGAATCGGCGCCGTGCCGGGAAGGCTGGGACTCGGCCATCAGAAGTATCCCTCCTTCTTGCGGTCTTCCATGGCAGCCTCGGTCGCCCGGTCATCCGCTCGGGTGGCTCCCCGTTCGGTCACGCGCGCCGCGGCGACCTCGCTGATCACTTCTTCGAGAGTGGCGGCGCCGGATTGCACCGCTCCCGTGCAGGTCATGTCCCCCACCGTCCGGAAGCGCACGGTCTCGGTGAAGAGATCCTCGCCCGGCAGGCGTTGAACGAAGGGCCCATCGGCGTACAGCATCCCGTCGCGCCGAAAAACCTTGCGAGGGTGGGCAAAGTAGATCGAGGGCAGCTCCATGCGCTCGAGGTCGACGTACTGCCAGACGTCCAATTCCGTCCAGTTGGAGAGCGGGAAGACGCGCAGGTGCTCGCCCTTGCGAATGCGCGCGTTGTAGAGCGACCACAGTTCCGGACGCTGGTTCTTGGGATCCCACTGCCCGAACTCGTCGCGATGGGAGAAGATGCGCTCCTTGGCCCGGGCCCGCTCTTCGTCGCGGCGGGCGCCGCCGATGGCGGCATCGAAACCATGCTCCTCGATCGCATCGAGCAGTGTGACGGTCTGCAGGCGGTTGCGTGAGGCGCGCGGTCCGGATTCCTCGCTGACGCGGCCCCGGTCGATGGAGTCCTGCACGCTGGCGACGATCAGCCGCTCGCCGAGCGCCGCAACCGTGCGGTCGCGGTAGTCGATCACTTCCGGAAAATTGTGTCCCGTGTCCACATGCATCAGCGGAAAGGGGAACCGCGCCGGGCGGAAGGCCTTCTCGGCCAGCCGCAGCAGGAGGATCGAGTCCTTGCCCCCCGAGAACAGGAGGACCGGCCGTTCACGCTCGGCAGCTAGTTCGCGCAGGATATGAACGGACTCGTCCTCCAGCGCGCGCAGATGGCTGCGCGAGAAGGAAGGTTGTTCTTGGTTGACAGGCATGGGCGGTTTCCGGTCGAGCCAGCATAGCGCATCGAATTCGCGCCTTCACGCCGCGTCCATGGGTGACGGGCCGGTTCATGGGCGCCGGCGGCGGATGCGTTCGCGCCGGACGCGGCTCAGCGATGGACGCCAGGGGCTTCATGGCCCGTGGCTTCGACCCACTTCTCGTAGTTGGAGTGGAAGATCAGCGGCTTCTTCGAGACGCCGTCGCCGCCTCCGCTGAGATCGAGCACGCGCGTCGCAAGACCCTTCAGAAAGCCGCGGTCGTGGCTGACGAACAGCATGGTCCCGTCGAAGCTCTCGAGCGTCTTGACAAGCATTTCCTTGGTTGCCAGATCGAGGTGGTTGGTCGGCTCGTCCAGCACGAGGAAGTTGGGCGGATCGAACAGCATCTGGGCCAGCACGAGCCTCGAGCGCTCCCCGCCGGAAAGCACGCGGATGTGCTTGTCGATGTCATCACCGGGAAAATCGAAGGCGCCCAGCAGGCTGCGCTTGGAAGGCGTGGTTGCGATCGGGAAAGCCCTGTCGATCTGATCCCAGACCGTGATGGCGGGATCGAGGATCTCGAGAGCCGACTGGGCGAAGTAGCCGAGCTTGACGCTCGCTCCGACCCGGACCTCACCGCTGTCCGCCTGCGTCACGCCCGCGACCAGCTTGAGCAGCGTGGTCTTGCCGGCGCCGTTGACGCCCATCACGCACCAGCGCTCGCCCCGCTTGATCTCGAAGTCGAAGTTGTCGTAGATCACGCGCTCGCCGTAGCGCTTGTTGAGTCCCTTGACGACCAGAACGTCGTTTCCGGAGCGCGGAGGGACACGAAACTCGAAGGGAACCAGCTCGCGCTTCTTGGGCGGCTCGAGCTTCTCGATCTTCTCCAGCTTCTTGACGCGCGACTGAACCTGCGCCGCCTTGGCGGCATGGCGTTCGAAGCGCTCGATGAAGCGCTCCTCCTTCTTCAGCATCGCCTGCTGGCGCGTGAAAGCCGCTTCCTGCTGAGCGGCGCGCACCTCGCGTTCGCGCTCGTAGAAGTCGTAGTTGCCGCCGTAGTTGACGAGTTCCCCGTTGTCGATCTCCAGAAGCCGTGTCACGACGCGGTTCATGAAGTCGCGGTCGTGGCAGGTCATGAGGACCGCGGATTTCGAGTTCCGCAGGAACTCCTCGAGCCACAGGATCGACTCGATGTCGAGGTGGTTGGTCGGCTCGTCGAGCAGCAGGACCTCGGGTTCGCCGATCAGAACCTTGGCGATCGACACTCGCATGCGCCAGCCACCGGAGAGCAGGCCGACATCGGCGTCGACCTGTTCCTCGTGAAAGCCAAGCCCGGACAGGACCTCCCGAGCGCGCGATTCGAGCTCGTAGCCTCCCAACTGGAGGTACTCGCCCTGTACTTCGCCAAAGCGCGCGAGGATCTCGTCCATTTTCGAAGCCTGATCCGGGTCGCCCATCGCCGCCTCGAGCGACTTGAGTTCGTGGTGCAGATCACCCAGCCGACCGCTGCCCGCGATCGCCTCGTCGATCACGGTCCGGCCGGAAGCCTCGCTCGCATCCTGGCGGAAATATCCGACCGTCACGCGCCTGGGCACGGAAACCTCGCCGTCATCCGGCGTCTCCTCGCCCATCAGCAGGCGGAATATGGTCGACTTGCCCGACCCGTTGGGGCCGACCAATCCGACCTTTTCACCCGGATTGAGCTGAAAGGTGGCGTCGACGAGCAGCGCGCGACGACCGTAGTGCTTCGAGACACCGCTGATCGCGATCATGGCTGCGAGGCGCGGGAACTACAGTCCGGATCCGAATTCGGAAGGCTCATGCTCCCGGCGAGGCTTCGGAGCGTAGCTGCCCCGATCAATCGGAGGCGGAAGCGGAGCCCGGGCGGTGTTCTTGCGCTGGTTCGAGGGCCCGCGCTGCGGTGCTCCCGCGCGGCGGGCGGGCGGCCCGCCACGCTGTCGCGGTCCGGCGGAGCGGGCTCCCTCCGCACGGGCTGCCGGCCTGCGCGGCAGCAGCTCGGAAGCCTCTTCGGGTGCGGTCGGAGCAGGCTTGAGCTTGCCGCCGGGCACGGAGGCGTGCGGGATCTTCTTCTTGGTGCACTTCTCGATGTCCGCGAGCAGCGAACGCTCCTCGTCATCGCACAGCGAAATGGCGATACCGGTGGCGCCGGCCCGTCCGGTGCGGCCGATGCGGTGCACGTAGCTCTCCGGCACATGCGGTAGCTCGTAGTTGACCACGTGGCTTACGCCATCGATATCGAGTCCCCGTGCCGCGATGTCCGTGGCGACCAGAACGCGGATCGAGCCTTCGCGGAAGCCCTTGAGCGTGCGCTCGCGGTTGTTCTGCGATTTGTTACCGTGGATGGCTTGGGCCGGGATCCCGTGCTGATTGAGCGCGCGGGCTACCTTGTCCGCGCCGCGCTTGGTGCGCGTGAAGACAAGCGCCCGATCGATCTCCTTCACGGCGAGCAGGCGCACCAGAAGATCCGACTTTCCGCTGCGGTTGACGAAGTAGACCGACTGGGTGATCGCGTCCACCGTGGAAGCGGGAGGCGCGACATACACCTTGACCGGTTCATGGAGCATGCTGTCAGCGAGCTTCGCGATCTCGGGCGGCATGGTCGCCGAAAAGAGCAGCGTCTGCCGCTTGGGAGGCAGCTTCGCCACGATGCGCCGCACATCCGGGATGAAACCCAGATCCAGCATGTGGTCCGCCTCGTCGAGCACCAGCACCTCGACCTTGTCGAAGCGCACGAAACCCTGTCCCATCAGATCGACGAGACGGCCGGGGGTGGCGACGAGAACATCGACGCCGCGCTGCAGCGCCGCAACCTGCGGGTTCTGCCCGACGCCGCCGTAGATCACGGTCGAGGCCAACGAGATGCCCTGGCTGTAGGTGCGGAAACTCTCCGCGACCTGCGCGGCGAGCTCACGGGTCGGAACCAGCACCAGCGTGCGCGGACACTTGGGCGCAGGACGGTTCTTGTGCGCCATCAGGCGCTGGATGATCGGAAGGGCGAACGCGGCGGTCTTGCCGGTGCCTGTCTTGGCGCAGCCGAGCAGGTCCTTGCCTTGCAGCAGGTGCGGGATGGATTGGAGTTGGATGGGCGTGGGCTCGGTGTAACCGGCGGCCTGCACGCACTTGAGCAGGGGCGCGGCCAAGCCGAGCCCGTCGAAAGTGTTCATCAAGAAAGCGATCAGCGCCCTCAGGGGGCGCGCGCCGTAGCTCCTCAGGGGCGGTCCTTACCGCCCGCTCGAAAACGAGGAGCCCTTCGGCAGAATGAGCGGGAGAATGTAGCACACAATGGGCGTGTGCGACCCACAATCCCGCGACGACCCGCTTCTAGGGCTCTGGACGCGCCGCGAAGGGGTCGATTGCCTTCCAGGGCTGCTCCTCGTGCATGTCGATCACGGCGGGCCCGTCAAAGCGGTTCTCCGAGAGGATCGCGAGGAAGGTCACGGGCTCCGCGAACACGTTGTAGGAACCGTGCACCTCGTCGCGGGGCACGTGAGCCAGCTCACCCGGGCCGAGGATCCGCTTCTGACGGCCGACCCACTGCTCGACGCGGCCGTCGAGAACATACAAGAGCTCCTCGAAGCACGGATGACGGTGGAAGCGATGCGCGGCACCCGGCGGCATCCTGACCCTCACCAGTTGGAGCCGCTCTGCATGGACCAGGCCCGGTCGCGCCAGCCACTCGTGCTTGCCCCACGGCAGCACCTCGACCTGTGCTTCCTTGGAAGTGACAAAGCAGAGAAAATGTTCGCACATGCTCAGCGCGTCCGTTTCGCCTTCCTGGCAGGCAATCTCAGGGCCTTGAAGTCCTCGATCTGCTTCCTGATCGCGATTTCGGTCGGCAGTCGCTCGGTCGAGCTCGCTCCGTAGAAGCCGTCCATGCCCTCGACATGGTCCATGATGAACTGCGCATCGGCGGGCATGGCGATCGGGCCGCCGTGACACAGGCAGATCACATCCTTGCGGACCTTCTTGGCTGCATCCACGATCGCCTGAATCAGCTTGACGCAGCTCGCGGGGGTTTTGACGCTTCTGGCGCCGATCGATCCGCCGCTCGTGCAACCCATGTGCGCGACCACGATGTCCGCGCCCGCTCGAGTCATCTCGACTGCTTCATCCGGGTTGAAGCAGTAGGGCGTGGTGAGCATGTTCATCGAGTGAGCGAGCTTCACGCAGTCGACTTCAAGGCCGTAGCCCATGCCCGTCTCCTCGAGTGTGCTGCGCAGTTCGCCTTCGATCAGTCCGACGGTCGGAAAGTTCTGGATGCCGGCGTAGCCCAGCTCCCGCAGCTCGCGCAGGAAGAGCTTCGGCATCATGAACGGGTCCGTGCCACACACACCCGCGAGCACGGGCGTATGCCTGACGACGGGAATGATCTCGAAGGCCATCTCCTTCACGATCTGGTTCGCGTTGCCATAAGGCATCAGGCCCGCGGTCGATCCCCGGCCGGCCATCCGATAGCGACCCGAGTTGTAGACGATCAGCAGATCGATGCCGCCCGCTTCCTCGCTCTTGGCGGAGATTCCGGTTCCCGCGCCGCCGCCGATGATCGGTTCACCGCGCGCAATCTGCGCGCGGAATCGCTTGAGGATGCCTTGACGGGAGTTGTCGACGGTTTTGTTCTTAGCCATGGGTTCCATCAGCGGGGCAAAAGCCAGCGGACGATGTTGGTATAGAGAGTCTGGTAGGCGCGATGCTCGTGAGCGGCGCCGTCGTGGCCAAGCGAGAGGCCGACGATGCGCCCCTTGCCCAGCGTGCGCAGCCACAGCACGGGGTAATCCCGGCCGCTGGAGAGCGAGTAGCCCTGGAGAAGCACTTCGCTCTTCCCGGCGGGATCGAGTTCCACGCGGTAGAGCTCGTCGCGGATCCGGAAAGGATGGTCGACGCCTTTCAGCAGTTCGTGCCGGGGAGCGAGCGCGCGAACCTCGAACTCACCATAGTCTTCATGGCTGCGGGCCCCCCCTCCGACGAGCTGCGCGTTGAACTCGGGCCAGTCAGTCCAGTTGAACCAGGTGGCCGGGTGCACGACGAACAGTCCGCTGCCCTGCGCGACATGCTCGCTGATCCGTCGGCGCAGTTCGGGTTTCTCGATGGGCTGATTGTTGGTCAGGATCAGCAGCTTGGCGAGCGGGAGCTGGGCTTCGAATTCGTCGACATCCTCGGTGAACAGCGTGCTCGTGAAGTCCGCCGCTCGCAGCGTGCCGAGATCCGCCTCCCCGAACCAGCGCCGGAAATCGTGGCTGGAACCGCCGCCGAGAATCAGGACGTCGGCGGGGCGAACCTGACGCGGTCCCTCGGGAGCCGCCACGAAAGCTCTGGTTGGTGCGCCAGGCAATTCCGCCGTCAGCGCGACGATCGTGGGAGCGAACAGGTTGTCGTAGCTCGAGAGGGTGATGGAGCGTACGACGGCCTTGCGTGAGGGTATCACGCTGTGGAAGCGCACCTGACCCCAGCTGTCAGGGGCGAGGAATCCCTCGACATACTTCGAACCGGGGACGTCGTTGCGGCTGATCCAGTCGCCGAACTCGACCCCGTTGTGCATCACATGCTCTTCGGTGGAACCGTCGGCGTAATTCCAGACCCACTTCAGGATCTCCGTCTTGGCGCGATGGAATGGATGCCCCCAGGCGGCGATGCCCCCGAGGATGTGCACGGCCTGCACCTCGAAGCCCACGGGCACTTCGACGCTCTGCGGCGCCAGGCGCTTGCACTCCCAATCGCCGGCTGTACCGCCCTTCAGCACGATCACGTTGTTGCCCGAGCTCGTGCGCGCGGGATCCAGCAGCTCGAAGGGCACCTCGAACACCGTGTCCATTCCGAACTTCTGGGGCTTGAGAATCTCCCCGCTTTGGCGCCGGTCGTAGATCCCATCGAGGGAGTTGCGAGTGACGGCCGCGGAAAGATCGAGCAGCCGGAAACCTTCCGTGCCACTGGCAAGGAAAGCGATCAGATCGCGCAGACCCTTGGCGCCGAGGCTCTCGAAACCGGCCGGCATCGGCGAGCGACCGGTATTCCTGAGGACGGCGATCTCGCTGCGCGCGATTTCCTTCTCGCCGCCGTTCCAGCGCAGCAGGATCGAATCCGCGCTTTCCCTGGCGAGCACACCGGCGAACAGTTCCTCATCGACGGTTTGACAGGTCCACTCGGTGTAGGCTTCCTCCACCGCACGGTTGGGATCGAGAATCACGGGCAGCAGATCCTTGGCCCCATGCGCGCCCATTCCCGTGATGTCCGGGCCGACCTTGCCGCCCTTGCCGTTGACCATGTGGCACGCCGCGCAGTTGGCCTCGAAAAGCTGCTTGCCATGCACGGGGTCGCCGCCGGGCTGATCCACCTCGGGCAGCAGCCGCGCGATCAACACCTGCGCCTGCGAAGCGCCGGCACCAGCGCGTTCGAGGACCGCCTTCGCCTGAGCGGCGATGTTCGCATCCGGGTGCGTGCGCAAGCGATGCATCTTCTGCGTTCCCAGCGCGCGCGCATCGAGCTGGTTGGTGTCGATGGCTCTCAGGAGCGCCTCCGCCCCGGAACTGCGCGCAATGAGCCTGCCAAAGATCCGATCCTGCACCTGGCCCGAAGCCTGCGGGTAGGCGCGAATCAGGGCCTGTGCGGCCTCGACGCAGTCCGAAGCCCCCAGCGCATCGACCAAAGCAACCTGATCCTGAAGCGGGGCGGTAGGACTAAAGAGCCTGCTGGCGGAGCCGACCGCGGCGGCACGGCGCTCGGGGATAGTCAACAGCGTGCTCAGCGCGAAGCGGCGCGCCTCGCGGTTCATCGCTTCGTCATCGAGCATGCGGCTGAGCCGCTCGCCCAGCTCACCTGTGCGATTGCGCAGAACACCGGTGCTGTCCCAGGCCGAGACCAGCCGCATGGCAGCCGCGGCGGTTTCGATCTGGGGATCGCCGAGCAGCCGGGTGATGGCCTCGGCGAGTTCTCCTTCGATCTTCGGCCTTGAAGCGGCGGGAAGATCTCTAGCGAGCACATCGATCACGGGCGCGCTGACCGTGGCGTTGAGACCGGCCGTCTGGGCGATCGCCTGCACGATGCCGGCGGCTGCCGCCGCATCCTTCCTGCGGGCGGCGCGTCGAGCGAGTTCCGTGCCCAGCGAACCCGAATCGGCGCCTGCGGAGGCGACGAGGGCGCGGAAGGACTCCAGCGGAGACCGCCCGGCGATGCGCAGGGCGGCATTCTTCGACCAGCGATCCTCAAAGCGCGACCAGTGCGCGGCAATCGAATTCGCGGATGCCTCGTCGGCGCCCAGATCGCCCAGAGCCACCAGCGCCTGGAGTCTCACCTGCGGTTCGCGCGCATCGAGTTGAGCGAGCAGTTCGCGCCGAACGGCCTGGTCGGCGGATCCGGTCTCCCCGGCGATGCGCGCGGCGGCCGCTCGCACCGCCGGCTCCTTGTCGCTGAAGATGCGCTTGAAGTCGGCCGGCTCGAGGCCGCCCGTGCGAGCCAGCAGCCAGGCACCCGCGAGCCGCGCAGTCATCGCGCCGGATTCCAGCGCCTGACGCGCTTCCTTTCGCGCGCTCTCGCCGCTCGTCTCCGCCAAGAGTCGCAGCGCATTGCCGCGGATCACGGAGTTGGCGCTCGCAAGGCCGACACCAAGATCGCGTTCAGCCTGCTTGTGCTGCACGCGCCAGATCCTACCGTGCATGTGGTCGCGATCCGGGCGCTTGGCTGCGTTCGTCGGACCATGCTCGGGTCCGCGCGTATCGTTGTGCACGATCGCCTGGTTGTAAAAATCGAGCACGTACATCGCACCGTCAGGACCGACGCGCATGTGGACCGGTCGGAACCACAGGTCGCGGCCCGCGAGAAACTCAGGATTGCGCGCCTTGGCGGCCTTGAAGGTCACACCGTCACGCGCGAGGACGTCGTGGTGGACGATGTGGACGGTGGGCTCGGCCACGAAGTGGGCGTTGCGCCATTCCTTGGCGGGCCAGGCGCCTCCCGTGTAGAGCAGGCCTCCGGAAGCCGCCGTGAATCCCCCCACGAAGTCGATCTGCGCATAAGCCGGATCCTTGTGCGTCAAGATCGGCTCAACGCGATCGTGATCCGGACAATCGGCCCAGCTCTCGACATCGCCCATGCGGCCGTCGGCGAACACGCGCTCGGGCACGACCACATGGCGGAGATGCGCGCCGTTCGCCATCGTGAAGAACAGCTCCTCCTCGTCGGAATAATCCAGCCCCCACGTGTTCGACCCGTAATTGGAGACCATCTCGATCGCGCTGCCATCGGGCCTGAAGCGGAACAGGCCGTTGCCGATATGTCCGAAATCCTTGCCAGCCGCGTTTCGGATGTTGCGCGAGCCTCCGCCGCTGTACCCCTGAGTGGCATAGATCCAGCCGTCGAGGCCCCAGCGCATGTTGCTGAACGTGGCATGGGTGTCGCCGTAACCAAAGCCCGAATACAAGACCACGCGCTCGTCACAGGCATCGTTGCCGTCCGTGTCGCGCAGCAGCAGGATCTCCGGGGCCTGAGCGACGATCACGCCGTCCTTGTGGAAGACCAGGCTCGTGACAAGGTCCAGTCCCTCGAAGAACACCTGCTTGCGATCCATGCGGCCGTCGCCGTCGCCGTCCGTGAGAATGGAAATCATGTCCGCCGGCGCCTTGCCCGAGAACTTCGATTTCTCGGGGTAGCCAACGGTTTCGGCGACCCACATGCGGCCGCGCGGATCCCAGTCGATCGATATCGGCTTGACGACTAGCGGCTCGGCGGCGGCCAGCGAGAGCGCGAACTGCTCGTGCAGCTCCAGCTCCGCAGCGGCCTTGGAGGGCTCGATCGGACCACCCGGCGGATAGCGCACGGAGACCCGCTCTTCTGGCGAGACCAGCAGATCGACATCGCGCCGTCCGGACCAGGCGATGCCGCGCAGCAGCAGCGCGCGCCAGCCCGGATGCGAGAAGGAAGTCCACTCATGGCCTTGAATCGAAACGAAGGCTCGATAGTTACCCTTCTCGAAGATCCAGGTCTGGGGCGAAGCATCGAACACGGAATGGAATCCGCGAGCGAGCACTCGCGCAGCCGGATCGAGGTGAAGATCGGTGTACAGCTCGTCGTTAAAGCGACAATTGCCCGCGTCAGCCGTGATCGGGTGTTCGCGATCGGTGAAATAGAGGTCGGTCGTGCCTTCATGCCACTTGGCATGCCCGTGTTCCCAGGCCCCGCCGATGACGCCCTTCCACCACTGGGGATCGTCGCCGCAGACCGCGTCATGAATCGCGACGATTCCGCCGCCGCGCTCCAGGTAGGACTCGAGGTTCCTGCGCTCCTCGCCGTGAATCGAGCCGGCATCGGCCGCGTACATCACGAGAACGTCCGTCCGTGACAGTTCCTCCCGCGTCGGGAAGCGCACAGCGCCCTCGACAATGGCGCCGCGCTGACGGAGCAGCCCGCTCCACTCGCGAACCCACAGTTCGTGCTCATGCTGGCCGGGACCGTGTGTCTTGGGGCCTCCGCGCAGGAAGATGTGCAGCGGTTCCTGGGGCGTGACCATCGACAGCGCAGCGAAGAAAAGGGGCAACATCGCACCCGAGTCTATCCCCGCCGGCCGGAGCGAAAAGCTCGCTAGTCGAAGATCTCGAGCCGTGGATTGCGCACGCGCAACTCGGTCGCCGGACCGGAGTGCAGTTGAAAGGCGACCACGCCACGTCGCAGCCCCTCGGGATCCTCGAGATCGACGCACAACTGACCGTCGATCCAGGTGCGCACTTTCGAGCCGCGTGCCTCGATCGCGTAGTGGTGCCATGCGCCCGGCACGAAATGGGCAGCATCGAAGCTCGAGTGCAGCAGGCCGCGGCGATGTTCCTCGTAGAGCTTGCCCCACCAGCCGGGGCCGATGTCGGCCTGATAGCCCATGACTTCGCGCTCCGGCAGTTCCACGGAGCGGAACTGAATGCCGCTGTTGCCCTCGTCGCGGACCAGCTGCACGTCCAGCTCAAGCCGGAAATCGCCCAATTCCAGCTCGCCGATCAGGAATTCGTTCCGCGCCAGTCCGGTGGTGCTGCCGATGAGTTCCCCGGCTTCCACACGCCACGAGACTCCGTCGCCCCTCCAACCCTGCAGCGTCCGCCCGTCGAAGAAGCTCGCGGCATTGGCCCGCGTGCCTCGGATCGGCGTCTGACCGGGCGATCGCAGGTAGGCGATCAGGTCGCGGGCTTCCTCGAAGCTCAATGCCTCGAGCTGGCCTTCCGGCATCAGCGAGTGGGGCGCTCGCTCGCGTTTCTCGATCTCGCGCTTGTCGAGGGTGATCCGCTCGCGCTCGTTTTCGAGCGTCAAGCTGTTGTCCGTCTCCGAACGCAGCAGACCTTGGAAGAAGCGTCCATCCTCGGTCCACACCAGCGTTGCCAGATAGTCCTGTCCGATCACCGCGCTGGGGTCGATTAGGTTGGTCAACAGATAGTCCAGATCAGCGCGGTTGGAGCCAGTCAGCTCCGGACCAAGCCCTGCGCCGCGACCAAACAGTGCGTGACAGTTCTGACAAGTTCGCGAATAGACCTCCCGTCCGCGCGGCAGATCGGCCCGGGCGAGCGCCTCGGCGCTGAGCCGGGCCTTCCACTCCTTCACCCGCTGAGCCGCCTGCTCTCCGGGACTGCGCACGCGGCCCCAGACGCGCTCGAGTCGCTCGCGCAAAGCCTGATCGCCTGCCGCATGCAGGTTCGTCGCCGCCAATGCGTCGAGCGCGCTCCTCGGCAAGCGGCCATCCTCGATCGCGTCGAGAATCCGGGCCCCCAGTTCCGGACGCTCTGCGAGGCTGCGCATCGACTCCACGCGCTGTTCCTCCGGCAGGCTCGCGTAGCGCTCGAGCAGCATCACGGCCGATTCGAACATTCCGAAGGCACGCAGCGCAGCGACGGCGAGCGCCGGCTCGTCGAGCAGCGCCGGCAGCAAAGGCTCGAGTTTCGGATCTCGAGCATCCACCAGTCTGCGGAGCGCTTCGAGGCGTGCATCCGCGCTGAGCCCTCGATCCTGCACGCGCTCGCGCAGGCGCGGCAGCTCGCTCGTGTCGCCGAAGGCCAGCAGCAGCGCCGCGCGATCTTCCTGCCGGGCGAGATCCAGAGCGAGTTTCTCCATCAGCGACTGCAATCGCGCCGGCGCCTTGAGTCCACGCTGCTCGGCGAGGCCGGTGCGCACTTCGCTCAGCATCCAGGGCCAGTCGCTTGGATCTGCCTCGCCGTCCAGGAAGGCGAACAGGGCTTCGTGGAGCGCCGGATCGGCCGCGGCCCGGCGCAGGGCGAATCGGCGCAGATCCGACAGCCGGGAACGCGACAGCATGCGCAGGCTGGCGGGCGCATCGAGCGCCAGCAGCGGCTCAGCCGCCATCCAGAGCATGGCGGAGAGGTAGGGATCGTGTTCATCTTCGGCGCGCTGACTCAGCGCCTCGACCAGCGCGACGCGCCGAGCGACATCGATGCGCTGCGCCGCCGAGGCCAGCGCCAGGCGGACACGTGGCGATGCGCTGGTGCGCGCCAGCTCTTCCCATGCGGCCAGCGTCTGTGCTTCGACCGCGCGGTCTTCGCAGGCCAGCCGGACAGCCCAGCTGACCACCGCCTCGTCGGGATCGCCGAGCAACTTCCGCAGGCGTCCCTCCTCGATGCCCTTCGCCGCATGCAGAGTCCAGAGCGCCTCAAGCCGCCCTGGACCGGAACCGTCGATCCGGGTCTCGAGCACAGCCGCGACCTGCGCACCGATCCCGCGCTCCTGCAGCAGTCGACGAGCGTGCCGCGCCGCCCACGCATTGGGGTCCGCGATGCGCTCCGCGAGCTCGCGCGAGGCCAGAGCGCTCAGTCGCACTCGCGGCTTCGACCACGCTCCGTAGCGCAGCCGGTACAGGCGCCCGTTGCCGCGATCGAAACGCGTGGGATCGTTGAGATGGCAGGCCTGCGCGTCATACCAGTCGATCACGAACACTTCGCCCATCGGGCCCTGCGCCAACGCGATGCCTCGAAACCACTGGTCATTCGCAAGCAGCAGGTCCGCGGCATGCGAGGCCACGAAACTCGAGCCCCGCGGCGTGAGCAGGTCGCGATTGATGCGGTTACCGTGGATGTTGTTCATCAGCAGCGCGCCGCGGTACTCCTCTGGAAAGGCCTCCGCCTGATACACGAGCGCGCCCGCATGGGCATGTCCTCCGCCGTAATCGCCGGATCGATTGTTCCCGGCCCAGGGGTTGGCCCCCGTCCAATGGCGGTGATCGGCGATCGTGTCGAGCTCGCGGTACACATGCGTCTCGAAGTGAGCGCCCGCCTGGCGGACGTAGCGCCCGCCCTGAACAACGTGAAAGGCGTGCGGGATCACGCATGCCGTCAGAAAGAACTCCCCCTGCGCGTCGTAGTCGAGACCCCAGGGATTCGAGGTTCCATGAGCGAAGACTTCGAACTCGCCGCGCACCGGATGGAAACGCCACACACCGGCGTTGAGCGGCACACGCTCGTTCTCGGCTGTGCCCGGCTTGCCGACCCGGCTATGGGTGAAGACGCCATGACAGCCGTACAACCAGCCATCAGGACCCCAACGGAAGGAGTTGAGCGTCTCGTGCGTGTCTTGAAAGCCCCACCCGTCGAGCTTGACGATCGGAGGTCCGTCCGGCTCAAGATCGCCGTTGGTGTCCGGAATGAAGAGCAGTTCGGGAGCGGCTCCGATCCACACGCCGCCGAAACCGACCTCCAGTCCGCTGACGAGGTTGAGCCCGTCCATGAAAACGCTGCGAGTCTCGTAGTCTCCGTTGCCGTCACGATCCTCGAAGACCACGATGCGGTCCTTGCCCTGACCCAGCGGAGCCCGCACGGGATAGGTGTGCGCCTCGGCGACCCACACTCGGCCGGCGGCATCGACCGTGAGAGCCACGGGCTGATGCAGACGCGGTTCGGCGGCGATCAAGTCGACTTCAAAACCCGGAGGCACGCTCATCGCGGCGCGAGCAGCCTCGGGTTCCAGCCCGGCATGGGGCACTTGGTCGGCAGCCAGGATCGGCGGCGTGTCCTCGGAACGCTCCCGTGCGGGCTTCTCATGGTGGAAGCGCAGGTCATCGAAGTTGATGTGACCCCAATGTCCCGTGTGCTCGTCGACCAGCACGACGCAGAGCTCCCGCCCTAGCCGTGCGGAAACGTCAAAAGTCACGCGCTGCAGCGATTCGTAGTCGGCAGCGCTGGTCTTGTGCAGCAATTCGTCTTCCGGAAAGCTGCGCAGCTCGACGCGCGTCTGCTCGCTGCCACCGCCGCCGACGAGGAAGCTGACCCAGGGCCCCGTGACGGGAATCGGGTCGGACACCAGCCGGCCCGTGGCACCATCCCCGCGCTTCTCGTAGCCACCGATCCAGTACTGGCCCTGATGGCGGCTGGCCTCGCGCTGGCGCGCCGTGGCAGTGTCGCCGCGCACAGGCTGTCCCGTGAAGGCCTCGCCCGTCGCGGTCCAGCCGTACAGATCGCCGCGTTCGAAGTCGAGCGTGACGATGCGGCGCGGCGCGGACTTCCCCGCCAGCTCGGCTGCCGTGCGCTGCCACAGCACGAACACGCCGCGCTTGTTGACTACGAGAATGTCCTGATCTTGATCCTTGTCGATGTCGCCGACGGTCACGGTCGTTCCGACACCGCTCTCATCATCGGCAAGGTGCGGCACATAGCGCGCACCGTTCCCGTCACGCACCAACTCGTACCAGTAGGTCACCGACTTCGCTCCCGGTTGGCACTCGCCGTCCGGACCATGCGACCACCAGCGCTTGCCCGTGACGACATCCGCCAATCCATCGCGGTTGACATCACTGAGCGCCAGCGCATGCAGCTCGCAGAAACTGACCATCGCGGCGCTGTCCTCCGGCTTGTCGGTCATCACCTTCTGCTCGAGGAAGCTGATTTTTCCGTTCTCCCGCACTTGGCGGAACCAGGAGAGACCGAAGTGGTGCGCTGCGAGGCTTGTCACGATGTCGTTCGCTCCGTCACCGTCCACATCGGTGATGAGCATCTGCGCCCCCCCTTCCTCCGATGAGAAGCTGAAGGCCGAGTATTCCCAGGCCGGATCACCTGCAAGCGACGCGGGCTGGCGCAGCCAGCCTTCACGCCAGCACACATCGGCCCGGCCATCCCCGTCGATGTCACCCACACCCAGTCCATGCGTGAACGGGCCCAGCCTTTCCATCGCTGCGCTGATGCGGTGAAACTTCCATGGTGCGCGCGGCTGCGCCGGATCGAGCTGGGCAAATCCGAAATACGCACCGTCCTGGCACACCAGTTCCGGTACGCCATCCCCCGTGAGGTCCGTGAACGCGGGCGATTCGTTTTCCACGCGCTCGTGAATCACGAAGCGCTCCCAATGTCCTTCTGCGTTCTGCGGGTTGCGCAGCCAATGACTCGCCTGTCCGGGAAATCCGACCGTCACCAGATCTACCCAGCCATCCGCATCCACATCCCAGGGCCATGCAAAGAAATGCTCGGAATAGCCGTACGGGTCGTAGCCCTTCTCCGGCAGCAGCTCGCGCTTCTCGGTGTACTCAGGCCCCCTCCACCAGCAGGTACCCGCGACGATGTCGTGAAACCCGTCGCGATCGAGATCAGCGAACGCTCCGCCTTCGGCGTGGAAGGTGGCGGTCAACTGCTGCCGCTCGAACAGCGGCTCGGTGACGGAGATCGGCTGAAGCCCGGTGATCTCACAAGCGGCGAAGCAGGAGGAGAGAACGCACCACGAAAAAAATCGGGAGGCCTTCATGAGGCCGCCATGATACGGCGGCGAAGCGACTGAAGGTGTGCTTCGCAGGAGCGAGTCGTGTGGGATCGCTTCCGCGCGGGAAGCGCTGCTCGAGCATTTCGATGCCCGTCGCTACGGGCACCGCCACCAGCACGCGCCATCCCAGATCGAGCACGCGGGCGTGTCCCGACTCACGGCCGGCAGTCACCGGGGCAATCACGAAGTCAGTGGTGTCGCGGCGCGCCATCCGTCGCAGCTTCCACACCGCCTCATCACCCTATTGCTCGAGCCACAGCAGGCTTTCTCCCCGCCTAGCCCTTCCGCCATGTCAACCCGGCCCAGCACATTGCAACGCGCCATTTCGACGGAAATCCAGTGCTGATCCTGTGAAGAACAGTCGACGAGGATCACGCGAGCCATTCCGCCAGCTTCCGTGCAGCGCAGCACGCGGATCTGATGGCCCTGGATGATCACCTCGGGTCCGTGGACCGGGCACACGCGGAACTCCATGCCATTCGGGAAGGTCGTCAGCGCGCGGGGTTCGCGCTGATCGGGAACATGGGCCACCGTGATGCCGCGCACCTCGCTCTCTGAGCGGTCGCAAAAGGCCACGATGCTGCCTTCGCCCCAACGCGCCAGAGAGGTGGGACAGCAATCGCAGGCCCGCTCCTCCACGAGCAGCTCGGCCCCGCCACCCAGAAAAGCATCGAATCGTCGCGCGTAGAAACGGGTGGCACCGCCGGCCTCCTCGTGCGCCCGACCATCGAGCCAGACCGTCCACGCCAGCCGCTCCCTGTGCCGGCGATCGACACGAAGCCATGCTCGCCCGCGCCATTATCGGTGTGGATCCGTTCGGTATGACCCGTTGCGCGCTGCTGTTTTCCGTTACAGGCACCGTAGTCACAGGCTCACTCCCCGATCACCGGCAGATAGGAGAACCACATGCGCGAGTCCGCATCGACACTCGCAGCGGGCACATCCGCCCAGTTGACGAACGAGAGTTCACCCTGCGCGACAGGCGGTGCGTAACCTATGAGACATCCGCGATCCGTTCCACGCGGCCTTCATTCGGCAGCACATACACCAGTCGCGCATCCGGTCTCCAGGCCGGTGGGCGCGCGCCGTCGATCTCCGCCAGCCGCTGTCCGGTTTGGTCCGGTGAATGGCTGCAACCCGCAGTGAACGGCCCCAGCAGCGTGAGTTTAGAACTCGTAGTCAAAGGCAACGGCGCCATCGAGCCCACCTTGCAGCAACGGTAAGATCATTGCCTTGCACTTCTCGTGTTCGGGGTGCGGCAGGTAGATGTCTCGCGAGGCAGCATCCTGGAACACCATCGAGAACCCGTGGGTGTAGCCCTTCTGGAAGTTCTCCGGCGAGGAATAGGGACCTCCATGAAAGCTCAGCAGGCCGGGGATGACCCGGCGCAGCGCATCGAGCGCGGCGAACGCACGGTCAAGCTCGGCGGACGAAACGTCCTTGCGGATCTTCAGCAGGACCATGTGCATGATCATGCCGGCAATCCTAGCGAATCGCGTCGGCAACCTGTTTGGGGAACACCTCGTGAGGATAGTGACCGGCCCCTGGGATGATGACCGTCCGGGCTTGCGCAAGGACGCGCTGGAACTCCTTGAGGAAGCGCTCGGGCCTGTAGGCAATGTCCTTTTCTCCCCAGATCAGGGTCACAGGCTTCTTCCACTGCGACAGTTGCTCGAAGCGCTGCCCGTTCTCGTCGCGGCACAGCTGCACCATGCCCACCCAGGCCGCGGAGTGCGCGCAGGAGAGGTACATCTCCTGCAGGCGGTCAGGCGGGATGGGACCGTCGAAGTGAATCGCCAGCGCGGATTCGACGCGCTCGGGCGTCGAGGCCAGCCACCCGTACCGCGCGATCGACCACTCGCGCATCTTCTCCTCTTCGCTGAGCCATTCGCCGTCGCGGCGGGCAGGGCCGGAGGAGTCGATCAGCACCAGCCGGCCTACCCGCTCGGGAGCGTCGAGTGCACAACGCCACGCGAACTCCCCGCCGTAGGAGTGGCCGATCAGCGTCACATCGCGCAGATCCAGGGCTTCGAGGAAGGTGCGCACCTGATCGGCGCAGGCCTGGAACGTGACCTTGGAAAGCTCCTGCGGCGCGTAGCCGTGGCCGATCATCTCGAGCAGGTAGACCTCGCGATCCTGCGCGAGTCCGCCCGCTCCCAGCGCGAGCTCGGTCCAGTGCTCGGCCGCAGCCGGGGTACCGTGGACGAAGACCAGCTTGGGCTGCCCGGAGTTCTGCGGCCCCAGCCGGTACCAGCGCAGCTCAAGATCGAGTTTCTGGCCGTCGAGCACCGCGGGCACGGTCCGGGTCTCCAGCTTCAGCCCCGACAGAGCCTGATTCTTGCCCAGCTCGCGGATGCCCTGCTCGACTTCCGTGCGCGAGACGGAGCGGCAGCCGAGGGTGGCTGCGAGCAGCAGCAGGAGTAGCGCGAAGAAGATGGAAAAGGTACGCATGTGTTCAGTCAGAGAAGAGGTTGGCGACGCCGATCGATTGGCAACGTGCGCAGCCGTACAGCCGGCGCTGCGCACTTTCGGCCTGCAGCACTTCGATCAAACCCTGGCAGCGCGCGCAGGTCTGGCCTGCGCGTTCGTAAACGAGCGGATTCCAGCGCCCCCCGCTATGGTAGCTCTCGCGGGTGACGGCCTGCAGCGCATCGAGCAGGCGAGCGAGCTGCTGCGGGGTCAGGCTCCTGCATGCGGACTGCGGCGCCAGACCTGCCCGATATAGCGCCTCGCAGCGCGCGATGTTGCCCACTCCCGCCACGACATGCTGATCCAAGAGCGCCGCGGCGATGCGTCCGCGCGCGCGGGCGAGCGCGATCAGCAGCTCCTGGCGCGGGAAGGGCTCAGCCATGACATCGGGCCCCAGCGTGCTGACCAGGGTCTCCATGCCCTCGCGGGTCATCAGCTGGAGCACCTCCCCATGGACGTTGGCGATGCGACGCTCACCCATTCGAAAGGACAACCACAGGCCTTCGGGCAGCGGGTCCTCGAGGGCCAGCGCCCTCCAGCGGCCGTCCATGCGCAGATGGTTGTGCAGGCACAGCCCGCCCTCGAATTCGAGGAACAGATTCTTGCCCCGCGCACGGACTCGCTCGATGCACCGGTGGGCGAGCTGCTGGGCCAGCGGGCGCAGCTCCTCGGTCCAGCCCTCGACTGCCAGCGGGCTGCGGCCGCCCAATTGCCGCTCCAGCCACTCGGCGCGCAGCAGTACTTGGGGTCCTTCGGCCATGGCGGGACAGAGTCTCTGTTCGCCCGCGGCATCCGGTTGGTTGCAAACAGCATCCGCAACGGGTGGCGGGACGAAACCCTCCTCATGGAACGCATACCGGAGTCGGTCTGGCTGCGCCCGATCGAGGGCCTGCATCTCAAGGGAGCCAGCCTCGATGCCGAACTGGAGGGCCCGGCGCGACTGCTGGTGTTCCTGCGGCACTTTGGGTGAACCTTCTGCCGCGAACGCGTTCGCGACCTGCGCCGTGCGCGCGAGGAGCAACAGCCGATCCCCGCCGTCCTCTACGTCACGCTCGGCGATCGCGAGCAGACCGAGAGCTTCTTTCGCCGCTTCGATCCGAGCGCCTCCGCCATCGCGGACCCCCGGGCGGTCCTGTACGAGGCCTTCGGCCTCGAGCGCGCGGACGCGGGACAGATCGCGGGCCCCGCTGCCCTCGGTTCCCTGCTGCGGGCACTCGCCAAGGGCAACGGGGTCGGTCTGCCGGTCGGGGATCCGATGCGGCTGGGAGGCGAGTTCCTCGTCCTTGGGCGTGCGATCCTGATCGCCCACCGCGCAGAACATGTGGGCAACCACCTGCCGCTGGAATCCCTTCGAAACTGTTGTCCACAAAGTGCATCATGAATTCACAGATCTTGACCGCCTCCCTGCTCTCCTTGCTTTCCCTGCTGGCGGGCTGCTCGAGCACCAAGCCCAACCGCGTCCCGGTCGGTGAAGGCTTCCCGGTCGTGAAGGGCAAGAGTCTCAGCGGCGAGTCAACGGAGCTTCCGACGGCGCTGGCTGGCAAGCCCGCGGTGCTGCTGGTCGGCTATGTGCAGGGCACCCAGTTCGATCTCGACCGCTGGGTGATGGGCCTGATGCAGGCCAAGACTCCGGTGCGGATCCTGGAGGTGCCGACCATCGACAGCCTTGTGCCCTCCGTGATCTCCGGCTGGATCGACTCCGGCATGCGCAGCGGCATCCCCAGCGAAGACTGGCCGGCCGTGGTGACGGTGTACGGCTCCGAAGCGGGCAAGATCACGGCCTTCACCGGCGAGCAGAGTCCGCGCAACACACGCGTGCTGCTGCTCGATGCCCAAGGCAAGGTCGTCTGGTTCCACGACCGCGGCTACTCCCCCGCCAAGGCGATCGAACTCGACGCCGCCGCCCGCGGGTTGTAGCGGCCCTCGAGCAGATCACTTTCCGGGCAGCTCGACCGCGCTTTCGAAACGGTAGGTCCCGGCGCGCACATCGAGCGTCGCCTTGCCGCCCTGAACGAGGATGGGCACGACGTGCGGCGCGGCTTCGGCGAGCGGCTTGCCGCTCTCCTGAATGTCATCCAGCGCTCGGGCCGGAAGGATCACCGTGGCGCTGGTATTGGGCGGCACCGTGAGGTTCAGGGTGAAGCGCTCGCCCTGCAGTGTCCACTGCGTGTCGATCACGCCTCGAATCGAGTGGTAGCGTCCGCCGCCCGTGGGAATCTGCACGCCGCAGCGCGGATGGACGATGAAGCGCGCGTATCCCGGTGCCTGCGGATCGGGCTCGATACCCGCGACGCAGCGCATCATCCACTCGCCCACGGATCCGAAAGCGCAGTGGTTGAGCGAGTTCATGGAAGGGTCCTGAAAGCCGCGCTCCTTGGAGTAACCGTCCCAACGCTCCCACAGCGTCGTGGCGCCCTGATCCAGCTGCCAACCCCAACCCGGGAAGCTGCGATCCCGCACGATGCGGCTGGCGAGTTCGGCTCCGTTGGAATTGGAGAGCGCCATCAGAGCGGGCAGCGTGCTCAGAAAGCCGGTGGTCAGCTTGAAGGGACGCTTCTCCACGATCGCGCTCGATAGCTTGGCGTTGACCTGCGGGACCAGATTGGCCGGCACGAGGTTGAAGGCCAGCGCGAGCGCATATCCGGCCTGAGTGTCGCCGGGCATCGTCCCGTCGGCCGCGAGGAAGCGCTGCTGGAAGGCCGAGGCCACGGCATCGCGCATTTCGAAGGCCTTGATCGCGATCTCATCCTTGCCGATGCCCGCAGCCAGCTCGCCGATCAGCTCGGCGGAGTGCGCCCAGTAGGCGGTGGCGAGGATCTCCTTGGGCACCTCGCAGCCCTCGGTGTTCCAGCCCGGAGCGCGGATCTGGCTGCCGTTGAGCCAGTCGCCGTAGTCATTGGCGCGCTCGTTCGCGAAGATGAAGCCCGGGTTCGAACTGCGGATCGCGTCCAGCCAGCGCGTGGCGAAGGGCAGCATCTGTTCGGCTAGGCGACGGTCTCCGTAGACAAGCCACATCTGATAGGGAACCAGAGCACCCGCATCCGCCCAGCCGGGACCACCCGTGAAGTACAGATTCTTGTCGAAGGGATGCGGCGCGATGTCAGGGAAGCGGAACTCGGTCGAGTAGCCGTCGCGCACATCCTGCATCCACTTGGTGAAGAACGCGGACATGTCGGACATGTACATCGCAGTCGGAGCGAACACCTGCACATCGCCGGTCCAGCCCAGACGCTCGTCGCGCTGCGGGCTGTCGCTGGGATGACCCAGATAGTTGGAGTGCAGGGTGTGGCCGATGTTCTTCCAGAGCGCGACCAGCGTCGGGTTGTTCGAGCGGAACTCACCCGCATTCGGGGCCGAATTCGAGATCACTCGCGCCGAGATTTCGACGGGGACGGCGCTCTGAACCTCCACGTACCGAAAGCCGTGGTAGGTGAAGCGCGGTTCCCAAGTTTCCCGGCCGGCGCCCTTCAGCGTGTAGCGGTCCGTTTGGCGGGCCGTGCGCAGATTGTCGGTGTACAAGGCCCCAGTCGCGTCGAGCGCCTCGGCATGCCGCAAGGTCACGACCGTGCCCGCGGGTCCCTCGACGCGAATCCGGCACCAGCCGGCGAGGTTGCGGCCGAAATCATGAATCCACATGTTGTCGCCGCGCTTTTGCACGCCGACGGGAGCGATTTCCTCCCGCACCGTGACGGGCAGGTTGCGTGCCGCATTGACGCCGGGGCTGAAGCCCGTCACCAGCGCGGCCTTGCGCCATGACTTGTCATCGAAACCGGGCTGATCGAAGCCCTCGAGTTCGCGACGCGCGTCGTACTGCTCTCCGTCGTAGATGTCGGCGGCGAGGATCGGGCCGCTCAGCGTGGACTTCCACTCCTCATCCGTCGCGATGACCTCCGAGGATCCGTCGGCGTAGTCCAGGCGCAACTGCGCAAAGAAGCGCGGCTTGCGGCCGTAGATCCCGCGTCCGGGCAGATCCTCGAACAAGTGGGCCAGTCCCACCCGCCCGGAGTACCAGCCATCGCCGAGCAACACTCCGATGGCGTTGGGCCCCTCGCGCAGCATCCGGGTCACGTCGAAGGTGCTGGTGTACATGCGCGAGCGGTAGTCATTCCAGCCCGGTGCGAGCACCTGCTCACCGACTTTGGCGCCGTTGATGCGCGCTTCGTACAAGCCTTGTGCGGTGCACGAGAGCCAAGCGCGCTGGGGTGCCGCGCGCAGCGTGAATTCACGTCGCAAGCTGGTCGCAGGAATCGGCGCCACGCCCGATCCGGCAACCGATTCGCGGACTCCATCGACCAGTGTCTCCGCGCTCCAGCCCTCGCCGTCGAGCGCGTCGCTGACGGTCACGGGCTTGCCACGCGACACGACCTGTGTGCCGTCCAGAAGCTCGATTTCCGCCAGTTCCACCGAGTACTGCCCGTCCTCGGCAGGGCGCATCGCAGCAATTCCAAGGCGCATGTAACGAAACCTCATGCGCGAGGTGTTTTCGATCTCGATCGGTCCGCTGTCGGGGATGATCAGATTCGGTTCGCTCTTGTCGCGCTCCACGCGGAGTGCGGTCTTGAAGCTGTCGAACTTGGGATCGTCCGAAACGAACACGCGCACCTTCAGCGGAAACTTCTCGCCGCGCTTGCCCTGCGTGACCGGATAGAGCCGGGTGCGGTCGAAGATCCCGCCCTCCCCGAGTTCGATCATGATCCACTTGTAGTCATCCCCCGCCTTGGAGGGCTGGGAGCGCCAACCCATCGAGCCCTTGCGATAGGGCGGCTGCTCCGTCGGATCCTCGATCCAGCGCGCCGACCAGTCGGGCAGGCTCATCGCGCCGGTGCTGAAGCTCGCCTCGGCGCTCCACGGGGAAGCCTGGTTTTCACCGTCGTAGCTGCGAACCTTCCACCAGTACTGCGCCCAGGGCTCGAGGGCGACGCCGGCGTAATCGATCTGAGCGGTCGCGCTGGAGACCACCTTCCCGCTGTCCCAGATCGAGCCGTTGTCGGACTGCAGCTCGGCCGGCGAGCGGGCCACCAGGATCTGATAGGCGCTCTGGACCGCCCCGCGACGCGGGTCGGAGAGTTCAAAGGAGAAGCGCGGCTTGCGCTCGTCGATCCCGAGCGGGTTTTCCAGATAATCCAGCCGCAGGTGCCCCGGCGCGGCGGACTGCGCGCAGACCGGGTGGAGGGGGGGCAGAAACAGGGCCAGCAGGAAAAGACGGGACAGCATGTTCAGGATGGCTAGCCTACTGCTTTCGGCCGCCTGAGCCCAAGTACGCGAGTCAGGCCCGCAAGCGCAGGGGATTCTCCCTCGAATCGCTCCTTCGAGGGCCTACGATCGGGTCGCTCCGCGTGGATGCCCCCCCGAACGCCTGGATCGAGATCGCACGCAGCGCGGATGCGCGCGTCGTGCGGCATTGGGCGCTGGTCCTCCAGTCCATCGGGGTGCCCCACTCGATCAGCCAGCAGCCGGGCCTGCAACTCCTGCTGGTGCCGATCGATGCGGCGGCGCGGGCCAGCAACGAGCTCAAGCGCTACGAGCAAGAAAACCGCGGCTGGCCGCCCCGGGAAACGCTGCCGAAACCCAACTCCGACGGCATCGTTCTTGCGGTCGGTTATGCGCTGCTAATCGGCATCATGCACCTCGCGGTGCTGCGTGATCTGTTCGGCCTCGACTGGAGGGAGATCGGCAGCGCCCGGTCCGCGCAGATCTGTGCGGGCGAGTGGTGGCAGGCGATCACCGCGCTGTGCCTGCACGCGGACATCGTACACCTGGCTGGCAACATGCTTTTCGGCGCACTCTTCGGACTGTTCCTCGCCCAGAGCGTCGGATCCGGGCTCGCGGCTCTGGGCTTCGTGGCAACTGGAGCAGCGGGCAATCTGATCAATGCCTGGGTGCAGGACGACACGCATGTCTCGATCGGCGCTTCGACAGCGGTCTTCGGCGTGCTCGGAGCGCAGGTGGCGTACGAGTTCGTGCGGCGCAAGGACGGCCGGATGCCCAATTGGAAGAAGCGTATGCCGCTGGTGATCGGCCTGATTCTGCTGGGTATGCTGGGTATGGGCGGCGTCAGCCACGACGTCAGCAACATCGAGGCCGAATCCCGTCAGCTCCAGCAGCTGCTGGAGCGCACGGATGTGATCGCGCACATCACTGGCTTTCTGTCAGGTCTGCTCTACGGCGCCTTGCTCGGATGGCGCAGGAGACTGCCGCCGTTCCGCGATTCAACAGAAACGATACTTGGCGCTTGCGCGGTGCTTGCGATCGTTTACGCATGGGTTGCGGCGTTTTCCGCGCGGTGAGGGTGCCCGCAGCGGAAAGCACGCGCATACTTGCTTCATGATCTCCGGGATCGCGAAGACATGGCGCACCGAGCTGCCGGTGCTCCTCATGGGAGCCGGCTACTTCTTTCTGCTGCTGGCGAGCTACTACATCCTGCGGCCGCTGCGCGAGACGGAAGGCACCAGCGGCGATTCGCTGCGTCTGGCGATGCTCTTCACGGGCACGATGTTCGCCATGCTGGCGATCGCGCCGCTCTTCGGCTGGCTGGTGAATCGATATCCGCGCGAGCGCTTCATTCCCTTCGCGAATCGCGCCTTCGCGGTCCAGATGCTGGTCTTCTGCGCGCTGTGGCGTTCGCATGCCGAGTTGCCGGCCTGGCTGTCCGCGACGTTCTTCATCTGGGTCAGCGTCTTCAATGTCTTCGTCGTCTCCGTGTTCTGGAGCTTCATGACGGAGACCCACACGCTCGAGGAGTCGAAGCGCCGCTTTGGTCTCATCGCCGTGGGTGGAACGCTGGGGGGGATCGCGGGCGGCTGGATCACGAAGCAATGGGTGGCCGAGATCGGACAGGCCAACCTGCTGCTGGTCTCGGCGGTCTTGCTGGAGGGAGCCACCTGGTGCATGCTCGGAATTGCCCGTCTGCGCCCGGCCCGCCCCCGGACTGCGCTGCCGACGCGGACGGAAGATGCCGAGACGGGCGGTGTGTGGAATGGGCTGATTCTGCTGACGCGCTCGCCCTTTCTGCGCGGGATCGGACTGCTGGTCCTGCTGAGCAGCGCGATCGGAACCATCCTGTACATGCAACAGGCGCAGTTGGTGCGCGAGGCCGCTCCCGACAAGCTGGAGCGCGCCGCACTCTTCGCCCGCATCGACATGTGGACGAACACGGCCACGCTGTTCGTCCAGATCTTCCTGACGGGCACGATCATCCAGCGTCTGGGGATCGGCTTTGCCCTGCTGGCCCAGCCGGTAGCCGCCTGCGTTGCACTCGCCGTTCTGGCGCTCCATCCGGTGCTGCCGGTCCTGATCGTCCTGCAGATCATGCTCCGCGGGCTCCAGCACGCTCTGGCTCGCCCCGCGAGGGAGATGCTCTTCACGAGCGTGGGCCGCGAGGCGCGCTACAAGACCAAGAACTTTGTCGACACCTTCGGATTCCGCACCGGCGATCAGGTCGGCGTCTGGGGATTCGACGCCCTGTTCCGGATGCTGGCCCTGCCGCTGGGAGTCGTTTCGGCTTGCGCGGCGCCTTTGGGACTGGCATGGCTCGCAGTCGCGGCGTGGCTAGGTCGCGAAGTGCGACGCCGCAGCGAGGAATAGGCAGGCGCGCGTCGATCGCGGGACACTCGTCGAGTAGGATCGTGCACCTGTTCTCGAGTCCATCCCCCCCACCCTGAGACCAAGAGCGCCATGGCCAACCTAGGCTCTGCTGCGGACAACTCGTACCAACAAGATGACGGCCCGACGATGCTCGGGCACCCCACTGGACTGTTCGTCCTGTTCTTCGCCGAACTGTGGGAGCGCTTCTGCTACTACGGCATGCGCGCGCTGCTGGCACTGTATGTGGTGCAGCAGTTCAACGTGCCGCAGGATCAGGCGTCGCTGTCCTACGGAGCCTTCACCGCGCTGGTCTACGCGCTGGGTGTCTTCGGCGGCTCGGTGGCGGACAAGATCCTTGGCTACCGCCGCTCGATCGTTCTTGGTGGCCTGCTGATGGCGATCGGGGAGTTCTGCCTGCTCGTGCCGACGCAGAGCATGTTCCTGCTGGGCCTCGCCGTGATGGTGGTCGGCAACGGCCTCTTCAAGCCCAACATCTCGACGCTGGTCGGCAAGCTCTACAAGCAGGGCGACCCGCGCCGCGACGGCGGCTTCACCATCTTCTACATGGGCATCAACCTCGGCGCCTTCCTCGCGCCGATCGCCTGCCAGTGGATTTCAATGCAATTCGGCGAGAACGGCCAGCCGGATTACCGTTACGGCTTCATGGCGGCGGGCATCGGGATGCTGCTCGGTCTGGTGGTCTTCGGCGCCGGTGCCAAGCACCTCCGCGACCACGGACTCGCGCCCGCGGGGCGGGAAGGCCTGGGCCCGATCGTTCAGGTCACCCTCGGCTGCATCGTCTGCGTGCCGCTGATCTACTTCCTGCTCTCGCAGAAGGAGGTCGTGGGCTACAGCCTGCTCGTGCTGGGAGCCGGCATCGTGGCCTACCTCCTGTACATCGCCTTCCAGGGCGATCGGGTGATCCGACACCGGATGTTCGCATTGCTGCTGCTGCTCTTGTGCAATATCGCCTTCTGGGCGAGCTTCGAGCAGGCGGGCAACTCGCTCAACTTCTTTGCGAAGAACCACATCATCGATCTGCAGCTGGGCGGCTGGGTCATGCCCTTCGAGTGGTTCCAGTCGGTCAACGCGATCTTCATCGTTCTACTCGGACCACTCTTCTCCGCGTTGTGGGTCTGGCTGGATCGCAGCAACCTCAACCCCTCGATCCCGCTCAAGTTCGGTCTCGCACTGCTGCAGGTCGGACTGGGTTTCATGCTGCTTCTCGCCGGCATCGGCGGCGCTGATGCTCAAGGGCAGGTTCCCTGGACCTTCCTCACGGGCCTGTACCTGATCCACACGACAGGTGAACTGTGCATCTCGCCCGTGGGGCTTTCGATGGTCACCAAGCTCGCTCCACCGCAGATCACCGGCATGGTGATGGGCGCGTGGTTTGTCTCGATCGCACTGGCCAACTACGCGGCCGGCCTGTTCTCCAAGATCGCGGGTGAGGCCAGCGTGGGCGCCACCGGCGGGGTCGAAGCGCTGGGCGGCTACGAATCGGCCTTCGTCCCGATCGTGTGGATGACCATGATCGTCGGTGGCCTCCTGGCGCTGTTCTCTCCGCTGGTCAACAAGCTGATGCACGGAGTGAAGTGATCCCATGTCATCCGCAACGCTTTACAAGTCCCACATCGCCGCCCGGCAGCACGCTGCCGAGGCGGCGCTCGCCGCTGCCGGCTTCGATGGGATGGTGATCCAGGCAGGCATGCCCTTCACCTACTTCGCGGACGATCAGGACGCTCCCTTCCGCACGACGCCGCACTTCACGCACTGGGTGCCTCTGGACGGGCCGCATCACCTGCTCTACATCCGGCCCGGCAAGCGCCCGCTGCTGGTGCGCGTGCGCCCCGAGGACTACTGGTACGAGCAGGCTCCGCTGGGCACTCCGTTCTGGCTGGATGCCTTCGAGTTCCACGAGGTGCCCGATCTGGGCAAGGCCTGGAAGCTGATCCAGAAGTCAGGTCGTACCGCCTACATCGGAGATGACCCCGCGGGCAGCGGCATCGCCGTCGAGCACTGCAATCCCGAAGCACTGGTCAAGCGACTGGACTGGGACCGCGCCTACAAGACCGAGTACGAGATCGAATGTCTCGAACGCGCGACGGTCGCGGGGGCGCGCGGGCACGCCGCGGCGCGCCAGTGCTTCCTCGAGGGCGGCTCGGAGCTGGAAATCCACCATGCTTTCGTCGAGGCGGTGGGCTGCACGGACCGCGAATTGCCGTACGAAACGATCGTGGCGCTCGACGACAAGGGGGCCATCCTGCACTACTGCGGCAAGCGCACGCAGCGCAACGGCAAGGTGCTCCTGATCGACTGCGGTGCCCGACACAACGGCTACGGCAGCGATATCACGCGCACCTGGACCTCACGCAGCGCCGACACGCTCTTTCAGGAACTGCTCCGCGGCATGGACCAGTTGCAGCGCGAGTTGTGCGACATGGTCCGTCCGGGATTGCCGTACCTGGCGGTCCACGAGGCGGCGCACGTCAAGATCGCGGATCTGCTGCACAAGCACGGCATCCTCAAGGCGGGCGGCGCGCAGGCCGTGGCCGACGGACTGACCGGACCCTTCTTCCCGCACGGTGTCGGCCACTTCCTCGGTGTTCAGGTGCACGATGTCGGCGGACGTCAGGCGGCGCCTGAGGGCGGCGTGATGCCGCCGCCGAAGTCCTTCCCCTACCTGCGCACAACGCGCATGATCGAGGCGAATCAGGTTTTCACCATCGAGCCGGGCATCTACTTCATCGAGATGCTGCTGCGGCCCTTCCGCAGCGGACCCAAGGCGAGCTCTGTTGACTGGCGACTCGTCGATCGGCTTGCTTCGCACGGCGGCATCCGCATCGAGGACAACGTCGTGGCGATCCCCGGCGGACAAAAGAACCTCACCCGCCCCCATATCTGAATCAGCGCCCATGTCCCACCCCTACCATGTCCTGCAAGCGATCGAGCAGGGCAACACGGCACGCCTCAAGGAATTGCTGCAAGAGCAGCCTGAACTCGCCGGCGCACGCGACGAGCAGGGCGTCTCGATGGTTGTCAGGGCGATGTACCGCCACAACGGCGATGCGCTGGACACGCTGATGGGACTCGCCCCTTCGGTCGACGTGTTCGCCGCGGCGGCGTTGGGTGATGCGCGCCGGCTGCGGCCGCTGCTGGACGGGGATGCCTCGGCCGCGGAGTCCTTTCAGGGGGATGGGTTCACGCCGCTGCAGCTGGCCTGCTTCTTCGCCTCGAAGGACACGGTGGCACTGCTGCTGGAACGCGGCGCCAATCCCGAGGCGGTTTCGCGCAACGCGATGGAGCTGCGCGCGATCCATGCCGCGGCCGCTGGCCGGAGCCCGGAGGTGATGCAGCGACTGCTCGCCAGCGGTACGAGCGTCCATGCGCAACAGCACGGCGGCTGGACGGCGCTGCACGCGGCCGTGAACAATCGGGACCACGCCATGGCGCAGGTGCTGCTGGCACACGGCGCGAATCCGCGTCAGGAGAATGACTTCGAGCAGACCCCGCTCGATCTGGCGCGCGAAAAGGGCGACGAAGTTCTGCTGCGCCTGCTGGGAAGCTGAGAGAGCCGATGTCGCAAGGCTCGATCCTGCGCAAGTTCGAACTCGAGCTCGCCGACGCCGATCGGGGAGTCTACGAGTCTCTTGAGCTGCGGCTGGCGCAGCACAAGAGCGAGTCGGATGACTACCTCGTGACCCGCATGCTGGCGTGGTGCCTGTGCTGGGAGCCGGAGCTGGAGATCGCACCGGAGCTCTGCCAGGCCGAGGAGCCGGCGCTGTCGGTGCGCGACACGCATGGCCGCATCCGACTGTGGGTGGAGATCGGGCTGCCGACCGCGGAGCGCATCCACAAAGCCTCCAAAGCCGCCGACCGGGTGCTCGTCTTCCCCCACCGCAGTCCTCAGGCACTGGAGAAGAATTGGGCTGGGATGCGCATCCACAAGGCCGAAGCCATCGAGGTCGTGGTGCCAGAGCCAGAGCTCGTGGCCCGCCTCGCGGGCGCGCTCGATCGCGGCAATCGCTGGCACGTCACGGTGAGCGACGGCGAGCTAATCGTCGACACGGGCCGAGGCACCGTCCATGGTCCGATTCGGCGTTTCCGGCCGCTGGAATCGGGCGACTGAGGCCTCTAGGCTCGCGGCATGATGCCGCGTGCCGTGCTGCTGTGCCTGTGCCTCTCCCTGCTGGCTCTCGTCGTCCCCGCCCAGAGCCTGCAAGAGCGCTTTGACGAGGCTGCTCGCGACAAGGCGGCGATCCCCGCACTGATCCGTCAGGGCAGCGCTGAACTGGCCGCGCTGCTCGAAACCGATCCGCACCGTGCGGCGCTGCTGGCCGACACGCTGGAGCCGTGGTGCCGGCGCGTGTATTTCAGCCCGGAGAATATACCCGGCTCGGAACCACTCGGAATCGGAGCCCATGCTGTTCAGAAGGGCGATTTGCCCTCGAAGATCGCAGGCGCGCACCGCATCGGCGCGGGCATGCTGGGCTATCTCAACTCGGGTTTCGACGAGCGCAAGCTGCGCGTCGGCCAGAAACTCAAGATCATCGATCTCTCAGACCGCAGCCTGCGCATCGAAGTGCGCCGCGATCTCTTCCGCATGTTCGTCTGGCGCAAGGCACCCGGCGGCAAGGGCGAACTGCTGATGGCGACGATGCCCGTCGGACTCGGCGCGGAAAAGTCTCCCACGCCAGCGGGTGCCACGAAGATCACAAAGCGCGTGCTGAATCCGGTCTGGACGCACCCGGAGACCAAGAAGGTCATCCCGCCCGACGATCCGGAGAACATCCTCGGCGGCTATTGGATCGCGCTGTCCTCGGAGGGCATCGGCAAGGAAGGCATCGGCTTCCATGGCTACACCGGTGAGCCCAGCGCCAACTGGATCCAGAAGCCGGCATCGCATGGCTGCGTGCGGATGCTGCAGCCCGATATCGACCGCGTATTCCATTTGGCTTTGGAAGGCACAAGCGTGTCGTTGACGCACTGATGAAGGCGATTGCGCTGGTGGCGCTCGGCGGAGCGCTGGGAGCCGTCGCACGTCTGCTCGTCACTCGAGCTTTGCCGGACGCGTTTCCTTGGGGCACGCTGGCAGTCAACCTTGTCGGGTCCTTCGCCATCGGATGGCTGCTCGCCAGCCCCGCTTCGCGCGTGGCCGGTACGCCGGAGCTGAAACTCCTGCTCGTGACCGGCGTGCTCGGCGGATTCACGACATACTCCGCGTTCAACCATGAGACTCTGGCGCTGTGGAGCGCCGGACTGCGCGCAAGCGCCGCTCTGTACTGCTTCGGGACGCTCGTCGGCGCTTGGGCGGCCGGTCTGCTCGGCATCTGGGTCGCTCGCGCGACCAGCGGATAGAATCGGGGAGTGGAGATCTCCGCGCTTCGTGAACGTCTTCGAGGTCTGGGCGCCAAGGCTCAGGCGGAGCGCTTTTTCATCGAGGCGTTTGTGCGCGGTCAACCCGTGGACGAGAGCGCCGATCGCCGGCAGGCCCGCTTTCCGGCGACTCTGCGCGAGGCCCTGCCGGCACTGCAATCCGAACTTGAGCAGACAGCCCGCGTGGTGGCCGAGCACCCCGGCGAGGATGGCTCGGCCCGGCTTCTGGTTCGCCTGGCCGACGGGCAGGAAGTCGAGAGCGTGCTGCTGCCGCGCGACGGCCTGTGCGTCTCGACGCAGGTGGGCTGCGCTGTCGGCTGCGTGTTTTGCATGACCGGGAAAGCGGGCCTGATCCGGCAGCTGACGGACCTGGAGATCGTGGCGCAGGTGGCTCTGGCGCGGCGCATGCGCAAGGTACGGCGAGTGGTGTTCATGGGCATGGGCGAACCCGCGCACAACCTCGAAGCCGTGATATCCGCGATCACCCTGCTGGGCACCGAAGGCGATCTGGGTCACAAGAATCTCGTGTTCTCGACAGTGGGCGACCGCCGCGCCTTCGAACGACTTCCGAAGGGGCCTGTCAAGCCGGCGCTGGCGGTCTCGCTGCACACGACCAAGCCGAACCTGCGGGAGCAGTTGCTGCCAAGGGCTCCGCGCATCTCACCTGGAGAGCTCGTAGCGCTCGCTCAGGACTACTCGCGCGCGGTCGGATATCCGATTCAGTACCAGTACACCCTGCTTGAGGGCGTCAATGACGGCGACGACGAGTTGGAGGCACTCGAACAGCTCCTGCGCGGACAGTACGCCGTGATGAACTTCATCCCCTACAACAGCGTCGAGGGAATGCCGTGGCGTCGCCCCGGCCTCGAGCGCGCGCGGGAGATGGCACGTCACCTCCATTCCCGAGGCATCCTCACCAAGCTGCGGCGTTCGGCGGGTCAGGATGTCGACGGCGGCTGCGGACAGTTGCGGGCGCGCGCGGCGCACCTGCGAGCCTCGCGGACTCCGCGCACAGACTAGCTCGCGGCCGGACGCTGTCTGCGCTTGCGCGTGGCGCCCTTCGCAGCAGGCTTGCCCTCATTCTTCGCCGCACGCTCCTTGGCCTTTTCGCTGCGCTCGGTGCGCTCGGCGTCCTTTTCGTCAATGCCGGCGGCGCGCCAACCCTTGGGCGGCTTCTCGCCGCGCATTTCGAACAGAAAGCGCGAGGGCATGCTCTCAATGCGGGTTCCGTACTTGGACCGCGACTTGGTCCAGGTCACGGTGAGGTGCTTCTGCGCGCGGGTGATGGCGACGTACATCAGGCGCCGCTCTTCCTCGATCGTGTCCTCGGCCACCGAACGCAGGTGCGGCAGGATGCCCTCTTCCACGCCCGCCAGATAGACGCGCGGGAACTCGAGGCCCTTGGACGAATGCACGGTCATCAGCGTCACGGCGTTCTTCTTCTGCCCCTCGCCTTCGTCGCGCTCATCCTCAGCCGACAGCGTCAGATCCTCCAGGAAGGAGGCCAGCCCTGGCTGCTTTCCGCGGCGCACATGATTCTCGGCCATGTCGAGCACCTGGGTGACCGCGCCCCAGCGATCTTCGCGCATTTTCGGGTCAGGATAGGCGCGGTCGACTTCCGAACGATAATCCACGGCCTCCAGAAGCTCGCGCATCCAGTGCACCAGCGTGCGGCCGGGATCCTGCTCTCCAAAGCGCACCAGCTTTTCACGCAGGAGATGCACGGACTCGACGGCCGCCTGCGAAAGACCTTCGATCTCGCTCGCGCGCGCAAAGGCCTGCGGAACCGTGATACCGTGCTCGGTCGCAAAGGCCAGCGCCTTCTCGATCGTGCCCTTGCCGATGCCCCGCGGAGGGCAATTGAGCACACGCAGGAACGAGGGTTCATCCAGCGGGTTCTGAACCAGACGCAGGTAGGCCAGCACGTCGCGCACTTCCTTGCGATCGAAGAAGCTCATCCCTCCGATCAGCACATAAGGCACGTTGCGCGTGCGAAAGCTCTGTTCGAACACGCGGGGCTGCGTGTTGGAGCGGAACAGGATCGCGCAGTCCATGTAGTGAAACAGCCGCTTGCGCACCCCTTCCAGAATGTCCAGTGCGATCCAGTCCGCCTCGCCGGCCTCGTCCTCGGATCTCAGGTATCGGATCGGCTCACCCGAGCCCTGCGCCGAGCGCAGCACCTTGCCGTGACGCTTGGGATTGTTGGCGATCAGCTGGTTGGCGGCATCCAGAATGGGCGCGGTCGAGCGGTAGTTGACTTCGAGTCGCACGACCTTGGCCTTGGGAAAATCCTTCTCGAAGGAAAGGATCTTGGTGACATCCGCACCCCGCCAGCCATAGATCGACTGGTCGTCATCGCCGACCACGCACAGATTGTGGTGACGCCCCGCGATCGCCCGAACGATCTCGTACTGCGGTCCGTTGGTGTCCTGATACTCGTCGACCATCACATAGCGGAAGATCCGCTCGAGTTCCTGGCGGACCCGCTCATCCTTCTGGAGCAGCCTGCAGGCCATCAGCAAGAGATCGTCGAAATCAACGAGGCGCGCGCGTTCGAGGTGCTCCTGATACTTGGCCCAGGCGCGACCGACGAGCTCATCCCGATCGTCCCCTGCGCCTGCCAGCACGCTTTCGGGCGTGACAAGTCTGTTCTTGAGCAGGGAGATGCGCGCCTGCAGGGCAGCCGGTTGCAGCGTGGCATCGCCGATGCGCAGTTCACGCAGGGCTCCGCGCGCGGCGCTGAGCTGGTCGGATGCGTCACAGATCGTGAAGTTCTGCGGCAGTCCCGCAGCCTGATGGTAGTGCCGGAGCAGCTTGACGCAGAAGGAATGGAAGGTTCCGATCGTGAGCAGCTCGGCGCGCTCCTTGCCCACGAGGGCGCCGATGCGCTCGCGCATCTCTCCAGCGGCCTTCTTCGTGAAGGTCATCGCGAGGATGTTCTCGGGCGCCACGCGCTTCTCGAGCAGATGCCCGGTGCGCAGTGTGATCACCCTCGTCTTCCCCGAGCCGGCGCCCGCGAGCACGAGCACCGGACCCTCGGTGGCGAGCACAGCGGCACGCTGCCCTTCGTTCAATCCCTTCAGCAGGTGCTCCATGCGCGGCGCGAGACAGTAGTGAGACTTCAGAGCCTCGTCAATGCGTCGCGAGCGAGCAGATACGTGCTTTCTTCGCCTGTTCCGCGCTCGATGGCCCTGGCAAGGAACTTCCGCGCTCCTTCGCGATCACCGAGTACCCGGCGGCGGGCTCCCAGAAACCAGTAGAGCCGCGTGAGTTCCACGCGCTCCGTGCTGCGCCGGTCGAAGGCGTCCAGCAATTCGGACTCCGGCATCACGCCGGCGTAGAGCGCCGCCATCATTCCTTCCAGGGGTGAACCCTGCGCCGACTGCGGCGAGTCAACCCACTTGCGAAGCTGGTCGGTCGCGCTCTTTCCCTCTCCCTGAAGCCCTCGCGCGATCCACAGGAACAGCTCCGCTTCGGCGCGTCCGTCCGAGACACCCTTGGCGAGCTCCTGAAAGGCGCGCTGGGCTTCCTCGTAACGCCCCGTCGACAGCAGCAACTCCGCGTGGATCTGGCGCGTGTTGCTCTCACGGTCGCCCTGAACCATCAGAATCTGGGCATCGTCCAGCGCCTCCGGCGTCCGGTTCATGCGCCAGAGCAGGAACATGCGGGCGCGGCGGGCTTCCAGGAGCCCTGAATCGAGCTCCAGACCGCGATCCAGATCCGTCAGAGCCGCCTTGAAGTCGCGTTTCTGCAGCAGAGCTTCGGCGCGGATCGCGTACAGCAGCGCATTGGAGCTGTCCTTGCGGAGCGACTCGGTCGCGCTTTCGACGCACTCGTCCCACTGACCGCGTCGGAGCGCTCGCAGCGCTGCATCCTGCGCCAGCGCGTGCTGAATGTCCTCCGCACTGCTCGCGCGCCAGGGAATCAGCGCGCCAGCGACGAACAGTGCACCGATCAGGGGCAAGATCCGCTGCGCTCTTCTGGGAGTCAGCTTCGGGCTGTCCTCAGGGTCCCGATCGCACAGCCGTGCGCCGATGTAGCCGCAGGCGAGTCCTCCGAAGTGCGCGGCGTTGTCGATGCCGGGAACCAGCAGCCCGAACAGCACGTTGAGAGCCAGCAGAAATAGCATGTTCCGCATCACGGGGCGGAACAGCGACTCGGGGATGGTGTCCTTGTGCGCGCGAAAGAAGGCGATCAGTGCGCCCGCCATGCCGAACACCGCTCCGGAAGCGCCCGCGGAAACCGCATCGGGCCTCCAGAGGATGCTGAGGACTGAGGCGCCGACCGCGGAGCAGCCATAGATCAGCAGGAATGCCCCGCTGCCGTAGATGCCTTCGACCACGCGAAGCGAGTGCATGGCGAACAGGTTGAAGGCTAGGTGCAGAATCCCGACGTGCACGAAGGCACAGGTGATCAGTCTCCACCATTCGCCCTGCGCCACGAAGGGGCCGTGGTTGCCGCCATTGCCCAGCACTTCTTCCAGCGATGGATCCAGGAGGGACACTCCCCGCAGCGCCATCGCCGCCATGACGGCGAGATTGATGCCGAGGATCCACGAGACGGCGAAAGTGCGTTCCGGAAGCCTGATCGGGAACTCGCCCAGCAGCTCGGAGCCGATGCTCCGCCTCGGCGGCAACTCCCCTTGCGGCTGGTCTCCGGGTCCGTTCATCAAGCAGGCGATTCTAACCGCATCCCGCAGGGTGTCACGAAAGCTTCCCGCAACTCAGCTGCATGGACACAGGGCCTGCCGCGCGCCACACTTCGCAAGCCATGAGCACCGTCGCCTTGCTGCCCTGCGTGGAACTCGAACCCGCGAAACCCGCCCAATGGTCGGTCATTTGGATGCACGGGCTCGGCGCGGACGGACACGACTTCGCTCCCGTGCCGCCGCACCTCGGCATTGAGCATCGACATGCTGTGCGCTTCGTGTTCCCTCACGCCCCGCGCATGCCCGTGAGCATCAACAACGGATTCGTGATGCCGGCCTGGTACGACATCCGCGACGGGGATCTGCGCGCGCGGCACGACGAGCAGGGCATCGCCGCTTCGGCTCTGCGGATTCGGGCGCTGATCGCGCGCGAGATCGAGCGCGGCGTGCCTTCGCAGCGCATCTTCCTGGCTGGGTTCTCTCAAGGGGGCGCAATGGCCGTGCATGTCGGCCTGCGACACGAGCAGCCGCTGGCCGGCATCCTGGCCCTGTCGACCTATCTGGTCTGCGCGGACTCGCTGGAAGCTCAATTGCAGTCAGCCAACCGCGGCATCCGCTGCTTTGTGGCCCATGGCCTGATGGATCCGATGGTGCCGATCAGCAGGGGCCAGAATCTGCGCGAGCGATTGACGCAGTTGGGCTGTGAGGTCGAGTGGCACACGTACCCGATGGAGCACAGCGTCTGCGAGGAAGAGCTGGCCGACATCGGCAGCTGGTTCAACCGCACCATGGGATACTGATCCTGTTCCGTGGACCTCAGCTCGTGATTGCAAGGTCCTGACTTCTAGCCGTTCCCAAAGCCCTACCGCCGCCCCTTCAACCAAGACCCAAACACCAGGGGAGCCAGCCGGGCCTGTCGGAAGCGCTCGGACGCTGTCCGCAGCCCCCGATTGCGCCGCACCAGCGGCGAGATGGGCATGCACAGCTCCGCGAACCGGGAAGCGGGAAGCGGGAAGCGGTGCTGGGCTCTGGCGGCGAGTCGGCCTCGGGTGAGCTTCCAGATCACCGGATCGGAAACACGCCATGGATACAGATGAGGACGGCGAGAGCGCCTCCGCCTCGCAGAGAAAAACCAGTTTTCCCGTTTCGATTCTGCCCCCGCTTGGGGAGCAGTATCCCCTACTTGGCACTACGGCCTTTGCGCACCGGCGGTGCATTCCACGGATCCTCCGGCCAGGAATGCTTGGGGTAGCGAGCGCGCAGATCCTTGCGCACTTCGAAGTAGGCCGACTTCCAGAAGCTCGCCAGATCGTCCGTCACCTGCTGAGGCCGATAGTTGGGCGCGAGCAGATGCATCAGCACCTTGACGCGTCCACCGGCGACGCGCGGGGTCTCGGCCATGCCGAAGACTTCCTGAATCCGAACCGCGAGCACAGGTGGCTTGCCCGCCTCGTACTTCAGCGTGATGGAACTGCCCGTGGGCACCGTGACGCGCGCCGGCGTTTCGCGATCGAGTGCCTGCTGCAGCTTCCAGTCGAGTCGTGAGCGCAGATGCCCGGCGAAGTCGCCACGCCGGAGGTCCTCGAACGAGCGTTTGCCGGCCGCGTAGCTCTCCAGATCCTCGAGAATCCAGCCATCCGTGATTTCGGGCACGGAAAGCTCCGGAATCCAGGCTCGCAGACAGCGCAGGCGCTCGATCAGTTGCGCCACCTCCGGCTCCGCCAGCGGCAGAGCGCGTCCAGGATCCTGACGCGCCGCCGCAGCCAGCGCGCTCGCTGCCAACTCCGGCGTCAGCGCGGCCTGCACCTCTTCGAGCAGCAGGTCCAGGAAGTAGCGCCGCTTCCAGGCGCCCACGCGCTCCGTGCGCGGGTCAAAGCCTGCTTCGGTGCGCATCGCCACCAAGGCCGGATCGAGCCAGTCAGGCTCGATCCGCGCCGCCAGACGCACTTCAGCCTCCGAGCGCTCCCCCGCTCGCCCGGCATCGAGTTCCACGGCCAGATAGAGCTCGCCATCCTGCACCGCGCTGAGCGGGGAGAGCCGCACGCCCCGTCCACCGACCATGACGCCGCGCTGCCGATCGCCAGCGCGGCGGGCGACCACACGGTCAGGGTAGGCCGCCAGCAAGGCTTGGCGCAGCGCGAGTTCCGCCTCGGCATCCGTCGCGGCGCTCTCCGGCGCCTCGCCGAAGACCCGTTCGGCATCACGCAGGAGCCCATCGCGCGCGCGCAGCACGAAGTTGGCTGCACCCTTGTTGATTTCGCCCAGATCGCTCGCCGACCGGCCGCGCTGCTCCCACGCTTCCAGCGCGAGGACTCGATCCCACAAATCGCAGTCGGAGTGGTGTTGCGCACTGCGCACGCCGCGCGGCCCGCGTCCGAACGGATCACGCTCGGAAAGCAGGGCGCCGACGAGCGCCGCCTCGCGCAGGACCCCGCGCCGATGCCCTTCGTGCAGAAGCCGTGCAAGCCGCGGATGCAGCGGAAAGCGGGCGAGCTCGCGTCCTAGAGCCGTCAGCGTGGCCGTTTCCTCGCCTGTCCTCCATTCCGCCGCCCCCAGATTCGTCAACAGGCTCAGCGCGCGCTCGAGACTGGAGCGCGGAGGTGCTTGGAACCAAGGGAACCGGAACGCCTCGTGTTCGCCGAACGACAGGAGTTGCAGGACGCTCGCGGAGAGATCGACGCGCATCAGCTCCGGGTCATCGTGTTCGGAGAGCGAACGCTGCGCGCGCTCGGTCCAAAGACGCAGACAGACGCCCGCCTGAGTTCGCCCCGCCCGACCTGCGCGCTGATCGGCCGATGCGCGCGAGATGCGCTCCAGCTCTAGCCGATCGAGCCCGACGCCGACATCGAAGCGCAGCACCCGCGCGAGGCCTGTGTCGACGACCGCCGTGACGCCTTCGATGGTCACGGAGGTCTCCGCCACATTGGTCGAGAGCACGATCTTGCGGAGCGCACCCGGTCGCAGCACGGCATCCTGTTCGGCAGGCGCCAGATCGCCGTAGAGCTCATGGATCCGCACCCCGGCGCGCTCGGCGCGTCCGCTCAGCTCCTCATGCGTGCGCAGGATCTCGCCAACGCCCGGCAGGAAGACCAGCACATCGCCGCGCGTGGCCTGCAGCGCGCGCATCGCGCCAGCCGCAGCCTGCACGGGGAGCGGCGCCTCGCTCTCGGTCTCGCTGTACTGAATGTCGACGGGAAAAAGGCGTCCCTGGCTTTCGACGACCGGTGCATTGCCCAGCCATGCCGAAAGCTCCTCCGTCGCCAGCGTCGCCGACATGACCACGAGCTTGAGATCCGGACGCGCATCGGACTGGACCCGGCGGGTCAGCGCCAGCGCAAGATCCGTGTGCAGGCTGCGCTCGTGGAACTCGTCGAAGACGACGACGCCCACCCCCTCCAGAAACGGATCATCCTGCAGCATCCGCACCAGCAGGCCCTCGGTCACGACGAGGATGCGCGTGCGCCGCGAGGCCTTGCGCTCAAAGCGCACCTGATAGCCGACCTCGGCGCCCAGCTCGACGCTCATTTCCTCGGCCATGCGACGCGCCGCGGCCCGTGCTGCGATGCGCCGCGGCTCGAGCATCACGATCTGCCGGTCCCCGGCCAGACCGGCTTTGAGGATCGCCGGCGGCACCCGCGTGGTCTTTCCGGCTCCTGTGGGCGCGCGCAGGACGACAGCTTCACGCTCGCGCAACTGCGCCAAGAGCTGCGGAAGGACTTCGTCGATCGGCAGCGGTGTCAGGGCCATGCAGCGCTTGTTGTACCCGATGCCCGGCCCGACCATGATGGGGCGTGTGAACGCGACCCTCGTCCACCGCACCGATCTGTCACCGCGCGTTGCGCTGTTCAGGATTCGCCCCGAGGCCCAGCCGCTGGCGCCATTCGTACCCGGTCAGTTCGTGCAGATCGGGCTGCCCATGGAGCTCCCCTCACGCGATGGAGTCAGTCCGCCGCGCGTGCGCGTCCTGAAGCGCTCCTACTCGATCGCCTCTGACCCGGGCGATTCGGAGGACTACGAGTTGTGTGTCGCGCTGGTGCAGGGTGGCAAGCTGACACCTGAACTGTGGAAGCTCCCCGTCGGCAGCCAGCTCTGGATCGACGAACAACCGATGGGGCACTTCACGCTCGAGGGCATCCCCAAGGACAAGACCCTGTTGTGCATTTCCACGGGCACCGGGCTCGCTCCCTTTGTTTCCATGCTGCGGGAGGCAAGGCGAACGGGTAGCCCGCGCCGCTTCGTGATCCTGCACGGTGTCCGCGAGAGCGGCGATCTGTGCTACCGCGAGGAATTGGAGCAGCGCAGCAAGCTCGAGTACCCGACGACCTATGTTCCCGTCGTCTCGCGCGAGGAGTGGCCCGGCCTGCGTGGCCGCGTGCAGAGCGTGCTGGCCGACGAGGGCCTGTGCCGCCGCTTCGGCATCGAACTGGACCCGGCTCGGACGCACGCCCTGCTGTGCGGCAACCCCGACATGATCGTCGAGGTGCGGGCGCTGCTGGAGGGGCGCGGTTACCGCATCGACAGTGCAGCCGACAAGGCAGGTGGCGATCTCGGCGGCATCCGCCTCGAGCGCTACTGGTGAGCGGCAACCCCGACAGGATCGTCGAGGTGCGTGCGCTGCTGGAGGGGCGCGGTTACCGCATCGACAGTGCAGCCGACAAGGCAGGCGGCGATCTCGGCGGCATCCGCCTCGAGCGCTACTGGTGAGCGGCAACCCCGACAGGATCGTCGAGGTGCGTGC
>JBIKMH010000031.1:0-39006 GCA_044359355.1 Planctomycetota bacterium | reverse complement strand
AGGGCGCGCTCTTCCGCCAACGCGTTTGGGTTGGCGACGGGAGTGTTCGCCGCGGTATTCGCCGCAGCGCGGGCGCGGGCGATCAGTTGGTTGCGCACGGCCTGCACGTCTTCCGCAGTCGCCTTGCCTTGCGCGGCGCGGGCGTCGAGCGCCTCCAGCGCGGCCTTGAGGCCTTGTTCGATCCCGGTGGCCTCGGCGGCAGGAGCAGCCGGGCCCGCTGGCGCAGCCGGTGCGACACGGCGACGCTGATCGGCAGGTCCGGAAGCCGACTGCTTGGCGCGGCGCGCAGCCTGAATGCGGGTCGCTTCCGCTTCCAGATCAGCGGTGGGCTTCTTTTGGGCGGAGATCAGGCGGCTGCGGTAGAAAAGCAGGAACTCGTCGCGGTCGAGCAGACCATTGCCGTCACCATCCGCGGTTTGGAAGGGCTGACGGTCCGTGCTGAAGGCTGCGTACTCGGCGGCGCTGATCTGCTTGTCCTGATTCTTGTCGAGCGCGGCAAAGGTGCTCTCGGCCTCCCTGACGTGCGAGCTGGGGTTGTCTTGTCGGGCGATCAGCGGAGCGTTGAGGGCGAGGGCGAGGATCAGGGGGAGTTGCATGGCGTGATCGGCCTCCTTGGCCGCGATGGAACGCTGCAGGGTCAGCGAAGAGCATGCCATTCTGGAAGCGTGCGCAGGAGTACCCGCAAATCCATGCTGAGCATGGACTTACACAAAGATCACGGACTTGCCCCCCGGTCCTCGTCCTCCCAGGAAGACAGGCCGCGGTGCGCCCGATACGGTGGAGGGGACATGCGCGTCGCTCCCTTCCTGCTGGGCATCTCGATCGGCGTCAGCGCCATGCTGCTGTGGCGCGGGCAACCCGAGCCGGATGTGGAGCTGTACCGCGAGTTGCGCGACTTCATCGAGACGAATGCGCTGGAGGAGCGCCAGCCGCAGGAATTGCTGGATCATGCGCTCAAGGGCATGGCGGAGAGTCTGGATCCTCACTCGCGCTATCTGGACCAGTCGCACACGCGCCTGCTCGAGCGCGAGACCGAGGGACGCTACCGCGGGATCGGCGCGATCTTTCGCCAGCCGATCGCCCGGGCGCAGATCCTATACACGCTGCCCAACTCCCCGGCTGCCAAGGCCGGACTGGTGCCCGGGGATCGCCTCACCCGCATCGGATCGCTGGCGGTCGAAAGTCTGGGCGAACGCGGCCTGCGACAGGAACTGGGGCGGGAAGACGCGGGCGAGTTGGAGTTGGAGGTGGCTGCACGTGATGGTGCCGTGCGCACCGTGCGCCTGTCCAAAGCCAGCTTGGTCGACCCGAGCGTCACCGATGTGCGCATGCTCGATGTGGAGCACGGCATCGGCTACGTCGCACTGCACTCGTTCAGCCATGCGACGCCCAGCGAGTTCGACGCCGCCTTGCGCGATCTGTCAGCGCAGAACATGCGGGCGCTCGCTCTGGATCTGCGCGGCAACGCGGGCGGCGTACTGAGTTCCGCAGTCGAAGTGACCCGACGTTTCCTGACGCGCGGTGTGATCGTGCGCACGGAGGGCCGAGCGCGCACCAGCGTGCACCATGCGGAGAATACGCGCGCGGCCTACGCGGGTCTGCCGTTGGTCGTGCTGATCGACGAGGGCAGTGCGAGCGCCGCCGAGGTGCTGGCGGGAGCGCTTCAGGATCACCGACTGGCCGTGATCGTGGGCGAGCGCTCGTGGGGCAAAGGCAGCGTTCAGACACTGCGGCGCTTCCCGGAGCACGGCACCGTCGCAAAGATCACGACGGCACGCTACGAGACCCCCGCTGGCCGAATCCTCGAGCGTAGTCTCGATCCGCTCGGGCGCGGAGGCATCGAGCCGGATCTGTGCGTGAGCATCACGGAGGAACTGCGGCGATCGATCCATGAACGGCTGGCACGTCCCATGCCCGACCCCGGCGCCTGCGAGGTCCTGCGCGAGTGGGAGGCGGAAGAGGGCACGGTGCTGATCCCCCACTTCACGGTCGACGCGCAGCTGCGGGCAGCGCTCGATCTGCTGCTGGGGTCACATCCCCGTCCTCAAGGCAGCGGCGAAGGAATGTCCTCGCGATGAGCGCGCTGGTGCTCGGCATCGAATCCTCCTGCGACGAGACCGCGGCGAGCGTGGTGAGCGATGGACGCACGATCCTGTCCTCGGTGGTTCACAGTCAGGCCAGCCTCCACGCCCGCTACGGCGGCGTCGTGCCCGAGATCGCAGGGCGCTCCCATCTGGCGCAGATCATGCCCGTGATCGAGAGCGCGCTGGCCGAGGCTAGAGTCGGGCTGCGCGATCTGGATTGCATCGCCGTCACGACGCGCCCGGGACTGATCGGTTCGCTGCTGATCGGCGTCAACGCCGCCAAGGCGCTTGCCTGGTCGCTCTCCATGCCGATCGTCGGAGTCCACCACATCGAGGCGCACGTCTACGCCGCAACGATGGAGCACGAACCCGATCCCTGGCCCTGTCTGGCGCTGGTGGTTTCGGGAGGCCACTCTTCGCTCTACCGGGCGGTTTCGCCGCTGCAGATCGAATGTCTAGGCGGAACGCTCGACGATGCGGCGGGCGAGGCCTTCGACAAGGTCGCCCATGTGCTAGGTCTGGGTTATCCCGGCGGTCCGCAGGTCTCCAAGCTCGCCGAGCAGGGCAATCCGCGCGCGGTGCGCCTGCCAATCTACAGTTCGGGCGATGGACCGCCGGCCTTCTCGTTCAGCGGCTTGAAGACCGCTGTGCTCTACCATGTGCGCGGGCCGAACATGGCTCGCGCGCTCCCGCTGCCCGAAGAGATTCCCGATCGCGCCGACATCGCCGCTTCCTTCGAACACGCGCTGGTGCAGGCGCTGATCAGCGAGACCGTGCGCACGGCCCTGCGGGAGGGCTTCACGCGCGTGCTGGTCGCCGGAGGAGTGGCCTGCAACCGGCGCCTCCGACAGGAAATGCAACTCCGTGCAGCCTCGCACGGGATCGCGGCGCTGTTTCCTTCGCCGGCCTACTGCACCGACAACGCGGCGATGATCGCGGGTCTGGGCTACCACCACTGGCGGGCGGGCCACGCCGCCGGTCTGGATCTGGACGCCTCGGCACGCTGAGCGGGCGACAAACCGCAGGCCGTCCGCTATGATCCACAGCCAATTTGGGCGAGAACGGACTGCGCGAGATTCTGGAGGCGCTCCGCGACGGCCGATTGGGCGTCGAGGAAGCCCTCTCCCGTTTGCGCAGCTTCCCGGTCAAGGATCTGGGCCACACGCAGCTCGATACGCACCGCGAGGTGCGCTGCGGCGGACCCGAGGTCATCTACGGATCAGGCAAGACGCCCGAACAGATCGCGGACATCGGCGCCGCGATTCTGGAGCATCACGAGCGCCTGCTGGTGACGCGCATCGCGCCTGAGGCTGCCACGCTCGTGATGCGGCGCATTCCGCGGGCGATCCACTGTTCCGTCTCGCGCACGCTGCGGGTGGAGCGACCGGGCGGCATGGAGGGCCGAGGTCATGTGCTGGTGGTCTGTGCAGGCACCTCGGATCTGCCGGTGGCGGAAGAGGCCGTCATCACGGCCCGCATGCACGGGGCACGGGTCGAGACGCTGCGCGACGTCGGGGTCGCTGGAATCCACCGTCTGCTGGCTCATGTGGATCGGTTGCGCTCGGCGAATGTCCTGGTCGTGGTGGCGGGCATGGAGGGCGCCCTGCCCAGCGTCGTCGGCGGGCTCGTCGACAAGCCCCTGATCGCGGTCCCCACCTCCGTGGGCTACGGAGCCTCCTTCGGCGGATTGGCCGCGCTGCTCACCATGCTCAACTCCTGCGCCTCGGGCGTGGGAGTGGTCAACATCGACAACGGATTCGGAGCGGGCCTGCTGGCCGCGCGCATCAATGCTGGCGCCCATGCGCCCCAACTGGAGTCAACGCGATGAAGAAGGCCTGGATTGCACTGGAAAATGGCCTCGTTCTGCAAGGCCACTCGGTCGGGGCCGACGGCGAGAAGGGCGGCGATCTGGTCTTCAACACCGCCATGAGCGGCTACCACGAGATCCTCACCGACCCCTCTTACGCCGGACAGGTCGTGATCATGACCTATCCTCTGATCGGCAACTACGGCGTCGCGGACGAGGACTCCGAAAGTCCGCGCGGATGGGCGGAAGCCTTCGTGATGCGCGAGATGTCGTCGGTCGCCAGCAACTTCCGCGCGAACTCGACGCTGATGGACTGGCTCAAGCGCAACGGCATCGTCGCGATCGAGGGTGTCGACACCCGCCGACTCACCCGCCAGGTGCGCGAGGGCGGCACGCTGCGGTGCGTGGTCTCGACCATCGACGGCGATCCGGCTTCGCTGGTGGACAAGGCCCGGCGCATGCCCTCCACGGACAATCGCGATCTCACGATCGGAGTGTCCTGCGCCCGACCGTACTCCTGGTCGCGCGGCTACGAGGACTCCTATCCGGATCTGCTGCCCGCCATGCCATCCAATTCGAGGCTGCGCTGCGTGGCGTACGACTTCGGGGCCAAGCACAACATCCTGCGCAGTCTGGTGCACTGTGGTTTCGAGGTGACGGTCGTCCCCAACCACACCACGGCGAGCGACGTGCTGGGCATGGATCCTGACTGCATCTTCCTTTCCAACGGCCCCGGCGACCCTGCCGCGGTGAAGCCCGCCATCCATGCGATCTCGGATCTGGTCGGAAAGAAGCCGATCTTCGGGATCTGTCTGGGCCACCAGATTCTGTCGATCGTGTTCGGTTCAGAAACCCGAAAAATGCCTTTCGGTCATCATGGCGCCAACCATCCGGTGCGCGATCTGCTCACCGGCCGAGTCGAGATCACCAGCCAGAATCACTCGTACGCGGTCGAGGTCGACACGATGCCCAAGGACGTGGAGGTGACCCATATCAACCTCAACGATCAGACGGTCGAGGGTATGCGCCACAAGCGGCTGCCCGTGTTCAGCGTGCAGTACCACCCCGAAGCCGCGCCGGGGCCGATGGACAGTGCGCATCTTTTCATGCGCTTTCGCGAGAGCGTGCTCGGCCAGCAGTCCAGTACGTTCGCCGTCCGCTAGCCGGCGTCAGAGCATCGCCATGGGATCGACGTCGATCGCCATGCGCAGCTTGTGACTGGGCAGCGTCCACGCCCGCAGAGCTGCGCGCACACGCGCCACAGCTTCGCTGCCAAGCTTGGCCTTGAGCAGCACGTGGCGGCGGTGGCGACCGCGCAGAAGCGCCATCGGTGCTTCCGCAGGCCCGAGAACGAGCCCGCCGGGCTGCGCATGGGCGCGCATCTGTTCGGCGATGGCCTTGGCGGCATCGGTCACCAGACCGAGATCCTCCGAATCGATGACCACGCGCAGCAACCGGCCGTGCGGCGGGTAGCCCAGTTCCGAGCGCAGTTTTGATTCCGTGCGCGCGAAGCCTTCGTAGTCATGTCGCGCTGCCGCGAGGATCGCGGGATGGGTCGGGGTCGAGGTCTGAACGACGATGCGGCCGAGCAGCTCGCCGCGGCCGGCGCGTCCCGCCACCTGAGCGAGCAACTGAAAGGTGCGCTCGCTGGCACGGAAGTCGGGCAGGTGCAGCGCCAGATCCGCGTCGACCACGCCCACCACGGTGACCCGCGGAAAGTCGAGCCCCTTGGCGATCATCTGGGTGCCGACCAGAACGTCGATGTCCCCGCGTCCGAAAGCCTCGAGTGCGCGCTCGTAGTCCTCGCGCCGCAGCATCGTGTCGGAATCCATGCGCAGCACGCGCGCCTCGGGCAGTAGGCGCTTCAGAGCGCCCTCGACCCGTTCGGATCCAGCTCCTAGCATTCGCGGGTTCGGTGCACTGCACTGCGGACACTGCGTCGGTATCGGGAGCTCCTCGCAGCAGGCATGGCAGACCACCCGGCGGATCCGGCGATGGAATGTGAGGTTGGCATCGCACTGCGAACAGCGCACCGTTTCGCCGCAGGCGGCGCACCACAGCACGGGCGAAAAACCGCGTCGATTCTGGAACAGAATCGCCTGTTCCCGGCGCCCGAGCGCTTCGGAAAGGAGCGTGGACAGCCGCCTCGAGAACAGCGGAGGGCCCGGGCCGTCGCGCTTCTCGCCGCGCATGTCGACGACCTCGATCGGCGGGAGCGCTCCGCCGTGGACGCGCGTGCCCAGAAGGATTCGCTTCAGTGCGCCGATCTCCGCTCCCCGCCAGCTCTCCAGCGAGGGCGTCGCGGATCCGAGCACACATACGGCGCCAAGTTCGCGTGCGCGCCGCAGCGCCACTTCACGCGCGTGGTAGCGCGGCGTCGACTCCTGCTTGAAGGAGGGTTCGTGTTCCTCGTCGAGCACGATCACCCCGAGATCGGGCACCGGGGCGAACACCGCCGAACGGGCTCCCACGACCACCCGCGCGCGCCCCTTGCCCACGCCCAGCCACATCGAGCGGCGCTGCGCCTCCGTCATGCGGCTGTGCAGCACGGCAACCTCGCCGAAGCGCGAACGAAACCAGCCGACCGTCTGCGGCGTGAGGGCGATCTCGGGAACCATCACGATGGCACCTTTGCCCATGCTCAGCGCGGCTTCGATCAGGCGCAGGTACACCTCCGTCTTGCCGCTGCCCGTGACGCCCTGCAGCAGGAAGGCTCCGCCCTTGCCTGAACCGAGTGCCCCCCCAAGTTCGCGCACGGCGGCCTCCTGAGCCGCGGAAAGCTGATCCGGCCGCTTGCGCACCACGCTGCCGCTCGCCAGCGGATCGTTGCGGGACGCGGAGCGCTCGATGTAGGCAAGGCCTGCTCTGGCGAGCGATTTGGCGACACTGTCGGTGACATTCAGCCGACGACAGATCTCGCGTAGCTCGATACTGCCGCCGATCTCACGCAGGGTGCGCAGCATGCGATGCTGTTTGGGCTGGCTCGACTCCAGCGCTTCCATCACGCTGGTCTCGATCTCCTCGCGCGCCCGGATCGTCACCACCTGCAGGGCGCCGGCCTCCCGCTTGAGGGCAGTGGGGAGCACGGCCGCCAGCGCCTCGCCCCACGAGCAGGCGTATTCCTGCGCCATCCAGCGCGTCAGCTCCAGCATCGAGGCATCGAGGCTGGGTTCATCCTCGAGCAACCTGTGGATCGGCTTGATGCGGGTCGCCTCCGGGGGCGGACTGGTTCGCGTGGCGACGATCACACCCACCTCACGGCGCGGCCCGAAGGGCACGGCCACGCGGATGCCCGGTTGGACCCTTCCCGCGCAATCTGCCGGCACCGCATACGTGAACAGCGCATCCAGCGGCCGATCGATGGCGACCTCCACGTAGAGATCCGCCTTCAGCGGCGTCGCCGGAAGGGGCGCTGCCTCTCGCTGCGATTCGCCTCCAAACAGCGAACCGGTGAGATCAGGACGTCGCGCCAAGCTCTCTCCTCAGGGGCAGGCGCAGGGGACCGCATGGCAGCGCGGACAACCTTGAGCGTATTTCCTGCGGACGGCCTGCTCGAGATCGACTCCCGCGATCGAAGCCATGCTCGAAAGCCAGGCGAACACATCGGCAAACTCGCCCTCGAGTTCCTCGCGCCTGTCGCGGCGCAGGGCGCGGGTCAGTTCGCCCACCTCCTCGCAGAACCACATGTGTGTTCCCGCCAGTCCGCGTGCGGAATCGCGCTGGTAGTAGGTGTCCTCAATCAGCTTCTGAAATTCGCGAATCTGCATGTGCGGGCCGTCCTCAGGCGGGACGTGATACTGCGACGATCGATAGGTCGGTAGGCAAGGGCGTGCCGTCGGCATGCGCCTCGATCCCGGCGAGCACTCCGTCAAGCATCGCCTCGGTGGAGCGCGCCGAGTGCTGTAGGACCAGCTTGAAGAACTCCTTCTCTCCCAGCTCGACCCCATCGGCATTCTTCGCTCCGGGCGCTCCGGTGGTGGCGCTCAACAGGCGATCGCCCGGCTCCAGAGGAACTTTCACGGGCTTGAGCGCCCGCTCGAAGACAGGTCCCTTGTCGAGGCCCAGCGCAATGCCTTCGGGATGCACGACGCGAATCTTCCCATCGGCACCGGTGTAGCGCACGAGCGGCAGCTTGTGGCCCGCGCAGGCGACGGTGGCCACGCCTTCCCGGGGATCCACGAGCACGAACATCGCGCTGACGAACATGCCCCGCCGCAGATCACGCGCCAGCGCTCGGTTGGCACGCGCGAAGGCCACCGCGACGTCCTCGTAATGCATCAGTTCCGCGCGCAGGTAGGAACGGGCGACGGCACCGATCATCGCGCCCGGCACTCCGCGACCCGAAACATCGCAGATCAGGAAGCCGACGCGGCCATCGGGGTATTCGAGAAAGTCGTGAAAATCGCCGCCTGGGGTCGGAGAATTCACGTGCCGGGCAGCCAACTCGTGGCCGGCGAGTCTGGGCATGGCCTGCGGCAACAGCGCCTCGCGCACATCGGAAGCCAACGAGAGTTCGCGTTCGCGCCGATCCTGCTCGAAGGCCGCCTCGCGAGCCTCCTCGAGGTCAGCCGCCATGCGGTCGATCGAGCGCGCCAGTTGCATCACCTCGCCTCCGGCGCGCACGCGGGTGCGGTGCCGCAGATTGCCCCGCGCGATCTGCGCAATGTCTTCGACGATCAGGGCCAGAGGATGCGAGACGCTTGTGCCAATCACCCACGCAACCAGCGCGCCCACCAGAATCACCGCCAGGGTCACTCCCAGGATCAGGAGCGGCAGCCCTTCGCCGGCCTTTTCGCGCAGTGTTTCCGGGACGAACAGCTGGTGTCCGTCCTTGAAGCCATCCTCGTATCCGTGCTCATAATCCTGGTTGTTCTCGTAGCGGCGCGGATCTTGAAGGCGATGCCGATCGGTGTCCTTAGCGCGGTACAGCCAGCCCGTGGTCTTGTTGTCCTTGGTGAGCACCACATCGATGCGCTGGAGGGCTCCCTCTTCGAAAGACTCCATCTTGCTGCCCGCGATCGGCTGGTAGGCAGTATCCGTCGGCTTCCCGCGTAGCTTGACGGCCTCGAGGAAAGCCAGTTCCTGGGTCTTCTCCGCCTGTGCGACGGCGCGCGCGTACAGAAAGGCCCCGGCTGCGGCCATCACCAGCGCCAGAGCCAAGCTCATCGTCAGGGAGAAGCGGGTGCCGAGACTCGAACCGCTGCGGCGGCGTTCGCCGCCCTTCCTGTGCGCTGCCATGACGCTCAAAGCCCCACGTTCCAAGGCGCCTCGGGGAAGAGCCAGCGCATCAGCAGCATCGCCGCCAGCGCCCAGATTCCCGCGAAAACATCATCCAGCAGAATGCCATGACCGCCGCCGATGCGCTCCATCGCGCGCGCCGGCCAGGGCTTGACGATGTCGAAAAACCGAAAGGTGAAGAATGCGGTCGCCAGCGCCAAATACGAAGGACCGCTCCACCACAGAATGGTGATCAGATAGCCGATCACCTCGTCCATAACGAAGATGCCCGGGTCCTTGCGGCCGGCATAGCGTTCAGCCCATGTTCCCAGCGGCGCCGTCAGCGCATACAAGCCGATACAGACCGCGAGGGCCCAGACAGGAAACAGGCTGCCGGTGCCCGCGAGAAGCCATGCGATCAGGACGCCGCCGAGCGTTCCGACGGTGCCCGGCGCGACGGGCGAGCAGCCGAGGAAACCGCACGAGACGACGGCCAACTTGAGACGGTCCATGGGACTAGCTGCCTCCGTCGAGAATCCACTTGCGGGTCTTGCCGAGATAGGAAATGCACGAGCCGATCGTGGTTGCCAGCGTCGCCCAGACCGCCCAATGCCCCACCAGCGTCCAGAAGCGCAGAGTCTCACCCTCGAACCCGAAGGCATGGATGCCGACCACGACCCCGACCGCGATGCACTGGGCGAACATCTTGAGCTTGCCGAACCAGTCTGCGGGAAACTGCACACCCAGACTCTCGACGTAGCCACGTATGGCCGTGATCAGAAACTCGCGCGCCACGACGGCGACGACGACCCAGGCCGGAAAGAAAACCTGAGACCAGGGCATCACGGCCAGGAACACCATGGCTCCGATCACCAGCACCTTGTCGACGAACGGATCCGCGATGCGCCCGAAGGCTGTCACGTGATTGCCCTTGCGGGCGAGATACCCGTCCAGCACGTCGGACAGGGAGGTGACGATGAAGATCCAGAAGGCCCATTGCAACAGACCGCGTTCGCCCGCGAGTTCCTCGACGGACTGCATTCCATGCAGCGCGAAGATCCCGAACAGCGCGATCGCTCCGACGAAGCGCAGCGCAGTGATCCGATTCGGCCAGTGCTGGAATACACCCATGCGAGGCGGGTTCACCACCGTGCGCGATCAGCGCTTGCCCGCGGGCTTGCAGACAAGGTTCGATTCGGCATCCAGTGACTCGACCCGGGCGCGGATGATATCCCCCACCGAGGCCTTGGAGCTACGCACCATGGCCACAAGATCGACTTCCGGGGCGTCCATGACTCCCCGGCCGACAACGGTGGAAACGCCCGCGTGCTGTTCGTCAACGAGGATCTCCAGTTCCTTGCCCACCCAAGCCGTCTGGGTGCGCCGGAGCACCTCGTCGCGGGCCGCGATCACGGCCTGGTAGCGCTCCTGTGCGACGTTGGCGGGCACGCGATCCGGCAAGTCCCAGCCGCTGGTGCCCTGCTCGGGCGAGTACGTGAAGGCTCCCAGACGGGCCAGCTCGTATTCGCGGACAAAAGCCGCGGCTTCGGCCGCATCCGCATCCGTCTCGCCGGGAAAGCCGAGCAGCAGGGTCGTGCGCAGCGTGATGCCCGGCACCTCCTCGCGCAGGCGGTCGAGCAGCTTGCGGACCTGATCGCCCGATCCGGCCCGCCGCATCGCGCGCAGCATCGGGGTCGCGATGTGCTGCACGGGGATGTCGAGGTAGGAAAGCACGTGCTCGTGCTCGCGCATCAGCTCCGTCAGCCGCCAGGGGAAGCGGTTGGGGTAGGCGTACATTACACGGATGCGCGGCTTGTCCGAGAGCCGGGCCAGCGCCTCGACGAGATCGGGCAATTCCTGTCCCATGTCGCGGCCCCAGGCCGTCGAGTCCTCTGCCACGAGCACCAGTTCGCGCACGCCGCTCGAACACAGCTCCTGCGCCTCCGAAACGACCGCTTCGAGCGGCTTGGAGCGGTGCTTGCCGCGGATCGAAGGGATCGCGCAGAAGGAGCACAGGTGGTCGCAACCATGGCTGATGCGCAGGTACGCGTAGCTGCTCGGGGTTGAGAGCAGGCGCGCCCCGTCACGCTCGGGCTCGCGCTCCAGCGGACCTTCGAGGTACCTCGGCACGCCGGCCTGTCCTTCCGACAGCTCCTTCACGGAACGGGCGAGCTTGCGGTAGTCGCTGATCTCCGCGAACAGGTCCACCTCGGGGAACTGCTCCGCGAGTCCCTGCTTGTAGCGCTGCACCAGACAGCCCGCGACCACGACATGGGCCAGTTCGCCCCGCCGCTTGCGACGCAAGAGGTCGCGAATGGCGTTTTCGGATTCCTCGCGAGCCGCGCCGATGAATGAGCAGGTGTTGAGCACCACCGTGCCCCCGCTGCCGGGCTCGTCGGTGATCACCAGGCCCTCTTCCGCCATGCGACCGAGCATCAGCTCCGAATCGATCAGGTTGCGTGCGCAGCCAAGATGGACAAGCGCAACGAGGTTGGGATCAGGCTGCGGCTCCGGCCGGCTCTGCTTCTGGGTCTTCTTCTGGGCCACGAGGCGGGAATCCTAACGCAAGGGACCACTCGCGTGGTCCCTTGCGCTCGATTCCGATCGAGGCGGCAGCGGGGGTTAGTCAGCCCGAACCTTTTCCAGCCACTGTTCGCGAGAGAGCAGAATGTCCCGGCGTTGGCCTCCGAGGTAAGGGCCGATCAAACCGAGTTCCTGCAGCTCGTCGAGCACCTTGCAGGCATCATCGAACTCCATCGAGTACTTGCGCTGCAACATCGAGACCGCCACCCGGCCATTTTCGACGAACAGGCAGCCAATCTCGCGCAGGAGCCTGGCCCGTTCCGGGTCGATCGCGGGCAGCTTGTGCGCGCGGGCCTCTGGCACGGGCTGGGGCTGGAGCACCACCTGCGGCTCGCTTTCCTGCTCCGCGATCCGGGCGGCTTCTTCGGGGAACAGCTCCAGGCTTTCCTCGGCCGGGGCAAAATCGAAGATCGTGGTCTGCGCGATCGGAGCGCGGGCGGGCGCGGGCTCTGGCTCGGGTGCCGATTCGGACTCGGACTCTGGCTCGGGTGCCGACTCGTCTTCGATGGCCGCTTCGCCAGCCGCCGGCGTCAGGACCTCCGGCTCGTCCTCGAAAACCGGCTGCGTCTCCAACTCGTCCTCGAGGACCGGCGCTTCGAGTTCCGACTCGGTTTCCGTCACCGCATCCACGGCCGCCTGCAACTCGAGCACTTCCTCCTCCAGCTGGTCGAATTCGGCGAGGAGTGCCGTACTCCCCGTCTCCCACACGGGCTGGATCGGCGTTTCGCTCACCGGTTCCACCAGCGGAGGCTCATCGCCCTCGGGGCGCACGGCCTTGATCACGGAGAGCGGCGTGCCATAAGCATCGACCGGCTCATCTTCCGCGGAGAGCCCAGTGGTCTCCCAGGAAGGCTGGCTCGGCAGCGGCGCAGGCTCGCCCAAGTCTCCCTCGAGTTCGGCGGACTCCGCTTCCTCCTCGACCTCGGAGGGCTCCGCGAACAGCGGCTGGACGCCCTCGGGCAGCGGCTTTCGCTCGGGCTTGGCTTCGAGGGGCACCGCACGGCCCGTGTTCACTTCCAGCGGCTTGGCTCCGGCCGGTATCTCGCCCCGCAGGCGCACGTCTTCTGGATAGGGCGAAGCGATCGGGACCGGCTGCTGGGCGAGCGCACGCCGCCCTGCTTCGAGTGCGGCTTCCAAATCCGCCGGAACCAGGCCCGCCGCCTCTTCGCGGGACACGCCCGTATCGGCTGCGGCCTTGCCGCCCAGCGACTGGCGCACTTCCTCGGGCGCATCGCCCGCGTCCTCCGGACGCAGCCACACGTACCAGCCGATGCCGGCGGCGATGGCCGCTCCGGCGAGAGCCCCGACCATGGGATGCGTGGCGCTCGCCAGCTGCCCTCCGATCAGTGCGCCCAGGAGGCCGCCCGCGCGTTCTTCGAAGGCGCCGAACACGCTCGCGGTTCCGATCAGGAGACCTGTCAGACCCAGTGCATGCCGGAAGACGAAGGCTTCACCCTGAATCAGGAAGGTGCGCGCGCCGACGAAGGCCATTCCGGCCGCGAACAGCAGCGTGGCCCAGGCGCCGAAGGAGTTTACGAAGGGCTCGGCAAGGGCCGCGGTGCCGGAGTAACTCGACAGCGGTCCATCGCTGGTTAGCACCAGCACCATCAGGACCGAAACGAGGGTTCCCGCGACGAACAGGAGCAGTGCTCCGCCGTCGCGACGGGGGTCAAAGGGACGCTTACTCATCGTTGGTGTTGTCATCGTTGGGCGCGTGGATTTCCTTCACGCCGTAGGCCTTTTCCCAGTCCTCCAGCGTCATCAGGATCTCACGCGACTTGCTGCCCTTGTGCGGGCCGACAATGCCGTGTTCGGTCATGATGTCGATCAGTCGTGAGGCGCGCGTGTAGCCAATGCCCAGCGCGCGCTGCAGCAGGCTCGCTGAACCGCGCTTGGTCTTCAGGATCACGCGCACGGCATCGTCAAAGAGTTCGTCTTCGTCAGGCATCGAGCCGGACATCTCGCCGCCAGCCTGCTTGGCGCCGGTCGCAACCTGAACCAGCTCCTGGCTGAAGCTCTGCGCCGAGTCCTTGCTGACGAAATCGACTAGCTTCGAGAGCTCGGAATCCTCCACCAGCGCGCCTTGAACGCGCTTGAGCTTGGAGCCGCCCGGGGGCATGAATAGCATGTCGCCGTTGCCGAGCAGCTTGTCGGCGCCGGAATCATCCAGGATCACGCGACTGTCGATCTTGCTCGCGACCTGGAAGGCGATCCGCGTCGGCAGGTTGCCCTTGAGCACCCCGGTGATCACGTCCGTCGACGGCCGCTGCGTGGCGACGATCACGTGGATGCCGACAGCACGCGATTTCTGGGCCAAGCGCGTGATGGCCTGCTCGGCCTCCTTCTTGGACGTCATCATCAGGTCGGCCATCTCGTCGATGACCACCACGATGTAAGGCACCTGGCGCGGGGTGCGCGCCTCGTCGAAGTGCTGTCCCAGGCGCTTGCGCAGTTCTGCCTCGCCCAGCGCGTTGTAGCCCTTGATGTTCTTGACGCCCGCGTCCTTGAAGAGCTCGTAACGGCCTTCCATCTTCTCGACGGCCCACAGGAGCACCTGTGTCGCCTGACGCGCATCGGTCACCACCGGGCACATCAGGTGCGGCACGCTGGCGAAGGTCTGCAACTCGACCATCTTGGGGTCGACGAGGATCATCTTCACTTCCTCGGGCGAGCGCGTCATCAGCAAGCTCGCAAGGATGGTATTGATGCACACCGACTTGCCTGAGCCAGTTGTGCCGGCGATCAGCAGGTGCGGCATGCGCGCCAGATCGCCCACCACCGGCCCGCCCTCGGCGTCCATGCCGAGGAACAGCGGCAGCGAGAATTGCTTGGGATCGTAGGCCGCCTGCGTCACGAGTTCGCGGATGCGCACGACGCGGCGCTTGGAGTTGGGCACCTCGATGCCGATCGTATCGCGGCCTGGAATCGGCGCGATGATGCGCACGCTCTGCGCACGCAGCGCAGCGGCGATCTCGCTGGAGAGTTGCGTGACGCGGTTCATGCGCGTGCCCTGCGCAACGCTCAGCTCGAACATCGTCACCGCCGGTCCGATCTGCGCGCCGACGACATTGGCTTCCACGCGGAAGCTCTTCAGCGCATTCTCCAGCTTGGAGGCACATTCCTGAACGAAACCGGCATCGGTCTGGCCACCGCCCTCGGGCTTGATCAGAAGATCGAGCGGAGGGAGCTTCCAAGGGCCGGCGGGGGGAGTCGGTGTATCGAAACGCGGACCCTGCGGCAGCTTGGCTTGGATCGGCTTCTTCGCTTCGGCGGCGGGTGCGATCGGCACGACCTTGGGCGATTCTTCCTCCTCTTCCGGAAGCGCCTCGAACTCTTCGTCGCCCATCTCCTGCTCGTAGTCGTCCTCGAGCTCGTCCTCGTCGTAGACGCCCTTCTTCGGCTGCTTGGGATCGTCGTTGTCGCCGAGGCCCAGATCCTTCTCTTCCTCGTCGTCGTCCGTTTGCTCGTCGTCCTCGTCCTCGTCGAGTTCCGCAACCGAGTTCGTGTCCTCTTCCTCCGGCTTGGCCGTGCGGTTGGTGCGCTTCACGGTCTGACGGGGAGCTTCCTCCTCCTCTTCCAGCACGGCCGTGCCGCCGCCGGCCGTCTGGGTCGCGGGCTTGAGGCCTTCGGACAGATCCGCACCGCGCACGAAGTTCCACGCACCGATGCCGACAGTCCGCAGGTGTCCGCCCACGGCGGCGAGCAGGCCCTCACCGCGCTCCTCGCGGCGCTTCCTGAGCCAGTTCTGGAAACCTTGGACGGACGGATAGAAGGCCATTTCGGTCGCCAGCAGGAACGAAACGACGGTCAGCACGATCAGCATCAGGAAGAAGCCGACCCCGCCGAACTTGCTGATGAAGAACGGCGTCGACTGCATGGCGAGCCAGCCACCAGGCCCGTACGGCAGGCGCGAACCCACATTCGTCAACGTCGCGTTCCCGGCGGCCTGCACCTCGGGCCCGAACACGAAGTGCAGCAGATAGGCCGTCGAGAACACAAAGGTCAATCCACCCACGCAACGCAGGCTCACCAGCGGAATCTTGCGTCCCGCGACGAGTACGGCGCCCCAGATGATCGCCAGCAGGGCCAGCAGCAGCGAGGCGAGTCCCAGCATGCGGTGCAGACCGTTGGCGAGATAGAAACCGACCTGCCCGCCCCAGTTGGAACCCTGCGCAGCCGGATCCTCGAACGGCGCATAGAAGCTGACCAGCGCAAGGAACACGAACAGCGTGAAGCCCACCAGCACGAGACCCTTGATCTCGCGCAGGCGTTCCCCTGTTTTCTCGTCCACTTCGCGCCCGAAAAAAAAACTTCTCAAGCCGCTGAAGAAGAGTGCGACCGGATGTCCCCGCTCCGGTTCGGCTGCCTTGGCCTTGCGTCCCATCGATGTGTGTCTGGTAGTCCCCTCGAGAGCCTCAGGGGACCGGACTGCCCGCGAGGAGATTCAGCCCCCCGCTCCGCCGTCCCCTGCGGCCTGCAAGGGGCGGGAATACCACTTTGGCGAGCCGAATCCAAGCACAGCGGCACGGCTTTCGGCTGTGGGTTGACGAGATCCCGGCCGCTGGTTAGGGTGACTTCTGAAGGGTTTGAGCTCGCAGCACGATCCCTTTTCCCTCTTCCGGTTGATCCCATGGATTTCTCGCCCCATGAATACCCGTCCGCTCGTTGGTTTCATTCTGGTTGCCTGCACAGGAGCCGCCGCCGCTCTGTGGTGGGGAACCCAGTCCGTGTCCCCGAACGCTCTCGGCCCGAACGCTCTGGAAGCGCCCGAAAGTCGGCAGAGCACGGCGCGCGCTCCTGAGCCCGTCCCGCTGACTCGGCTCGAGACCGAAGCAGCGGTCCGGGAAGCCGAGACGCCAGCGGCTCCAGAACCAGCCCCCTCCCCGTCCAACCCTCTGCCCAGTGCGCAGGCTCCGTCCAACGAAGCCCTGATCACCGAACTGCTGACGAAGGTCCGCGAGGACATCCGCGACCCGGACGAGAAGCAAGCCGTCGTCTCCACCCTGCTCTTCCAGAGCATCGCAACGATTCTCGACCGGCAGGGCCGCTATCAACTTCTCCGTACGGATGGCTCCTCCCCGTTTCAGTCGGGGGATGACGGCATGGTACTGATGGCTAATGGCCGACAGTACACGATCCAAAAAGGAGAATTTCCCGAGTACGACGCCTTCCTTGCGAAAGAGAAGGAAAAGCAGGTCTGGTACAAGGAGATGGCGAAGGGCACGACGTATGCCCCAATGCCCACCCTCAGCGAAGAGACCATTCAGGCCATCGAAATGCGGGCAGCACAGGCGCTCGGCCAGTAAGTCCGAACTCCAATGAAAACAGAAGAACCGGCTCTGTGCCGGGTTCTTCGCTTGATATGTTCCATGAATACTTGATTTCCATTTCCCGATTTTCCCAACACAACAAATCCACAAGCTCACATGAATTCCGTCCCGATCCTTTGTCTCGCTCTGCTTCCACTCGCACAGCAGCCTTCCGATGGCCTCACCTACGTAGATGAGATCGTCGAGACATGCCCCGAAATCTGCCCCGCATCGAACACCTTCAGCCAGACCAGTCCCAGCGCTCCTTGCGGGACGTGGTATCTGGCAGCCATTCCGCCCGAGAATGGAACGCACGATGGGAACTGCGTCACCTGCACGCCCTGCGAGCAGTCATTCTTCTTCTCCTACTATGGAGGCGCTTCCGGTTGCTGCGTTTCCGTGCAGGCGGCAGATGGGAACTGGTCCGCTCCGCGCAGCTCGTACGCTCGCAATGGCCGCCTGATCCAGAATTGCGACAACGACGGCTCACCGGGCTACTCGCAGTTCCAGGCCCGCATCGGTCCCTGCGACACGGACCCCGCCAGTTGGAATTGGACCGCCACGCTGCAACTCAACTGCGGCTGTCAGTAGTCCTGCCCCGGCAGACACCAAAAACGGGCCCGGCAAACGAAGCCCGCAAACGAAGCAAGGCGCCAGAGGGCGCCTTGCGTGTATTTGGAGCGGCTGAAGGGACTTGAACCCTCGACATTCACCTTGGCAAGGTGACGCTCTACCACTGAGCTACAGCCGCATAGGTTGGGCGAGAAAGGATAGCGCCAAGGGGCGCAAAGGCAAGTCCTCCTCAGCGCTTTCCTGCCGAGGCTGCCAGCGCCTCGGCTAGCCGACGCGAAGCACGGCCAGCAGCCTCCACGAGGCCCTCCTGACGGGCCAGACCGACCGCCAGCGTCGACGCGTAGCGGCAGCCAGAACCCCGCAGCTTGGCGCCCGGAAGGCGCGGATGCGCGTGCCAAAAGGGGCCCTCGCGGCGGTCGACCACCAGATCCATCACCGGATCCTCGCTGCCGTGCCCCCCCTTGAGCACCACCCCGGCGGCACCGGCTTCGACCCAGGCGCAAGCCCAGCGCAGGCGCTCCGCGAGATCGACCGCGAGCGGCTGTGCCGCGCAGCCCCTCAACTCCGCTGCCTCGGGCAGGTTGGGCGTCCAGACCACTCCGAGCGGGAGCAGCGCAGCGCCGTACTCCCGCACGCCCTCATCGTCCACGAAACGCCCCCCCGTGGAGCTGCCGAGCACAGGGTCGATCACGATCGGCAAGCCGACGCCCAGTCGAGCACGGGCGATCGCCACCAACTCGGCGGCCGCCCTAAGGTGCGCCCGACCCGGGAGCACACCGAACTTGATCGCGGCCGGCCGCTTTTCCAGCGCGGCGCAGGCTTCCCCCAGCCAGTCGGCAGCCGGCCGAGCGCCCAGTCGGCGAAAGCTCCTGCCATCCTGATCGGTGTGCGCCGTGAGCACAGGCAGGATGGCGGCCCCCTCGCCGGCGAGCGCTTCCCGATCGGCGTCGATACCCGCCCCGTGGGAAGGATCGTGTCCGGCGACGACGAGTATCAGAGGAGCGGAGCCCATGGCCGCCCATGCTACGACAGGCAGGAGCCGGGTCGCTCCTAGAAGCCGCGGTCGAGCAGGAACTGGACGGCGGCGAGGATCTCCGCGCGGCCGTGCCGCGGGTTGATCTCGAGCACACGCTCGGTGTTGCTGCCCACGAAATCCCGAACGAGCCTGAAGTCGACTTCGCCGGAACCGGGCGGCATTTCGGCGGTGCCTTCGGCCGCATCCTGCAGGTGTATTCCGATCATGCGCGAGGCGTAGCGGTCGAGCCACTGCCCTTGGGTGGGCAGGCCCGAAAGCTCGCGCAGATGGATTCGGCCAGTGTCGTGCCAGTAGCCCAGCCCATGCTTGCCCAGATCCGAGAGCACCCACTCGACGGCTTCGAAGTTGAGCAGATCGAGAAAGCTGTTGCCGGGTTCGATCGCGATGCGCGTCTGCGGCAGTTCGGTCAGCAGCGTGAACAGCGAGCGGCACAGATGGTCGATCTGGCGCTGGCTCTTCTTGTGGACGCGGCCCACAAGCTCGCGCACGGATTCCTTGAACTCGTCGCTGCGCTCTCCGCGCAGGAAGCGCGCGGTCAGCTTCTCGGCCTCCTCGCGCAGGTGCTTGTCCTCTACTTCGCAGCCGCGTACGAGCACGGTCGAGCAGCTGAAGCGCTGCGCCAGCTTGATGTGGCGGCGCAGCGAGTTGATCGCCATCTCGCGGTTGTCCTCAACCAGGCTGCCGAGCATCGTGCCGGAAATGTGCGCCGTGCGCGGGTCGAGGCAGCCCAGCACCACGGAGGCCACGGTGACGCCTGTCTCGCGATGGCTGTCCTCGAAGCCGTTGAGCTTGACCGGGGCTTCGAGAATCCCCAGCTCCACGCGACGGAAACCCATGGCGACGGCGGCAAAGGCCTGATCCTCAATGGTCTTGAGGCGCGCGCCAAAGCAACTGGTCGAGAGCGCGTAGGGGTTGGGGATTCCGGGTTGGGTGAGCACGGGTCCTTGACCTATCGGGAAAACCCTAGCCCGAGTGAAGCGCGAAACCCATCCCGGAACTGCGCGCCCGAAAAGAAAAGCTCTCGGATCCGCCAAGCCGCGCGAAGGGCGCGAAGCTCCAGCCTCCGCACAGGACATCGCATTCCAGGCCCGCGCTGTCCCGCCCGCGGGAGAGCCGCGCTCAGACGCGCACTTCGCCGCGGGCTCCCAGCAACGCGACGTGGCGCTCGAGGATCGGCTCAACCTCCTCCTCTAGGAACTCCAGCACCTGCTCAGGCGCGCGGCCGACATACAGGTGGCCTTCGAGCAGCCCGTCGAGGCGTCCTGCCAGGCGCGACAGCACCGGATCCTGCGCCAGCAGCCTGCGCAGCGGGTTCTCCTGACCGTCCTTGATCGCGCGCGCGGCCTGATGGCTCGCCTGACGGATTGACTCGTGCACATCCTGACGGTCCGCGCCAGCCTTGACCGCCTCCATCATCAGGTGCTCGGAGGCGAGGAAGGGCAGCTCCTCGTCGAGGTTGCGCTTCACGACATGCGGGTTGACGATCAGGCCCGAGGCGACGTTGAGGTACAGGTTCAGGATCGCGTCGGTGGCAAGGAACATCTCCGAGATCGCCAGGCGGCGGTTGGCGGAGTCATCCAGAGTGCGCTCGAGCCACTGATTCGCGGCCGTATGCGCCGTGTTGCCCAGCGCTTCGATCACGAAGCGGGAGAGCGCGCAGATGCGTTCGGAGCGCATCGGGTTGCGCTTCCACGGCATCGCGGACGAGCCGATCTGCTTGGACTCGAAGGGTTCCTCCAGTTCCTTGAGGTTGGCGAGCAGACGCAGGTCGGTCGCGAACTTGTGGGCCGACTGCGCGATCGAGGAAAGCACTTGGCAGACGCGGAAGTCCTGCTGGCGCGGATAGGTCTGGCCCGTGACGCCGAAGCGCCGCTCAAAACCCATCGCGCGGCTCACCCGGAGGTCGAGTTCGCGCACCTTCCCGTGGTCGCCGCCGAAAAGCTCGAGGAACGAGGCCTGCGTGCCGGTGGTGCCTTTGACGCCGCGCAAGCGCAGGCTCGCGAGCACGTGCTCGATGTCCTCGAGGTCGTGCACCAGATCCTGAATCCACAGCGTGGCGCGTTTGCCGACCGTGGTGGCCTGCGCGGGCTGGTAGTGCGTGTAGCCCAGCGTGGGCAGCGAGCGCCATTCCCGCGCAAAGCGCGCGAGCACGTCGATCGTGCTGACGAGCTGGCGGCGCAGCAGCAGCAGCGCCTCGCGCATGGCGATGAGATCCGCATTGTCCGTCACGAAACAGGAGGTCGCGCCCAGATGGATGATCGCGCGTGCGTTGGGGCACTGCTCGCCCCAGGCGTGGATCTGACCCATCACGTCATGGCGCAACTCGCGCTCGTAGCGCGCCGCGACATCCAGATTGAGGTCGGTGGCGTGCGCCTCAAGTTCCGCGATCTGATCTTCGCGGATCGAAAGCCCCAGTTCGCGTTCCGCGCGAGCCAGAGCGATCCACAGTTTGCGCCAGGTCGTGAAGCGGGACTGATCCGAAAACAGAAAGCGCATGGCCTCGCTGGCGTAGCGCGAGGAGAGCGGGCTCTGGTAATTGGTGGCATCCATCGGCGTGCAGAGCACCGGATTGTAGCCGCGCTCAAAGCCAATCCAGCTCCGGGAACAGGATTGTGCCCAGCGTCGCCGCGAGCGCGGCCGCAAGGCAGGCGCACAGTCCGCGGATCACGGTGCGCTTCAGCGCCAAAGCGTCGTGCTCGGCCACCCGGCGTGCGGCGGACAGCGCGCACCAGGCCCCCACCGTGTCCGAGACGACATCGAGCAGCGAGGCATTGCGCTCCGGAATGGTGCTCTGGTGCAGTTCATCGGCGGCGGCGAGGCACACGATCAGCGCCAAGAGACCGATCCTCGCGGGCGCATCGAGCCGCGGCCAGCCGTCGGTGCGCGGCAGGAGCAGCGCCAGCAGCACGGCCAGCACGCCGAACTCGAAGGGATGCGCCAGATTCCAGAAGACTCCGAAACCGAATCCCGATCCCGCCGGAGCCACGATCGAGCGCGAAGACAGCTCCCAGATCAGCGCAATCCAGCCGGCCGCGGGCACCCAGCGGACGGGCAGCGGCAGGCAAAGCAGCAGCCGCCCGACGATGCGCAGCGGGCGCATGCGTTCCTCAATCCGCTCTCGGCGTGAAACGCCTGCTCGCCAGGAAGGACAAGCCGCGACCATCCCGGCTGCGCGTCACCTCGAGGCGCTCCAGCAGCGACTTGATCAGGAAGAAGCCGCGACCGCGCTCAGACTCGTCGCCGGGCAGACTTTCATCGTCGATCAGCGCCTGCACGCGCGCCGGGTCTCCGCCGCCCTGATCCTCCAACTGCAGCGTCCAGTTTCCGTCTCGAATGACGAATTGCAGGCCGATCCGAACGTGCTTGGGCGCCTCGAACAGCTCCATCGCGCGCGCACCGCCGCCGTGGTCGACCGCGTTGGACAAGAGCTCGCTGGCGACGAACTCCATCGTCTGCAGCTCCTCCTCGGGCATGCCGTGGCTGGTCGCGAAGTCGTGCAGGAGCTTGCGGGCGTGGCGCTCCACGACGTGGGCCGCCGGCAACTCCAGGCTCAGCTCGTTGGGGCTGTGGAAACGCGGCAGCAGGTTCATCGGGCGATCCCGTTGCCGGCCAGCGGCTCAAGATCCAGGGACAAATCGAGAGCGGGAGCCGAATGGGTCAGGGCACCGATCGAGATTCTGTCGATTCCCGAGCGGGAAACCGCCGCCACGTTGCCAAGGTCGATTCCGCCCGAGGCCTCCAATTCGACCTGCCGTCCGGCCGCGGCCGCCCGGGCCCGCAGCAGCGGGCACAGGCGCGCCATCTCGGAGGGACTCATATTGTCCAGCAGCACCACATCCGCTCCGCCATCGACCCCCGCCAGAGCCTCAGCCTCGTCGCGGGCCTCCGAGGTGATGCGCACGGAAGGTCCCACGGCGCGGCGCAGATCGAGCAGCACCTCGCTCAGCGGACGTCCCGCCAATTCGATGTGGTTCTCCTTGACCATCACCTCGTCGTACAGGCCGAAGCGATGATTCTCGCCGCCCCCGCAGCGCACCGCATACTTCTCCAGCGTGCGCAGATTGGGCGTCGTCTTGCGCGTGTCGAGGATCCGCGCCACGCCACCCGCCGCGGAGGCGGCCTCCACGAAACGCGCGGTGAGCGTGGCGATGCCGCTGAGCCGCTGCACGAAATTGAGCGCCGTGCGCTCCGCCGTGAGCAGCGCCCGCGCTGAGCCTTCGATGCGCGCCAGAACCGCTCCCTTCGTGAAGCGTGCCCCGTCGGGGAGCACGAGCTCTACGCGCGCATGGGGATCGACCAACTCGAAAGTGCGCGCGAACACGGCGACTCCGGCCAGAACCCCCGCCGACTTGGCGACCAGCGTGGCGCGCGCACGAGCCCGTTCGGGCACTGCGTGGATCGAAGTGAGATCGCCACCGCCCCGATCCTCCTCGAGCGCAGGGCGCACGAAGACGTCGATACGCTCGTTGGTGAGCGGTGCAGAGGGGCCCCGTCGGGGGGCAGGTAGCAAGGATTCGATCGCGCTCACGTTCCCTCATTATATGCTCAACTCCGGGCAGCCACCAACCCGCGACCCTCCCAACCCCGCCCCCGAACATGTGGATTCGACTGCTCCTCATTCTGCTGGCCTCGCCATGCGCCTTCGCTCAGGCTCCGGAGCAGCGTGCTCTGGAATCCGCCGCGCTGCTGCTCGCCAAGGGCGGCAGAGCCGAGGAAACCCGGGAGACCCTCGCGACGCTGGCAGCTTTGGGGATGGACTCGGCGACGCTCGCGAAGCTGGCGCAGGACTGCGAGAAGGCTCTTGCAGCCGCGAAGTCCGCCCTGCGCGAAATCCCCGAGGCCGAGGCGCGCTTGCGCGAGGCTTCTAGCGCGCTTGTCGGTCGCATGGAGTCCGCAACGGACAGGCGCCGGCTGGCTCTGCTGGCGCTGACGCTGGATGACGAACAGGCGCTGGCGCGGGCGGCACTGGGCCATGAGCGCACCGAGAGCGGCTGGCAGACGGCGCTCGACAGCCAGCTGCTGGCGCGACGGGTGCGCGTGCTGGATGCCATCAGCCGTGCACACACCTGGACTCCCGACATTGCGACCGAATCGAGCGATCATCCGTTGCTGAATGGGGCTGCTGCCAGCGTGGCTCGCTGGGGTCGGATGTCCGTGCATGCGCCCTGGCCGGCCGAACGCACGGCCGGGATGCTGCGCGAGGTGCTGCGCGCCTGCGCCGTCAGCGCGATGCTGCTCGACGACGAGCGGGGCATTCCCGAGGCGGACTGGTTTGTGCGTCCGAATGCGACCGTCGTGGTGGTTGAGAGCACCGACACGTACCAGGCCGCGCTCAAGAAGGCACTGGAGCTCGAGTGGATCGACGAGGCGATGTTCAAGGAGAGCAAGGAGCTCTCGGGATTTCAGGATCGCCGCGGGAATTCGGTCAATCTCGCGCGCAGCGATGTCCAGCATGCGGCCACGATGTTCTGCTGGCTCTCCCCGATCGAAGACGGCGCCAACTCGATGCTCAAGGCGGGCCATCTCGCCTTCGTCTGCCAGAGCTATCTGGGCACGCCGATGCCGCGCTTCGCGTATCGCAACAGTCCGCCGCCGAACTACGGCGGCACCTACATCAAGCCTTCCGCGGAAGAACAGAAGCGCGACCAGCGCCAGCTGGAACTCGCGCAGGCGGGCATCGCAGGCTCACGCGCCTATCTGGCCCACCGCATACGCTGCGGGGCCGACCCGGCCCTCGGAGAAATGCGCGTCGACTTCTTCGGCAAGCTCAACGGAGAGCAGTTGCTCAAGGCCGCTTCTTTCGCCGAATTCCTGCAGGAGCACGGCACGCTGCGGCCGCTCGTGCGCGCCGGCATGGAGCTTCCGCCGCAGCGGATTCTGGAGGCGTATGCGCGCGGCACCCGTCGCGAACTGGCCCAGCTGGAATCCCTGTGGCGCGAGTGGGCCCTGCGCGAGGCGCCCGGGCTGGCGCAGCGTGTCGGCCGGCGCGGCGAGACTGGCGCCAGCGCGTCGGGCAAGCGGCAGCAAGAGCTGCTCGCCGAGCTCAACGCTCTGCGTGCCAAGGCCCTGCCCCCGCAGCTCAAGCTCCCGCCCGTGGAACTCGATCCGCAGCTGGCGCCGGGTTGCCGGGCTCACGCGGAGTACCTGACGCTCAACCCGGGCACCGGCGAGAAGTGGCCCGAGGCCCACACGCAGACCCCGGATCGTCCGGGTTACTCCACCGCGGGCGTCTGGGCCGCGATGCACTCGGTGATCGGCTCGACCCGGGAGACGGCGCAGGCCACGCTGCAGCAGTGGATGTCCAGCTACTACCACCGCCTCCCGCTGCTGGATCCGGGCCTCGTGCGCATCGGCTGCGGCGCCAACAAGGACTACACCGTGGTCGACGCCCTCTCGCTGCGCCGTCCGCTGGAGCAGCCCTGGGTGGTGGTCTGGCCTCACGAGGACATGGTCAAGGTGCCGCTGAGCTGCGCAGGGGAGATCCCAAGCCCCATCCCCGGCGTCGATCCCGCGACGCTCGGCTATCCGATCACCTTGCAGCTCGGACCGGGCGAGTCTGGCGATCCCGGTCTGGGGGTGGTGCTCAAGCTCTATCTGGGTGACAAGCCGGTCGATTGCTGGTTCACGAGCCCGGAGAATCCGCTCAACCGCGAACTCGTGCCCGAGCGCAGCTACGGGCTGCTCCCCAAGCAGCCGCTCAAGGCCGCTCAGCGCTACACCGTGGCCGCGGAGTGGACCGGGAGCACCCGCAAGAAGGTCTGGTCCTTCCGCACTTGAGAGCCAAGAGTTCGGCATAATGGGAGGACTTGACCATGGCTCCCCTCCACTCTCTCTGCATCCTGTTCCTGACCCTGTTCGCCCTGCCCGCGGCCCACGCACAGGAAGAAGCCGCAGCCGCGCCGCAGGAACCCAAGCGCATCGAGGTCCCGCAAGCCGTCTGGACGCAGGTTGACAACATCGCGCGGCAGCTCGCCAAGGGCGGACGCGAGAAGGAGTTCCGCCAGTTCTGGGAGATCATCGAGCAGCTAGGCATGCCAGAGGCGCAAGCCAAGAAGCTCGAAGAAGCCTGCATCGGCGAGATGAAGAAGGTCACGAAGGTGGCCGAGTCGCTGCCCGATGCCGCCAAGCGGCTCAAGACAGTGGCACGCCAGGTCTGGGCGCTGACAGCGACCGCCGAAGAGGCCGAGAAGGTCCGGGTCGCGCGCTGGGTGCTGCGCATGGACGACTCGGTCGAAGAGGCGCACAAGCTGCTCGGGCACGAACTCGTCGACAAGCACTGGATGAGCGCCGAGGAAAAAGCCACACGCGCGCGCAAGGGCGAAATCCTCGAGGCGATGGGCAATGCGGGCCGCCTGAATCCGGAACTGGAAGTCTCCGAGAACGTGACCGACGAGCTGATGACCCGCTTCCACGGCGAGCCCTGCGTGCTCGTGCAGTACGGCAAATTCCGCTGCTTCTCGACGCTGAGCCTCGAGAAGACCCGGCGCATGGTCACCGAGATCCTGCGCGCGCAGGCTCTGTCGCAGTGGCTGAGAGGCGGGCCGCTGGAACTGCCCAAGAAGGGCACGATCACGGCGACCTTCTACATGATCGACTCGCGGGTCAAGTTCGACAAGGCCGTCGAATACGGCCTCGAGACGAAGGCCTTGACCCCTGAAGAGGTCAAGGAGATGGGTCAGGTCGGCAACTTCGGCGACAAGAAGGGCACGATCTTCCAGTACGGGCTCGCCGAGTCCGATTTCACGAGCGCGATGTTCGTGATCCTCAACTCGATGCAGCGCGACGCGCACTCCACCACGCTCTTCGCGGGGCACGTCAACTGGGTTTCGCTGGCGATGCTGGGCACGGAGATTCCCGGCTTCGTCTGGAAGAACAAGAGCACCGATCTGCCCCGGCAGAAGACCTACGTCGACAACCCCGCCGAGCGCAAGCTGCGCGAGGAGAAGCTGCAGCTGGCCCGCGCGGGCATCCTCGGCTGCCGCTCGTGGGTCTCCTATCTCGCGGAGCGAAACGAGGATCCGCGCTGGGAGAACACCTTCCTCGACGAACTCGGCAAGATCCGCGGCGAGGACCTGCTCAAGGCCACAACCGTGGTCGAGTACATGCAGGAACTGAACATCCTGAAGCCCACGCTCGACGCCATGCGCAAGGGCAAGACCACCGACCGCACCTACAACGTGATCCAGAAGGCGCTGGGCGTGGCCGTGACGGAGTTCGAGGCGCGCTGGCGCGTCTGGATCGTCGCCAAGAACGGCGGTCTGGCGCAGGCCGTCGACAAGCAGACCCGCACGGACTTCGACGGGGACGAGCTCTCGGCGCTGGAGTACCTCAACAATATCCGCAAGGTCGCGTTCGCCAAGGCCGAAGGCCTCCGTGATGTGCCCGACCTCAAGCTGGAGCGCGACCTGTGCGAGGGTGCTCAGAAGCACGCCGAGTACCTCAACATCAACCGCGAGCAGCTCGATGCCTGGCCGGATGCGCACGAGGAGTACCGCGACAAGGAGGGCTACACCTCAGAGGGCCACTGGGCCGGCACCCACGCCAACATCGGCGGCGGGCGCAACCCCGAGGAAGCCATCGACGGCTGGATGGGCACGTACTACCACCGGCTGCCAATGCTGGTGCCGGAGCTCAAGCGCATCGGCTGGGGTCAGGTGCTGCCGATCGCCGTAATCGACGTGCAGAGCTTCGTCACGCCGCCCGAGAGCCAGTGGGTGGTCGTGTGGCCCGCCGCCGACATGAAGGACGTGCCGACCGACTTTGCCAACGGCGTCAAGGAGCTGCCCAACCCCGTGCCTTCGGAGCCAGACCAGGACTTTGGCTACCCCGTGACGCTGCAACTCGGGCAGACCGATCCCAAGCAGCCCTCGCCGGAGATTTCCCTGCGCGTCTTCGAAGGCAAGGAAATCGACGCGGCCAAGGAGATCAAAGGCTGGCTCTCGACGCCGAGCAAGCCCTCCAACCCCGACAGCCCGACGCCCAACGCGTGGTGCTTCATCCCCAAGGGTGAGCTCAAGCCGGGCACGACCTACACCTGCTCGGCCGAATGGTACGTGGGCGGCAAGAAGCTGATCTGGAGCTTCAAGACGCGCTGATGTGCCGCTCAGCGCGGCTGGAGCACGGACTCCAGATCCTCGACTGTCCGCGGTCCGATGCCGGGGATGGCTTCGAGATCCTCCAGCCCCACCTCGGGCCCGTGCTCCCAGCGCCAGCGCACCAGATCCAGCGCTCGCTGCTGGCCGATCCGCGGCAGTCGGCGCAGTTCGCGGACGGGAGCATCGCGCAGGCCCAGCGCCGCGGGCTCAAGCCAGCCCTCGGGCACTCGCGCGCGCAGGGAATCGGTTGGAAGCACCGCCGGCGGCTGGTGCACGAGCACGCAGATCAGGATCCCGGCGAGAAAGGCGAGCGCAGCTTCCTTCAGGGTGCATGACATGGCACCCGAATGGACGGGTCGAAGGCCGGGTTCTCGCGGAAATATCGCTCAGGCCGGCGCGCGTTTGGAGGCGGGTGCGGCGATCGAGCGCAGCAGGCTGCGGCCCAGTCCGCGGGGGTGGACCTTAGCGAACTCCTGCTCGAGCAGCGCGCCGAGCTGCAGCAGCGATTTCGAGAGTTCCGACTCGGGGCAGCTGACCACCACCGGCTCGCGGGCGGCGACGCTGCGGACCGCCGCGCGATCCTCCGGCAGCCAGCCGATCAGGCGCGGTTCGCGCTGGAGAAAGCGGCGCGAAACGGAGCGGAAACGTTCGGCGACGGATAGGGCCTCGTCCCTGTCGGCGGCCCGGTTGACCAGCAGCAGGGGCGTGCAGTCCCCGCGGCGCTGGAGCAGCACCTTGAGGAAGGCGTAGGCATCCGTCATCGCCGTCACATCCGGTGTTGTCAGGATCAGAACCACATCGCTCGCCGCGGCAAAGCGTATGGTCTGCGGCGAAATGCCGGCCGCCGAATCCACCACCAGCGTGCGGTACTCCGGCTCGAGCTGCTCCAGCCCCGAGGCAATTAGCTGCATCTCCAGCGGAGAGAGCTCCGCCATGTGCGAGACACCCGAGCCCGCGGCGAGCAGATCGAGCTGCGGTCGGCAGTGGACCAGCACCTCGCGAGCCGAGCGCACGCCCTCGGCCACCTCCACGAGCGAATGCTCGGGCAGCAGGTTCTGTAGGATGTGCGCGTTGCCAACCCCCATGTCGGCGTCGACCAGCAGGGTGCGGCCCGAACGCGCGAACAGCGTCGCGATCGCCGAACTGACCACGGACTTGCCCGTGCCTCCCTTGCCGCTGGCGATGCACAGCGAAGACGCGCGCACGATGTGCAGCGCATCCTCTCGTGGTCTGGACGCTCTCAACGCTGGCTCCGCAGGAGTGCGACGGAGGGAAAACCACTGGCGTGCCTGATCCCAATTCATGCCGCTTGTTTCAAAGAGCGGACGGTTGCGACGGCTTGTCGCACCTGTCCGTGAGCGTCAGACTGCGAGCTCCGCGCGCCGATTCCAAGCCAGCAGCGTGGAATTTCAGTCGGAATCCAGCGCGCGGAAGGCCTGCAGCTCTTCGCGCGTGAGCACCGGCTCGCGTGGATCGAGAGCCTTTTCGGCGGAGATTTCGGCCGAGATGGAGGCCGAATCCGCCGTTCCGGCGGACGGAAGCCGCAGCCGCTCCCGCAGGGCCGCGTCCAGAAACTCGCGCTCCGCCTCGGCGCTGTCGAGCACCCAAATGCGACTTCCTGATCCCACGCGGGCTTCCACCCGCTCTGGGTGCAAGCTGAGCGAACACAGGAGTTGCCCCCCCATGAGAAACTCCCAGCGGTCGAGCCCCGGAACCAGTCGCGCGCCCAGGGCGGGCGCCTCCAGCGTCTCCGCCAGCCGCCGCGCGCGCTCGCCGAGCCCGCGATCCAGAGCTTTCAGTGCGGTTTCGCGCGTGATGCACAGCGGGGCCTCGGACACCTCGATGCGCTCCAGCGCCAGTTCCGATCCGCCAGCGCTGTGCCACTCGCGCCATTCCATGCAGAGCAGCGGACGCTGACAAAGCGGCGCCAGCAACTCGGCCACGGAGCGCTGCTCTGGCGCCAGCAGCAGCACGACGCGCAGCTCAAGCGCCAGATAGCGGCGCAGCAGCTGTGCTTCCAGTTGCCGGGCGGCGAGCGCCAGCTTCAGAGCCAGCTGTGCGCTCTCGCCCGGCTGCTGCAGGCCGCGACAGACGAGCAGCAGCAAACCTTCCCGATCGCGGCCGACCCAATCCACCCGAAGTTGCTCCGACAATTGCAGCGCGGAATCGAGCAATACCCAGCCGGGCCAGGCCTGTCGCAGCGCGTTGGGAACATTCGGCTGCATGAGCGTTCAGCGGCGAGCGCGCAGCGCGGACACCCGCTGACGCGTCATCCAGGCCAGCGCCAGCGCCAGCGCATCGCTGGCATCCAGCGGCTCCGGCGGCTTCTCCAGCCCCAGCGCGCGCGCGATCATGGCCGCAACTTGAGTCTTGTCCGCCGCGCCATGGCCCGCTGCGGCCTTCTTGGCGACGGAGGGCGGATACTGGACCAGTTCTGCTCCAAAGCGCGCCGCACAGGCCAACAGCACGCCGCGCCCCTCCCCGATCCGAAAGGCCGATTGCTGGTTGCGCGCGGCAAAGGCCTGCTCGACCACCACGATATCCGGCCGGACCTGTTCGAGCAGCTGCTCGACCGCCGCCTGGATCACCGCGAGACGCTGCGGAACGTCCAGCTTGGCTGCCGGCTTGATCACACCCGTCGCAAACAGCTTGGGTCCGCGCGAGTGGACCGCGATCGCTCCGAAACCCACGACGCGGGTTCCCGGATCGAGGCCCAGCACGATGCGTGCCTTGGTGTCATGCCGCAGGCGGGGCCCGTCGGCCGTTTCCAGGCTGTTCTTCATGGGTGGCGGGTGGAGCCCGCGCTGCGCTCACCCTACGCTGAAGGACCGAATGACCGCAAGCACCGCCACCACGGCGATCCTCGTAGCCGCCGGGCGCTCGGAGCGCATGGCCATCCGAGGATCCGAAGGAGAGTCTCTGCGCAAGCCGTTCCTCACGGTCGCGGGGCGCACCGTGCTGGAGCACGCGCGCAGCGCCTTCGAGAGCGTCGAGAGCGTGCGGGAGATCATCGTGGTCGCGCATGCGGATGATCTGTGGCGTCAGGACAGTCTGTCGCGCTGCACCAAGCCTTGTCGCTGGGTCAGCGGGGGCCGACAGCGCACCGACAGCGTCCGGTCAGGCGTCGCAGCCGCGGATCCGGCCAGCGCTCTGGTGGCGATCCACGATGCGGCGCGCCCGATGATCGCCCCGCACACCATCGCGGCCGCGATCGAAGCGGCGGCCCGCGAGGGCGCTGCGCTCGTGGCGATCCCGCTCCGCGACACGATCAAGCACAGCCCGGACGCGGCTCATGTCGACCAGACCCTCGATCGCTCGGTCCTTTGGAGCGCTCAGACACCGCAAGTGTTCGACCGGATCCGCTTTGCCAGCCTGCTCGAGCGCGCGCACGCCGAAGGCTGGACGCCCACCGACGATTCCGCCCTGTGGGAACGCTATCTGGGACCGGTGGCGCTGACGGCCGGCAGTCCCACCAACTGGAAGATCACCACGCAGGAGGATCTGCTGCTCGCGGAGGCTCTGCTGGCTCAAGGCACTCGAAAAGCATGACGCAGCGCATCGGAATAGGATTTGACGTACACCGCCTGGTCGAAGGCCGCCCCTGCCGGCTCGGAGGAATCGAACTCCCGCATGCTGCGGGCCCCTTGGGGCATTCCGACGGCGATGCCGTGCTGCACGCCGTTGCGGACGCGCTGCTCGGCGCCGCGGGCCTCGACGATCTAGGGACGCTGTTTAGCGACAAGGATCCACGCTGGAAGGATGCTGACAGTGCGCGTTTGCTGGAGGAGTGCGTGCGCAGAGTGCGCGTGGCCGGCTACTTCCCGCTCAATCTGGACATCGTGATCGTCACGGAAGGTCCGCGCATCGCACCACACCGCGCGGCCATGCGCGAGCGCATCGCCGCATTGACGGGCCTCCAGCCGGATGCGGTCAACGTCAAGGGCAAGAGCGTGGAGGGCCTCGGAGCGCTGGCTGGCGGCGGCGGAGTGGCCGTGCAGGCCGTGTGCCTAATCCAGCGCGCCTAATCCAGCGCGCCTAATCCAGCGCGCCTGATCCGGCGCGATCTCCGGCGAAGATCGAAGCGAAGATCGAAGCTCCGTATCGCGGCGGCGATTCCTGCACCGCTAGAGTATGCGCCATGAAGAACAGCAAGCTCACTTCCACACACAACCCGCTCCCGGCTCCCGCTCGTGCCAAGCTGGTCGAACTGCTCAATTCGCGGCTGGCGAGCGCGGTGGATCTCTCGCTGCAGGCGAAAAGCGCGCACTGGAACGTGAAGGGGCCCTCCTTCCAGTCGCTGCATGCGCTCTTCGATGCCGTCCACGCCATGGCGAGCGAGGCCGTGGACAGCATCGCGGAGCGCGCGGTGCAACTGGGCGGCGAAGCACGCGGGCAGATCGCCCATGCGGCCAAAACCACGCGGCTCAAGGCCTACCCCACCGGCCTCAGCGACGGCCTCGACCATGTCGACGCGCTTGGACATGCTCTGGGCGCCTTCTCGCTGCAGGCGCGCGAAGCGATCGAGCTTGCGGAAGAACTCGGCGATCCGGCCACAGCCGACCTGTTCACCGGCATCACGCGCGATGTCGAGAAGCAGCTCTGGATGGTGGAGGCCCACCGCCAGGCCGAAAGCTAGCGCGCGGACGGCTGTTCGATTTCCTCGAAGCCTTCCCAGCCGCCCCCCAGACTCTTGTAGAGCGCCACGGCGCGCACGCTGACCTGTGTGCGCGCCTGAGCGAGTTGGGACTCAATGCGCAACTGCTGGCCCTGCGCGTCGAGGACCTGAAAGAAGTCGACCACGCCGCGCTCGTGAAGCTCCTCGGCCAGCGCGACCGCCTTGCGGCCGGCATCCAGTGCCTGGGAGAGCTTCTCCACCCGCTCACGTTCGCGTGCCAGCGCGCTGAGCGCGTCCTCGACTTCCGCAAAGGCCGTCAGCACCGCTTTCTGCCACTGAAAGAGCGCACCGCGCGCACGCTCGTCAGCTGCGGCTGCGCGTTCGCGAAGATTCGTGCGGTCGAAGATCGGGTACAGCAGCCCGCCGCCGATCGACCAGGCGTTGCTGCCTGACTCCAGCATGTTCCAAAACTGGTTGGAATCCTGGCCCACACGCGCGCTGAGGCTGATGCGCGGATAGAGATCCGCCTGAGCGCCGCGCGCCAGTTCGGAAAAGCGTTCGAGCTCGGCGCGCGCCTGCCGCAGGTCGGGACGGCGCTCGAGCCACTGCGAGGGCGTTCCCATGCCGATTGCGGAACCGGGGATCGGCAGCTCGCCACCCGGCGCCAGCTCCACGGTCTGTCCGCCCAGCAGAACGCGGATACGGTTGAGCGTCGTCTGCCGGCGCGCCTCGATGGCCGGTATCTCCGCTTCGAGGCTGCGCAGCTGCGCGATGGCGCGCGAAAGATCCAGTTCCGTGGCGAGGCCGGCGTCGACGCGCGCGCGGGTCAGCTCCGCGGTCTCCGACTGAACCCGCGCGTTGTCGCGCAGCACGGCCAGCAAGCGCTCGGTCCCGCGTAATTCCACGTACGCGCCCGCCAGCTCGCCGAACAAGCTGACGCGCACCGCACGCAGGCTCTCCAGCGCGGAGAGTTCGGCCGCCCGCGCTGCGGCAATGCCCGCATCTAGGCGCCCGTAGAAATCCGGTTCCCAGCGCGCATCCAGACCCAGCTGATACAGATCGTCATCCCCGACGAAGGCTCCCTGGCGGGTGTTTTCGCTCGGCTGCGAGCGGCTGGCGGAAGCAGCCAGATCGACGCTGGGCTTGGCGCTCACGCCCTGGGCACGCGCGAGCGCACGCGCTTCCAGCAGGCGCGTGCGCGCAATCGCCACATCCGGATTGGAGTGCGCGGCCCGCTCGATCAGATCCACGAGCACGGGATCGCCGAAGGAACTCCACCAGCGCAGCTCCGGCGCCAGCACACTCGAAGCCGCGTCGCTCCAAGCCTCTGGAAGAACCGGCGTCGCGATTTCACGGCTCGCAGGAGCTGCACAGGCCACGAGCAGCAGGAACAGCGCAGCGAAAGGTCGGATCACGGGCGCACCTCGATGAAAACGTCGAGTTGCTGACCCACGTAGACGGGCAGGTGCGCCGGATCGAAGGCAAACAGCACCTGCAGCACGCGCGTATCGACGCGCTCGGTGCTCTCGCCCGTCAGCGAACGCTTGGGGATTACGAACGGATCCACCCGCACGAATTCCAGATCGGTGCCAAGCTCGCGATTGCCGCGCACCACGCCGCGCGCTTTCGACCCGGGCTGAAAGCGCCATGCATCGTTTTCGTCGATATCCACGCGCACATGCAGACGCTCGGTGTCTCCGAGCAGGATCAGTGCCGCAGGACCCGTCTGGGCGTACTCTCCGGTGCGTGCGTTGACCGCCAGCACGGTTCCGCCGACCGCGGCGCGAACGGTGCAGCGCTCGACCTCGGTGCGCTGCGCCGCGACCCGCGCCTCGGCCGAGGCGATCGCGCGACGAGCTAGCTCCAGTTCCGGAGCCCAGACTCCCTGCCGGGCCCGCGTCAGGGCCGCCTCTGCTTCGAGCACCCGTGCGCGCGCGGTCAGCACGCTCGAGCGGCGCTTGTCGAGCTCCTGGATGGAGACAGCCCGCTTGTCCTGCACCCCCTCGAGCAGCGCGAGCTGGCGCTCGCCATCCGCCAGCTCGCTCTGCGCGGTCCTCACGCGCGCTTCGAGCGGCGGCAGGTCTTCGGGCCGCGGCAGGGCCTCCAGGCGCGCCAACTCGGCCCGCGCACTTTCGACCGCCAGCTCCCGCACGGCCAATTCAGCGCGCCGGTCACGGTCATCGATGCGAAACAGGGGTGCATCCTTCGTCACGCGATCACCCACGCCCACGAAGACCTCGGCGATGACTCCTGGAATCTGCGTCGCGATCGCGATGTTCTGAGTGCGCGCCTCAACGATGCCGGCCCCGGAGATCGTCAGCGGAAACGGCGAGCGCGGCGGCTGCACGATCGGCGGCGCCGCTTCGGTGGGTCTGGAAGTCTGCACGACGCGGTACGCCGCGAAGGAAAAACCGCTGACAGCCAGCAGTGGAAGCCCGTATTTGATGATCACTCCCATGTCAGTTCCGCTCCTCGTGCGCCGCCTCGGCCGCGTTCCGGACGACCTTCTGGATGCGTCCGTCGTTCATGTGCGCGATACGATCCGCAAAGCCGAACACGCGTGCGTCGTGGGTCACGACCACGAGCGCACGGCCTTCGCCCAGCGCGACTTCACGCAGAATTTCCATCACGCGCTGCCCGGTCTCCTGATCCAGCGCGCTGGTGGGCTCGTCGCAGACGATCAGACGCGGATCATGGACCAGAGCCCGCGCGATCGCCACGCGCTGCTGCTGACCGCCCGACAACTGACTCGGGAGCGAACGCGTGCGCTCTCCGAGCCCGACGCGGGCGAGCATGGCTTGCGCCCGGTCCTGAGCCTGCCTGCGCGGCACCCCCAGAATCAGCAGGGGCACCGCGACGTTTTCACAGGCCGTCAGCGCGGGCAGCAGATTGAACTGCTGAAAGACAAAGCCGACGTTCTGCCCCCGGAAGCGGGTGCGCGCCGAACCGCGGGTGGCCCGCATGTCACGCCCGAGCACCTGAACGGCACCTTCGTCCGGATCGAGGATCCCGGCGATCACCGAAATCAGCGTGGTTTTGCCGCATCCAGACGGTCCGACCAGCATCAGCAGTTCGCCGGTCCGCACTTCCAGATCGACGCCGCGCAGCGCCGGCACGCGCTCGCTGCCAAGCCCGTAAGACTTGGTCACACCGCGGCATTCTACGATCCGTTCGTGCGACATCCTCAGGCCTTGAAGACGATGGCAGGCTCCAGCCTCATCACCTTGATGATGCTGAAGACCGCGGATAGCACGCAGATCACGAGCACGGCACCCGCGCTGATCAAGAGCACCTGCCAGGGCATGCGAAAAGCCAGCTCGGAGTTGCGCGCCAGATAGCCGAACAGCGAGGCGGCGCCCACACCCAGCCCGTAGCCGATGGTACCCACCGTCATCGACTGCAGGATCGTCATGCGCAGAAGCACCCAGTTGCTGGCCCCCATGGCCTTGAGTGCGCCGAACTGCTTGAGGTTGTCCTGCGTGAAGTTGAAGAAGGTCATGCCGGCAATGGCAGTGCCGACGATGAAGCCCAACAGCACGGCGGTGCCGATGTTGATCGGAATGCCCGTGAACTTGATGAAGTACATCACCGTCTTCCACATGAATTCCTCGCGGCGCACGGCCTGCAGTCCCGTGCGCTGCTCGATGCGCTCGGCGACGGCGGCCTCGTCATGCCCGGGCGCCACGCCGACCAGCACGAAGGAGAGCAGCTTGCGCTCGCGAGGGGCGAAGGAAGTCGCGCGCGTGAAGGTGGTGTAGATCACCGGCTGCGACTGGAAACTGCGCGTGGTGCGGCACAGCCCCACCACCGTGGCACGCCGGTCGTTGATCTCGAGCGTGTCTCCGATCCGCAGGGGCTCAGGCGGCATGTTCGGAGCGCTCGAGGGCTTGGCGAGGCGGGTCCGGGCCGCCACCTCGTCGACGATCACGCCGTCGGTCCTGCGCAGATCCTCGAGCCGTCCTTCGACCATCACGGCGGGCCCTCCCAGCAGCGTGGCATCGTCGATGCCGAGCACGCTGACCGACTGGAAGGTTCCGTTGGCGAGGCGTGCCCGCAGCAGTCCCTTGTAGAAGGGCACGGCCCATTCCACTCCCTCGACGGAGCGCACGCGGAAGAGCTGCGTGCTCTGCAGCGGCTTGATGTCGTCGATGTAAGCAACCTTGGGATCCATCACCCACAGCTGTGGCTGTGCGATGTCGGTGATGGTCGCGAAGGTCCGGTACATGATCCCGGTGAAGACCGACATCTGCTGGGTGATCAGCAGCGAGGCGAAGGTGATGCCGAAGATGATGCCGATGTACTTGGCACGATCCCCCATCAGCATCCGCAGCGCGATCCGGTTCATGGGTTGTCCATCGTAGCAGCGCGATGGCTCAGGATCGCCCGTTCAGCACGTGCAGGATGCGCCCAAAACCGTACGCCAGCATGGCGACGACAAGCGCCAGTGCAGCGATTCTCGCCCAGCGTTGGCTCACGAGCGCCAGATCCCAGTCGGGCCACAGACGCTGCCACAGCGGCGCGAGCAGCAGCACCACGGCCAGCAGCAGAAACACCGGGCCGAAGGGGTTGTGGTCGATCGCCGCGCTCCAGTCGCCGTGGACCGCGGCCCGCAGCGAGCGCGTCACCCCGCAGCCCGGACAAGGCAGGTCAAAGAGGTTCCGGAAGGTGCAAATCGTGCGGCCCTGCATCCCGTCGGGGACCGGGAGCAGGCTCAGCACGAGGACTGCCGCACCCAAGCCCGACCAGATCCAGCTTCGGCGCATCTGCATGGCGGGCACTCAGGCGGCCGCCAGCCGCGCGTACACTCCGTTTCGTGCCAGCAGTTCCTCGTGAGTGCCGATCTCCACGATCCGCCCGCCTTCGAGCACCGCGATGCGGTCTGCCTTGCGGATCGTCGAGAGGCGATGAGCGATCACGATCACCGTTCTTCCGCCCATCAGGCGCTCCAGCGCCGACTGGACGATGGCCTCCGACTCCGAGTCGAGCGCGCTGGTCGCTTCATCGAGCAGCAGCAGAGGTGCGGCCTTGAGGAAAGCGCGGGCAATCGTGATGCGCTGACGCTGCCCGCCCGAAAGCCGCGAGCCCGCATCGGCCACGTTCGTGGCGTAGCCGTCGGGCAGCGACTGAATGAACTCGTGGATTCCCGCCATGCGGGCGGCGGCTTCGACTTCCTCGCGCGAGGCGCCGGGCTTGCCGTAGCGGATGTTTTCCTCGATGCTCGTGTGGAACAGGAACGGGACCTGTCCGACCATGGCGAACTGAGCCGTCCAGGAGTCGATCGACAACTCGCGCAGGTCCACGCCATCGACCGTGATGCGTCCTTCCACCGGATCGAGGAAGCGCGCCACGAGATCGACCAGCGTGCTCTTGCCCGAGCCCGAGGGTCCCACCAACGCGAGCGTCTCGCCGGGCCGGATCGCCAGATCCACCTGGCTGAGAGCATTTCCGTCCCCGCCGGGATACGCGAAGGAAACCCGCTCGAACCGGAGGCCGCTGCCAAGGCCGTGCGCCCCCTTGGGCCGCGGATGTTCGAGGATGTCAGCGCGCTCGTCGAGCAGTGCCTGAATGCGCTCGGAAGCGCCGACCGATTCCTGGGTGTGCGTGATCGCGCGCGTGATGTCCTTGATGCTGCCGTAGACCGTGGAGATCAGCCCGAAGAAGGTCGCCATCGCGCCGACGTTCTCGAATTGACCACTCGCCAGCGTGCCGATCAGGAGCAACATCAGTCCCATGCCCGTGTAGCTGATGAACAGGGCCCAGGCATTCGAAAGCGCCATGGCGCGCACCATCTTCATGGTGCTCTTGAGGTAGCCCTGATTGATCTGCTCGTACTGGGCCAACTCGCGCTCCTCGGCGCGAAAGGCCTTTACCGCGCGGATTCCGGAGAACATCTGGGAGAGCGCCTGCACCGAGCTGCCCAGCTGGGTCAGAGACTTGGTGCTGCCCTTGCGCACGCGCTTGCTGAGCAGCGCCACAGGCACTGCGACGAGCAGCAGGCCGACGGTCACGACGACCGTCGGAAGCGGTGCGATCCAGAAAGCCATCAGCAGCGACGAGATGGCGAGCAGTGGCTCCTGAACGAGATCCTTGAGCGCGATGTTGAGCACGTTCAGCGTGCTGGTGACGTCACTCGAGATGCGCGAGAGCATGTCGCCGAAATGCCTTCGGCCGTGGTAGCTCATCGAAAGCCCCATCAGGTGCCTCGCGATGCGCATGCGCAGGTCCACGACCATCCGCACCGCCAGCCAGCGCGTCAACGTCAGAAAGGCGTACTGCGCCAGCGCGGTCAGCAGCGCCAGAACGCCCACGACCAGCGCAACCCGGCTCAGCGCAGCCAGAGGCTCCTTGCCCGCGCCTTGCATCAGCCAGTCCCAGGCGCTGCGCACGAACTGCGCGGCCGAGGATCCGTCCTGCTTCTGGCCGGCCTCTCCGGGGAACAGAATTTCGATCGTGGGCGCCAGCAGGAGCCAGATCGAGCGCTGCCCCAGAGCCGCGATCCAGCCCAGCAGCACCGATAGCAGGAACGCTCCGGCATGCGGGCGCGCGTGCGGCTTGAGGAGTTCCCAGGTGGTGCGGACGCTGGCCAAAGGTCCAGCAGAATGCGCTTCCTGTCGGAGACTGTCAAAGCAGCGGGCGGGGGGCCGGCGGCGGGCGCGCCCCCCCCCGCACACCCCCGGCGCCCCCGCG